>JBJKPU010000019.1:0-85028 GCA_046706005.1 Terriglobia bacterium | reverse complement strand
ACAATTCCCTTGAATCCAAGTTGCCGGCGCAGAATGCGCGTCAGCCATTTTTCCGAAGAATGAACAGGCACGTCATCAACCTCGGGATATCCGGCCATCACGCCCAGTGCTCCAGCCTTGAAGGCCGATTCCCAGGGCAGCAGATAATTTTCGCGCAGGTCGCGTTCCGAAAGCTCAATCGCCCCGCGCTCAAGACCGCTTGCCGGCTCACTCTGCGTCGGGAAATCCGTCATCAAAGCGATCACCTTGTCGGGATTGGCGATGTTCGTCCCCTGCGCGCCCTCGACAATGCTGCGCGCGATCAGTGAATAAAGATAAGGATCTTCCGTATAAGCCTCGGCGTTCCGGCCCATTCGAGGGTCGCGATCGAGTTCAAGAACCAGAGTCGAAAGCACATGAATGCCCACCGCCCGCGCTTCCTCGGCTGCGGCGGCATAGATCCGGCGGACCAGATCCATGTTGAAAGTGCTGCCGATGGCGAGACCCTCGGGAAAAATCGTCGCGCCGGAAAACATCGCGCCGTGCGTCCCTTCTTCATCTTCGAGCAGCGGAATCTTCAGGCGCGTGTGGGTCAGCGCGATTCGCTGCAATTCGTTGAAGTATTCCGCCTGCTGGCGAGGGCCCTCATGCAAAATTGTGTTCGCGAGCGTGAAGAAGCCGCAACCGGGACCAATTTCGCTCGTGTACGTTCCGGCGGCAAAGCGTTTGCACGCCGCCAATTTTTCAGGAATCGTTTTCCCCAGCTCGTCCACGTAAACGCAGGGAAGATTGAGCTGGCCAATTTTTTCCTTGAGCGTCATGCGGGCAAGAAGATCGTTCACGCGCCGTTCGATGGGCTGGTGAGGATCAAGATAAATCGGAGTGCCGGCCGCGGCGGAGGGTTGTTGCGCCAGAAGCGGCAAAGTCACGAGCACGGCGATAAGAAGCAGAATCAGGCACGAGATATTACATCGTCGAGCAAACATCATCTCTCCTTGAAACCCGCTATGGCGCGTGACTCGTCGCCCCGGACATCTTCGCATCCGGAACGGCATTGAGAACTACTCATTCCTGGCGATCCCCTGCTCCCTCACCGGCCTTCAGAATTCGGTCAGGGACAACGTGTTTCCATCGGGATCGCGGAACCATGCGACTCTGGCGCCCCCCGGCGAAGTCCAGATGCCTAATTCATTCTGCGCCAGGCCTTCGTAACGCTGCGCCAGAATACCTTTGGTGGAAAACTGTTTGACGAAACTCGATATGTTCTCCACCTTCCATCCCAACACGGTGTAGGGAGCGGGTGTGAATTCTCCGACTTTCGCAATGCGAAGCATCACGCCGTTGGCGTCAAACACGAGAGCGCCGGGGTCTTCGGAAACAAGGTGAAGACCCAGCGTATCCTTATAGAACTTTTTCGCTTCCTCCGGTTTTGCGGTCGGAACAAAAGCAACCACCTCACATGAAGCAAGCATGTTCAAACCTCCGCGCTGATGGCGCAATGGCACAGGTCTCTTTCAAAAACCATGAGGGCGCTTTACCACAAATGCAAACATGATTTCAACTAAAGGAAATCTGTTTGTTCAATACATACCCATATTTAACAATCGGCGGAACACCTTTCACTTTCCCCTTGACAATCTAGGGGAGAGCGATTAGCCTGCTGTCGAACGTCTAGGGGAAGAGCCAGCGCCTTGAATCAACTCGGCTTGGGCGGCTTCCCGGCTGGAGATTGGAATGCTGAACCTGCGAGCGTTTTTCGGAAGGCGGCGGCTGGAGTCGGAACTCAATGAAGAACTGCGCTTCCATCTGGAAAAGCAGATTGAGCAGAACAAATCAAAGGGCATGAGTGAAGAAGAGGCGCGTTACGCGGCGCTGCGGGAGTTCGGGAACGTCGGCGCCCTGAAAGAAGAATGCCGCGACAGTTGGGGCGCGCGCTTGCTGAACGAACTTGCGCAGGACATTCGCTACGGCCTGCGTCAGTTGCGCCGCAATCCCGGCTTCACGGTTGTTGCTGTTCTTACTCTGGCACTCGGCATCGGAGCGAACACGGCGATCTTCAGCCTGATGAACGCTGTAATGCTGCGCGAATTGCCTGTCAAGGACCCTGGCCGGCTTGTCCTGCTCGGAACCGGGCGGGCTGCCGGGAGCACGGACGACTTTGCGAACACGCTCCTTTATTCCTACCCTTTCTATCGCGAGCTTCGCCGGAAGAATCAGGTCTTCTCGGAGACAAGCGCCGTGCTCAGTCTGATGTTCGGCGGGATGCACGGCAGGGTGGGCAGGGGCGGCAGCCTGGAAACAATGGAAGTCCAACTGGTTTCCGGCACGTATTTCCCCATGCTGGGCGTCAAGCCGATTCTGGGAAGGGCATTCACTGAGGCTGACGACGAGCCTGCGGGAGGCCATCCCGTCGCAGTGGCCAGTTACTCCTGGTGGAGGCGGCGCTTCGACCGGGCTCCCACCATCCTGGGTAAGACTGTGACCTTCGGTTCGACGGTTTACACGATCATTGGAGTCGCGCCGCCCCGGTTCTTTGGCACAACCGTAGGGCAGTCGCCGGACCTATGGGTTCCGCTCTCGATGGAAAAGCAGGTTTCGCCGGGATGGAATGGGTTGGACGATGAGACTTTCCAATCCCTCTATATCTTCGGGCGGCTGAAGCCCGGAGTCACGGTGGCAGAGGCGCAGGCGAACGTCAATATGCTGGCTCAACAGCTTTGGCTCGAATCCACCGGGTCGGTCCTTTCCAAGGAGAAGCAACTGGCGCTGCGGCACGCCCACATCGAGCTTACGCCCGCGGCGCGAGGCCTCTCCAGGCTGAGACACGAATTCTCTTTGCCTCTTCTAATCCTGATGACCGTGGTGGGGCTTGTTCTGTTAATCGCCTGCGCCAATATTGCCAATCTGTTGCTGGCGCGCGCGTCGGCGCGAAAGCGCGAAATCGCTGTTCGCATGGCGATTGGCGCGAGACGGGCGCGGCTGGTGAGGCAGATGCTCACCGAGAGTCTGCTGATAGCCTTTTTGGGGGCCGGCATTGGAATCATATTCGCGCCTCGGGCAATCGGGGCGCTTCTGGCGATGGTTTCCGGCGGCTCCCAGCCACTGCCGCTGAATGTATCACCCGATGCTCGCGTTCTCGCCTTCACTTTGCTCGTCACCATCGCAACCGCAGTCCTGTTCGGCCTCGCGCCGGCGCTGCGAGCCACGCGCGTGAGTTTGACGCCCGCGCTCAAGGCGGGCCGTGGGGCGGCGGATGCCGGAAGGCGGAACAGGCTTGGCAATGCCCTGATCGTTTTCCAGGTCGCGCTTTCCCTCGTGTTGATGATTTGCGCCGGCGTCTTCCTTCGCTCTCTCGTCAACCTCGACGACGCTGATACAGGATTCAACAAGGAGCATGTCCTGCTGTTTGCGATCGATGCGGGAGATGTAGGATACAAACAGGATTCCCGGCTTGTAAATCTCTACCAGCAGATCGAGCAACGAGTAAGCGCAGAGCCGGGAGTGCGCGCCGCCAGCATGTCCTTCTTCACCTTTAACCAGGGTGCGTGGGATAACGCGGTCGCGGTGGTTGGCGGCCATCCCGCCCCCGGCATCAACAATGATGTCCTGGAGAACGTCGTCGGACCATCCTACTTCGCCGCGATGGGCATTCCGTTGCTGGAAGGGCGCGTCTTTGGCGCGGAGGACACCGCTGCCTCGCCAAAAGTGGCGGTGATCAATGAAACCATGGCGCGGCAATTTTTCCCAGGCGGCTCGCCCATCGGTCGCCGCTTTCACATGGCGGATAACCCGGACCCGAAGGCCAATGCCGAAGTTTTCGAGGTGGTGGGCGTGGTGAAAGACGCCAAGTATTTAAGCTTGAGAGAAAGACCGTGGCCGGCGGCCTACTACCCCTATACGCAGCAAGTTAAGTACATCCATGACCTGGACGTGCGCTACTCGGGCGACCGCGCTTCAATCATCGCTGAAGTCCGCCATGCCGTGGGCGACGTGGACCGCAATCTGCCAATTTCCTTTGAGAACACTCTCAGCGAGCAAGTTGACAGGTCGATTGCCAGTCAAACCCTGATCGCGCAGCTTTCCGCTTTCTTCGGATTGCTTGCCGCGTTTCTGGCCTGCATCGGAATCTACGGACTGATGTCCTACGCTGTGACACGGCGAACGAACGAAATCGGGATCCGCATGGCCCTGGGCGCGGAGCGTCTCGGCGTCCAGTGGATGGTGATGCGAGAGAGCCTGGCGCTGGTGGCCTTCGGGTCGGTGTTCGGAATTCCCCTGGCCCTCGCGGCAGATCGCCTTGTGGCCGCGATGCTTTATGGAGTCAGACCGGCCGACCCCATTTCCGTAATAGGCGCGGAAATTATCCTGCTGACGTTTTCGGCGCTCGCTGCGTATCTTCCTGCGCGGCGGGCGGCGAAAGTCGATCCGATGGTGGCGTTGAGATATGAATGAAAAAAAGTTGTCAGTTTTCAGTTCTCAGTTGTCAGTGAGACCCGGACCGGATTCGGGCGGCGGCGTTATCGCCGGGTTTGGAACCAGGTTTCGTAGCCGCAACGCTGGATGGTGTGCGGTGGAATCATAAGGGCTTTCCGGGCTGAAGCCCGGCGCTACAGAGGTCATCATGTTCAAACTTCGGACGCTGTTCCGCAAAAACCGGGCCGAACAGGAAATGGATGAAGAGCTGCGCTTCCATCTGGAAAAGCAGATTGAGCAGAACATCGCGCATGGCATGAGCGAAGAAGAAGCGCGCTATGCGGCGATGCGGGAGTTCGGGAACGTGGGCGCTTTGAAAGAAGAATGCCGGGACAGTTGGGGCGCGCGCCTTCTTCACGAGCTTGCGCAGGACGTTCGTTACGGGTTGCGGCAATTGCGGCGCAATCCGGGATTCACGATTGTTGCGGTTCTCACGCTTGCGTTGGGCATTGGGGCGACGACGGCGCTTTTCACGGTTGTGCGCTCCGTGCTGCTGCGGCCTTTGCCCTTCAAAGACCCGGGGCGGCTGGTGGAGGTTTACGAGCAGAGTTCGCTGGGCAATCTTCCTTACGGCTATGTGGCGGCGGGCGTGTACACGGAATGGAAAAAGCAGAACACGGGATTTTCAAGCCTGGCGCTTCTGCGGCCCTGGGGGCAGGCGAATTTTACCGGCCCCGGCGGCGAGCTTCCGGAGACGGTGCAGACGGCGGCGGTCACGTGGAACCTGTTTCCGGCGCTCGGCGTTGCTCCCGCGCTGGGCCGCGGGTTTACGGCGGAGGACGATCAGTTGTCCGCGAATCGGACGGCCATCCTGAGCTGGGGATTCTGGAAGCGGCGGTTTGGCGGCGATCCTTCCATCCTGGGCCGGACCATCAATTTGAATGCACATCCGAATACCGTGATTGGCGTCATGCCGGAATGGTTCAACTATCCGAATCCATCCGCGCAGATCTGGACGCCGCTGTTCAACGGAATCAGCCGTCATGAAGCGCAGGCTATTGATTTGCACGACTTCACGGCCGTCGGACGATTGAAGCCCGGCGTGACTGAAAAGGAAGCCACGGCGCAGCTTTCGGTGATCGTGCGGCGATTGCACGATGAGCATCTCGATGATCCGTATGTCAGCATGGCGGCGAACAGCCGTCCGTTGCTCGACGCGATGGTGGGAGAGGTGAGAACGCCGCTGTTCGTCCTGCTGGCGGCCACGTTCTGCCTGCTGCTGATTGCCGTCCTGAACGTCACGGGCCTGCTGGTGGCGCGCGGGGCGACGCGCCGAAGGGAAATGGCGATCCGCTCCGCCCTGGGCTGCAGCCGCCGGCGATTGCTGGCTCAACATCTGACGGAGAACGTTCTGCTGGCCGCGGCGGGAGGCGCGGCGGGCCTAATGATTGCCGACGCATTGCTGCGGTGGTTCATCGCGGCGCGGCCGGACATGAGCCGCGTGGATGCGATCCACCTAGATCCCTGGGTGGCGGGCTTTGTCGTGATCATGATTTTCGGGTGCGCGCTGTTTGCCTGCATCGCGTCTTCACCCTCCGCCGGGGCAGCCGGAGCGCTGGCCGCGCTTCACGAATCGTCGCGGTCGCAAAGCGCCGGCCACCTGCGAGCCCGGCTGCGCAAAACTCTGCTGACGCTGGAAGTCAGCCTGACGGTGATTCTGCTGGTCGGGGCCGGCCTGCTGCTCAGGAGCTACCAGCGGCTGCGGTCGGCCGATCTGGGCTGCATCACGAAAAACGTGCTGACCATGGGCATCAATCTGCCTCCGGGGAAGTACGCCGAGAACATACAGCGCGTGAATTTTTTCAAGGCGCTGATCGGCAATGTGCGAGCCCTTCCGGGCGTGCGCAGCGCGGGACTGGTTCTGCTGGTGCCGGGCCAGGGCTACGGCGGCGACAACGGGTTCACGATCGCGGAGCATCCTCCCCTGCCGCAAGGCGAGGGACAGACGGCCATCGTCCGCTGGGCCGATCCGGGATACTTTGCCGCGCTGGGAATTCCCTTTCTGCGCGGCCACACGTTCGACGCGGATCAGCAACTGGACAAGGCGTCGGAGGCCGTCGTCAGCCGGTCGTTCGTCCGGACGTATTTTCACGGCGAAGACCCCATCGGGAAACACATCGTTTTTATGGGCACGCGACCATTCAAAATCGTCGGCGTTGTGGGCGACACGCGCTATCTGCCGTCGAAGCCTCCGCAACCCATGATGTACTTTCCGATTTATGGCGTCATTTTCCGCGGCAGAACGCCGAACATGGCCACGCTGGCCGTGCGCTCGCAACGGGACGTCACGAGCCTCGCCCTGCCCATCCAGCAGATCGTGCAGCGGCTGGACCCGCAGCTTGCGGTCTCCGACATTCTGACGATGAATCAAGTGATCGGGAAATCCACGCTCGACGCCAGCTTTGACGCCACGCTGATGCTCGCGTTCGCGGTGCTGTCCCTGACGCTGGCCGCCGTCGGCCTGTTTGGAGTTGTGTCCTACATGGTGAATCAGCGGACGCGCGAAATCGGCCTTCGGATGGCGCTGGGCGCGCAGAAAGGCGACGTTCTGCGGATGGTCGTGGGACAGGGGCTCAGGCTGACGCTGATCGGTGTGGCCATCGGAATTGCCGGCGCGCTGGGGCTGACTCGGTTTCTTTCAAGCCTGCTTTACGGAGTGAAACCGACGGACCCGCTCACGTTTATCGCTGTCTCGCTAGTTCTGATCGCCGTGGCGCTTCTCGCTTGTTACATCCCCGCACGGCGGGCGGCGAAAGTGGATCCGATGGTGGCGCTGAGATATGAATGAAAGAAGTTGTCAGTTGTCAGTTCTCAGTTGTCAGTGAAACCCGGACAGGATTGCGGCGTGCTTCGCTTCGACTGAAAACTGAAGACTGAGAACTGAAGACCGACAACACCGAACTCAAAACCGAATTCAGAAAGCAGGGTGTCATGGCCAAACCGACTGATTTGTTGCAGGGAACGCTGGACCTGCTGATTCTCAAAACGCTCCAGCTCGAGCCGATGCACGGCTGGGGCATCGCGCAGCGGATTCAGCAGATTTCGAAGGACGTGCTGCAGGTGCAGCAGGGCTCGCTCTATCCGGCGCTCTATCGCCTCGAGCACCGCGGCTGGATTGAGGCCGAGTGGCGCGCTTCGGAAAACAATCGCCGCGCCAAGTATTACCGGCTGACCGAGACCGGGCGGCGGCAACTGGAGCGCGAGGCTTCCGACTGGCTGCGGCTTTCCTCCGCCATCACCGCCGTCGTTGAAGCGGTGTCGTAGCGGCGTCGCGCGGCAAACGGATCGCGAAAGCCGCTCAAGCATCACGCGCGGGAAACACGATCACGCGCCCCGGCCGGGATTAAGATAGATGTCAACGCCGGGCGCGCCCGCCATGTAAGGTTTTCCAAGAATGTCGAGTTTGCCGTCGCCGGTGAAATCGGCGAGTTGGGCTTCGTGCGTGCCGTGGCCGCCCCGGGCGACGACGGTCTTGCGGAAATTCCCCCTGCCGTCACCGTAGAAAATCCAGAAATGGGCGCGCGGATAATCCACGGTGCGCGTCCAGCCGCACCACTTGGCCATTTCCGCGCAGAAAATATCCAGGTGGCCGTCGCCATCCACGTCGCCGATGCGGAGCGTGTGCGAGTGGACTTCATCCTCGCCGAGCAGGTCGTGAGCGAGCCAGCTTCCGTCGCTCATTTGGCGGTACCACTTCAGCCGGCCGCAGCCGTCGCCGCTGCAGAAAGCCACCTGGCTGCCGTTCGTGCCGCGAATCAGCTTGCCCGCCGCGGCGCGGGAAAACTGCTGCGAGTCGTCAATCAGATGAGCGGCGAATCGCATTCCGCCTTCGTGCTTGAACCATCGGCCGCCGCCCACGACTTCCACGATGCCGTCACCGTCAATATCCGCAACGGCCAGACCTTCCATCGGAGCGCCGGCGTGGAAAATCGGATTGAACTCCCACGGGCCGCTTTGTTGGCGCGGGCGAGACGGAATACGGGCCAGAAAAAGAGTGTTGGCGCCCTGGTTCCAGAAAACGAGTTGCGGATGCCCGGAGCCGAGCACATCCGCGACCAGCATGTCGTGATGCTGGTTTTTGCCCGACTGCTTGATGATCCGGCGCTTCCAGGGGCGGTCGTAATCAGGATGGGGATTCTGCCACCACCAGACTTCATTCGTGGTGCTGTCGCCGCCGGCGATGATGTCCAGATGGCCGTCGCCATCAACGTCAAAGAGCGTGCCGCCGGCTTCAATATTTAAAGGTCCCGGGTCCACGACATATTGCCGCCAGCCGCGGAGTGAATTTTGCATCCAGATGGCGGCGTTGCCCTTGACGCGATTGGTAAACACGAAATCGGTTCGACCGTCGCCGTCAATGTCACCGACCATGGAACCGGTCTGCTGGTCGGAAGTTTCAGGCACCGGCAGGTCTCCGTGGGCGCTGGAAAGATGCTTCCAGGGCGGGTCGGCCATGGGAATTTCGCAGGGATTCCGCTCTTTTTTTGCGCGCCGGGGCGGCGCTTCCGCAACCGCTGTGCCTTTCAGGGCGAGAATTCCCGCCAGGCCCGAGCCTGCTCGCGAGAGAAAATTGCGGCGATGAATCATTGCCCATCCTCCTGATTATTAGGTTGAATCTTCCGGCCGGACTGCGGCTTGTTCCGGCAGGCATTCGATTGCGACTGGCTACACGATGAATAATAAGGAAGCGCCGCCGCAATCCACCGGCTTCTACTCAAATGATGAAACGTGCGGCCAGTGCCGGAAAGGCTCTAGCAATCCACGTGGTCGCGGAACCTTAAATCGAGCGCCAGCTTGTTGGCCACGGCCATGCGGTGGGAGAAATCGCGCATCTCATTTTTGGGCATGGGCTCAAAATTCCGGGCCTCCAGGGCGTTCTTGCGAATCATGGCGTGAGTCGGCATGCCCACCACGCAGGCCGCCACGGGGAGGCTCCAGGAATATTGCAGAAGCTTCGCGGCGCTGCTTTTGTCCGAGCCCGAGCCGATCAGCATTTCCTGCCCCATGATCTTCATGGCCAGAATGCCCATGTTCTTGCGGCGCGCCACGGGCAGCGCCACATGCTGGAAACTCGTTTTGATGGCCGGATTCAGCACCATGCCGCGCTCGCTGCCCCGCATTCCCTGCTGCGCGGCGTTGAGCGCCATCTGAGTGCAATCGAAATCGTGGCGCTCGAGAGCGACTTTCAAAACTTCCGGATCGTTGTGGCAGGTGATGCCCACGAAACGCGTCAGCTTTTCATCGCGCATTTTGTAAAGCGCGTTCAGCACGCCGTCCCTGGCTTCGATTTTGGCCAGGTCGTCCATGCCCATCGGGGCGTGAACGTGGATCAGATCAATCCGGTCGGTCTGCAATCGCTTCAGGCTGCCTTCAAGGATTCGCCTTGCGGTTGCGCCGTCACGCGGCTCGATTTTGGTGGCTAGGAAAAATTCCTTGCGCCTAGTTTTGGCCACCTGGCCCACCCAGCCTTCGCTGCGGCCCTGGCCGTAGCCGTAGGCCGTATCGAGATAGCTGATGCCGGAATCGAGCGCCAGATTGATGGCCGCCACTGCGGCTTCATCGGTCTTGTAGCTGAGCAACCGGCTGCCACAGCCTAGAGCCAGAATCGAAACCCGCGCGCCCGTGCGGCCCAGAATGCGGCTGGGCATGGGCTTTGCCGCCACGGCCTCCGGACCAAGCGTGGCCGCGGCCAATCCTGCCATCGCTGATTTTTCCAGAAATTCGCGCCTTGAAAATCGGTTTGCCATGACGGCCTCCCTGCAGCAATGTTTCCCTGAATTTTCATCCCAAATGCGGCCAAAGTAAAGCGAATCAGGCTGAGCGGCGGCAGTCCCGGCCAAGAGACAAAGCGGTGACTTGGCGGGCAATTTGCGCTACACTCAATGCGTCCGCCCCCCTCAAAAAGGCTCCTTCGCGCTGCAAGGAATCCGCGCCTGACGAGACTACCTGTCTGGAAGCGGAATGCCATGATTTCCGAAGCTGTGCTGGAAGGCCGGGCGCAAGTGCTGGATGTGGATCAAAGCGGCACGTTCCTGCGGCTGATCGAGGAATACGGGCCGGCCCTGAGGCGCCTCGCCGGAGCCTACGTCGAGCAGGCGATGGACCGGGAGGATCTCTTCCAGGAAATCGCCGCCGCCATCTGGCAGGCGCTTCCGAAGTTTCGCGGCGAATCGAGCCGGCGAACCTGGCTTTATCGCATTGCGCATAACGTCGCCATTTCTTCCGCGGCAAGACTACATCGACGAACCCGCACCGAGGAAAACTTTCCCGAACATTTTGACCATCCCTCTCCTGCCTCCGATGCCGAGCAGGAAATATTGCAGTCGGAAAAAGTGCAGGCGCTCAACCGGGCAATCCGCGAGCTCGCGGTAATTGACCGGCAGATTGTGCTGCTGCATCTGGAAGGGCTCGGTTACGCCGAGATTGAAGCGGTTTCCGGCCTTTCGGAAAGCGCGATTGCAACGCGACTGACAAGGATTCGCGAGAAGTTGAAAAAGAAGATTCACGGAAAGGAGGCTGACAAGCCATGAAGGAGCAGGACGAATTGCGCAATCTCTGGTGCGGCCAGCCTCTCGCGACGGGAATGAAAGGCGAGGAAATTATGGCCGCCGTGCAGAATAGAATCCACCGTTTTGACCGCATGATCGCGAGGAGAAATCTGACGGAATACATCGCCGCCGGATTGGTCATCGCGCTGTTCAGCTGGTTCGCATTCCGTACGAATGATTCCCTGATGCGGGCGGGATTTCTGGTGATCGCGTCGGGAGCGGCGTGGATTATCTTTTATCTTTTCCGTTACGGAAACGGGCCGGTGAGCGCCGACCCGGCTCAAAGCTCCACGGGTTACGTGCAGGCTCTGGCGGAGCGCTACGATCAGCAAATCCGCCTGCTGAAAACAGTCAAGTACTGGTACCTGCTGCCCATGTACGTCGGGCTGCTGATCACGAGCGTCGCGCTCTACCGCGAACACGCGGCCGCGATGCCTTGGTGGTCGGCGCTGATCATGCCCGCCATCTACACGGCGGTTTTTGCGGGCATCTGGTGGCTGAATGAAGTGGTTGCTGTGGGACGATTGCGGCAGGAACGCGCCGGGCTGCAATCACTGAAGGAAGAATGTGAATCTTGAAGGAGCGTAAAATGAAACCGTTATGGAAAGGCTTATCAAAGCTGAATGTGGTGGCTGTTTTCCTGGTTCTTTGTTTGGCGAACGGCTTCTCGGGGTTCGCGATGCCGGGTAATCCGCAAGGCCAGGCTTCTACGGGTATCGCAGGCGAGTGGCAGGGGACGCTGAAGGCCGGCGAGGCGGAACTGCGTCTGGTGCTGCACATTGCGAAGAACGAAGACGGCAGCTACAAGGCCACGATGGACAGCATCGACCAGGGTGCGAACGGCATGCCTGTGACTTCCATGACGCTGGAAGGTTCGAAGCTGAACTTCGCCTTGGACTCGATTCAGGGTTCGTATGAAGGCACGGTCAGCGCCGATGGATCGACCATCAGCGGCACGTGGTCGCAGGCGGGAAATTCCCTGCCGCTTGAATTCAAACGCGCGGCCGCGCCGATAAAAACAACCCACAAGCCCGCGAAACCTTCCGACATTGACGGCGCGTGGCTGGGAACGCTTGATGCGGGCGGAACGACGCTGCGCCTGGCGTTCCACATCACCAACACCGAGGACGGATTGACCGCGACCATGGACAGCCTGGACCAGGGCGCGAAGGGCATTCCGGCAACGGGCGTGAAGCGCGAAGGCGATTCGCTCACCATCGAGATGAAGCAGATTGGCGGCGACTTCCAGGGGACGATCAACAAAGACCGCACAGAGATTGACGGAAACTGGTCGCAGATGGGCAATACGCTGCCGCTCGTCCTGAAGCGCGTTAAGGACCAGGCCCAACTGGAACCTCCCCGCCCGCAGAATCCTACCGGCCCACTGCCCTATCGCCATGAGGATGTCACCTTTGAAAATCAGAAGGCGGACATCAGGCTGGCCGGAACGCTGACCATTCCGCAGGGCCAGGGACCGTTTCCGGCCGCCGTGCTGATTGCGGGCTCGGGACCGCACGGCCGCGATGAGACGGTCTTCGGCCACAAGCCGTTTCTGGTGCTTTCCGATTATCTGACGCGCCACGGCATCGAAGTGCTGCGCTACGACAAGCGCGGCGTCGGAAAGTCGGGCGGCAGCGAGAAAACGGCCACCACCGCGGATTTCGCTGATGACGCCCAGGCGGCATTCAATTATCTCCGCTCGCAGCCGGATGTGAATCCGAACAAGATCGGGCTGATCGGCCACAGCGAAGGCGCTGTGATTGCGCCCATGGTGGCGGCGCGCGACTCACAGGTTGATTTTGTGGTGATGATGGCGGGTTCGGGCGTGCCGGGAGAAGAGATTCTGGTCGAACAGTCGCTGCTGCTTTCAGAAGCCGCGGGCATGGGAAAGGACAAGTCGGAGCAGAACGCCGCCGAAGAGCGCGAAGTCCTCGACATCGTGAAGAAAGAAAGCGACAACGCGGTTCTGGAAAAGGAACTTCGGGAAAAGCTGGCGGGAAAGATTCCCGAAGCGCAGTTGGGGACGCAAGTGAAAGTGCTGGGTTCACCCTGGTTCCGGTATTTTATTTCCTACAATCCGGCGACGGCGCTCGAGAAAATCACCTGCCCGGTTCTGGTGCTCAGTGGTGAAAAGGATCTTCAGGTGCCGCCCAAACAGAACCTTCCCGCCATTCGCAAGGCGCTCGAAGCCGCCGGCAACAAGCATTTTGAAATTGATGAGCTACCCGGCTTGAATCACCTCTTCCAGCCCGCCAAAACCGGTTCGCCCGCCGAATACGCCTCGATTGAAATCACCATCGCGCCCGAAGTGCTGGAAAAAATCTCCGGCTGGATTTTGAAGCAGTAGGCGACCGTAGGCCGCTGTAGCGCCGGCCTTCAGGCCGGCATTTTGCTTTCGCGGCGCATGCCCACCTAAAGGTGGGCGTTACGTGTTGTGGCGCTCTTTGCGGATGGTTTCAATGGGAATGTTCGTCCAGCGCGAAAGCACTTCTTCGATGTCTTCCACGCCGACGCTGCCCGTGGTGGCAGGGGTGAAATTATATTTTTTTGCCAGCGCTTTCAGATTTTCCCGCTCTCTTTTTTCTTCCTCTGAATAGGACCTGGCCTTCTCGAACTCGTGGCGGACGATAGCTTCCTCCATGCATTGCACGACGAGTTTGATGCGTTTCTGCGCCTGCGCCATCTCCTCCGGCAGGCGCTCGCGGCGGACGGCCACGGCCGTGCCGGCCTCATCCATCAGGTCAATGGCCTTGTCGGGCAACTGGCCTTTGGGAAGAAATCGCTGGGAATAATAAACGGCGTTTTCGAGAGCCTCTTCTGAATACACGACGCCGTGGAACTGCTCGTAGCGCTTTTTGATGGTGTGCAGAATGCGAATGGCGTCGGCCTCGCTCGGAGCGGGAATTTCAACGGAGTAGAAATGTTCTTTCAGCCACGGCTCGCGCTCCATCCACTTGCTGTATTCGGCCGGTGAGGCGGCGGCAATGCACTGAACTTCGCCGCGGTCGAGAGGCGGCTTGAGAATCCTGGGAAGGTTCGGCGTTGTCCCGCCCGCAAACAGGCCCTCGATGTAAACGACCGCGCCCTTCATCCGCTCGAGATCGCGCATCGCCGTCTTCATGCGCTCTTCAGAGAGGCGCGTGGCGCTGAGCACCGCGACGAGCGAGCCCAGGTCGAACGTCAGGATGCGCTTGCCTTCCAGCCGCTCCGGCACCTCGCCCGCCTCGATGCGAAGGGCCAGGCCTTCGACCAGCGCGCTTTTGCCCACGCCCGCCTCGCCCACCAGAACGGGATTGTTGCGGCTGCGCATGCAGAGAATTCCCACGACGCGATCGAGTTGCTCTTCCCGGCCGATCAGCGGATCGAATTTTCCTTCCGCCGCGTCGTGCCCGACGTCGCCGACAAATTCCGAAAGCAGCGAAGACTGTCCGCGACGTCCTGCCTCGCTTGGACGCGTGAATCCTGACGCTTGCGGCGATAGCTCGCCGGGCGGTTCGGAAAGCTCTTTCTTTTTAGCCTCAACCAGTTTTTGGCGCGCGGCTTCAAGCTGGATGCCGCGCTCATTCAAAAGCCGTGCCGCCAGGCAGTTCTTTTCGCGCAGGATTCCGAGCAGCAGGTGCTCGGTGCCGATGTGGCTGTCCGCCATGCGCTCGGATTCTTCAGCGCCGAACCGCAACACGTTTCTGCCTTCCTCGCTCAGAGGTATTTCGCCGGACGGGCCGGTCGTTTCGCTCGGAGGTTTTTCGCGTTCGATCATTGCACGGATTGCATAGAGCGGGTTTTCGCCCAATCCGATACGACGGGTGAGCCCCTGATCTTCCCGCAGCAAGCCAAGCAGCAAATGCTCAGACTCGATGTACGGGCTTCCGAAGTTGCTCGCTTCGTAGCGCGCGAAGAAAATCACCCGCCGGGCTTTTTCCGTGTATCTCTCAAACATTTTCGGCCTGCCATTATACCCGCAGAGACGCTGCGGTGCAGCGTCTTGCATCTGAGACGTTCCAGCGGAACGTCTCTACGTTCAATGCGTCATGGGCGGGCGGCGGCGGGTTAATCCTTTGCCGCGGAAGAGCAGCAGGAACGGAGTGCAGAGCAGCGTGAGGACTCCGAGCAGGCGGAAGTCATCCACGTAGGAAAGCAGCATGGCCTGCTGGCGAAGCATTCCATAAATGATGGCGTAAGCGTGTTGCGCGGGCGACATCAGGCCCGCGTGCAGGGACAGAAAATCATTGAGCCGCGCGAAAAGCTCGCGGAATGAAAGACTGTACTGAGTGACGTGGGCGGAAAGCACGTCCTGATGCCGCTGGCCGCCGCGCACCAGCATGGTGGTGACCAGGCTGACGCCGAAGCTGGCGCCCATGTTGCGCGTCAGGTTATAGAGGCCGGTGCCGCGGCCCATCTGCTCATCGGGAAGCGTGGCCATGGTCAGCGTGGTGAGGGGAACGAACAGAAAGCCGTTGGCAAAGCCGTTGACGATGTTCGGCCAGACAATGTTCCAGATTCCAATCTGCATGTTCAGATTGCCCAGCATGAACAGTGAGGCGGCACGGATGCCCAGTCCGACCGCAATCAGCACGCGGCTGTCGATTTTGCCGACCAGGTAACCGGCAATGGCCAGCGAGAAAAGCGCTCCGATCCCGCGCGGGGAAACGGCCAGGCCGCTGTTGTAAGCGGTGTAGCCGAGAAGGTCCTGCAGGAAAAGCGGCAGCAGCGTGATGGTTCCGTAAATCACCACGCCGATCAGCCCAATCAGCAATGTGCCCACGGCCAGGTTTCGATTGCGCAGGACGTGCAGATCCACCAGCGGATGTTTGCTGCGCCATTCGTGAACGATGAAAGCGACCATCGCCACGGCGGAGATGATCGCGAACCAGCGAATCCAGCCGGCGGAGAACCAGTCAACCTCCTGCCCTTTGTCGAGAATCGTCTGGAAAGTGCCCAGCCAGAGCGCGAGAAATCCGAAACCGATGTAATCAATGGGCAGATTGCGCTCGCGCCGGGCGTAAGGCGGATCCTCGACGAAGGCCTGAATCATCAGGATGGCGGCAATGCTGACGGGAATGTTGATGTAAAAAACCCAGCGCCAGGAATACTGGTCGGTGATCCAGCCGCCGAGCGTGGGGCCGAGAAGCGGGGCGAGAATGATGCCGAGTCCGTAAACGGCCATGGCTTGGCCGCGTTTGTGGCGGGGAAAACTTTCCAGCAGAATGGCCTGCGAAACCGGTTGCAGGCCGCCGCCCGCCGCGCCCTGAATCACGCGCGCCGTCACCAGCATGCTGAGGCTGGTGGCCGCGCCGCAAGCCGCGGAAGCCAGCGCGAAAATCAGAATCGAGATGATCTGATATTGCTTGCGGCCGAAAAAACTGCTGAGCCAGCCGGTGGAGGGCAGCACGACGGCGTTTGAAATCAGGTAGCCGGTCAGCACCCAGGTGGATTCATCCACGCTGGCCGACATGCTGCCCGCGATGTGAGGCAACGCGACGGAAGCCACGGAAGTGTCCAGCACTTCCATGAAAGTCGCGAGCATCACGGCGGCGGCAATCAGCCAGGGGCTGACACTGGGCCGCACTTCATCGGCCATGGGAGGATTCCAGGAACACCCAAATCATGAATCTATCATTTTGCCATGCGCTCGTCTTTTACGGCCAGATGCGAAGAAGCTGTTCGCCGCCATGGAAAAAACTTTCGTAGCCGGCGCCGGTCGAGGATAATGCTAGCCCCGGAATAATTGCGCGGCATTTCATGATTCCAACCGCGCCTTTCCGGAAATAATCATTCCTTTTTTGTAAGGAGGGTCTATGCAACGCCGCACTTTTTTGAACCTGGGATTGTCCGCGGCCGCTGCTCCGGCGCTCGCGGCCGTTCCCGGATCGCGAGCCGCGATGGCGGCACAGGCAAATCAAAGCACAGCAATCACGCCCGTATCGCGCCGCGCCGACGTTTTTCTTTCCCATCGAATCGGCACCGACCACGCCGAAGCCGTTTCCGTGATGGACATGAACGGCGACGGCCGGCTCGACATCGTGAGCGGAGCTTACTGGTATGAGAATCCCGGACCGGGAGGCGTTGAGTGGAAACGTCATCAATGGCGTTACACCGGCGTGTGGCCGTTCCAGATTGCCGGGGAACGTAAAATCGAATTTGTGGGCGACTGCGCTCAGTTTCCCGTGGACGTCAACCACGATGGCGCGCTCGACATTGTGACCGCAGCCTGGCAGACCGACGGCGTGTGGTGGTATGAGAATCCCAAAAAGCCGGATGTGTTCTGGGAAAAACATCTCATCTGCCACTCCAGGGCGACCGAAGGCCTGGCGGTCGGGGACATCAACGGCGACGGCAAGGACGACATTGTGCTGGCGCATTACGAGCCGTCGAATCTGATCTGGATCAACTTCGCGGGCGCCAAACCCGCTGTGCACGAAGTGGGCGGCAAAACCGCCGACGGCCACGGCGCAGGCGTGGCGGACATCAATGGCGACGGCAGGCAGGATCTGCTTTCCATTCACGGCTGGCTGGAAAATGTTGATGCCGACCGCGACAAGTGGAAATGGCATCCGGAATGGGAGCTGGGCGAAGCCGGTTTTCCCATTCTCGGCTACGACGTGAACGGCGACGGCAAAATGGATTTGATTTACGGCCATGGACATTCGTTCGGCCTTTATTGGGTGGAACAGCGCGTGAGCATGGGCCGCCGCAGCTGGGTTCGGCACCTGATTGACGATTCGTTTTCAGAAGCTCATGCGCTCAAGCTGGCCGACATAGACGACGGCGAGCTTGAATTGATTACCGGCAAGCGCTATCGCGGCGATCCCGATCCCGGACTTTACGAACCGCTTTGCATCTTCTATTACAAGATCAACCGCCGCACCGGCGAGTTCACGCGATTTCCCATCAGCTACAACGGCACGGCGGAAATCGGGACGCAGGTGATGGTGGAGGACATCGACGGCGACGGCGATAAGGACATCGTGGTGGGCGGCAAAACGGGCGTGCACTGGCTGGAAAATATGCGCGTGGATAAGGTTCCGCCCAGGATTCGCGAAAAGCAGTTGTGGCTGAACGTCAACTGGCCGTTCGCGGGTGAAAGCGGGCCATCGAGTCCCGCGGGCCACGAAGCCGACAGCGCCAGCATTGTGAAGTGCGAATAGTCCGGCGCATGAATGCCGTCTTGCCACCGGTTCTGGAGATTGGGGCAGCCGCTGACAGCAGGCTTAAACAGAAAAATGGAAGCCATCTTTGATTCTACGGGCTTTTCGGTTTCGTAGTCTTCGTCAACGGAGCAAGAGCCTCATCTTTTCAGGGCAATGGTGGTACGGACCGGCATTCTGCCACTGCACGAGCCGGGCCGAGCCGCTGCCGCCGGCATTTCCCAAATAGGCTCGCCTGAGTTATCCTGCAGTTTCAGTTTTAAAACTGATTGCCGAGTTCCGGAGGACCTTTTATGGATTATTCCTATTCCGACATTTCAAAAATGATCGATCATTCCCTGCTCAATCCCAAGCTCACCGCCGATGAACTGGATCGCGGATGCCGGCTGGCGCTCGGCTACGATTGCGCGAGCGTGTGCATCATGCCGTATTACCTGAAGCGCTGCGCGGAGATTCTGCGCGGCAAGACGGTGAAGGCCAGCACCACGATCGGATTTCCGCACGGCGGCCACACCACGGCAATCAAAGCAGCGGAGGCGCGGCAGGCGCTCGATGACGGCGGCCAGGAACTCGATATGGTCGTCAACATCAGCAAAGTCCTGAGCGGCGACTGGAATTACGTTCGCGCCGATGTGAAGGCCGTCGTGGACGTTGTGCACGAGCGCGGGCAGAAAGTGAAAGTTATTTTTGAAAATTGTTATCTCAAAGACGAGCACAAAATCCGGCTGTGCGAAATCTGCGGCGAGCTCGGCGCCGATTGGGTGAAGACTTCCACCGGCTACGGCACTGGCGGCGCGACGATCGAAGACCTGAAGCTGATGCGCGCCCACTCGCCCGCCAACGTTCAGGTGAAGGCCGCGGGCGGCGTGCGCGATCTCGACAAACTTCTCGAAGTCCGCGCCCTGGGCGTGACGCGCGTCGGAGCCAGCCGGACGTCCGACATCCTCGACGAATGCAAGCGCCGCCTCGATATCACTCTATGAGGGAGCATGGAAGTTTTTCGCGCGCTGGCTGTCGGAATCGTCTGCATTCATCTGGCCTGGATCGCGTGGGTGATTTTCGGCTGGATGCTGACGGCGCGGCGGCGCGTTCTGGCCTGGCTGCATATCGGCTCACTCGCTTACAGCATTTTCATTGAAGTCGCACCGGTGTGGTGCCCGCTGACGCTGGCGGAGATTTACTTCGAGCGACGCGCCGGCATGACAAGTTATCATCAGGCGTTCATCCTTCATTATGCGGACGCCGTCATCTATCCCAACATTCCGCCCCTGCTGCTGACCGTCGTCGCCGTCGTAATCTGCGCGGCGATTCTCGCGATTCACATCGTACGCTTCCGCCGCGGGTACAAGTAGATTCGATTGCAGAAGCACATCGCGCCGAAATTTGTGATAATCTTCCGCCAGCCAATCCTCCTCCAGGAGGCCGATCATGCCGGCTGAAATTGACCGTCAGGCGATTGTGGATGGAGAGCATTTAAAGCTGCTGTATTGGGGCTACATCATCTCAGGCGCGTTCACCGCCATATTTTCAGTCCTTGGGTTGTTCTACGCGGCGATGGGCGGATTGATGGGAATCGCAATTGCCCAATCCGCGGAAGCCGCCTCGAAGTCGGGCGGATCGCCGCCCGCATTTGTGGGCGCGCTCCTTGCCGCGTTCGGCCTGGCGTTCTTTGTTGTGGGGGCGACGGTGACGATTCTCAAGTTCGTCACGGCCCGGAACCTCAGCCGACGAAAATCCAGAACCTTCTGCATGGTGATTGCGGGCCTCACTTGCCTGGGGATTCCCTACGGAACGTTGCTGGGCATCATGACGTTCATCGTGCTGGGCCGTGAATCGGTGGCAAAACTTTTTGCCTCGAACGCTGCCGGCAGCACGCCCGCAAGTTAGAATTTCGCGATCCGCATTTATTGCAGCTTTCGCGCTTCGGCCAAATCCTCTTCCGCCGATTCGCGAATGCGGTAACTGGTCGCCTGATGAATCCAGTGGCCGGTTGCCACGGCCGACCCGGAGAGAGCGATCGGCCGTGACTTCCGCGCCGCCTGCGATACAGCGGCTGAAGGCAGGTCAGCGTCGATCCATTTCCTTAGCCTCATTGCACGGCGAACGACGCCGTGGCGATGCCAACGTTGTTGTGGTTGTCGAAGGCGTAAACGTAAATCTTCCAGACGCCCGCCGTCCGCGGAGCCTGAACGTAAAAGGTGTCCGAAGAAGTTTGCGTGTATGTGGCGTTGCTCAGGCTCGAGCTGCCGTTGATATAAATCTCACACAGCATCACGTTGTAGGTGAGCGGATCGCCTTCCGGATCGGTAAAGTCGGCCGTCACCGTGAAGTATGATTTGGGCGCAATGCCTGAGGTCTGACTGAGCGTCAGGCTCTGCAGGTTGGGCGGCTGGTTCGCCGAAGGCGGCTGGCCCGTGTACATCTGCTGCACGGAATAGTAGGAAAGCCGCTTGGTCATGGCGCTCGAGTATTCCGTGTTGAACCACACGCCGCCGAAATCGTTCGTGTTGCCGTAAATAAATCCCGTTCCGCCCAGCGAGACGCCCGCCGCGCCGTTGTTGTTCGAGCCCGTGATGCAGGCCCAGGCGTTCGGATAGGCCGCGGCTTTTTCCGCGTCGGTTGGTTCAAGCGGCACGCCGTTTCCATCATTCGCAACTTCCCACGAGCCCGGCGGCCCGAATTCCGTGATGATGTAAGGTTTGGTGTAAGGCGTTCCGTTGCCGGTCGGACCGGCCTGCCAGGAGCTTTGCACGGTGCAGATGCCGCCGTACTGATTCACGGCCAGAAGGTCGAGATCGGGCGAGTAGGTGGCGTAGTAGGGCCAGGCGCCAGTCCAGGCGTCGGTCGAGGTGGTCGGGTGATTCGGGTCTGCGGCGTGAATGGCCTGGGAAATCTGGTTCACGTATTGCGCGTAGCAGACGCGATCATTTTCAAGCGTTGTGCCGGAAAAATAATTCTCCGCCTGCAGAATCACTTCGTTGCCGATGTCCCACATCAGCACGCCGGGATCGTTCTTGTATTGGTTCACGTAGCTCACAATATTGTTCAAAGTCCTGTTCAGAGTGTGGTCCGTGCAGTAGTTGACGTTCTGGTTGAGCCAGAAACCCATCACCACCTCCACGTTGTTCTGATCGGCGGCGGTCAGAAGCTTGGCCGAGGTTGAATCCGTGCCCCAGGTGCGGGTGGTGTTTGCGCCGGTTGCAGCCAGGTCCGCCACGTAGGCGTTGATCTGGGTTTGAGTGTTGGAGCTCAGCGAAGGGCCAAAATCCAGGCCCTTGATGTAGTACGGCTGGCTATTCAGAGTCAGTTGCCAATTGCCCTGCGTTCCCGTCACTTTCACCACGCTCTGCGCCATCGCGGGAAGCGCCGCAAGCGCTGCGGCAAGCGCCATCAGGCACCGGAGGAGAGCGTTCCAGCTTCGATTCCTCATCGTGACTTCTCCTTTTCGTCTGAGTTTGCTTTATGGCCCGTCGAACGTTTCAGCGGGATTGAAGCCCCGGCTGAAACGGTACACAATAGTTAACGATTAGCCTTGTGTCAATAGGCCGCGCAAACTTTTTCCCGGCGCTCTGAGGAACTTGGGCAGAGTGTAATTCGGAGGGTTATTCGAGCTTTCGCGCTTCGGCCAAATCTTTCTCTACCGATTCACGAATGCGATAATTCGTCGCCTGATGAATCCAGCGAATCTTCCCGGTCTTGTCAATCAGGACCAGGGTGGGCGTGTTGAGGCTCGCGCCCTGGCGGTTGCGATATTCGGGCGAGCGCGTGCCGTAAAGTTTCATCACGCGCTGTTTTGCATCGGAAAGAAACGGAAACGAAGCGTGCAGTTTTTCCGCCGCCCACTTGCCTTTGTCCGGCGGGTCCACGCTGACGGCCAGAATCTGAACGCCCAGCTTTTTGAATTCTTCTTCGTGCTTCACGAACTCGCCGAGTTCGCCCATGCAATAGGGTCACCAGTAGCCGCGGTAGAAATCAATCAGCACGATATGGCCGGCGAAATCTGAAAGTTTTACGGTTTTGCCGTCAGCCGAAGGCAGCGCAAAGTCCGGAGCCATTTCGCCCACTTTGATCTTGAGCGGAAGGATCCGGTCCTGAGCCTTGGCCGGCGGGCTCATCAGCGCCACAGCCGCTGTTGCCAGAAGCAGCGCTCCTGCAAGATTCATTTTTTTCGCCATGCCGTTTTCCTCCTTTGGCTGGTTGCTATTTGGCGGAGGCCTGAGTGATGAACTTATTGATATTGGCGTTCAATTCAGGCAACACCTTGGGATTGAGATAGAGCATGTGCCCACAGTGATAGTAGTCGAAAGCGATACGCTGCCAGCCGCCCTTGGGCAGCGTTGTGTGGCGCAGGCTGTATTCGGTGGCGAAGAACGGCGTGGCCATGTCGAAGTAGCCGTTGTTGAACATCACTTCCAGCCCCGGATCGTTGGTCATGGCGCGAGCCAGCGCGGGCGCCACATTCAGCATCATTCTGCTTCCACCCTCCAGCACCATGCGAGGACCCTGATATTTCCAGTCCCAGGCCTCATTGACCTGATAGCTGAGTTGCTGGTAGGGCCGGTCGCTGTCGTAATTCAGATGATTCTCGACGTAATCATTGAAGCTCGCCGTCAGCGCGCCCATCATGGCGCTGCTTGAGGCGCCCGCGCTTCCCGGTTCCGGGTAAGGCAGCATCGGTTCGAGTTGCTCGATGGTGTAGCGCGAGTCGTAGCGGCCCGTGGTTTCATCCTTCAAGCCCATCAATTTGCGCCGAAACACGCTCAGCGATATCCGCAGGTTTGACTCAACCCACAAGGACGCCGGCAGCCCCGTCAGTTCGGAAAGCTGACTGGCAATCGATTGCTTCTCCGCCGCGCCAAGCTCCGATCCCTTGAACAACGCCGTGGCATAGGACCCTTCAGCGAAGGCTTCCGCCTTTTTGACCAAATCGGGCAGGCTTGCCGGTTCCGGATTCAGGCGGTGATGATACCAGGCCGCCGCGGTGTAGGAAGGCAGAAAAAGAATGTAGGGAAGATCATTGCCGGGCGCAAATTCGACAGTGGGGAAGCTGAGCACCGTCGAGCACATGATGACGCCGTTCAGATAAATTCCCTTTTGGATCAGTTCGTTCGCCAGCACCGCATTGCGCGTGGTTCCGTAACTCTCGCCCAGCAGGAACTTGGGCGAATTCCAGCGATGGAATTTGGTGACGTATTCCTGGATGAACTGAGTGAAGGCGTCCGCGTCCTCCGACACGCCGTAAAACATCTTCTTCGTTCCCTTGGGCGGCAGGATGCGGCTGTAGCCTGTGCCCACCGCATCGACAAAGACCAGATCGGTGCTCGCGAGCAGCGTATCCGGATTGGGCTTCATCTCATAGGGCGGGCGCACCGCGGTGGTGCTGCCGGGCTGCGGCCACACGATTTCGCGCGGGCCAAACCCGCCGAAATCCACCAGCGAGGAAGATCCACCCGGCCCGCCGTTATAAGCAAACGTCACCGGACGATGGGCGAAATCGCCGACCCCGTTCTTCGTGTAGGCAATGTAAAAAACTTCCGCCGTCGGCTCCTGCTTCTCGTTGCGCAGAATCAGCGTCCCCGCGGTGGCCGTGTAGTCCACTTTCACGCCGGCGATTTCGACCGAATGCGGCGTCTGGACTTCCCGCGCCTCGGGCTTCTTTTCCGCCGCACCGCCCGATTCGGCTTTTTCGCTCCTTGATGATTCCGACTTCGCGGCCGCCTTGGTTGCCGCCTCACGCTGATGCCCCGGCTCGTGCTTCTGCGCCAGGCCCATCAGCGGAACGCTCAGCGCCAGAATCACACAACACACAAAAGTGCGCATCAATTTCCCTCCGGCATTGACCTATCGAATTTCAAACTACCCGTCCGGGTTGCTCGCAGTCTGCGCGCAGCCCGCCTTCTGCTTCCTGCCAAGATACACATTCAAACCTGTCCCGGCAATCGGCGCGTTGGCCGGGCCACGATGGACAATCTGCCGCTTCGTTACGGACAACGCCCTCAATTCGCTGCTTGGCGTCCAGCCTCGCCGATGATGCGATCTTCAAACGTGAAATCGAGCTTTCGCGGCGGGCCCTGTTCGGCGTACCAGCGATAAGTTTCTTCCAGCCCGGTACGGAAAGGCGTCAGCTTGAGATTCAGTTCGCGCTTCACTCGCTCGACCCTTTGCGTAATCGGCGGAAGGTCAAAATACTCGCCAAAATATAACGGCTCGCCAATCCGCCTGCCGCCGTTGTGCTCGATCATGTCGCGCGGCACGTGTACGAGCGACGCTTTTCCGCCCATCGCGGACGCCAAGGCGTGGACGGCCTCCACCTGGGTCACGGGCTTTTCATGCGCCACGTTGTAAGCCCGGCCCGGCGCAGCGGGGTTTTCCAATGCGGCCAGGCACGCTTCCACCAGATCGTCAACGTAAACAAACTGCATCAGCCAATCGCCATCGCCGGGAATCAGGATAGGGCGGTTGAGCCGGAGGCGGTCCCAGAAAAACGCTTCGCGGTAATAAGGATTCTCCGGGCCGTAAACGAACGGCGGCCGCAAAGTCACGGCAGGAAATCCCGAATCCGCGTGCATCTTGAGAAGCGCCCGCTCGCTTGCCGCTTTGTTGCGAACGTAGTCCAGCGGATGCGTTTCCGGGGCGAGAGGGTCATCCTCAAGGTGATTCAAGCCTTCGCCGTAGGCCGCAATGCTCGACATGAAGATGTAGCGGGAAAGTTCGCCGGGTATCGCCGCGGTGGTAGCTTCCACCTGCCCGGCCGTCGTGCCGCGCTCCATGTCATAGGCGATATCATAAGCAGCGTCGAACCGCATACCCGCAAGCGCGCTGCGAACCGCGGCCGCGTCATTCCGATCCGCCACGGCGTTTTTGACCCGCTTGCCGAAGGGATGATTCCCGCGCCGGTGCAGAATGGTCACCGCATGCCCGGCTTCCACGAGGCGCCTGACCAGGCGCCTGCCGATAAACAACGTTCCGCCAATCACCAAAACACGCATCCAGCCTCCACGATCAGGCCCTTGCCACCCCGGCTGAAAGCGCCGGCACAGGGATTAGCCCGGGAATAGGAGCTCTGCCCCTTCGTTTTTCCTCTACCTGCCCATCATAAGGCATGACGGAGGCGGCCGGCGGCGCGATTTTGGGCCGCCTGCCCGAAATGGCAGGAGGCAGGGTTCGGGCGATGCATACCTGAATCGCCGCGAGACTTAAGGGCCCCCTCGGTCAAGCCCTGCCACGGATGGGTTACCTTTCTTCTGATAACTCCGTTGGCCAACATGGTTACGGAGTCTTAACTTGACATCCGCAAACGGCTGTAGATAATTCTTTGGCACGGGTTGAAAAATGTAACAAGAAGAAATTGATTTAATAGTACCGTGCGGGCAAGGCGCAGCCTCTGATCCGCGCACGATACACCAGTCGCTGAGGAGGGGAGTCGATGAAGAAGTTTGCGGCAGTTCTGGCTTTGGCATCCGTAGTCGCTGGACTTGCGTCCTGCGGAAGCTCTAACAACAATAATTCGGGTTCGAAGGGCTCGCCGGCGGTGCAGCTTTCCGCCTCTTCGCTGACATTCACAAGTCAGAACACGGGAACCACGAGCAGCGCTCAAACCGTGACCTTGACGAATTCCGGCACGGCGGCGCTGACCATTACCGGCGTCTCTGTGACCGGCACGGACTCCAGCGACTTTGCCCAGACGAACACTTGCAGCTCCTCGGTCGCGGCGGGTGCGTCGTGCACAATTTCAGTTACATTTACTCCCGCGGCTTCCGGCTCAGCCACCGCCACGATCAGTTTGGCCGATAACGCATCCAACAGCCCGCAGAGCATAACGCTTACCGGCACAGGCGCCGTCGCCGCCCTCACTTTAAGCGGGACCGCCGTGAAAAGCGCAGTCAACGGCGCCACGGTCACGGTGTATGAGATCAACGCGGACGGCACCAACGGGACGGTTATCGGGACGGGAACGACGGACTCGAGCGGCAATTTCGCCGTGGCTCTGACATCCGTGCCCACCGGCCCAGTGCGCCTGGTCATTACCGGCGGCACGTACACCAGTGAGTTTAGTGGAAACAGCGTCACCAGCAGCAGTTCCATTTCGATGATCCTGGACAGCGCCTCCGACAGCACGAGCGGCCTCAGCGTAACCGCGGGCTCCTCGTTTGTTGATTCACTCGCTTCAGGATTGCTGAAGAGCGGCAAAGCCAGCGACATCAAGACGGCGCACTCGGGCGCGGAGAAGGTGATCACCTCCTACTTCGGCTTCCCTTCGGGTACCAATCTTGAAACCCTGGTGCCCGACTTCTCGAGCAGCGGTCTGGCCACCAACCCGACGGCAGTCGCCTTCGGACTGATCGTCGGCACGCTCACGGAAGAAGGTCAAGTCATGAACCCGTCCGACCCCGATGCTCTGATCGGCGCCCTCGCAAGCGACATTTCCGACGGCTCGTGGGACGGCAAGAACAACGGCACACCCATCCCGTTGGGCGGGGGCAACCTCAGCTCGACGGCAGGCACATCCGACTTCGCTGCGGGTCTCGGGAAATACATCGCTTCCGGAGCGAGCCCCACGACCAACGGCCTGACTTCCTCGAATACCTCCGATCTCGTAACCACCATCGAAACCGGTGTCGACACCTGCTCCTGCACACCGGCGGCCGTGGGTCTGGCTGCCACCAGTTCAGGAGCCATCAACAGCCTTGCCTTCGGCGGCCATCAATACCTGTTCGTGGCGGCTCGTGCTTCCGGCATCGCGGTGGTGGACATCACCGATCCCACCATCGCCAAACCGCCGGTGAAAGTCTGGCCGCAGATTTACACCAACGCTGTGGGCTCGGGCGGTTTCGGCAGCGTGGAAGTGGGCGGCGTCGCGCCCTTTGTGGGAACGGCAGGCCACCCGCAGGTCCTGGCCTACGCCTACGGCAGCAACCATGTGATCGTGCTTAACGCCAATACGCTCGCAACCGGAACGCCGGGAACTGACAATCCCGTGGACTCGGAAATGGATGTTCCGCTGACCAATCCTGAGGTAAGCTTCAGCGGCGGCTCGGCCTACATTGGCAGTGCCGTGCCCCTGGGCGGACCGCTGCTCGGCCTGGCGACGTCGGACGGGTATATGGTCTTTGACGCATCGCAGGTGCCCAACGCGAGCGCCGTGGTCAAGCTTTACCCGGTGGACGACGCTAACGAAGAAATCGCTGAAAATCTCGGGGACGACCTTGCCGATAACCTTCTACTGGGCGGCAACGAGGACGGCGGCGTCCAACTGGTGGATTTGAGCGCCGGCGTGACGGCGGGCAAATCCTATTACGTATCTCCGACCGACTTCACAACGGTGTTTCCGGGACCCTCGTATGGTGATGTGGATGGAAACTCGGCAGATCCCGTCTATCACGTCGGAATCCTGACTTTCGAGGACACTTCCGACGCGGAATTCGTGAACCTGTCGGGGATTCAGAAAACTACGGCCACGACGTCCGGCACGCTCAACAGTTGGACGCCGCCTGCCACTAACGGCGTCGCCTATGTCAATTTCTCGCCGAATTATGCCGTCACTATCTCGGGCTCGGCGGTCGATCCGACAACCCACCTGGTGATGTTCATGGCCGGATACAGCGATGATATCGCCGTCGGCCAGCTCCAGGATCCAGCCTCGGTTGCCTCCGGCAGCACCTGGCAGGGGCTCACCGACTTTTCCTTCTTTACCATCAACAACGCGGCGTCGTTGGTTAACTACGCATACGCCACCGACCCGCACGCCGATGGGGTGGTTTATAACCTGGCCAAAGGCACGCCCTACGGGTACGTGCTGGATGGCTCCGACAATCCGACCGGCGTGGTGCAGATCGACCTGGCAGGCTTCCTCGCCATTCCACGGGCCGGAACTACAGGAGACGCAGCGCACGAGCCGAGTACCGATCCGACTCAGGTGACCAATACCTCCACGGGCGGAAAGGTCATGCAGGAGGACTTGTTCCAGTAATTCCTGCAGAATCCGGCTGAAGGTCTGAACTTCACAACTTCGAGCGGGCGTGACCACGAGTCACGCCCGTTTTTTTTGCCCGGAGGAACCCGTTGTTGCGACGCTCTGACGCGCCGGGTGTGCGCAGCGGCGATCCTGCCGGCTCAGGCGAGGTCGAGGACCAGCGACTGCAAGGTGTGCGGCGGAATCGTGTGGGTGAATTTGTTGCCGGAATACGCAACGTGTTTTCGTGCCGAAGGTTTGACCACATCGGGATTCTCAAACGTGTTCTGATCCTGAACGCTTTGGGAAGTCAATTCGCGCAGAGTGCCGCCGGAAACGCTCCCGCCGCCCAGAAGGTCAACTTCTACGTCCAGCGAATCGGTCAGGTGCTGGTTGGCCAGCGTCATGCAAAGCGTCTTGCCCGATTCGTTCCGCGAAGCGGAAGCGCTGAGACACGGCCGGGAAACTTCCCGCGGCCTGATATATCCGAACGGGCGGCGCGGCACTCCGTGAAATGAAGGAGAATCCACGATGGTCTTCAGCCCGATTGCGTCCATGTGCGGCTGGAATAGACCGAAGGCGTAGTAAGTCGGAGTCAGGACCATCTTCGGCCCCCGCGTGAACGCCATGCACTGAAGAACGTTGAAAGTCTGGGCGATGCAGCCGATCGTGATGCGGCTGCCAAAGCCGTTCAAACTGTTCAGGACGGCGGCGGCCAGCATGGCGTCACGCAGCGTATTCGGCTGCAGCAGCGCGTTGTTTCCGCTGTTGACACTTTGATGCCACACGCCCCATTCATCGAGCGCGATGCCAATCTGATCATTTCCGGGTTCGGTGAACTCCTCAATTACACCGATGGCGCGGCGCAGACTGCCTTCCAGATCCGTGACGGAAGCCAGCAGGCCGTAGTATTCCTCGTCCGTGAATCCTGTGCCCGGGCCGTTGCGGAAGTAATGGTGAATGGAAAGCTGGTTCACCATATCAGTGGCCCGCCCCACGCCGGGCCGGCTGACGAGTTCCTCAAAGAACTTCTGATTCCAGTCGCCGTCTTCGGTGCCGCAGGCGACGAATTCGACCTTCGTCCTGCCGGCGGCTTTGGCGAGAAAGGTGACGAATTCTGCGTAGCGGTCGGCATAATCGTCAGGAGTAAAATTGCCGCCGCAGCCCCAACTTTCATTCCCGATAGCCCAGTACTTGACGTTATAAGGCTCGGGATGGCCGTTCGCCGCGCGCTGCTTGGCAACGGTGATGGAATCCGGACTGTTGCAGTACTGCATCCATTCAATGGCTTCTCGCACTGTTCCCGAGCCGACGTTGACGCAGAGGTAGGGCGAAACCCCGGAAACCTTGCAATACTCCATGAACTCGTCGGTGCCGAAGGAGTTCGGCTCCTCGCGACCCCACCACAGATTCCAGGTTGAAGGGCGCTTTTCGCGCGGCCCGATGCCGTCACGCCAGTGATAAGTATCGGCAAAGCAGCCGCCCGGCCAGCGCATGATCGGCGCCTGGATTCGCCGCAGCGCGTCAGCGGTATCGTTGCGCACGCCATGCGTGTTCGGAATCGAAGAGGAAGGACCGACCCACATGCCGTCATAGATGCAGGCGCCCAAGTGCTCGGAAAAATCACCGAGGATGTTTCGATTCAGCTTTCCCGTGGGCTCGTTCATCACCACGTCGAGACTGGCGCGAGTGGAGTGGCCGCGCTCGGCCGGCAGCCCACGGGCGGATAAAACCGCTTCCGCCAGAGTGCCCGATCCCGCCGCCGCTGCTCCCGCCAGTGTCAGAAATTTCCGCCGATTCATGCCGCCTCCTCTATCTACTCGAAACGCGAATCTTAGTCCGGCGAAGAGGAGAAGTCAAAAGAAACGTAAAGCCCGGCGAAGCACGCCTTCCCGCAGGCATCAGTAACCTTCCGGCGCGCGGACGGCCCCCTGTTCTTCGGCGCTTCTCCACGCAGCTAGTCCTGATAGAATGAGACTTTCCGGGTTTGCCCATGGCCATCAAGAGCTCGATTTTCCGGCGCTGGTGGGCGGAGATGAAGCGGGGCAGCGTGTTTCATGCCGGCGAACGCGTGGGTGTGGGCGTTTCGGGCGGACCCGATTCGGTTCTTCTGTTCGATTTCATGACGCAACTGGCGCGGCAGCAGGGACTCGTCGTTTCCGCCGTTCACTTCAACCATCGTTTGCGCGGCCACGAATCGGACCAGGATGAGGAATTCGTGCGGCACCTGGCGCGCGAACGCGGTTGCGAGTTTTTTGGCGCGGCAGCGGACGTTGCCGAAACAGCCCGCCGTCGCCGCCGGAATCTGGAAGCCACGGCGCGCGAACTTCGTTATCGCTACTTCTTCAGCCTGATTTCGCAGGGCAAGCTGGATAAGGTCGCAACCGCGCACAACGCCAACGATCAGGCGGAAACCGTCCTTTTGCGTCTGTTGCGGGGCGCGGGAACCAGAGGCCTGGCCGGGATTTATCCAGCTTTGGAAGGGAAAATCCTGCGGCCGTTCCTGGGCCTTACGCGGGCGGAAATTGAACAGGAAGTCGCGCGCCAGAAACTTGAATTCCGGCAGGATGCTACCAATCGGAACACGCGATTCCGCCGGAACAAGATTCGGTTGGAGCTCCTGCCTTTGCTCGAGCGCGAGTACAGCACGGAAGCGGTCCGGCTGCTTTCGGAGCTTGCGGCGCGTGCCCGGGACGACGAAGCCTACCTCGAGGAGCAGGCGCGGGAAAAAGCAAAGCCCTGGCGCACGAAGGAAGGATCCGGCGAGAAAGTTCCGGTACGCGCGCTCCTCGAATTTCCGCCTTCCATTGCCCGCCGCGTCATTCGTCAGATGATCCATGGAGTGCCGGGCACAGGGGCGGGCCCGACTTATCGTCAGATCGAAGAAGTGCGCCGCTTTGCGGCGGATGGGCGCAGCGGACGGGCCGTGAAACTGGGCGGCGGAATTCGGGTGCGCAAGGAGTTCAACTGGCTGATTGTCGAACGGGAAAGCACAGAAATCGGAACCCGCGAATACGCCTATCCGGTGACCGTGCCGGGCGAAATCACGGTGCCGGAAATCGGAACCACGTTCCAGCTTAAAATTGTCCCTACCGTTAAGATTGGAAAGGAATATAATACCAGTGCGGAAGGAATGGGCCTGAACCCGCGAAGGGTTCGTGGTAGCCTGATCCTCCGAAGCTGGAAGCCCGGCGACCGGTATCGCGCCGCCGGAAAGCTGAAGGCCGAAAAGCTGAAGGAACTTTTTCGCGAACGAAAGATCGCTGCCGAGCGCCGGAGAGGATGGCCGGTTCTGGAAGCCGAGGGTGAGATTCTTTGGGTTAAAGGATTTCCGCCCGCCGAAGGCGCTGCTGCGGTAGAGGGCGCACGCCAGGCCGTTGTTATCAGAGTGCGTGCGGGAATCACGCTCAGCGAGGATCGTGTTGAGACAAAAAACCAAAAGCCCTAAGTCCCCGTCCCGGCGCAGCCGGAGCAGCTCTGCCGCTCCGTCCACCGAAAACCGCCTGAAAGTGCTTATTCCGACCGCGCAGATCCGGAAAAAGCTGCGCGAAATTGCGCGCCAGGTTGACCGCGATTACCGCGGCAAAACGGTGCACGTGATCGGAATTCTGGAAAACGGCTTTCTTTTCATGGCCGATCTGATCCGGGAACTGAAGACGCCGGTGATTTGCCATTTCGTCCGCGCCGAGATCAAAGATGAAACCCTGCCGGGAGGCGCAGCTCTGCGCGCCATCCAGTTTCTGCCGCATTTTGAGGCGGCGGGCAAAAACGTGCTCCTGGTGGACGGCCTTCTGCAGTCCGGGATTACACTCGATTACATGATCCGGTCGGTGCAGTCCCAGGGCGCAGAGACCGTGCGCACCGCCATTCTGGTGGAAAAAACGGACGAACTGAAAGTGGATGTGCCCAGGGACTACGTGGGATTCAAGATCGGCGGAGGGTTTCTGGTAGGTTACGGACTGGGGTACGACGGGCGGCTGCGCAATCTGCCCTGTATCGCCACGGTCGGATAAATTTGAAGATTTTGCGCCCAAAACCAGCGTGACCGGCATCTAACAATGTAGAAGCGCAGGCTGTCGGCTTGGGAAAGGCAAAGGAACCAGAGGCTTCGGGAGGAACGGGGTGAATTCAGCGGTCAAAAATCTGATCTTCTGGGTCGTGATGGCAGTCATGGCCCTGCTGATTATTGCCGTCATCCGCTCGACGACCCACCAACAGGTCGCCGAGAACACGTTCACGCAGTTCATGAACGAGGTGGATAACGGAAACGTCAGCAACGTGACCATTTCGGGCATGGACGTCAACGGAACGCTCAAGAAGGACAACGCCAAGTTCCACACGACCATTCCGTCGAATTATCCCGATCTTTACAAATCCCTGCTCGCCAAGAATGTCCCCGTCAACATCAAAAGCGATTCGAGCAGTTCCTGGATGACCTGGTTGATCAACGGCCTGCCGATTCTGCTGATCATCGGCCTGTGGATCATCTTCATGCGGCAGATGCAGAGCGGGGGCAACAAAGCTCTCTCCTTTGGAAAAAGCCGCGCCCGGCTGCTCTCGACCCAGCAGAAGAAGGTGACTTTCAAAGACGTCGCGGGCGTGCAGGAAGCCAAAGAGGAATTGCAGGAAATTATCGAATTCCTGCGCGAGCCGCAGAAATTCCAGAAGCTAGGCGGACGCATTCCCAAGGGCGTTTTGCTCGTGGGACCTCCGGGAACCGGCAAGACGCTGCTGGCGCGCGCCATCGCCGGCGAGGCGAACGTTCCCTTCTTTTCGATTTCCGGCTCCGACTTCGTCGAAATGTTCGTGGGCGTGGGCGCTTCGCGTGTGCGCGACCTTTTCGAACAGGGAAAGAAAAACGCTCCCTGCATCATCTTTATTGATGAAATCGATGCCGTCGGGCGACACCGCGGCGCGGGCCTGGGCGGCGGCCACGACGAGCGCGAGCAGACGCTGAACCAGTTGCTGGTGGAGATGGACGGTTTTGAATCGAATGAAGGCGTGATCCTGATCGCCGCGACCAACCGGCCCGACGTGCTCGATCCGGCGCTGTTGCGGCCGGGCCGCTTTGACCGCCGCGTCATCGTGCCGCGTCCCGACGTGGGTGGCCGGGAAGCGATCCTGAAAGTTCACACCAAGAAGATTCCTCTCAGCCAGGATGTGGATTTGAGCCTTCTGGCACGCGGCACGCCCGGCTTTTCGGGCGCCGACCTTGCCAATCTGGTGAACGAAGCCGCCCTGCTGGCGGCGCGGCAAAGCCGCAAACAAGTCATCATGAGAGACTTCGAAACGGCCAAGGACAAGGTCCTGATGGGGCCGGAACGCAGGTCCATGATTCTCTCCGAAGAGGAGAAGAAGAACACAGCCTATCACGAGGCCGGGCACGCTCTGGTGGCGGCGATGGTTCCCCACGCCGATCCCTTGCACAAGGTAACGATCATCCCGCGCGGCATGGCACTGGGCGTGACGATGCAACTGCCGCTCGACGACAAGCACACTTACACCCGCGATTATCTGGAATCCCAGTTGGCCATCATGATGGGCGGACGGGTTGCCGAGGAAGTCTTCCTGAGCCACATTACCACCGGCGCCGGCAACGACATCGAGCAGGCCACCCAGGTGGCGCGCCGCATGGTGTGCGAATTCGGCATGTCGGACCTCGGCCCGCTTGCCTTCGGAAAGAACCAGCAGGAAATCTTCCTGGGACGCGATCTGGCTACCCAGCGCGACTTCAGCGAAGACACGGCCATCAAAATCGACCAGGAAGTGAAGAAGTTCGTGATGACCGGCTATCAGCGCGCCAAGGACGTGATTACTTCCAATCGCGATTTGCTGACCCGCATCGCCGAGGAATTGCTGATTCGCGAGGTTCTGGACGCGAACGAAATCAAAATGCTGCTCGAAGGCAAGCCCCTACCGGAGTTTGTGCGTCCGGAGACCACCAAGCCGCCGACGCCCGAAACCACTGAGATTCTCAAACCTCAGCCTTCCGGCGGAGGAAACGTTCCGGGGCGCGAGCGTCCGCAGCCTGCTTAAACCTGTCTGCGATCCTGTGCGCGTTCCGGACTCCCTGCCCGGAGCACAGCACTTTCGCCATTAATTTCCACCACATTTTGCGGCTGAGAATCTATACTCCTTCTGACCGGAGGCCCGGCAGGGCCGCGGCTTCGTCGCCGGAGCCGGCAAACTGGTCCATTTGCATGCCTGTCAGAGGAGTCAACCCATGAAGCCCTTTGTGGCGGAAATCGTCGGCACGGCAATGCTGCTCTTGCTGGGCGACGGTGTCGTGGCGGGAGTCCTTCTGGGCAAGTCCAAGGCGCAGGATTCAGGCTGGATAGTCATTACGACCGGCTGGGCGCTGGCGGTGGCCATTCCAATTTATGCGATCGGGCGCTACAGCGGCGCGCACATCAATCCTGCAGTCACACTGGGCCTTGCCGCGGCAGGAAAATTTCCCTTGCGCGAAGTTCCGGTTTACATTCTGGCCCAAATGATTGGAGCGTTCATCGGCGCCATTCTGGTCTGGCTGGCCTACCTCGCTCACTGGGGTGAAACCACCGACCCGACAAAGAAGCTCCTGGTTTTTTCAACCGTGCCGGCCGTGCGCCGCGCGCCCTTGAATCTCCTCACCGAATTCATCGGGACCTTCACACTGGTCTTTGGAGTGATGGCACTTGCCTCGTACAAACCGGCAAACACCTCGGGGCTGACGCCGCTGCTGGTGGGCTTTCTTGTATGGGCCATCGGCCTTTCGCTCGGCGGGCCCACCGGCTACGCCATTAACCCGGCGCGCGACCTGGGCCCGCGCATCGCGCACGCGCTGCTGCCCATTCCCGGCAAAGGCGGCTCAGACTGGGCCTACGCCTGGATTCCGATCGTGGGACCCATCCTGGGCGGCGTGGCTGGCGCGCTCGCCTATGTAGTGCTTTTCAAAGCTTAGTCATTCATCCGGGTGCCGCCGTGATCGAACGCCCCAGACTCCAACTTCAAATCGGTCGCCACAAAATCCGGTTGGGTGAGCGCACGCTCGTCATGGGTATTCTGAACGTGACGCCTGATTCTTTTTCAGACGGCGGGCGCTTTTTCGATCCCCGAAAGGCGGTCAAGCATGGGATGGATCTGATGGAGGCGGGCGCGGATTGGGTTGACGTCGGCGGCGAATCCAGCCGCCCAGGCTCAAAGCCTGTCTCGGCCGATGAGGAAATCCGGCGAGTTGTCCCGGTGATTCGCGCTCTTCACCGCAAGCTCCCGGGAACTCCAATCTCCATCGACACCACGAAGTCCGAAGTCGCAGAAGCCGCGCTCGCCTGTGGAGCGGCCATCATCAACGACATCAGCGGGCTGCGCTTCGACAAACGCCTTGCCGACCTGGCGCGACGACACCGGGCCGGCCTGATTCTGATGCACATGCGCGGACGCCCGGCAACCATGCAGCGACGCCCGTTCGCCCGAGACGTCTGGAGAGCGCTGCGCGGCGGGCTGGGCCGGTCCATTCAAACGGCCCTGAAAGCGGGCGTGCGGCGCTCCCAGCTCGTGATCGATCCCGGTCTCGGTTTCGGAAAATCCCGCCGGCAGAATTACGAAATTCTCGCCCATCTTGACCGCCTGCAAGGCTTTGGTTTACCGATTGTAATCGGCTCATCGAGAAAGTCCTTTGTCCGGGCGGTGGCGGAAATCCTGGAGGCTCGGGCGCACTATTCAGGACGGTTGGCTCGAACTCCTTCCGGTGCGCTCCAGTCGGCGGACGCCGCTGCTGTCGTAGCGGCGATTCTCGGCGGCGCGCATATCGTCCGGGTGCATGATCCCTGCGCTGTTCTGCCCGCAATCCGCTTTGCGGACGCCGTTCTCGCCGCCGGGGCCCGCCGGTGAGTCGCGCCTTTCCTGTTACAATATGAGAGCCATGGGTGAGAAAACCAAGTTGTTCGGAACCGACGGCGTACGCGGAGTGGCGGGCGAATACCCGCTCGATCCCGGAACCGTCTTTCAATTGGGCCGCGCGCTCGGCAGCTATCTTTCCAAAGCGGATTCCGGGGCCAGGCCACATGTCCTGCTGGGGGAAGACACGCGCGATTCAAGCGCCTGGATTTCGCGGCGGTTTGCGGCAGGTTTGCGGGCGCAAGGAGCCGAAGTCTCTTACGCGGGCGTCTTCACCACTCCCGGCATCGCCTTCCTCACCCGCAAACACGCGTTCGATGCGGGCGTGGTCATCTCCGCCTCGCACAATCCCTATCAGGATAACGGCATCAAGATCCTGGGCCGCTCGGGAATGAAGCTGACCGAAGCTCAGGAACTGCAAATCGAGCAGTCGCTCGAGAATTTCGATTCCGAAGCACCCACCGGGCCTGAGACCAACCTGAAAGAGGCCGGCGATTTCAGCGAAGAATACCTGAGCCACCTGGCGAATCTCATGTCCGGTAGTTCCGGGAAGCGAAAAATCACCGTTGTTGCCGACTGCGCGAACGGCGCGTCGTGGCAAATCGTCCCGGAGCTGCTCAAGAGAATTGGAGTTGAGTGTCGCATCCTCAACAGCGCGCCCGACGGAAGGAACATCAACCTGGGGTGCGGCGCGCTGCATCCCGGACAAATGGCGGACGCAACTCGTGCGGCCGGGACGGACCTGGGTGTGGCATTTGACGGCGATGCCGACCGCGCCATTTTTGCAACCCCCGAAGGCCGAGTGGCGGACGGCGATCATATCCTTTACGCGGCGGCGAACCACTTGCACGAAAGCGGCAAACTCCGGGGCGGCGCCATTATCGGGACACTGATGACCAATCTGGGTCTGGAACTCGCGCTGGAGCAACGCGGCATCGGCTTGCGGCGGACGGCGGTCGGCGACAAGTATGTTCTGGAGGAGATGCTGCGATCCGGGGCGAATCTGGGCGGCGAGCCTTCCGGCCATATTATCTTCAGCGATGTCTCGCTCGCGGGCGACGGACTGATCACTCTGCTCATGATTCTCGAAATCATGGCCGAAACGGGCAAAAGCTTCAGCGAATTGGTGGGAGGGCTGCGCCAGTTTCCGCAGATTATTCGTAATGTCCAGGTGCGCGAGAAGGAACCGCTCGAAACATTTCCGGAAATCAGCCGCGCCATCGAGGATTGCCGACAAGAAGTGGGCCGACGCGGGCGCGTGGTGGTACGATATTCGGGAACCGAGCGCCTGGCGCGGGTCATGGTGGAAGGCGAAGATGCGCAAACAGTTCAGAAGCACGCGGCGCGAATTTCCGACGCCATCCACTCCGTTCTGGGAACGGATGCGAGCCAATTAATTACTTAAGGTTGTCGCCCGAGGGTCCGGATTCTGAAAGCAAGTTGCGCCAGAAAAGCTGCTTCCGGGCTTACAACCCTATGCGCGCGCTGACATCAAAAAATCAAGCCTGAGCCGAAAGGAGTGTTATGTCCATCATTTCTACAAAGCTCCGAAAGGCCGCCCTGATTGCTTTCTGCCTTGCAATGCCGACGCTTGGGGCTGCGCAGCAGGCGAAGAGCCAGCCCGCGAAAAGCCAGCCCGCAACCAGCAAAAGCCTGGCTGAACTCAAGAAGAATTATGTCGTGCCGTCCGGAACGAGAATTCCGGTGGAACTCAGAAACACGATCAATTCGCGGACGGCCTACGTCGGTGAGTCCATCTATTGCGAAACGATCTATCCGATTGCCGTGGATAACAGAATTGTCATCCCGGTTGGAAGTTACGTTCGCGGCGAGGTAACCCAAGTGGTGAGACCGGGCCGCTTCCGTGGCAAGGCCCAGCTTGGCCTGCGATTTGATTCCATCACGCTTCCCGGCGGCGCCACTCAGGAGCTGAGAGCCTCTCTTTCGAGCTTTGGCGGGCCCGAAGACGAAGGCTTTAACCGGGAAGAAGGAAAAGTGAAAGGCCCTTCATCGAAAGGCAAGGACGCGGGGACGATCGCCCGAACCACAGCCCAGGGGGCGACGATTGGAACGCTGGCGGGCATCGGCGCCCACCATTCGCTCGAAGGGCTCGGCATCGGGAGCCTGGCGGGCGCGGCGGCCGGAGCCATCTGGGTGATGTCCACGCGCGGCAAAGAAGTCGTGCTTCCCCACGGAACCGACTTGGAACTCGAACTCGGCGCGCCGCTCAGCTTCGCGCCAACAGATATCAGTCAATAGTACGCTCCGGCCGAAATTGCATCGAGCCACTTCGTCTTGGGAGCTGGAGTATAATGACGGTCAACGCGCGGGGCATGGCCTCCGCGCAGCTGCTTTTTCCTGGGAGATGCTTTGAGCGTTCGCGTTTGCGTGCTGGGAAGCGGAAGCCGCGGCAATTCGACGCTGGTCGCAACCGAGCGGACTCGCCTTCTGATTGACACCGGCTTCAGCAAAAGGGAAACTCTGGCGCGCCTGGCGGCGATCGGCGAACGCGCCGATGCCTTTGACGCCGCGGTCATCTCGCACGAGCATTCCGACCACGTCAACGGTCTGCGCGGCCTCTCGAACCATCTGCGAATTCCCGTGTTCCTCTCTGCCGCAACCAAAGCCGCCATCTCCTGGGCCGCCGAACTGAAGCAAGTAGACATTTTCACGCCCGGCAGGAAATTCTGCGTCGGCGATATCGAAATCACGCCATTCTCGATTCCCCATGACGCTCAGGACCCGGTCGCATTCACGCTCGAAACGCAGGGATTGAAGATCGGCATTGTCACGGACCTCGGCTATGTCCCTGAAATCGTGCGGCAGCACGTCCGCGGCTGCCACTTCCTGGTTTTCGAATCGAACCACGACCTGGAAATGCTGCGCGTGGGGCCCTATCCATGGCACATCAAGCAGCGCGTGATGGGCCGCCAAGGGCATCTTTCCAATAACGCCACGGGCGAGTTTTTGACGTCGGATTATGACGGCTCGGCTGCCGTTCTGGTGCTTGCCCACCTTAGCGAGCAAAACAACCACCCCGAAATCGCCCGGCTTTCGGCCGTCGAAGCGCTTGAGCGCCGCCCAAACGGCCGGCCCGAACTACATCTGGCCAGCCAGTCCACGCCCACCAAAGTCTTTCAGTTTTAGTCCCAAGCCGCCAGCGCATGAAGGGAGCGCGACAGCCTGTCTGTGTTACCATGGTTGAATCGGCAGGTTCTAGAATGCTTACGAGTGTTCGTCAGCCAAAATTCCTATGATTCCTCGCTACACAAGACTGGAAATGGGCCGCATCTGGTCCGACGAAAACAAGTTTGCCCAATGGCTGGCGGTGGAAATCGCCACGGCCGAGGCTGAGGCGGAAGCCGGTCTGATCCCCAAAAGCGCGGCGCGCGCCATTCGCCGCATGGCCAAGGTCGATGTCTCCCGCATCCTGGAAATCGAAAAGCGGGTGAAGCACGATGTGATCGCTTTCACCACAAACGTTGCCGAGCACGTGGGCCGCGAGGCTCGCTTTCTCCACTATGGCCTGACGTCGAACGACGTTGTGGATACCGCGCAGGCGTTGCAGATTCGCGCGGCGTCGGATTTACTGAAGGCCGGCCTTGCGCGCCTCGCTGCGGTGCTCAGGAAGCGCGCGTTAGAATTCAAAAACACGCCGATGGTCGGCCGCACGCACGGCATTCATGCGGAGCCGATTACGTTCGGCGTGAAACTGGCCATCTGGTATGCGGAGAACGAGCGCAATCGCAAGCGGCTCGACGACGCAGCGGAGCAGATGCGCGTGGGCAAGATTTCCGGCGCCGTCGGAATCTATTCGCATCTCAGCCCTGCAATCGAAAAGAAGATTCTCGCCAAACTCGGACTTATGCCTTCTCCCGCCGCATCGCAGGTGATTCAGCGCGACCGGCACGCGATGTATGTGGCGACGCTGGCAGTGGCCGCCGCTTCGCTGGAGAAAATCGCGCTCGAAGTGCGCCACCTGCAACGCACCGAAGTACGCGAAGTTGAGGAATTCTTTGCCGCCGGACAAAAAGGCTCATCGGCGATGCCCCACAAACGCAATCCCGTGCAGGCCGAACAGATTTGTGGGCTGGCGCGCGTCGTGCGGGCGAACGCCCAGGCGGCGCTCGAAAACATGGCGCTTTGGCATGAGCGCGACATCTCCCACAGTTCGGTCGAGCGGGTCATCCTGCCGGATTCAACGATTCTACTCGACTACATGCTCGACAAGACGGCAACGCTTGTCGAGAAAATGGTCGTCTATCCCAAGCGGATGATGGAGAACCTGAACCTGATGCGCGGCCTGATATTCTCCGGCCAGCTTCTGCTCGACCTAACGGAAAAAGGCGTCTCGCGCGAGGAAGCCTATCGCTGGGTTCAGCGCAACGCAATGCAGGTTTGGGAAACGGGCAAAGACTTTAAATCGCTCGTCGAACGCGACCCGGACATTCGCAAACTTCTTTCGCCCAGGGAAATCACAGCCACGTTCAACTTGGGACGTTACCTGAAGCATGTGGACCGGATCTTCCGCCGGGTGTTTGGTAGCCATTGACCATGCGGTCCAGCGGCCCATTTTAGGCCCTGGCGGACTCGTGCAGGTAGCTAAGATTTCGCACCTTGGCGCTTGACTTTACTGATTCGGGTTCGTATGCTGAAATCCTGCAGGCAAGCCAAAGCAGAGGGGTGTCATGACATTTCATATTGGTGAGAAAGTCGTATATCCCAATCAAGGTGTAGGCATCATCGAGCAAATCTCCACTCGGAACCTGACGGGACAGCCGCAGGAATTCTACCAGCTTAAGCTGCACTTCAGCAGCATGCGGGTGATGGTACCCACCACCAACGTTTCGAGCGTGGGTTTGCGGCGCGTTTCCAGGGGCGCCGAGATCGAGGAAATTCTCGGTTACCTTCAAAAGGGACGATGCCGGAACTGCCCGGACTGGAAGGACCGCTACAAGGAAAACGTCGAAAAGATGCGTAGCGGTTCCCTGCAGTGCGTGGCGGAGGTCTTTAAGGGTTTGCTGGTCATCAGCCAGGAAAAATCTCTTTCCTTCCGTGAGAAGAAAATGTTCGATCGCGCCTGGCAACTCCTGGTTGAAGAAATCGCCGTGGCGCGCGGCCAGAGCCGCGAGACTATCGAGGCCATGCTGGCGAAGTCTCTGAGCAAATCCAATCTCCGGGTTCAGCTTCCCAGCTAGCGCGACGGAAGCCGGCTTCCCCCGCCGCTGCAGATTTCCGCGCGGTGCTCCGGCGTCATCCAAATCCCACAATCTCTCTCTCCCCACCACGAGTTGCGGAGAACTGCTCCCGCATCTAAAATAGAAGAAGAGAGCATGGAACCACGCTGCGCATGGCTGCGGCGCGGGTATTTGGACTCCGGCGGCCGACACTACATCTTGGGCCTATGTAAGATTTTCCCCCCATCCTTTGTAGTTTTCTCTTGACAAGCCCGAGAGCCGGAGTTATTGTCCGCCGAGTGAGTTCTCAACCTGATTGGAAGCAAGGTACGGTTTGGGTTGAGGGTGCGTCAAGCTGGCAGCAAAAGAGGCAGGAGAGGGAACCGGCAGGGCGCATGGTTGGTCGCTAGGGGCGAATGCCGAGGCGGAACTCGCCGCCTTATCCACAGTCAGCGCCACTGATTTTCGCAGCGTATTGGGAGGCTATGATGGCGGAGCGGGATGCTGTTTCTATGGCGATGAAGGGCGCTGAGGCCGCGACGGGGGAAACTGCCGTCAAGCGCGGCGTGGGCTTCAAACGGATTTTCAGCAAAGCGGGCGTGCATCCCTTCGATGAGATCGAGTGGGAACTCCGCACCGCTTCGATCCAAAACGAGAAGGGCAAAACGATTTTTGAGCAGCGCTCGGTGGAAGTACCCAAAGACTGGTCCATGACGGCTACGAACATCGTGGCGTCAAAGTATTTCCACGGCAAGATGGGAACGGCAGAGCGCGAATCGAGCGTGAAACAGCTCGTCAGCCGCGTCGCGGACACGATTGCCGATTGGGGCGCCGAGGGCGGCTACTTCCGCAGCGAGGAAGACGGAAAAGTTTTCCGCGACGAACTGACTTCTCTCTTAGTTCGCCAGATGGCGGCTTTCAACTCGCCGGTCTGGTTCAATTGCGGCCTGTGGCACAAGTACCGCCGAAGCTCCCGGGGAACGGGCTGGTACTGGGATGCCGCAACCGCTCAAGTTAAAAGGGAATCCGAGGCCTACCGCCACCCACAGTGCTCCGCTTGCTTCATCAACTCCGTGAAAGACGACCTCGAAAGCATCCTCACGCTGGCAAAAACAGAAGGGATGCTCTTCAAATGGGGTTCGGGCACTGGGACGAACCTCTCGCCTCTGCGGTCCTCGCTCGAAACGCTGTCGGGCGGCGGTATTGCCTCGGGTCCCCTTTCTTTCATGAAAGGTTATGACGCCTTCGCCGGCGTCATCAAGAGCGGCGGCAAGACGCGACGCGCCGCCAAAATGGTCATCCTTAACATTGAGCACCCCGACGTCGAGGAATTCATCGACTGCAAAGCTAAAGAAGAACGCAAAGCATGGACTCTGATCGACGCCGGCTACGACCCGGCGATTGATGGAGAGGCGTACAGTTCCGTCTTTTTCCAGAACGCCAATAACAGCGTGCGCGTCACCAACGAATTCATGCAGGCCGTCGTCGAAGACAAGGACTGGGCCACTCGCTGCATCACAACGGGCGAACCCTTCAAGTCCTACCGGGCCCGCGACCTGATGAGGAAGATTTCGGAAGCAGCCTGGCAGTGCGGCGATCCCGGAATGCAGTTCCACACTACGATTAATAAATGGCACACTTCCAAAACCACGGCTCCGATTAACGCTTCCAACCCCTGCTCCGAATACATGTTCCTGGACGATTCGGCCTGCAACCTGGCTTCACTCAATCTGATGAAGTTTCTCGGGGCCGACGGTCGATTTGACGTCGAATCGTTCAAGCACGCCGTGGACGTGTTGATTACGGCGCAGGAGATTCTGGTGGATAACGCCAGTTATCCGACCGAGAGCATCACCCGCAATTCACACGAATTCCGCCCGCTGGGTCTGGGCTATGCGAATCTGGGCGCTCTGCTGATGGCGAACGGTCTGCCTTACGATTCTGAGGGCGGACGCGATTACGCCGCGGCCATCACGGCCCTGATGCACGGCGAGGCTTATCTCCAGTCTTCACGGATCGCAGCTGAAGGCGGCCCTTGCGCCGGCTACGCCGTCAACCGCGACGCTTTTCTGGAAGTCATCTCCATGCACCGTAACGCGCTGAGCGGTGTCAATACGCGAAATGTTCCGGAACCCCTGCTGGCGGCGACGCGCCGCGTCTGGGATGACTGCCTGGCGAGCGGCATGAAACACGGCTACCGCAACGCGCAGGTAACGGTGCTGGCGCCGACCGGCACGATCGGCTTCATGATGGATTGCGACACCACGGGCGTGGAACCGGATCTGGCGCTTGTGAAATTCAAGAAGCTCGTTGGCGGGGGCCTGATAAAAATAGTCAACAACATCGTCCCCAGGGCGCTGCTGAAGCTCGGCTACAACGAGCAGCAGGCTTCGGAAATTGTGGCTTCGATTGATCAGCGCGGCACCATTGAAGGCGCGCCGCACCTGAAGCCCGAGCACCTGGCGGTTTTCGATTGTGCGCTAAAGCCGGAGAAAGGCAAGCGGTCTATTCACTGGATGGGCCACGTCCGAATGATGGCGGCCGTCCAGCCGTTTATTTCTGGTGCAATTTCAAAAACAGTAAATCTGCCGGAGGAGTCCACGGTCGAGGACATCGAGAAGGCCTATATCGAAGCCTGGCGCCTCGGCCTGAAGGCCATTGCCATTTACCGTGACGGCTCCAAGCGCACTCAGCCGCTGAACACTTCCGACGCCAAACCGAAGGAGCAGCAGCCGGCGGCCGGCCGGGAGCAGGCTGCCCCCAAGCCGCAGTCGGAAGAAGTCAGAGTTTCTCCCAGCGCCGATTCCCCGGCCCACACGACTCGCCACAAGCTGGCGGACGAGCGCCGCGCCTTCACCCACAAGTTTTCCGTGGGCGGGCACGAAGGCTATCTGACCGTGGGCCTTTACGAGAACGGGCAGCCGGGCGAAATCTTCATCACCATGGCGAAAGAGGGCTCGACCGTTTCCGGCCTGATGGACAGCTTCGCCACGGCCATTTCCCTGGCCTTGCAGTACGGCGTGCCGCTCAAGGTGCTGTGCGACAAATTCAGCCACACCCGCTTCGAGCCCAGCGGCTGGACGCCCAATCCGGAAATCCGTTTTGCCAAGTCGGTAATGGATTACATCTTCCGCTGGCTGGCGTTCAAGTTTCTGCCGCGCGACGCGCAGCCGCGCGAAAACGCCAGTGTCGAGTCGCCGAACGGCGCGGAAGCCACCAAGGCAAAGGAACTGGCGGGCGAATTCTCGCGCGCTTCGGCTCCGGGCACGGCCGCGGGAACAGCGGTCCTGCAACCGCAGCTTGCGGGCGTCGAGCACACCGACGACGCTCCCAGTTGCCCCGATTGCGGCGCCATCATGGTTCGCAACGGCGCGTGCTATCGCTGCATGAATTGCGGCTCAACCAGCGGGTGCTCGTAACGGAAATCAACTTCAGGAGAAGTCATCGGACAACCTTTGGACGCTTGTTGGATTCGAAAACGTAGCAGGGTTAGTGGGAGGGGCTGCCCGGAACGGGGCAGCCTTTTCTATTTTACAGGGCGGGCCTTATGAACGTACGGGAAGCGCTGGCGGCGATTGCAACCACGGGCAAAGGGCGCTGCTGGTATTGCGACCAGCGGCTGCCGAAGGAAGATGAAGCCTACGAGAAGGGCTGGGACGTGCAGCGCCTGCACGACCACGCCGTACCCAGTATCATCCTGGTCTGCCCGTCGTGCCTGCGCCTGAAGGCCGATCTGGGCGAGGAAGCGCTGGTCCGGGCCGTGGCGCGCCGTGCGACGACCGCGGTTTGCTGAATCCGGAACACTGTTCGACGGCGGTCGCATTGAAATCTCCATTGCCTGAACTTTTGCCATCCCGGCGAGGAGCAAGATGAGCAGGACGGAATCCCAAATCAAGAACTACTTTGTGCGGCAGGTTTGCTCGCTGATCAGCGGGTCGGGTGGGCAGGGCGACGGCTTTCTTTCCTACTTTGCCGACCACGTCCCCCGCGATGAGGAAATTCTCGGACTGATTGCCGTCAGCACCATGCTGGCCGGGCAAAAGCGGCTTTCCGAAAGCTTCCCTTCCCCCGCCGAAGCCCTCGCCGCGCTTTCTCCCGAATCCCGCGCCGAAATCTGCCAACTCTTCCGCGAACGACTCAAGACTCCCCACCAGCAGCACCTGACCGCTGTTTAGTTCCTGCGGGCACGCATGGATAACTGGTAGGGGCAGGTTTCCAAACCTGCCCAGACAAATTCCCCGAGCCATCGCGACCCGTTGCGCCCCTACCGCTCGCGATGCCGCTGCAGCAACGCCTCGCGATATAATACGCCGCATGTTCGACCCGGAAACCCACCATCGACGCTCCATCCGGTTGCGCGGATACGATTACTCCGGGCCTGGAACGTACTACGTGACGATTTGCACCCACGGAAAACAGCATTTGTTCGGCGAGGTTGTGGACGGGGAAATGTGCCGCAGTGAACTGGGAGAAAAAGTGGATTCCCATTGGCGAGACTTGCCGCGTCATTACCCCGAGGCACGGCTCGACGCGTTTGTTCTGATGCCCAATCACATTCACGGGTTGATTGAAATCGTAAGGGCGGGTTTTAAAACCCGCCCCCGCGACCTGTCGGAAATCGTGCGTGGATTCAAAACGTGGTCCGCCCGTCGTATCAACGAATTTCGCCGAACCCCAGGCACGCGCGTCTGGCAGCGGAATTATTACGAGCACATCGTGCGCGACCCGCACGAGCTTGCCGTGATCCACGAATACATCTCGACCAACGCGCTGCGCTGGGCCCAGGATCCCGAGTTCCGGTAGGGGCGGGTTTCAAAACCCGCCCCTACAATGCCGGACACGGGCGGGTGGCGCAAGCGAACCAAGCGTAGCATTGCAACCTAACCGGGATCACCGAAACGGCCTAACACGATCTCCTTCACCCGTTCTGGAGAAATTCCGTTATGGTATTCCCGGGCGAGGGGATGGCTGGTTGGTTCCAATTCAAAAAGCGGACGGGTGCCTGGCGGCCGGGTATGCACATACATCTTCAAATTCAGAGTTTCTTCATACTCGGGGATCCGATTGCTCATCCAGGAGAACATTGCGGGCAGTGTGCTGCGGTCCGGGTCATCTACCTTCTCAAGAAGGGCTTCAAAATTCTGGCGACTAAGCGAGCCCCAGACGCCCCAACAGAAATATTCTGACGTCCCAATTACAGGAAGGAGAAGCGCCCCGCGCACAAAAAAATCACGGTTGCGGATAGCACAAAAATCGTCGTCCAGGAATGTCGCCCTGCGCATTTTGCCCCGTTCCGGCCGGAGTTCAATCTGGCGCGCCTCCTCTTGAAGCTCACTGTCCCAGTAAAAAGGGGAATTGTATCCGATATCAAGGCACGGACCTGTGTGCCATTCCTCGCAACTGCCGCACTTCCAATGTAGACCGGCGAGGTCGTCGAGCGTGACGGTCGTATGCGTGTTTCGTATACGGGCTCCTTCGTAACAGCTGGAACACACGAGTGAAATCGTCACAAGGGTCTCGGATTGCTCATTCCAACCGTTGTGAGCGGCCCGGATCAGCTCGCAGTCGTCGCACCAGGCGTCTGGGAAGGGATCGCCCTCGGAGGGCTCGTTGCGATTAAAGCCGAGCCCCGATGTCATGCCCAGAAGGTGCTGGCATAAGTATGCCTTCTGGCACCATCCGTGGGTCGCGCACTCAATTTCCTCAGCCATGTCACCCTTATGTTCGTGCGAGGCTCAAATAATGTCAATCAAGTGGCTAGGGGCGGACGCATGAGTCCGCCCCTACGCCGAGCCGTGATGCGCGAATACATCTCAAACAACCCGCTGCGCTGGGCACAGAACCCTGAATTCCGGTAGGGCGGGTTTCAAAACCCGCCCCTACAATGCCGGCCACGGGGCGCGCGCCTCATTTCTCCTGATGGAAACTCTTTTCCAGCGCTTCCTGATAAATCCTGCATTCGGGGCGGCGCAAGGCTTCGGCGACCCCGACGCGGCCGCTTTCCGTAAAGCGGATATATTTTTGCGTGGAATCGAACTGCGGCCAGTCCGGCGCCGAGCCGCCGTTGGGATTTCCGGTTTTGGCGAAATTGGTCCAATAGGTTTCCATCAGTGTGGCCAGATTGAAATCCACTTTGGTGAAGGGGCCGGAAATGTTTCCGGTTTTGGGATAGTAGCCGAAGACGTAGGGCAATTCGGAGGAATGCACCGCGCCCTGGTCTTCCTGGCCGGGAATGGCGTGCTCGAACTGATATTCATAAACGGGTTGGTGCGCCGCGACGTGCCAGGCGGCCTGGGTTACGGAAGGACAGCGGAAAAGGAAATCAGCCAGCCACTGGTCGCCCACCGGGCCGAACAGCGGATCATTCTTGCCCTTCCCGCCATCGGCCAGGCCGTAAAGCTTGAAAGCCTGCGGCGCAAGGCCGCCGTACTCCCGCTCGATGAACTTTCGCACTGCCTCCGCCGGACCCTTCATTCCGAACTCGCGCGCGGTGGTGCCGATGATCAGCGGGATGGGCGCTTCCCGGCCCGAGGCAAACACTTCAGCGGGAGAGCGCGGCAGAAACCAGCCGTCGACAACCGCATTGGGCATGGGCCCTCCGCCGGCCCGCCTCCTGCCTTTGATCAGCGCGGCCGCGGACAGATTGCGAAGGTATGCGAGCCTCCCGGCTCCGGCGGGAGCGCCCAGGGCCGTCGCCAGCTTCTCGCCGGCCTGCTCCGCCACGGCCAGAGGCGGCGTGGACGAGCTGAAAGCTCCTCCGCTTTCCTCGATGGCGCGCTGGAACAATCCGCCGGCCAGAGGCGAAGTCATCAGCGTACCGGTATCCATGGCTCCGGCGGACTGGCCGAAGACGGTGATGTTCGAAGGGTCGCCGCCGAAGCGGGCGATGTTGTCATGAACCCAGTGGAGCGCCGCGATCTGGTCGAGCAGTCCGTAATTTCCGGAGCTGTGGTGCGCCGATTCGCGAGTGAGCCCGGGAAGAGCAAAAAATCCGAACACGCCGAGCCGGTAGTTGATGGTCACCAGCAGAATGCCGTGCTGCGTGAGCGTGCCGTCCTTATAAAGCGCGCTCGACGCCGTTCCGCCTTCGTTCGCGCCACCGTGAATCCAGAACATCACGGGCAATTTCCCCTTGGGAGGCCACTCGGGAGTAATGACGTTCACAAACAGGCAGTCCTCCTGGCTCTTCGCGGCGTCTTTTCTGTTCCAGTCGCCGAGATCGGGCTGCGCGCAGGGCGCTCCGAAAGTTGTGGCGCTTCGCACGCCGCTCCAGGGCTCCATGGCAAGGGGCGCGCGCCATCGCAGATTGCCTACCGGCGGCTGGGCATAAGGAATGCCGAGGAACTGCGCGCCGTGCGAGCCGTAGACTCGCCCCTGGATCTTCCCTTTCGTCGTAGTCACAATGAATTTCCCGCCTTGCGCCGCTGCCGTCGCCGCCAGCGACAGGCAGAACAAAATCGCCAGAGGCAGCTTGAGCAATCGGGATGGCCGAGTCGAACTTGAGGGAATACGAAGTGCGGTTTGCGGTTTCACGAAGAGGTCTCCTTTGCAACGGTCGGAGTAACGGCTGGTATTGTAGCCTCCGCAATTTCGCAAAGCCAAACTTTTTGTCGCGCACGGCGGGGGCAACAAAAACCCTTGCACGTCATCCTCGTGTGGGTGCAAACTAGGGCGAGTTCACGAGGGATAGTCACTGATGAGCTTCAGGTTGTTTGCAGGGCAGGCGCTGGCTGATTTCGGATCCACGGCCTCCATTTCTCCCAGCTCGCCGCAACTGGTTTCCGCCATGATCGAACCGTTGCCCATGGCGCGAGCGCAGGTGGTGGTGGAACTGGGACCAGGAACGGGCGCCATGACCGAAGTCCTGCTCAAGGAACTGCCGCCGCAGGCCACGCTTCTGGTGTTTGAAACCAACAGCCGCTTTGTGGAATATCTCCGCGAAAAATTCCCCGACCCGCGCCTGGTGCTGATCAATTCACCGGCGGAAAGCCTGGGACCGGAGATTCGCAAGCGCGGATTCGACCGCGTGGATGCCGTCGTTTCCTCCCTGGGACTGGGCATGATGTCCGCCGGGCAGCACCATCAGCTTTTCAGCGAACTGGTGCCCTTCCTGCATGAGAAATCCGTCGTGACCCAATACCAGTACCTCATGGGATTGCAGCTCTCGAAAGGCAAATTGACCCGGCTTGACCTTCCCTTGCTCCTCGGCCGTTATTTCAGCTCCGTCAAATCAAGAATCGTTTGGCGCAACCTGCCGCCCGCTTTCGTTTTCAGCTGCCAACTGTAGGAACAGCCTCCAGGCCATCACGCGCCCGTGCCTTTGTGAAAGTTCGCCGCCGTGCTGAAACCCGGCGGCAAGCGATTCCAGTCGCGGCCACCCAATATTAACTCTTGACAAATAGTAACCACGTGGTACTATATTTAAGGCCGCAAAAAAGCCTCGGGCAACGGGCCGAACCGCAGGCGCCCTCTGATTTGCCGCCGCAGGCTAATCGCTTTCCCCATGTTCAGGCTGACCAAGGAATTCATCGCGGACGCTTACCGCAGGCGCTGCCAAACTGAAGGCAGGGTGCTGGGCGAGCGCGCGTTCATGCGGAAGACGGGCCTGCCGGTGTGGCACTGGCGGCACTATTGGCCATCGTGGGCGGAGTTCCAGGCGGACATGGGATTCGCGCCGAACTCGAGGAAAGAGAGAATCCCGAAAGAATTGCTGCTGCGGCGCTGCGCTGAACTGGCGCTCGAGCTGGACAAGCTGCCCACAAAAAAGGATATGGACCGCTGCCGCGAGCGGGACCCGTCGTTTCCGGACTACGGCACTCACCTGCGGCTGGGGCGGGCGCCGCAGCGCCTCCAGATGCTGGAGGCGTTTTGCCGGTCGAAATCGGAATTTGCGCGCGTTCTGGAATTGATTTCGGAGGAACGCGCCCGGCACATGGGCCGCGAGCGCGACACGGAAGGCTTTGAGGGAATCGTCTATCTGGCGCGGGCGGGCGATTGCCACCAGATCATCCACGAGTGCGCCACCGGCAAGCGGCTGCGCCGCATTGCCGCGCTGGTGAGCTACGCGCCCGGGACGCTCCACGTGATTGACACCGACGATCCCATCGGCGTGGAGCAATATTGGCGCAAAAGATTCCGCTCCAGGCGCGCCGGACGAAAAGGCTATCACCTGACCTTCGCCGACATCCGGGCGTTCCAGAGAAGGAAGTATCAGTAGAAGCGCCGCGAACCTTGCGACAGGCTCGTCAACCCTCTTTCCCTGTTCGCCGCCACCTGCCGTCTTAACCGACCACTTTGCCCCAGTCGCCACGATAGGAAGTGGTCAAAAGCTCCTCGGCCTGGGGAGAATTGGTGATGCGGTGGTTTTCGGCGTCCCAGCGAATCTTCTCGCGGCGGCGCAGAGCGACGTTGCCCAGCAGAATGGCTTCGGCCACGGGCGCCTCAAATTCGAAATTGGGCAGAGGCGGCGGGCCGTTGCCTTTGGCCGCTTCGATGAACTCGCGATAATGCGGCACGGCAGGCTTGATGTTGTCCGGCGGCGGCGTGAAGGCCTTCATGCGCGAGGCGGGAATCAGATGCGGCTTTTCGCCCTCGAATCCGCAAAGAATCTGCCCCTTGTCGCCGATCAGCAGCATGCCTTCGTTGTCCATGCTCATGGGCTCGTCGTCGGGCAGAATGTCGGGGCGGCGCGGCATCAGGGTGCCGTCGTACCAATCGATTTTGACGTCCGGCATGTTGCCGCGCGCCGGAAACTCCCAGCGCAGAATCGAAGCCGCGGGAAACGATTCAGGAAACGGCGTGGTGGAGCTGGCCTCGACGGAAATGGGCGCGGTCAGCTTGAGCACGCGAAAGAGCGTGTCAAAACTGTACTGACCCATGTCGCCGATGCAGCCGCAGCCGAAATCGTACCAGGCGCGCCACACGAACGGATAATAGGCGTGATTGTAAGGCCGCTCGGGCGCGGGGCCGAGCCACAAATCCCAGTCGAAACCATCAGGCACGGTCTGAACGTCCGCGGGACGGTTGAGACCCTGCGGCCAGAACGGGCGCGACGACCAGTTCTTGACGTGGCGCACCGGGCCGATCACGCCCGCGGCGATCCATTCTTCAAGATGGCGCGTGCTCTCAGAAGCGGAAACGGCCAGCGCCACGCACGTGGCCACTTTGGTTTCACGCGCCACGACCGCCATGCGGCGAGCCTGGTGAACGGTGTGAGTCATGGGCTTTTGGCAATAGGTGTGTTTGCCGGCGCGCATGGCCGTGATTGAAACCGGCGCGTGCCAGTGGTCCGGCGTGCACACCACCACCCCATCAAGGCTCTTTTCCTTGTCGAGCAAATCGCGAAAATCGTTATAGCCCGCACAGCCGCTGCCGACGCTCGCGCCCTTTTTGGCGTAATAGGCGTTGACGACCTGCTGCGCCGGCTCGCGTCCGGCCGTGGGGCCGGTGAATTTACTGCCCCAGTTCGGGTCGCCGATCAGCCGGCGAACCTTGTCGCGAAGTTCATTCGGCCCCCACTCAACGTAATCGCTGCTTCCGCGGTTGACGTCGGCGACGGCGATGATGCGCACGTCGGGCTCTTTGAGAAAATCCATCATCACGCGAGTGCCCTGCGCGCCCACGCCGATGGAGGCCAGAGTGAGCATGTCGGAAGGCGGAACGTAACCGGGACCGCCCAGGACGTGCCGCGGAACAATGGTCAGCGCCGCCGCGCCGGCCGCACTGCCGATAAAACCACGCCGTGAAATTTTGTCGCGTGCCATAGAAAATCCTCCCCCAACGTAAAATCAAAACGGGATGATGCTGCTTCCGAGGGAAAAGTGTATTCCCTGCCCTTGCGCGTTGCAAACGAAATTGCGCAGGTTTTACGATTCACGAATGTCACGGAGAACAGTTTGCAATTGGGCGAAAATGTGTTCTGATGTCACGGGCCTGAGACACACCTCTTAAGGAGAAGCTGATGAAGGCAAAAATTGTGATGGGGAGTGTTGCTTTGATCGCGGCAGGCCTGATCCTGCTGAATCCTCTGCACGCGAAGCAAGCGTCTTCGAGTTCTACGCAGAATCCCGACAACTGCACGATCGATCCTGACGGCACCGAGCACGTTACGCGCCTGGTTCCGATTCCGAAAACCATCAGCCCGGAAGCGCAGAAGTTTCTGGCGCGGCGCGGATCCTTCGGCTGGCCGTCGCTGGCCGTGCAGCGCAAGGAGACCGACCGGTTCCGCATCGGCCGCGCCGCCGAAGCGCGCAAACTTTTTCCCGTGAACGTGGAATCGAAAACCATCGGCGGCGTTCGCTGCGACATTATTACGCCACTCTCGATTCCGGCCGACAAGCGAGATCGCGTACTGATCAACGTGCACGGTGGCGGCTTCATCACCGATTCAGGCTCGCTGGTTGAGGGCATTCCCATCGCCTATCTCACCAAGACGACCGTCGTTTCCGTTTACTACCGCCTTGCGCCCGAGCATCCGTTTCCCGCCGCCGTGGATGACACGATCGCGGTTTACCGGGAGCTTCTCAAAACACACAAGGCAAAGAATATGGCGCTCTTCGGAACATCGGCGGGCGCGATTCTGACGGGAGAAGTGGCCGTTGAAATGAAGCATCTTGGCCTGCCGCTGCCCGGCGCGCTGGGCGTCTTCTCCGGCCTCGGCGACTTCAGCAGGGCCGGCGACACGCAGGCCATCTTCACCATTTGGGGATTTCCCGGGCCGCTGGAACCGCCCGCACCCGGACCGCACGATCCGTTCTACGTGGGCAAGACCGACCCGCGCAACCCTGTGCTTTCGCCCATTTATGCCGACCTGCACGGAATGCCGCCCACGCTCTTCATCAGCAGCACGCGCGACTTGCTGCTGAGCGGCACTTCGACCCTTGATCGCGCCTTTTTGCGCGCCGGCGACCAGACGCAGCTCGTCGTCTTTGAAGCCCTGCCCCACGCCTTCTGGTACGACTACCATTTGCCGGAAACGCACGAAGCACTGGGCATCATGGCGAAATTTTTCGATGAGCACATGGGAAAGTAAAGACTCGCGCGACGGGCAAGGCAGCAAAGCCGCCCTCGCGGAGTAATGGGAAGTTCGGCTGTGGTGTCGAATCAGGTTGATGCTTGCTCGGCGCTGCGGCGCTGGAAGATTTCAATGTAAACGTTAACCAGAGAAACTGCGGCGGGGGTGACGCCGGGGATGCGGAGCGCCTGGCCGAGCGTCAGCGGGCGAACCTTCGTGAATTTCTCCACCACTTCGCGCGAAAGTCCTGACACTTTGCGGTAATCGAACCAATCGGGAATGTGGCGCTCTTCGGCGCGCTTCATGCGCTCGATTTGTTTTTCCTGCTGCTGCAGGTAGCCTTCATATTTAAAGTCAGTCTCAACCCGGCGTGCTTCTTCGCGCTCGAACAGGCTCGCCGCACCGCCTCCGCCGAGCGGCGAGAGTCCACGCTCCGCGAGTGCGGCATTGATCCACTCCATCAGGTCATCAATTCCCAGTTCCGGGCGCTTTAGCAATTGCGCGCCGGTGAGCGGCGAAGGAGCCAGCAACTGGCCGCCGTCCATCAGTCCGAGTCTGGAATAAATTTCCCGGCCGAGGCGCGAATCGGGCGCGAGGCGCGTTTCCAGCAGAAATTTGCTGGCGGCTGAAACGCGTTTCTGCTTTTCGAGGAACACCTGATAGTCCGCTTCCCGGATCGTCCCGGCGCGATAGCCGAGGGGCGTCAGGCGCTCATCGGCGTTGTCAATACGCAGGTGCAGGCGGAACTCGGCGCGCGAAGTGAACATGCGGTACGGCTCGTCCACTCCTTTACTGATCAGGTCGTCAATCAGAATTCCCGTGTAGCCCTGCGTGCGGCCAATCACAAGGGGCTCGCGGCTCTGGACGCGAAGGCCGGCGTTGATGCCCGCCATGATGCCCTGGCAAGCTGCTTCTTCATATCCGGTAGTGCCGTTGATCTGTCCGGCTAGAAAAAGGTTCGCCACTTTCTTGGTTTCGAGCCACGGATAAAGTTCCGTGGGCCGAATCATGTCGTACTCGATGGCGTAACCGGGGCGAATCATCTCAGCGCGTTCGAGACCGGGAATGGAGGCGACCATTTGCGCCTGAACGTCAATGGGCATGGAAGTGGACATGCCGTTGACGTAAATTTCATTCGTGTCCAGGCCCTCGGGCTCGAGAAAAATCAGGTGATGCGGCTTGTCGGCGAATTTGACGACCTTGTCCTCAATCGAAGGGCAATAGCGCGGGCCGACGCTCTTGATTTGCCCCGAATAGAGCGGCGAGCGGTTCAGGTTCTCGCGGATGGCCTGATGAGTTTCAGCGTTGGTCTGCGTGATCCAGCAGACGGTCTGCGGCTGCGTGATGGCTCGGGTGCGAAAGCTGAAGGGCGTGGGAACCGCGTCGCCCGGCTGCTGGCGGAATTTTGAAAAATCAATGGTGCGCGCGTCAAGCCGCGGCGGCGTGCCCGTCTTGAGGCGTCCCACGTCAAAATCGAGCTTGCGCAGCGCCTCGCCCAGCATCACGGAAGGCGGCTCGCCCGAACGGCCCGCGGCATAAGTTTGTTCTCCGCAATGGATGAGCCCGTTCAGAAAAGTTCCCGTGGTGATGATTACCGTACCGGCCTCAACGCGACGGCCGTCGCGCAAAAGAACGCCCCGAACCTGTTGCGTGGCACGGCCCTCCGGGCCATGGTTCCCCACGGGCGGGACGCCCGTGCCACAGCTTTCAAAAATCAGGTCCACGACCTCAGCCTGCTTGATGCGCAGGTTCGACTCCTGTTCCAGCACCTGCCGCATTCGGATGCGGTAAGCTTTCTTATCCGCCTGGGCGCGCGGCGACCAGACGGCCGGACCGCGGCTGGTGTTGAGCAGGCGAAACTGAATGCCCGTGGCGTCAATCACCTGCCCCATCACGCCGCCCAGCGCGTCCACTTCGCGCACCAGATGGCCCTTGGCGATGCCGCCCACGGCAGGATTGCACGACATCTGGCAGATCAGGTCCAGATTGATGGTGTAAAGCGCGGTCCGGAGGCCCATGCGCGCCCCGGCCATCGCCGCCTCGCATCCGGCGTGTCCCGCGCCCACCACGACAACGTCATATTTCTCGGTAAAACCGCCCTGCATCCGTCCCTCGTCCCGTAATTTCAGGTGTTCTCTATTCTATCAGCTTCCGCGGCGGGATTAACGGCCCGGCGGGAAATCGGCTGAGCGGCGCAGCGTCATTCGTATCGCAGAGCAACCATGGGATCAACTTTGGCGGCGCGGCGGGCGGGAATGAGCGAGGCTGCCAGAGCGACGGCGGCGAGAATCAAGGAAACCGCGATGAAAGTCAGAAGATCGGTCGCCTTCACGCCGTAAAGCAGGCTCGCGAGGAATCGCGTCAGCAAAAGCGACCCAACGATGCCGATGGCGATGCCCGCAAATGCAAGTTTCAGCCCCTGCGCGACGACCATTTTCAGAACGCTGCTTTTTTCCGCGCCCAGCGCCATGCGGATACCGATTTCTCGTGTGCGCCGTGCCACGTTATAGGCCATCACGCCGTAAAGCCCGACGCAGGCAAGCACCAGGCCGAGGATTCCGAAGAATCCCATCAAGCCCGAGAGAGCCCGCTGCTGGCCCAGAGAATTGCTCACCTGGCGCTCGAGCGGCACGACGCTGGTGATGGGCAGATTGGGATCAATCTGACGAATGGCTGCGCGCACCTCGCCCGCCACGCTTGCAGGATCACCCGCGGCGCGGATTTCGATTTCATTCACGGCAGCCATGACCGATTGCAGTTGGAACGCGGAAAGAAAAAGCATGGGCCCCGCGGGCTCGCGCGCGCTTGAATAACGGGCGTCCGCCGCGACTCCGACGATCTGATTACCCGGCGCTTTGAACGGCGTGCCCATTCCGACTCGCAAGCCGACGGGATTGCCGCGCGGAATGTATTTCTTCACAAAAGCCTGGTTGACGATCGCGATCGGAGTTGAACTGGCGGTATCCTGGGCCGCGATAGGCCGGCCTGCTTCGATGTGGATGCCTTCCGTCTCAAAATATCCCGGCCCGACCGCCACAATCTGGGGAGAGTTCCTGCCCTGAGGAGCGGGTTCACCCTCGACGGAAACGCTAAATGCAGCCTCACTTCCACTCATCGGGCTGGTCATGCCGATGCTCGCCGAGCGTACGCCGGGCAGCGCGCCGATACGATCCAGCAACTCGTGATAAAGGCCGGGCAAACGCTTGGAATCGTAGCCCGCGAGTTCCGGATCAATGTTCACCAGCAGAACGTGCTGCGGGCTGAATCCGAGATTCTGATTTTCAAGATCAATCAGGCTGTGGACCAGCAGCCCCGCGCCGACCATCAGCAGCAGCGAGGCGGCAATCTGAAAAACCACCAGGCCCTTGCCCAGGCCGAATCTCGACCGCTCACCCGAGCCGGGCGCTGTGCCCGACTTGAGCGCCGGAACCAGGTCAACGCGTGCAGCGCGCAGCGCCGGAGCAAGACCTGAAAGAATCACGGCCAGGGCGGCAACTCCGGCCGCAAACGCGAGCACCTTTAGATCGGGCTGCACGTTCAACGGAACTTTAGCCGCGACCATCGCCACCAGAACCTGCACGCCCCACCAGGCGAGCAGTGCTCCCGCCACCGAACCGGCAACAGCCAGCAGCGCGCACTCCGCGAGAATCTGCCGCACCAGCCGCCATCGCGATCCGCCCAGCGCCAGGCGCATCGCCATTTCTTTTTGCCGCGCCGTGGCACGCGCCAGCATCAGGTTCGCCACGTTCGCACAGGCGATCAGCAGCACGAGTCCGACGATGACCAACAGAATACGCAGCGGCTCGGAATAATCAGAGCGCAACCGGGAAAGCCCGCGCCCGCCCGGCGCAAGCGGAACGTAAGCATGCTGGATACTTTGCCGGTCGGATTCAGTGAGCTTCGCGCCTGCCCGGCCGGTGAGATATTGCCGCAATTCGTTGTCAACTTCAGCCCGCGCCTGAGCCAGGCTCACGCCCGGCTTGAGCCGGCCCATCATGTTCAGCCAGTAAGTATTGGGGTCAGTCAGCAGGTTCTTCGCCTGCGGCATGACCGTCAGCGGCATTCGAGGGCGCAGGCTGAGCGGCATCCAGAAATCGGCCGAGCCTTGCTTCATCCGGACGCCGAAAAACCCGCGCGGTGCAACGCCGATCAAAGTGGCCGGAACGCCGTCGAAATCGAAAGTGCGGCCCACGACGTCGCGGTCGCCCGCGAGCTTGCGCTGCCAGTAGTCGAAGCTCACCACGGCAACGGGCGGCGCGCCGGGCCGGTCATCCGCGGGCGTGAGCGGACGCCCCAGAATGGTGCGCACGCCCAGCACGGAAAAGAAATTCCCGGAGACCAGCTTCGATTGCGCAACCTCGACCGTGCCGCCCGTCTTCCCCTGCTGGCGGACCGTCACCGTGTCTTCGGGAGTCTGAAACGCGCAGATGCCCTCGAAGGATCGGCTGTGGGTACTGACGAACTTAAAGAAAGGAAATGGATATTCTCGTAGTTTGCCAGTCGGAATATCGGAGCTCATGCTCATCCCCTCGCCGGGATTATCTGAGAAGACAACGAGCCGGCCGGGATCGCGCACCGGCAGCGAGCGCAGCATGACGGCATTCACGATGCTGAAAATCGCGGTGTTCGCGCCGATGCCCAGGGCAAGCGTCAGAACGGCGACGGCGGTGAACCCGGGATTTTTGGCCAACACGCGCAGGCCGTATCTCAGGTCTTGAATGATGCCGCTCATGCCCCGGATGTCCTCCCTGCCATGATTTCTTCCTTCAGGACCCAAGCCGCGGATTGCAAGTCCTGCCCGCTTATGCTAACGTACGCGCCATGGCATAGTCTAACTATGTTACGGAGGCTATCTAATGCACCAGGACGAAATACCGCCCGGAACGCTCTACCTGCTGATCCTGAAAGCTCTGGCGCGCGGCGGCGCATTGCACGGCTTTGAAATCGCGCGCTGGATCGGACAGGTTTCGGATGAAGTTCTGCAGGTGGAAGAAGGTTCGCTTTACCCGGCGCTGCAGAGGATGCTGGTGAAGGGCTGGGTAAAGGCGAAATGGGGCGTGACGGCGGGCAATCGCCGGGCGCGCTACTACCGGCTGACGGCGCTGGGCAGGAAACAACTTGAAGTCGAAGTTTCGCAATTCGAACGTGTCATGGCCGCGATTACGCGCGCGATTCAGACGGCATAGGTCGAAGGCATCATGAATTGGCTTTCCCAATGCGTTCGGCGCATCGCGATGCTGTTTCGCGGCAGGCGATTCCATGCCGACCTGGAAGAAGAGATGCGCCTTCATCGCGAACTGCGCGAGCAGGAAGAAGTCGCCGACGGCCTGACGCCGAAGGAAGCCCATTACGCCGTCAGCCGCCGATTCGGAAATGACCTGGAACTGCGCGAAAGGAGCCATGACATGTGGGGATGGAACTGGCTTGAAACATTTCTACAGGATGTTCGATACGGCCTGCGGCAATTGCGCTTGAATCCCGGTTTCACGGCGGTTGCGGTGCTGACGCTGGCGGTGGGCATCGGCGCCAACACGGCAATTTTCAGTGTGGTCAACACCATCCTGCTGCGCCCGTTGCCCTTTTCCAATCCCTCGCGACTGGTCTGGATTGCGCCCCCGGAATCGAAATGCGGATTCTCCTGCGAAACCTATTCGGCGGACGCCTTTGACGAGTTGCGCGCGCAGAATCACTCCTTTCAGGACGTGACGGGATACTTTCCATTTTCGACCGAGGACAACGACCGGCTGGCCGGTCATGACGGCCTTATTCCCGTCACTGACGTCGGCGTGGCCGGAAATTTCTTTCAGGTTCTGGGAGTTCAACCGGCGCTGGGCCGCCTGTTCACGATGGAAGAAGCGCAGAAAAACATCAGTCCTGTTGTTCTCCTGTCGCATGCTTTCTGGAAACAACAATTCGACGGAGATCCCGCCATCGCCGGGAAAAGCATCGATTTGAACGGGCAACCGACGACCGTGCTGGGCGTGCTGCCCTCCACTTTCGATTTCGGCGCAGTGTTTTCGCCCGGCGAGAAGGTGGACGTCTTTACGCCCCTGATCCTGGACCAGATGCGGGATTCGGGAAATATTCTGACCCTGATTGGCCGGCTCAAGCCGGGCGTGAGCATGGCTCGCGCCCAGGCCGAGGCCAATCTACTGTTTCCGCGGCTTCACTATAACGCCAAGCACCCGGAATATGACGGCAACTACAAAGGCAAGTTGGAGGGACTGAAAGCCCATGTGATCGGCAAGCTGCGCGGTTCACTGACGCTGTTGTGGGCCGCGGTAGGCATGATTCTGCTGATCGTCTGCGTCAATCTTTCGAATCTGCTACTTTCCCGCTCCGCCGCCCGCAGCAAGGAGTTCGCGGTGCGGAGCGCCCTGGGCGCCGGACGGTCGCGCATGGTTCGCCAATTGCTGACGGAAAGCCTGGTGCTTGCGGGTGCGGGCGCGGTGTTGGGCGCGGTCCTGGCCAGTGGGATCACGACCTTCCTGGCCCATCAGGAATCGATTGCCCTACCGTTGCTCGGCAGCGTGCGCGTCGACGGTGCGGCGCTCGCGTGGACTTTGCTGATGGGCGTACTGGCCGCAGTGATTTTCGGCGTGGCGCCGGGCATCCATATTGCGTCCGGAGATTTGCAGGAGGCGTTAAGAGATACCGGCCGCGGCATGAGCGCCGGCGTGAAACATTCGCGGCTGCGCGCCGGGCTGGCGGTTGCCGAAGTCGCCCTGACCTGCCTGCTGCTGGTGGGCGCGGGCTTGCTGATGCGGAGTTACATTCACGTGCTGGACGTCGATTTGGGATTCCAGCCGGCGCGGGCCGCGGCCGTGAAAGTTGAGTATCAATACGGCGATTCTGCGGCCAAGCGAAGTGAAGTGTTCCAGCAGATCGTAGGCCGCGTGCAGGCAATTCCGGGTGTCGAGGCAGCGGGAATGGTGGACTATCTGCCGCTGGGACAGAACCGCAGTTGGGGCTCGCCGCAAGTGAAAGGAAAGCAATACCGGCCCGGAGAACTTCCCGATTCACTGGTCTACGTGGTGACGCCGGGATTTTTCCGCGCCATGGGCATGAGCTTTGTGTCCGGACAGGACTTTACCTGGGAAGAGGGCCCAAAGAATCAAAAGGTGATGATTATCAATGAGGCCGTCGCCCGCGTCCTGTGGCCTGGTGAAAATCCGGTGGGCAGGGTGGCCGTGATGAACGGCGACGACCGGGTGGTCGTCGGCGTGATCGCCGACGTCCGGCAGAGTACCGTCGAGCACGAACCCGGCTGGCAGGTCTATCTTCCCGCAATGCAGGAATCTCCGGCAGGCGCTGAACTCGTGGTCCGCACCTCGTTGCCGCTCGCGCAAGTCGCCGGAAGCGTGATGAGGACCTTGCGCAAGTTGAATCCAAATCAGCCTGCCGCGGCCTTCCGCCCCCTTCAACAGATCGTGGACCACTCAATCTCGCCTCGACGCTTCTTCGTTGCGCTTGTCGGCGCTTTTGCCGCCTTCGGACTGCTGCTTGCGGCCTTGGGTATCTACGGTGTGATTTCGTATTCAGTCAAACGGCGCACGCATGAGATCGGCATTCGGATGGCGCTGGGAGCGGAAAAAGGCGACGTGCTTAGGATGGTCATCCGCCAGGGCCTCAGGCTGGCGCTCATTGGCCTGGCCATTGGAATTGCCGGCGCTTTCGGGCTGACGCGATTTCTTTCGAGCTTGCTTTATGGCGTCAAGCCCACCGACCCGCTCACCTTTATCGCCGTCTCGCTGATTCTTTTCGCCGTCGCGTTGCTTGCCTGCTACATCCCTGCGCGCCGCGCCACCAAAGTCGATCCCATGGTCGCGCTGCGCTACGAATGAGCCGTCTCCCGGGGCGGCGAGCATTGCAAATGAAAAACAATCCTCACAAGAGTGCACAAATCGGGGTGTGTGGACCTATAATTTTTATTGACGGGTCAGAACGGAGCGTCGCAGCCGAGGGGGACGAGTCCAGACATGAAATCGGCGGTATTGATATTTCTTGGCTTTGTTGCCGCACTTGCGTTGTTCAGCAACGCTGCGAGTGTCCGCGCGGCCAAAGACAAAGGCGTCATTCGGGTTGAGACACGGCTGATTGAAGTCAATGTGGTCGCCCGCGATTCCCACGGGCATCCGGTTGAAGGATTAACGAAGGACGATTTCAGGCTTTACGATAACGGCAAGCGCGTCCCCCTTGACGTTTTCTCGGCGATTTCAGCAAAGCCCCAGACGGCCAAGCCGCTGCCGCCCAACGAATATTCCAACCGCCTTCCCGGCGCGCCGCCCAGCGTCACGGTTGTTCTGCTGGATGGTTTGAACACGAGCTTTCCGGACCAAAACTGGGCGCGGACGCAGGTAGTCCAATTCCTCGAGGCGCTCAAGCCGCGGGACCGGGTCGCCATTTTCTTGCTGGGCAGCCACCTGTTTGTGCTGCAGAACTTTACCAGTGATCCCAGGCTTTTGCTGGCGGCGCTGAAAGGCCACCGAATTCAAAGCCCGAAGGAAATTGAGGCTTCCAATATTCCGGTGGGCATTGGCGGATCGGACCAGCCGCCGCCTTTGGTGCCAATTTCTTCAGCGGGAACCGGAGCGCCCACATCGGGAGGCACAACATCAGGAAACTCCGCGTCGGCAGCCGGCGCAGCCGGGGGCGCCGCAGCCGGCGCAAGCGCGGGCGCCTCGCAGGCGGCGGCAGGCGAGGCCGCCGATGAGGCCCGGATGGAGCAAGTTATGCTCGAGCTCCAGGAGCATGAGAGCTCCTTCTTCATGACGGACCGCGTCAATCGCACCGCCGCCGCGCTGATGGCCATTGCCCGCTACCTGGCGCATTTCCCGGGGCGAAAGAACCTGATCTGGGTCTCCGCCGCCTTTCCGATGGCGATCGGATTCATGAGACCTCGCGAGCTGGGCAACACGCGCGACCAGATCGTTTATACGGAACCGCTCGATAAAGCGTACAAGGCTTTGAACAACGCCGACATCGCCGTCTATCCCGTGGATGCTCGCGGACTGGTGGCGGGCACCAGCAATCGCTTCTACTCATCGCTGGGCACCATGCAGGAGCTGGCCGCGAAAACCGGTGGCCGGGCGTTCTATAACACCAACGATCTGGTCCGGCCCATGCAAGCCGCCATGGACGATTACCAGGCCGACTACACGCTCGGTTTCTACCCCCACGACATCCGGTGGAACGGCAGATACCACACACTGAAGGTGAAGGTCGTAACACACGGCGTCCACTTGCGCTACCGGAAGGGATATTACGCGACACCGGAAACTCCTCCAAAAGAAACTCAGACCAACGTGGCGCTCGACCGGGCTATCTACGCTCCGCTGGATTCAACCGGCCTGGGGCTGAGGGTCACGGTCCTGAATTCCGTCCCGGCCCCCGACAGTGAAATGGAGCTGGCCATCAATATGGATGCTCACGACATGAAGGTCCAGAGCGGGACGGCGGGCAGATTCGTGAACCTGGCCGTTGTGCTTGCCCAGTCGAATGCTGAAGGCAAAGTCGTCCACACGGACGGCTACAACATGAAGCTGCAAGTGGCGGCGGGCGGCATTCCCAACCTGATGAAAACGGGATTCAAGGTGACGAAGTGGGTGCAGTTAGTCAAGGGAGCGGACACTCTGGATGTGGTCGTGCGCGATCCGGCTTCCGGCAACATCGGCTCAGTGCGATTACCGGTAAGGAATTGAATGGTTTTCCCGGTGGTAGCGGCGAAATGGCAGGTTGATTCATGCCGATGACACATTCGCCGGCCAGGGACCGTCCACTGGAACAGCTTCTTCCTCGCCCGGCCAGGGCGGCATGGTGACGCCGACAGCGGCGAGCGGCTCGGCGCCGAGCGACCGGAATTGAAATCGAGTGCCGAGGGGAATGGTCAGGCAGACGCCGGCCGAAACCTCCACGATCGAGGACTCGCCCGATTGCTCGCGCCACATCTGGCCGCGCCCGGAAATGAAGAACCAGATTTCCTCCACCGTGCGGTGCGTGACGGCGCGCGAGGTGCGGCCGGGAGCCAGCTCAAAGTGGGCCATGCCGCCGCCGGCGAGGCCCAGAAGAATTCGCACGTCCGAGCCGTCCGGCGCCACAACGTCTGGCGACCCGGGAAGCCGCTTGGTCTGGAACTTCGCCATCTTCATGACCTCCTGCACTATAATATAGAATGAATCTGCAGAAGTAATTACCGCGCTCTGCGCCGCAAATGCCGCTCCGGAAGATGCTACCGGACCCTTCCCGGAACGTAAAGGCAGGGAAATGGTTCTTCCGATTGACAACAAGGCGCAAGTCCCGATAGTGTAACGGCTCCTATGAATGTTCTGGTTCTTGGTTCCGGAGGCCGCGAGCACGCCCTGGTCTGGAAGCTTCGCCAGAGCCAGCAGACGGACGAGATTTACTGTGCGCCCGGGAACGCCGGCATCGCAACAGAAGCTGAATGCTTTCCCGTCAACCTGAGCGACCCGGCGGAGATGCTGGCGCTGGCGAAGCGCCTGAACGTCAAGCTGACGGTCGTGGGGCCGGAAGCGCCTCTGGTGGCCGGCGTGGTGGACGAGTTCGAGCGGGCGGGCAGCCCGATTGTGGGCCCCACGAAGGCGGCGGCGAAACTCGAAGGGAGCAAGATTTTCTCCAAGCGGTTCATGGAGGAACGAGGAATTCCAACGGCCCGCTTCCTGGTCGCCCGCGATTTGAATGAGGGAATGGCGGCTCTCGAAAAAATCGGCATTCCAGCCGTCATCAAGGCGGATGGCCTGGCCGGCGGAAAAGGCGTGGTGGTAGCCAGTACGCGAGATGAGGCCGAAAAGGCGCTGACCGCCATGATGCGGGAAAAGTCGCTGGGCGCGGCGGGTGAGCAGGTGGTGATTGAAGAGTGCCTGGTCGGCGAAGAAATGTCCTTCATCGTGCTGGCGGACATTCGCGGAGGGATTCTGAATCTCGCGCCGGCGCAGGACCACAAGGCTTTGCTTGACCATGACCGCGGCCCCAACACGGGCGGCATGGGCGCCTACAGCGAGGATTCGCTGGTTTCCGCCTCGCTGCGCGAAGAGATTACACGAAAGGTCGTCATCCCCACGCTCGAAGGCATGGCGGCGGCGCGAACGCCCTATTACGGTTTCCTTTATTGCGGCCTGATGCTCACCGCCGAGGGGCCGAAAGTTCTGGAATACAATGTGCGTCTCGGTGACCCCGAAACCCAGCCCACGCTGATGCGCCTGCGCTCGGACCTGGTCGATCTTTTCCTGGCCGGGCTCAACGGAGACCTGGGACCGGTCGAAGCTCGCTGGAGTCCGAATCCGGCGGTTTGCGTGGTGTTGACTTCGAAAGGTTATCCGGGCAAGCCGGAAACCGGCAAAGCCATCGCCGGCGTTGAAGCGGCCGAATCTCAGGGCGGCGTGAAGGTTTTCCATGCGGGAACGGCCTTCGACGAAGAAAACCTGCTGACGGCGGGCGGACGGGTGCTGGGCGTGACGGCGAGCGCCGAAAGCCTGGAGGCCAGCATCGGACGAGCGTACGCCGCCGTCGACAAAATCAGCTTCCCGGGCATGCACTACCGGCGTGACATCGGCGCGCGCGGCTTGCGCCGCCAGAAGGGCCCAAGAGAATCAGTCAACTTTGAACGGCCACCGGGAAATTTTCACGCTTCATGACCCGGCCCGGGCCGCCCCTGCGGCGCGCCGCAAACCTCAATCCACAGGAGACGAAATTAATGGCAGAAGAACGTAAACCTCTGGTCGGCATCCTGATGGGAAGTGACACCGACTTTCCCGTCATGACGGAAGCGGGCGCGACGCTCAAGAAATTCGGCGTGGCATACGAGATGCACGTGATTTCAGCGCACCGCTCGCCCGCCCGCACTTCTGAGTACGCGCGCACGGCGCGAGATCGCGGGCTGAAGGTCATCATCATCGGCGCGGGCGGCGCGGCCCACCTGGGCGGAGTGGTTGCGGCGGAAACCACGCTGCCGGTCATCGGCGTGCCCATGGCCACGACGGCGCTGGCCGGATTCGATGCGTTGCTCGCCATCGTGCAAATGCCGGGCGGCGTGCCCGTGGCCTGTACCGCAATCGGCAAGGCGGGAGCAATTAACGCGGCGCTGCTGGCGGTTCAGATTCTCGCCACGGCCGATGCCGCACTGGCGAAGAAACTGGACGAGCACAAGGAGCGCCTGAAACATTCCGTGGACGAAAAAGACGCCAAAGTTCAAAAGCAATTGGAAGGCTGACATCGCCGGTGAGAACCGATGAGGGTCGCGAGGAAATACGTGATCACGGGCCGCGTACAGGGCGTGGGTTTCCGGTTTTTCACGCTGCACGCCGCGAAGGAACTGGGGATTTCGGGCTACGTCACCAACAAGTGGGACGACACGGTGGAAGCTTACGCCGTCGGCGAGCCCGCGCAGCTTGAGGAATTCAAGCGGCGGCTCTCGGAAGGTCCGCGCAGCGCCCGGGTTGAAAACATCCGGGAATCCGAAGAAGAGCTCGATAAGCGGTGCAAGCAATTCGCGATTGAATGATGGAGCGAACAAAGCATTGGAGGAAAAGTGGAAGATCTGAAGAAACTGGTTCGAGAAGTTCCCGACTTTCCCAAGCCGGGAATTAATTTTTACGACATCACGACGCTGCTGAAGGATCCCGTCGGCCTGCACTGGGCCGTGGACCTGCTCGCCAACAATTACGTGGGCCGGGTGATTGACCGCGTGATCGGCATCGAAGCGCGCGGCTTTATTTTCGCGCCCATGGTCGCCTACCGGCTGAACGCGGGATTTGTGCCCGTCCGGAAGCCGCGCAAGCTGCCCGCCGAAACCGCGCACGTGGAATACACGCTGGAGTACGGCAAGGACACGCTGGAGATGCACCGCGACGCTATCGGCAAAGGACAGAACGTTCTGGTAATTGACGATCTGCTCGCCACCGGCGGGACGGCGGAAGCAGTGGCGCAGTTGGTTGAATCCGTCGGCGGAAAGCTTTGCGGATTCGGGTTTCTGATTGAGCTCGACTTCCTGAAGGGCCGCAAGAAGCTCGCCAAGTACGACGTGCACTCCGTGCTGAAGTATTAGCCCACTGAAATCCGCAATCAGGATTCGTCAGGCGGCGCCGCGTCCGCCGGCGGCGGAAGTGCTTCCAGCACCTTCTCCAGGAAAAAATCCTCCGGCAGGCCCCCCTCGAAAGAATTTTCCCGGTTGATGACCGTTTTGGGAACGGCAAAGACGCGGTAAAGCCCTGCGAGGTCGGGAAACTCCGTGGCCTCCACGCAATCAGCGGTGATCTGCGGGCTTTCCATGGCGAACGAATGTGCCAGGCGCACGGCCCTCGGGCAGTGCGGTCACGTCGGAGTGACGAAGACTTCCAGATGCATCGGGCTCGCAAGAGCGCGAAGTTTCTGTTTGCTTTCCTCCTTGAGCCCCGATTCGCCTGACGAGACGCTGAGAATCGCGTCCAGCAACGTCGAAAATTCGTAGCCGGCGGGAATGCCGTAAAAGCGGATGCCGTAATCCTGGCCGTTTCGCACCACCGTGGCCGGAACTTTGTCCACCTTGTATTCCCCGACCTGTTCCTTGTCGAGCAGGAAGTCGTGGATTTCGATGGAAAGCTTTTCACTGAGCGCCGCCAGTTCCGTGAGCAGTTCACGCGTTTCCCGCCCGTGTTCAACATTCAGTTCCTGCGTGAAGTGGACCAGGCGCACGGGATTCACCATGCCTTCCAGCCGCTGGCGAATCTCAATCGCGTCCTGATCCGATATCATTCCCATTTTTCCCCCTGTTCGCCGGGCATCTTCTCGCCTCGACTCCCTAAAAGATCTCTTTCGCCCATGTTAGCGGATTTCACCTGCGAACCTAAAGTCTTTTAGATGTCTCTCTCGGCTGCACGTTGCGCAAAGTGCGCCTCGCAGGGCACCCATAACAAGCTTGACCAGTAACGAGCCCGCCATACCCAGAATTTTGTACCTTTTGGCAGGGCTACCGCGTATTGAAATAGTAGGAGGCCATTCGGTTGGACGATGCGGCGGTTGAACGATTCGGAGAGCAGCTGCGGCGCGCGGCCCAGGGTGACGGCCGGGCCTTCGAGGAACTGGTCCGCGCCCACCAGTCGATGGTTTTCAGCATTGCGTGCCATTTTCTGGGCGACCCCGCCGAGGCCGAAGAGCTGGCACAGGAAGTCTTTATGGAACTCTATCGAAGCCTGGGAAAAATAAAGTCGCCGTCACATTTGCGGTTCTGGCTGCGGCGTGTTGCCACGCACCGCTCCATCGACCGCTTGCGCAGACAGGAACCGCATCAGATCAGCCTGGATGACGCGCCGGACCTCGCGGCGCCTGATTCGATGCCGGATGACCCGCTGCTTGAGGAAAAGCTTCGGCGTGTGTTGCTGACGCTGCCGCCGCGCGAGCGAATGGCCGTCATTCTGCGATTTCAGGAAGATCTGGAATTGCACGAAATCGCCGAGGTCATGGAGATGCCGGTCAATACGGTCAAGAGCTGCCTCCGGCGCTCGCTGGCCGTGCTGCAATCGAAACTGGTCCGGATCGCGGGAGGAGTCAGAGTATGAAGCCGCTTGAGGACATGCTTCGCGAAGCTTTGCGGCGGCAGGAACCGCCGGAGGGATTCTCACGACGGGTGATATCGCGCATCGAAGACAAGCGCAGCGCCCGTTGGAAGCCATTATCGATGTTCTTTAAAGCGCCGGCCTTGCGTTGGCTGGCGGCAAGCGCTGCGGCAGTAGTCCTGGTGATCGGCCTTGTAGTTCACCAGCAGCGCGTGCGGCAAAGAATTGAGGCGCAGCGCGACGGCCAGCAGGCGCTGGTCGCCTTGCGCATCGCCGATCAGAAACTCAATGAAGCGTTCGCTCGCGTTGCGGGCGCGGGCCACTCGGTCCCTGGCGATCCCGCAAAATCTGTTTCGTCAGAGGAGGAACCATGAGAAGCCTTGCAAGAAAGCTGATGCCGCTTGTCGTTTTTTTGACCCTGGGGATCTTCATCCCGCTGTCCCTGGCCGCTCCGGCCGCCTTGGCCCAAAGCGCCAAACTCGACCTGAGCGCTCTGGACGGCCTTGCAGCCAAAGCGTCCGACGTGACCAATGTGAATCTGGACTCAAATTCACTGCAGCTTGCCTCGGGGCATGTTCCGGCAAAACAGGAGCAAATGCTCAAGCACCTGAAGGGCATTTACGTCCGCTCCTACGAGTTTTCAAAGCCGGGCGAGTATAGCCGGAGCGACGTGGAAGGCATCCTCAAACAACTCCGCACCTCCGGGTGGAAGAGCATTGTGACGACCGAGGACAAGAAGAGCGGCGAGATTACGAACATTTGCGTGATGAATGAGGGCGGCGAAACCGTCGGCATGGCCATTGTCAGCGCGGAGCCCAAAGAACTGACGGTCGTGAACCTCGTCGGCCCGATCAATCTGAACGAACTGGGCGGAATGGGCGGAAAGTTCGGGATTCCGCCGGGCGTATTGCAGCATCGCAGCGGACCCGAACACACACCCTCCGGCAAGAGCGGCAGCAAGCCCGAGTGAGGACCTTCGTCGCTACTCTTTCGGCAGAGTCCTGGATGGAAGGAGGAAGACCATGAGACTATCCGGCACATCACGGGGAACGTTACTGGCATTGCCGATTTCGGTATTGCTGCTGCTCATTTCTCTCGCCGTAGCATGTGCGATGTCGCGATTGCTTAATCGCGTGGGTGTCGGATTCATGCTCGCGCCTCAGGCGTCCCGGGAAACGAAGGCGGCGGCGCCGAAAGCCGTGGATCCCCCGGCCGGTGCGAAGGCAAACGCGACTGCCGTCCCTCACGAGCATCCGAAGGCCTCCAAACACGGCTTGTCCACGGTGGTCGCGCCGCCCGAAGAATTGGCGCAGGTGAATGTGGCCGGCCCGATCGACCTTGGCGATCTTTCCGACCTTGCCAGGGTAGGAGTCAACCTCCGCATTGCACTGGACACGCTTCGGCTCCGCGACAAGTTTGCAGCGGCGGCGGGCAGGAACGGCCTGAAGAACGGTAGGCCGCGCGCCATATGGATGGATCATGCTCCGAAGAATTTGGTCATAACTGCGGGGACCGGCGAATTTACACTTTCAGTTCGACAATAGTCGCGCCGCTTCCGCCTTCGTTCTGCGGAGCGGGATAAAATTTTTCAACGTGCGGGTGGGAGGCAAACAGCTCGTGCAGAGTCCTTCTTAAGATTCCTTTTCCGTGGCCGTGAATGACTCGCAGGCGAAAACGGCCCGCCACATAAGCCCGGTCGAGAAATTCGTCCGCCGTCTCGCGCGCTTCTTCCGCCGTTGTCCCAATCAGGTTGATTTCCAGCGGCACGTCTGAAGCGGCTCCTTCCAGTCGCACTCCCGGCGGCCTCGAAGGCTTTTCGCTCGCCCTGGCTTTCGGCAAGATTTTCACTTCGTCTCCGCGCACGCGAATCCTCAGCCGGCCGGCTTCTACTTCCAGATGCTCCTCGTCAATCACCGCCGTCACCGTGGCGGGCGCGGAGAGATTGGGCAGGCGAACCTGGTCGCCCACGCGGACGGGCCGCTGCTCAATTTGCTTTTCTTCTTCCGCAGGAGCGCCCAACGTCTCCAGCACCTGCGCGTTCCATTCCTCCCGGACCGTTTCCTTGACGGCCGCCACTTTCCGCTCCAGGCGTTTGCCCGCTTTCCGCGCTTCCGCTTCGGCGCGCAATTCATCCACGGTCTCTTCCCAGCGCCGCTCGACCTCGCGGATCGTCTCCTGAAACTTCTTGTCCAGCTCCTTCAGCCTGGCGTGGCGCTCCTGCTCGAATTGACGCTCCGCGGCGGCGGCGCGCGCTTCGAAATCGGCGCGGGCCCGGGCGCCGGCAGCCAGTTCGCGGTCGAGCTCAATCTGCCGCTCCTGCAGCGAGGCGAGCAGGCGCGAGGCTTCCGCTTCCGCCGGATCCAGCAGTTCGTGCGCGCGGGTCAGAATGGACGGCCGCAGACCAAGCTGCGCGGCGATCTCAAGCGCGCTCGATTTGCCGGGCAAGCCGATCAGCAGGCGATAAGCAGGCTGGAGTGTCGCCTCATTGAATTCCATCGCCGCATTCACCACCTCTGTTGCGCCCGCGGCATAGCTTTTGAGACGCGCCAGGTGCGTGGTCACAAAAGTCATCGTCCGCCGGGTTCGGAATTCATCGAGCAGCGCCAGCCCGAGCGCCGCGCCCTCGCCAGGATCGGTGCTGGCGCCGAGTTCGTCCAGCAAAACCATATCGTCCGGGCCGGCGGTCTTGAGCATGCGCTCGATATTCGTGATGTGGGCGGAGAAAGTGCTCAGATTTTCCTGGATCGACTGCTGATCGCCGATGTCGGCGAGTACGCGGGTAAAAATCGGTAGCCGCGCTTCGCTCGCGAGCACGGGAACGGCCGCTTGCGCCATCAGTACGCAGATTCCCGCTGTTTTGAGCGCCACCGTTTTGCCGCCGGTGTTCGGGCCGCTGATAATCATCATGGTTTTGGGACTTTCGATTTCGATGGTCAGTGGCACTGGTTTGGCGTCCGACTTGGCGAGCGCTTCCTGCAAAACAGGATGCCGCGCCTCGCGCAGCACCAGCGATCTTTCGGCGGAGAACCGCGGCAGGCAGGCGTCATAGTTACGGGCGAATTCGGCCTTGGTGAAAGCGAGATCGACCTCGCTCAAAATTTCCGTCGCCTCCGCAAGCTCAGGATGCCGCGCGCGCAACATTTCCGTGAACACGCCGAGCAATCTTTGGATTTCCGCCGCCTCCTGGTCCTGAAGCTCAACCAGTTCGTTGTTGAGCTCGACAGTTTCAAGCGGCTCCAGATAAACCGTCGCGCCCGACGAGCTTGCGCCGTAAATCACGCCTCGCACGCGGCGCTTCTGCTCGGCGCGCACGGGAATCACCCAGCGGTCGTTGCGCAGCGTGATGACGGCATCCTGCAGAATGCCGTCCTGGCTGAGGCGCCGCACCAAACGATCGAGCTGGACGCGCAATTCGTGCCGATGATTTTCAATCGCCTTGCGAACGCGGGCCAGCTCAGGGCTGGCGGAAGAATCAAGCGAGCCGTCGGGATTGATCTTTCCGTCCAGCGCGGTGATGAGCGAGCGGAAATCCGCAATGCGTGCGGTGAGCGATGCCAGCGCCGCAAAAGGGCTTTTTGTGAACGACTGACGGGTTCCAAGCGCCGCGCGCGCCACGGCGACGACAGCCAAAATCTCCGGACCCGTGCAAGCCACGCCTTCGACGTGGAGGCGCTCCAGGATGGGGCGCGGATCCTGAAGGCTCGCGAGCGAAGGACGCGGCCCGGCGCGAAGCACCTTGATGGCGTCGTCTACCAGAGAAAACCGCGCCTGAATTTCCGCCGGGTCGCTCGACGGAAGCACGGAGGAAAGAACTGGCGCGCTCAGAGGGCCGGAAAGAAAGCGTCCGAGCAGTTCCTGCACTTCGCCGAATTCCAAAGTGTTCAGCGAGAAGGCGGTGTCGGCAGTTGCGAGAGAAGGTTCTTCATTCATGGCGGGAGATTTCCGGTTTTGGTCAGTCGCGAATCTGCTCCTTGAGCCGCTCAACGGCCTGCTCGACGCTCTCGACCCGCGTCACGATTTTCATCGCCGGCACGTCCATTTCGCGATTCAGCGCGCCCAGCGCCGCTTCCTGCCGCAGGCATTCGATGACGGGCTGCCAGTAAGGCCCGATGACCAGCAGCGGCTTGCGACCCCCGACCGTGCGCAGCAGTGAGGATTTGTTCATCATCTCCCACGCAATCGCCAGCTCGGCCAGGGTTCCGGTTCCACCGGGCATCACAACGTAAGCGTCGCCGCTTTCAATCAGCGTGACGAGCCGCTCGGAAAATGACGCGGTGCGAATCTCTTCTTCAATCCATTCGTTCGCCTTCGACGGCCAGAGCGTGCAGGTGACGCCGACCGTATGTCCGCCGGCCTGGCGCGCGCCGCGCGCCGTCGCTTCCATCAATCCGCCATAGCCGCCGTTCGCGACGGCAAATCCGCCCTCGGCAAGCATCTTGCCCAGCCGCAGCGCCTCCGCGTAAAGAGGAGTCCCGGGACCGGGAATCGAACTGCCGAATACGGTAACAGTTTTCATCGCTCTCGTTAAAACAACCGGCCGTGCCGCCGGGCGTAATACCGGTAAATCAGAAGCGCAATCCTGTCCACAATCTGTTCCGCCTGCCCGGATTTGAGCGGGTCGGCGTTCCCGATGATGCAGATGGCCAGGCGTTTCCCATGCGGCAGTTCCATGTAGCCCGAAAGAGAATTAACGTGCTCGATGGTCCCTGTTTTGGCGTGGAGCCGTCCTTCAAGCGGCGTGCCTTTGAAGCGCCCGGAAAGCGTGCCGTCCACTCCCGCCACGGGAAGCGCTTTGAAAAAATCCGCAATATTCGGCGAGCGGGCCATGGCGACGAGCAACGTCACAATAGCGTCAGGCGCAACCAAATCCTGGCGCGAGAGGCCGGAACCGTCGGCAATGGCCAATTCACCTTTCGGAATTCCCAGACTTCCCGTGAACTCATCGAGCGCCTTCAGTCCGGCTTCGCGGCTTCCCTGCCCTTCCATTTTGCGGCCCAGCTGCCGCAGCAGGATTTCCGCGTGGAGGTTCTGACTGACTTTGTCGGTCAGCACAATGTCCTCGCGCAGCGGCCGCGAACTGTGCCGGGCCAGAACGTCGCGCTTTGCCGATTGCGCACCGACATTGTTCCTGCTCGCTTGCGAAAGGCTTTGAGCGGATCGCGGAAGGGCGTGATGAGCTTCGATTTCGCCTTCGACGTGAATGCCTTCTTTCTCAAGATCCTGGCGCAGAAGCTCGGCAATCAGCCGTGACGGATCCTGGACAGCCACCGTTTCTTCATCCGCGGGCGCGCCTGCGGCAATGCTGCCGTAAACTTCCAGGCTGTTCGAGCCGGGACCGCGCGCCAGTTCCACGTCGCTCTCCGTGCCGGGTGCCGTGGTCAGAAGAAGGTTTGTGATCCTGTAGCCACCGTCCACCGGCTCGAGCCTGACGGTGGCCATCGAGCCCGGAGCCGCGGCGGGCTGGGCATCAAGCAGCAGCGTATTGTCATTGAACACCAGCGCCGTGACCGGCGCGCCGTATCCCCAGGCCAGATCGTCCACCGCCCAGTCCGGCGGGTAGGGCTCATAAACAAAGTAGCTGTCGTCGGCAATCAGATTTCCCGTGACCACGCGCACGCCGTTCGCGGCAATCTGCCGGGCAAGATCAGCAATGGCGTCGAGCGAAAGCTGCGGAACCTTCTTCGTTTTCGGTCCCTGATAAGGCAGAACGCGGCTGGAAGCGAAGTTTGCGTCGCCGCGTCCCACAATGTAGAGATTCTTCACGCGGCCTTCGGAATCGGGTGGCGAATCGGACTCGACCGTGGTGAGAGTGGTGAAATCGGGGCCGAGTTTTTCAAGCGCCGCCGCCGTGGTAAACAATTTGAGATTGGATGCGGGCTGGAAAAGGTGCGTGGCGTTACGGGAATAGAGCCGCTTGCCGCCGGGCAATTCGGCGACGACGATTCCCCAAAAGCCGTTGCTCGCCGGCGTCGAATCCAGAACCGCCTTGACTTGTCTTTCGAGGCTGCGCGGCTCGCGCGCTTGGGTGATGGTTGCGAGTGAAAGAAGCGCGGCAGCGACGAGCGCTCCGGAAGCGGCCAGCCCGCGGGCGCGCCGCCGGCCGCTCGGATTTACCGCAAGCGAGCGCCTTCTCAGCATCCGAGCTTCCGCGCAACTTCCTTGGCGAAGTAAGTGAGAATGATGTCGGCGCCGGCGCGACGAATGGAGGTCAGACTTTCCAGAATCGTGCGCTCACGATCCACCCATCCGGCGCGGGCGGCGGCTTCAATCAGCGAGAATTCCCCGCTCACCTGGTAAGCGGCCAGCGGAACGTCGAATTCCCGGCGAGCGAGCGCCAGAATGTCCAGATAAGGCAGCGCCGGCTTCACCATAATGATGTCCGCGCCTTCTTCAATGTCGAGCGCGATTTCGCGGATCGCTTCGCGCTGATTGGCCGGGTCCATCTGGTAGGACTTGCGGTCGCCGAATTTGGGCGCGGAGTCGGCCGCCTCGCGAAAAGGTCCATAGAAGGCGGAAGCGTATTTGGCGGAATAAGCAAGAATGGGCGTTTGCGAATAGCCGCGCGTATCGAGCTCGCGCCGGATGCGGCCCACGCGCCCATCCATCATGTCGGAAGGGGCAACAATGTCCGCCCCGGCCTCAACCTGCGTGATCGCCGTGCGCGCAAGCAGCTCCAGCGTCGAATCGTTATCCACTTCGCCGTTCTTGATGAGCCCGCAATGGCCGTGGCTGGTGTATTCATCCAGGCAAAGATCGCAGATGACCAGCAGATCGGGCAGCGCTTTCTTGACCGACCGCACGGCGCGCTGCACGATGCCTTCCGGATCGTAGGCGCCGAAGCCCACTTCGTCTTTCGACTCGGGAATTCCGAAAAGGATCACGGCGGGAATGCCGAGGTCGAACGCCGAACGGCATTCCTCAACCAGCAAATCCACCGACCAGCGGAAATTGCCGGGCATGGATCGAATCTCGTCCTTCACGCCCGAGCCCGGGCAGACAAACAGCGGATAGACCAGGGAACGTGCGCTGAGCCTGGTTTCCCGGACCATTCCGCGCAGCGCTTCTGTGCGCCGCAGCCGGCGGGGACGATGAATTGGAAAGGACATGGCTTTCGCTCCGCGCGCGAATCGCGCTAGTAAAGCTTTTCGCGCGGCTTGAAATTGCCGAACGAGCCGACGTTGGCCAGTGAGATGGCGGCGCGAAACTGATTTTCACGCCGCAGCGGCCCCAGGTCAAACCGCCGGTACTCAAAGTCTATCGCAAAGCAGGAGAAATTGTAGCTGACCTGGCTCACCATCTGCTGGGCCACGCCCTGGGCGAAGTTGTAATCGACTCCAAAGGCGCCGCTGAAGCCGCGGCGGCTGGAGTCACCCAGAGTGGCGACCGTGCGCAGCAGGTTGAAAGACGGCAAGGTGGAGAGCGGAGCCGGCGTGGGCGAAGTGGGCTGGGCCGGCAGGCCCGCCGTCCGGTTGATGAAGAAATCGGTCAACTGAAGACCGAAGTACTTGCGTCGGATATTAGAGCTGATGCCGGCGTTCAGCACGCCCCGGCCGTAGGGGTCGATGTCGGCCCGCATTTCCGTATCGTAATTCGAAAAGGGCGAGACCTTCAGCACGGAGACGATGGGTGAAAGGTTGCGTCCGCCGGGGAAAGCAAAGCCGGTCAGGGAAAGGGTGGGCGCGTAAGCAACCGTCTGCCCTCTCTGCAGCACGCCGCCGAACGTGGGATCAAAATAATATTTCTGCGAGAGCTGCCAGGAAATCAGGTCGCGGGCCTGCGGCGTGTCCGTCGAACCGGCGGGAACGTCCTTGCGCATCAGAATGGAGTTGGTCAGCGAGTATTCAATCTCGCTGGTTTCCGCCAGCGTGTCCAGGCTGTCGAAGCGTACCACGTCCATGAGGTCCTGGGGATCGGTCGCCCGCACCAGACGATAAGTAATGTCGGGTTCGATGACGTGCTTGAATTTGTAACCGAAATGCGGCTTGCTGAAAACCTTCTCGAAGGAAGGCGGGCGAAGGTCAACCGAAAACTCGCCCAGGACGCGATTCAGGGGAGTTTGGCCGGGCGCGCGGCTGGTGCCGTAATGGGTGGTTTCGAACCCTGCCGTCGGCGTTAGGTGAAAGCCCCAGAAGGAAGGCACTCGAAGCGTGAGCTCGGGGTTAAGATCGAACCGCGAAGCGAGATCGGGCGTTTGAAAGCCGGGCTCGGTGCGGCCCACGGCGCCGGCCGAGGTGTCGAAGGAAAAATAGAACCGCGAGCGTCCGATCTGCCGGTCAATGCCGGAGAAAGAAACTTCCGGAGCTTTTTGAATCACCACGGAATTACCGGGCGTCTGCGCCGAGGACAGGAAGTCCTGGTAGCGCGAAACATCAAAGTTGATGCTGTAAGCGTCAAAATTCTTGGTGGCGAAGCCGCGCTGATGAGCCTCGGAACTGACCGCTTCCGAGAAATTATTCGTGAACGCGAGACGGAAAGCGAGTGAACTGACGTAATCCACATCGAGCACTCCGCGGAAGCCGTATCCCAGGTCCCGCACTTCGCCGTTCGCCTGCAGGCTGTTGCCCGGCGCGCGCTGCTGGCGAAGGGGTCCGCTGCCGTGATCGTTCACGCCGAAGTAGTTGACCGTCAGATCGCTCGTGGCGCTGGGGCGGGCGCGAAAACGTCCCATTCGCGCCAGGCCTCGTATGCTGTAATTCTCAACTCCGAGCAGAAGGTCGGCGCTGGGATTGATGGCCCAGAAAAATCCGTCGCCCAGGATCAGGCCTTTTTGTGATGAATTCCCGACCTCCGGAAGCAGAAAACCCGATTGCCGCGGCGAAGGCTTGATGGACTCAACCATGACGGGCAGATAAAAGACCGGAGCCCGGAAGAAGTGTACAACGGCATCGTGCGCCACCACTTTGTCGTCCACGATCACGTGAACCTTGCGGCTGGAAATCGTCCAGCCTTTGCCCGGCCGATCGCACGAGGTCACGCGGCCGTGCTCAATGATGTAGTTGGATTCATCCAGCCGAACCACCTTTTGGGCCTCCAGGCGGAAAGGACGGCTCGTCTGGAGCACGTGCCGGCGGGGATGCAGCCGCGGACTGATTGTCCCGTGCGCGTGAATGAACCATCCCCGTCCGGTCTCCACGTTGTAGTGAGCTTCCTGCGCTTCCAGGCGCTGGCCGGGCGCGGTAAAAACGACGTGCCCTGTCGCCACCGCCTCGCCGGTCGTGGAATTGTAGGAAGCTTCATCGGACGTCATCACGACATTCTGATAGGTCATGCGGACGTGGCCGTGGAGCTGGTACACGTCTTTCTGCATCTCTTCCCGGTCAGCGCGGAGGACCAGGTGGGCGGGAAGCTTTGGAGCCGGGCGCTGCGGCGCGGGCCCGCCTGCGGCCAGAATCCCCGGGGCGGGGCTCAGCCAGACCGCTGCAATCAGAGATAAAGTGCGCCAGGTCCGGCCGAGCTGGGTTCGACATTTGCGAATCGAGAATCTCATTAGCGAGCCGCGGGCACACCATTTTACTCGAAAGGCTTTCGCGGCAGCCTGCGAATTTGTTAAGATGGCTCCGCCCGGTTCGGAGGTTTGACGGAGGCTCGAGACTCCCCGTGAAGTGCCCGAAATGCGGCTACGTTAGTTTTCCCGGTCTGCCTCAATGCAAAAAATGCGGAGAGCCGTTCCCCGCAACGGCCACGCCACGCCCGGCCTCGCTTTCCGCTCCCATCAGCGCTCCGGCAAAGCCTGCTCCATCCATCGAAGCGGAGCAGCCCTTGCCGGCGGAAGCGCCCGAAATCTTTCAAGCTGCGCCGATGCCCGTTCGCGGCCCGATTTCGCTTCCTGCCCCGGCCGAGCCCCGCGCGGCGGAGACAGTCAATTGGCAGGCGGAGGTTTCAAAGCGGGTCCAGGGCTTTCGCCGGCGTCGCACGCAGCAGGACGGCAAAGACGAAGCCGGCGGGAGTCTGGAATTCGATTTTGATGCCGCGGGGATTTCGCGCGAGGCCGAAAGCCTTCCGGGCATGGATTTTCCTGTCAGAGCTGCGGCGCTCCCGCCGCTCGACCCCGCCGGGCTGGAGGCAGAATCCGCTCCCCGGCCCCGGCCGTCCAGAATCGATGAAGTAAGCCTCTGGTATGACCAGCCGTCCACTCCCCCGGATGAAGCTCCTTCCACCCGCGAGGCTGCGCCCGCGCCGGTCGCCATCGTTGTGGAATCGCCTTCGCTCCAGGCCACGGTAGGCAACGGTCCTTATGCGGGAGATTCTCCCGGCGCAGTGGCAAAGCCGGGGCAGCGCTTCCTCGCCGGACTCCTGGACGCGGCGGTTCTTCTTGCTGGCGCAGGAGTTTTCGCGCTCATCTTCTGGCGGACCGGCGGCCGCCTCTTGCGCGACTCACTCGACCTTGCCGTGATCGCTTTCATCACCTGCATCTTCACCCTGCTCTATTTCAGCGTCATAACTGCGATGATGTCTTCCACGCCGGGCCTGATCTGGATGGGCCTCGAAATCCGCGCCAGCAACGGGAAGGAACCCTCCCTGCGCGACGCCCTCTGGCGCGCCGTGGGATGCCTGATTTCAGCGGGCGCCCTGATGCTGGGTTTCATCTGGGCCTTCGTGGATAGCGACGGTCTCACGTGGCACGACCGCATTTCCGGAACTTTCATCACGTCTTCGGACCACATTACCGCCGCCACCTCCGGCCAGGCGGAAACGCCTGACCAGAACCCGGTCCCGGACGGCCGTCTGTAACCATCACCGCGGCGAAACCCGCCCGGCGTGGACAGGCCAAAAAGAATTGTCGGTATTACTTCGATGGGCAAAGGCCGATTTCTTAATCAAAAGCTCGGCAAACGGACCAGCCGCCGAATGAATCTCGAAAAGGCGCGCCTTCAGGAACGCGGGCGGACAGGCAACGCAAGCGTTCGTGTCCCCAAGAAAGGCTCCTCACGTCAGCGGCATCCGGGACAGTAAACTCTCCCCAACAGCTTGAGATCTGATTTCCCTTCGCCCGTCGAAGGCACGAAATTGTTGGAGTCGCGCGAGCTAGCGGCTATAATCGGTCAAACTTACTTATGCCACTTAGGACGGGGACCAAACTCGGGCCATATGAAATTGTCTCGCCGCTCGGCGCGGGTGGAATGGGAGAAGTTTATCGGGCCCGCGACACCAAACTGAATCGCGACGTCGCCATCAAGGTCCTGCCCGAGGCCTTTGCCGCCGATCCGCAGCGCATGGCGCGCTTCGAGCGCGAAGCCCAGGTGCTTGCCTCGCTCAATCATCCCAACATCGCTGCAATTTACGGTTTGGAAGAATCCGGTTCCACGCGCGCTCTGGTCATGGAACTGGTTGAAGGCCAGACGCTGGCGGAACGAATCGGCGCGGCGGGCCGCGCCTCGGGCGCCCTATCCGGAAGCGTAGGGGCAATTCATGAATTGCCCCTACAGGAATCGCTGGCGATTGCCAAACAGGTTGCCGAAGCGCTCGAATACGCGCACGAGCGTGGCGTGATCCATCGCGATCTGAAACCGGCCAACATCAAAATCACCCCCGAAGGAACGGTCAAAGTTCTCGATTTCGGCCTCGCCAAAGCGATGGGCCCGGATGAGGCGGCACGGGACATCTCAAATTCTCCCACACTCAGCGCGGCGATGACGCAGGCGGGATTCATCATCGGAACGGCAGCGTACATGGCGCCGGAACAGGCCAAAGCCAAACCGACTGACCGGCGAGCGGACATCTGGGCGTTCGGCGTCGTGCTCTATGAAATGCTTTCGGCCAGGAAGGCCTTTGAAGGCGAGACGGTTTCGGATGTTCTGGCCTCGGTCATCAAGAGCGAACCCGACTGGAACGCGCTGCCGGCAGACACGCCTCCGCGCATTAGTGAACTCATCCGCCGCTGCCTGAATAAGGACCCGAAGCAGCGCTTGCAGGCCATCGGCGACGCGCGCATCACGATTGAAGAAACGCTGAGTGGCACGGGCGTCTCGCCCGTGACGGATCATGGGCCGGAGGCCCATGCCACGACGTCCGCGCGCCGCGCGCTGCCCTGGGCCATTGCGGGCGTGCTGGCTGTAGCTCTCGCGGCCGTATCTGTTTTCAGTTTCCTGGGAACCAAACCGCTGCCGAAGCGCGTGCGGCACCTCAGCATCGCGATTCCGTCCGACTTGACCATTTCTTCTTCTGTGCTTCCGGACATCGCCCTTTCGCCCGATGGGACCGACCTTGTCTTCTCAGCTGGAAAAAACGGCAAGGTTCAGCTTTACCAGCGTCGCCTTGATAGCTTCACGACCACTCCCATTGCCGGGACTGACGAAGGAGTCAGTCCTTTCTTTTCGCCCGACGGGCAATCGGTGGCATTTGTTCTCTACAATTCTTCTGCGGCCCTTGCCGAGTTAAGGAAAGTCTCTCTGGCGGGCGGGCCGGTACAAACTCTTTGTACAGGTTACGACAACTATCCCGGCAGTTGGTCGGCGAACGGGAACATCTATTTCAGCAGCACGCACTTCAATGGCCTGATGCAGGTGCCCGGCTCCGGCGGGAATTGCCAAAACCTGACCAGACCGGACAGCAGCCGGGGAGAGGCGGAACATCTCTTTCCGCAGGTTTTGCCCGGTGGAGAGGCTCTGCTTTTCATGGATTCTCGCGGGTTTGGAACGAGCGGCGCCAGCGTCGCCGCCCTGTCGCTCAAGACCGGCAAATGGCAGACGCTGATCCGCAATGGCACTTCGCCTCACTATGTGCCCGGAGGTTATCTGGCCTACTCGCAGGGCAGCTCCCTGATGGCCGTGCCCTTTGATGCAAAAACCCTCAAGATGTCCGGCTCGCCGGTGCCGGTTCTCGACAACGTTTTGACAAATTCCGCAAGTGGAGTGGCCCAGCTTGCAATTTCAAACGACGGCACACTGGCCTACGTCCCCGGCAGCGAGGGAAAGACGGACCGCCAGGTTGTGCTGGTGGACCGGAGCGGAAAGTCCCAGGTGGTGACCAAAACCAGTGGAGCGTATGAAGACCTCGACCTTTCGCCCGACGGCCGCGAACTCGCAATGACCGTTGAAGGCCCCAAATGGGCAATCTGGACCTACGACATTCCGCGTGGAATACTCAGCCGCTTCACTTTTGATAACGACAATCGCGATCCGTTCTGGACTCCGGATGGCAAGCACATCGCTTACACGTCCCTGCGCAATGGGCAGTACGGCATCTATTGGAAGCCGGCCAATGGCAGCGGAGGTGAACAGCTTCTTGCGGAAAGCCCGGATTGGATTACCATTTCATCCTTTTCGCCGGACGGCAAGGAGGCTGCCATCAACGAGCAAAGCCCCGAAACGGGACAAGACATCATGATTCTCCCGCTGGACGGCAAGGGAAAACTGCGGCCTTTCCTGAAGACTCGCTTTACCGAAATGGTTGCTCAATTCTCGCCCGATGGGCATTGGCTGGCTTACCAATCGGATGAATCCGGCCGGAATGAAGTTTATGTCCAGCCGTACCCCGGCCCTGGAGGCAAATGGCAAATCTCAAACGACGGCGGTACGCGTCCTGTGTGGTCACGCGACGGACGCGAGTTGTTCTATATAAATGGCAGCAAGCTGATGGCCGTGCCCATCGTGACCAAGCCCACCTTCACTCCCGGCACGCCGCACATGCTCTGGCAAGGCAATTTTTATCTCTCCGGCCATTATTACGACGTCATGCCGGGAGCAAAGCAGTTTCTTTTTATCAAAGAGGTTGAAAAGCCCCAGGCCCCCACGCAGATCAACGTTATCCTCAACTGGCCGGAAGAACTCAAGCGTCTGATGAAGGAGCAGAAGCAGTGACGCTATCTGCCGGTACTAAGCTCGGCCCCTACGAAATCACCGGCGCGCTGGGCGCGGGCGGCATGGGAGAAGTCTATCGCGCCCGCGATACGCGGCTCGAACGTGACGTGGCCATCAAGGTTCTGCCTGCGTCGTTCTCCTCCGATCCCGAACGCCTGCGCCGCTTTGAGCAGGAAGCGCGTGCCGTGGCGGCGCTGAATCATCCCAACATCCTCGCCATTTATGACATCGGCACGCACGAAGGCTCGCCTTTCCTCGTCACCGAATTACTGGAAGGCGAAACCTTGCGCGAGCGCCTGCAGGAAGGCGCGCTGCCGGTGCGCAAGGCGCTTGAAATTGCCGCGCAGGCGGCGCAGGGCGTGGCCGCGGCGCACGACAAAGGAATCGTCCATCGCGATTTGAAGCCCGCGAACATTTTCCTCACCAAAGACAATCGCGTGAAGATCCTCGATTTCGGCCTGGCCAAGCTGGCGGAGCCGCAGGCTTCTTCCGTCAACGATTCGCAAATGCCCACGCGCACCGCCGGCCCGCAAACCAAGGCCGGCATGGTGCTGGGCACCGTCGGCTACATGTCGCCCGAGCAGGTCCGCGGCAATCTTGCCGACGGTCGCGCGGACATTTTCGCCTTGGGCGCGATTCTTTACGAAATGCTTTCCGGCGCGCGCGCCTTCGAAAGGGATTCCGCCGCCGACACGATGGCGGCGATTCTGAAGGAAGATCCGCCGGAACTTTCCGGCGAGGGCAAAAAGATTCCGCCCGCGGCGGAGCGCATCGTGCAGCATTGCCTTGAGAAGAATCCTGCCGAGCGCTTTCAGTCGGCGCGCGACCTGGCTTTCAATCTGGCGGCGATGACGGGAATTTCCTCAACCTCGCAGCAGCAACCGGTCATCGCTCCTCAGCGGGCGCGCAAAACCATCTGGATTGCGGCAGCCGCCGCGGTTCTGCTCGCGTCTTACGCGGCGGTCTTTTTTCTGGGCAAACGCAGCGTGACCGAAATCGCGCCCAGCTTTCAAAGGCTCGCTTTCCGCCGGGGAACCGTCACCAATGCGCGTTTCACGCCCGATGGGCAAAGCATCCTTTACGCCGCGGCTTTCGAAGGTGATCCGTTGCAGATGTTTTCCACGCGGCCGGACAGTCCGGAATCCCGCTCCATCGGAATGGCCGACCAGACGGAATTGCTTTCAATTTCATCTACGGGCGAGCTGGCCGTCTTGTTGAAGGCTCACCTGGGTGACACCGTTTTTGGCTGGAGAGGGACGCTGGCGCGGATGCCTCTGGCGGGCGGCGCGCCGCGTGAAGTTCTGGATAATGCCGAATGGGCGGATTGGAGTCCGGACGGCAAGCAATTGGCAGTGGTTCATTCTGTAAATGGCAAGGACACTCTCGAGTTTCCGCTGGGAAAGGTCCTTTACCAGACACAGGGATGGATCGGAGATCCCCGAATCGCGCCGGACGGGAAATGGGTGGCTTTCATAGACCACCCCCTCAAGGGTGACGACGAAGGCAGCATCGCCGTCGCGAATCTCGCAGGAATAAAGAAGACCTTGACGCATAACTGGGTCAGCGCTCGAGGACTGGCATGGTCGCCATCCGGAAATGAAGTCTGGTTCACTGCCAGTCCGCGGGGTGCGAACCGCGCGCTCTACGGCGTTTCGCTTTCCGGAAAGATGCGATTGATTTACCGCGTGGACGGCTCGCTCAAGCTTATGGACACTTCCAGCTCCGGCCGCGTCCTGCTCGTGGATGAAAATGAGCAGACGCAAATGATCGGGAAGCAAGCCGGCGACGCCAGGGAAAAGGAACTTTCCTGGTTCGATTGGTCTGAATGTGGTGACTTGTCGGCGGACGGAAAGTTCGTGCTCTTCACGGAAGGCGGAGAAGGCGGCGGACCTTCCTATTCGATCTATCTCAGGAATATGGACGGTTCGCCGGCCGTGCGTCTGGGCGATGGAGGCGGTCTTGCAATCTCTCCGGACGGGAAATGGATCATTTCCAGTGACCCCCACAAATTGCCCGAGCAGCTTGCTTTGCTGCCGACCGGCGCCGGCGTGCCAAGGCAACTGACCCACGATTCCATAGATCATTTGAACGCGGGCTGGTTTCCGGACGGCCAAAAGTTCGTCTTTACAGGCAGAGAGCCCGGACACGGCCCGCGGGTTTATGTCCAGGCTTTGCAGGGCGGCAACCCGAGCGCCATCACGCCGGAAGGATTTTCTGCGCACGACCACGCTGTTTCGCCGGACGGTAAATGGATTTGCGCGTGGAATGTGACAAACCAGAAATATGAATTATTTCCTGTGAGCGGCGGTGAACCTCGAGCCATCTCCGGCACGGAACAATACGATAACCAAATTCAATGGACGCCGGATGGAAAATCAATTTTCGTCACGGAGTTTGGGATTACTTCACAAATATTCAAGGTGAATCTTGCAACCGGCAAGCGTGAACTTTGGAAAACTTTGACCCCGACCGATCCGGCGGGAGCGGAAGGCATCGGGCCGGTTGAGATTACTCCGGATGGCAAGACGTATGTGTATTCGGTTTATCGCGACCTCACCAACTTGTATCTCGTCAAAGGGCTGAAGTGATCGGCGGCGCGCCATAACGTGCTGAACACAGGAACCAAACTCGGATCGTACGAAATTCTTTCGCCGCTGGGCGCGGGCGGCATGGGAGAAGTTTATCGCGCGCGCGATACCAAACTGAATCGAGAAGTCGCGCTCAAGGTTTTGCCCGAGGCCTTTGCCTCGGATCCTCAGCGCATGGCGCGCTTCGAGCGCGAAGCGCAAGTGCTCGCCTCGCTCAATCATCCCAACATTGCCATGATTCACGGGCTCGAAGAATCAGGTTCCACGCGTGCACTCGTGATGGAACTGGTTGAAGGCGAGACGCTGGCGGAACGGATTGGCGGCTCCGCGCAGCCCTCATCGGGCACGAGGTCCGGCACGGTAGGGGCGCACGGCCGTGCGCCCCTGCAAATCGACGATACGCTGGCGATTGCCAAACAGGTTGCCGAAGCACTTGAATATGCGCACGAGCGCGGTGTGGTGCATCGCGATCTGAAACCGGCCAACATCAAAATGACTCCTGAAGGCACAGTCAAAGTTTTGGATTTCGGCTTGGCCAAAGCCATGGGCCCGGACGAAATCTCGCGCGACACTTCGAATTCTCCCACGCTCAGTCTGGCGATGACGCAGGCGGGATTCATCGTCGGCACTGCCGCTTACATGGCGCCGGAGCAGGCCAAAGCGAAGCCGGTGGATCGCCGCTGCGACATCTGGTCCTTCGGCGTCGTGCTGTTTGAAATGTTTTCGGGCAAAAAGGCGTTCGACGGCGAAACGGTTTCCGACGTTCTCGCCGCCGTCATCATGAAGGACCCGGACTGGTCGGCGCAGCCGGAAAGCACACCACCATCCATCCAACGCCTGATTCGCCGCTGCCTCAACAAAGATCCGAAACAACGATTGCAAGCCATCGGCGAAGCACGAATCACGATTGAAGAAACATTGAGTGGCACGGGC
>JBJKPU010000018.1:0-3791 GCA_046706005.1 Terriglobia bacterium | reverse complement strand
TGAGCGGGAAGGACGAAGTGAGATTCGCCGTCGGAAGATATGACCGGGGGGAGAAGCTGGTCATCGATCCGGTGCTGACGTACTCGACGTATCTGGGGGGAACGGGCGGAGACATCGGCTACGGAATCGCCGTGGACGCCGGCGGCAACGCCTACGTGACGGGGACAACCGGATCGCTGGATTTTCCCACAACATCCACCGGACAGAGCGCGATTGCAGGCGGGAATGACGCTTTTATAGCCAAGTTCAATTCCTCAGGCTCCGCCCTGGTCTATTCGGTCTACCTGGGCGGAGGCGACTACGACGTGGCGACGGGCATCGCCCTCGATTCCACAGGCGCCGCCTACGTAGTCGGCTATACCTATTCGATTGGTTTTCCGACCACCTCCGGCGCGTTTCAAACTTCGAATGCCGGCGGCAGCGACGCCTTCCTGACAAAGCTTGACCCATCCGGCTCTTCGCTGGTCTATTCCACCTATCTTGGTGGGACGCAGGCAGAATATGGACGCGCCGTGGCGGTTGACGCTTCGGGCGACGCTTTCATCACCGGCTCGACGCAGTCGGCCGATTTCCCCACGCTGAATCCCTTGCAGGTCGGTTTGAACGGAATCTCGGATGGATTCGTATCGGAGTTCGCTCCGGACGGCACGGCGTTGCTTTACTCCACTTATTTTGGCGGGAGCGGCGGCGATGAGCCGTATGCCATCGCGCTGGACGGTTCGGGCAATCCTTACATTGCCGGATACACGACCTCTTCCGACTTCCCCACGCAGAGCGCGTTTGAGTCGACCCTGAGCGGAACGTCGGACGCTTTTGTGGCGGAGATTAACCCAGGAACTTCTTCACTTGTTTTTTCGACTTATCTGGGTGGGACCGGAACGGACACCGCTTACGCTTTGGCTCTCGACTCGACGGGCAGCATTTACCTGGCAGGCACTTCGAATTCGCCTGACTTTCCCGTGACTGCCGGCACCTTTCAGACTGCGAATCACGGGCAGGGGGACGCCTTCATCACCAAGCTTGCGCCCGGCGCAACCGGCCTTGTCTACTCCACTTTATTGGGGGGCAGCGGGCCCGACCAGGCAAACGCCATTGCCCTGGACTCCTCGGGCGAGGCGTTCGTAACGGGTTCCACGCAATCGAGCAACTTTCCCCTCCTTGACGCAATGCAGCGGATTCTGGGCATTGCCGGAGCGGGCAACTGCTCAACAACGACTTGTGCGGACGCATTCGTCGCCAAGCTGGGGCCGTCCGGAAGTCTTGTCTATTCCACCTATCTCGGTGGCAGCGGCCAGGATTCCGGCCAGGCGATTGCCGTGGACGCCTCGGGTGCCGCGTACGCTGCGGGAAGCACGGCTTCCGATAACTTTCCTGTCGTTTCGGGAGCATCCCAGCCCGTCTTTGCGGGGTCGCCGAGCAATCCCAATGTTTTCGTGGCCAAAGTCAGCCCGCAAGACGCCCCGGCCGTGGCTCTCAGCCCCCAAATTTTGAACTTTGGAAACCAGACGCTCAACGTTACCAGCGACCCGCAAACCGTGACTTTGACTAATGTCGGCAGCGCGCCTTTGACGATTACGCAGATCCAGGCAAATGGTGATTTCAGTCAGACCAACAACTGCGGGACCGTCGTGCCTGCCGGAGGCGGAACCTGCACTATCCAGGTGACGTTCACGCCGACGCAGACGAATCCGGAGACGGATCAGATCTCAATTGCGGACGATGCGGCACGCAGCCCGCAGACGATTACTGTCACAGGCACCGGCGTCACGGCCGGAGGTGTCCTGACGCTTTCGGCCAGCACGCTGACCTTTTCACCGCAAACCGTGGGGAACACGAGTCCGTCCCAAAGCGTCCAGCTGATCAATACCGGCATCCGGCCGGTAACCATTGGCGGCATCAGCAGCCTCGGTGATTTTGCGGAGACGGATAATTGCGGCAATTTCACGATCGGACCATCCGTACTCAATGTGGGTCAGGCTTGCACGATTACCGTTTCATTTACGCCCACGAAGAGCGGAGTCCTGACGGGAAGCGTGACGGTCCGGGATGATGCGACGAACAGCCCGCAAAAGATTTCCCTGAGCGGGACCGGCGCCCCGGTCTTCTCGCTTTCGGCGAATGTCCGTTCCACGGTGCTGCTGGTTGGCAAATCGAAGACCACTTTCACCATTTCCGCCTCGGCGCCCAGCACTTTTAGCGACACCATCAACCTGTCTTGTATCTCGGTGACCTGCAGCTTTTTCCCTTCAGCGAGCATTTCGCCGGGACAAACTGCAACCATGACGGTCACCGGCCTTAAGCCGAGCACCTTCGATGCCAACGACTTTGCCGCTCCCCAGAACTTCAGTGTCAGCGGAAAGAGCGGAAATCAAACTGCGACCATCGCCTTGTCGGTCTTCTATCAGGATTTCTCGATGTCGCAAACGCCGCCCACACCGCCGCTGGTGACAGTGACGGCCGGGCAATCGGCCACTTACACCATCACGGTGACTCCGTCGAACGGTTTTAACGGGATCGTCCTTTTGGGTTGCCCGGTGCATCCGTATCAGACGACCTGCGTGTTTTCTCCGCCCGGTCTGTCATTAAACGGGACGACGCCCGCGACTTCCAAGCTTACTGTGACGACGACAGCGCCGTCCGCGTCATTGCCACGGGGAGGGCCTCCGCCTGGATCGTCTCCGGGATTCCCCGTGCGGTGGGAATTCCTGGCCGTTCTGGTTATGCTTTTCGGTGTCGCCGGAATTTATTCATGGCGGAAGCGTCGTCCGGCACCTTTTCGCGCCCGTGCAGCGGTTGCGGCTCTGGTCATCGCGATCCTGCTGAGCTCTTTTGTGGCCGCGTGTGGGGGTTCCAGTTCATCGAATCCGGGGACATTGTCCAATACTTATCGGATTATTGTGGTGGGCACGCTGGGAAGCAACGGCAGTTGGCAAAAGGCCACGACGGTGAACCTGTCCGTTGCGCCTCAATAATGGCAATGGAGTACGGCCAGCCTGACTGGTATCGTTTGAGAGATCGCCTAAGATGAAAAGGCCAGAGTCGAGAAATCCCGGCGTATTCAAGGAGAATAATTGTGAGTGAAAAGGTTTGCGCTGCGGCGCGTTCGGTGTTTGCAGGGGCGCCAAAACGGCTGATCTGGATCTCCTGCCTGGTGGGACTGGGCCTGCTGAGTGCGGGTTCTGGAATCATGGGCGCAGGAGGGAAGAGGATTTCTGCGGCTTCCGCGCGCAGGCCCGCCAACGTGAAAGCCTGGAATTCCATCTATGCCAGTCTGCCGCTCAGCTTTGAGGTGAATCGCGGACAGACGGACTCGCGCGTAAAATTCATGGCGAGAGGCCAGCGATACGCCCTTTTCCTTACCTCGCAAGAAGCCGTGCTTTCTCTGGCCAGCGTTAAGCCCGAAGCCGGAAATGATGCGAGCGGTCGGCCGCTGCGGCGCGCCCTGGACGTCGTTCGTCTGCGGCTCGAAGGTTCGAATCGAGCCGCGAATGCGGTTGGTCTCGATCAACTGCCGGGCACGGCAAACTACTTCATCGGTAACAATCCGAACGCGTGGCGTAGAAAGATTCCGACTTTTGCCCGCGTCAAATTTGACTCAGTTTATCCCGGTGTGGATCTGGTTTATTACGGACGGCAAGGGGAGCTGGAAAACGATTTTGTGGTGGCGGCGGGAAGCGATCCGGGGCGGATCCGGCTGGGAGTGGACGGAGCCAAAGGGCTGGAAGTGGACCGGACCGGGGATCTGGTGATGAAGGTGGGGAATGGCGAAGTGTACCTGCGGGAGCCGCAGG
>JBJKPU010000017.1:0-55692 GCA_046706005.1 Terriglobia bacterium | reverse complement strand
TGTTGTAAACCATCCGTCGCGGTCGTGTCTCTGGAATTGATCAGCCTGTAAAAGTCATAGCCTAAAACAGGACTCATCGAGACGCCCGCTGACGGAAACACCGTTAGCGGGCGTTTTTGTTTTTTGGGGGCAATCGAACCGCGGAGAATTTGATGCTGATCGTCATCCTTGCTTTCATTACCGGCATCCTGGTGGGCCTGACGGGTACGGGCGCGGGCGTTATCCTGACGCCGCTGCTTCTGCTCGCCACTCCTTTTCCCGCCGTCGTCGTGATTGGAACCGACCTGCTGAGCGGCGCCGTCACGAAGCTGGCCGGAGTTTTTGAGCATCGCAAGCTGGGCCAGGTGGATATGGGACTGGCGGGATGGCTTCTGGCCGGAAGCCTGCCCGGAACGGTAGCGGGCATCCTGTTCGTTCGATGGCTTGAAATCAGAATGTCGCCCGCCGAGCTGGACCATATTCTCAGGATTCTTCTGGGCGTGACCCTGTTCAGCGTTTCCATTTTCCTGCCCTTCATTCGGGGCGGAAAAAATGCCGGCCGGCGATTGCCCGGGCCGGATGCTGTGAAAGCGGCCCGGTCTGTGACTCATCTGCGGCTTTCCGCGGTGGGCGCCGTGGTCGGATTTTTCGTTTCCATGACATCGGTCGGCAGCGGCAGCCTGCTGATGATCGCGCTGCTGGTGCTGGTGCCGCTCCCGCTGGGGAGCCTGGTGGGCACGGACATTCTTTTCGGGCTGCTGACAACGGCGCTGGCCGGTTCGCTGCACTTTGAGCTGGGGCATTTCAACACCCGGCTTTTTCTGTTGCTCGTCGCGGGCGAGGTCCCCGGCGTCGTGCTGGGCAGCCGGCTGACGCGCCGCCTGCCGGAGCGCGCGATTACGTGGCTCTTCAGCATTCTCTATTTCTCGCTGGGAGCCCGATTGCTGGTTGGCTGGTAGCGCACATGAGGTCGCGAGTTTTCAGTCGCAAGTTCGCAGTCGGGAGTTAAGACGACTCTCAACGCTTTCAATTCAACGAGGAAGGAAGGAACCAATGCCCATCGAAGTCGCCAAGCTTGACATCGCGGAGCTTGCCAAATCGTACGTGAGCCGGCATCCGCAGGAAATTCTGAAGTTCGCCATTGAAAACTTTTCGCCGGAGATTGGCGTAAGCTTCAGCGGCGCGGAGGACGTGGTCCTGGTGGATATGGCCGCGAAAGCGGGCGGGAAGTTCAGCGTTTTCTCGCTCGACACCGGACGCCTGCACGCCGAGACTTACCAGTTCCTGGAAAAAGTGCGCGAGCACTACGGAATTCCCATCGAGGTTTTCACGCCGCAGGCCGCGCCGCTGGAGAAGTTCGTGCGCGAGAAAGGGCTCTTTTCCTTTTACCGCGACGGACACAAGGAATGTTGCGGCGTGCGAAAGGTTGAGCCGCTGAAGCGCGCGCTGGGACCGCTCGCCGCCTGGGTGACCGGACAGCGCCGCGACCAGAGCCCCTCGACTCGCGCCCAGGTGGCCGTGGTTGAAGTGGACCCGGTCTTTTCCTCCGCGCAACGGCAACTGGTCAAGTTCAATCCGCTCGCCAACTGGTCATCCAAGCAGGTCTGGACGTACATCCGCGAAAACAACGTGCCCTTCAATCCCCTGCACGAGCGCGGATTCGTTTCCATCGGCTGCGAGCCCTGCACGCGCCCCGTCCTGCCCGGACAGCACGAACGCGAAGGCCGCTGGTGGTGGGAAGATCAGACCAAGAAGGAATGCGGTCTGCACTCGGGAAACGTTCAGAATTGATCTAGACGGCGCGGGAGGAAATTGTTCTTAGCGTTTCCTTCGCGCCGAGCGACCGGAGACTTCTTCGGAGGAAGATTCATCCGAGGCGGTCTGATCGAGCTGGCGAAGGTCGCGATAGACGTGGCCGGCGACTTCCGCGGCATGCGGCCCGAACATCGGACGTCCGCCGCGCAGCAGAACCACCACGACGCGCTGCGGCCGGTCGCCGTTGTAAGAGGCGAACCACCCCAGGTGGGCGCGGTCTTCCGTGCAGGTTCCCGTTTTTCCGTAGATGGGATCGCCGGGGCTGAAGGCCGAGCGCGCCGTGCCGTAAGTGACGGCGGCGGCCATTCCGGCACGAACTTCGGGTATGTATTTCTCGACGTTGGTGAGGTGCCGGCGGACGCGCGGCACAAAACTCTGAATCTCCTTGGGCGTGCGCGGGTACTGGAGGTAATAAAGCGTGCCGCCGTTGGCGATGGCGGAAACGATGGCGGCCATCTGCAGCGCCGTCACCTGGACGTCCTTTCCGGTATAGGCCATGTCGGCCGGCGTTGCGTCATCCGGCAGTTTGGAAGGAAAATATCCCGCCGATTCGCCCGGAATGTCCAGCCCCGCCTTTTCGCCCAGGCCGAACTCCGCGGCATAATCCCTGAGTCCCGCAAATCCCAGCCTCTCGCCCAGCGTGCGAAAGAACGTGTTGTTGGAGTGCGCGAGCGCGTAGGTCAGGCTGATGGGGTGCCGAAAGCCGACGCGCAGGCGGCTTTCCGGAGTAATAATGCCTTCCTTGAGCGCCGCCAGCGCCCAGACCGGCTTCATGCTCGAGCAGGGTTCATAGCCGCTTTCCAGCGCCAGCTTCTGATTCACAATGGAAAGAATGCGGCCCGTGTTCGGGTCCACCACCACGATGCTGCCGTTCCATTTGCCCAGCGCCTCAACGGCGGCCTGGCGCACCTGAAGTTCCTCGCCGGCAGGATCATCATAAGCCGTGGGATTGCCGTAGGAGGGCACGTCCCAGGGACTCCAGTAGCGGCGGCGGTGATGAACGACCCGGCGGCGGTGCACCACGCGGCGGCGGTGCGTGGTGGCATGCTTGGCGGATGTTTTCTTGGTTTTGGATGAACGTCCACGCGGGGCGGCCGGCGTGCCCCACAGAAAGAAAAACGCTGCAGCCAGAACGGCAAGCTTCCTCATCAAGGCAGGTTCTAGACCTCCGGGTCGGATTCCGCTCCTACCCCTGCCAATCCTGGCGCAGATCCCAGGGGAAATACTTCACAGGTTCAGTTTTTAGAGTTCGGCGGCGACTGAGCGTCCCGCCGCATCTACTTCTTGCCGCGAGCCGTCGCGGCAGCCTCCGCCGGTTTGACACCTTTCACCAACGGCGGCAGATTCAGGGCCTGACGGACTTCTACTTCCAGCTTATCCCGGGCGTCCGAGTGATCGCGCATAAACGTTCTGGCGTTCTCCCGGCCCTGGCCGATCCTCTCTCCGCCGAAAGAATACCACGTTCCGGACTTTTCCACCAGATTCAGCCCGACGGCGGCGTCCAGCAGGTCGCCCTCCTTCGATATCCCCTCGCCGTAAAGAATGTCAAACTCCGCCTCGCGGAACGGCGCCGCCATCTTGTTCTTGACCACTTTGGCCCGCGTCCGGTTGCCCACCATCTTGTCGGCGTCCTTGATGGAGGCGATGCGCCGGATGTCCAGCCGCACGGAGGAATAGAACTTCAGCGCCCGGCCACCCGTCGTCGTCTCCGGATTGCCGAACATCACGCCGATTTTTTCGCGAATCTGGTTGATGAAAATCAGGCAGGTTTTCGACTTGGCGACGATGGCCGTGAGCTTCCGCAGCGCCTGGGACATCAGCCGCGCCTGCAGGCCGGGCATGGAATCCCCCATGTCGCCTTCCAGTTCGGCCCGCGGCACCAGCGCCGCCACCGAGTCAATCACCACCACGTCCACGGCGTTCGAGCGCACCAGCGCTTCCGCGATTTCCAGCGCCTGCTCGCCGTAGTCAGGCTGCGAAACCAGCAGATTGTCCACGTCCACGCCCAGCCTCTTGGCGTAGCCCGCGTCCAGAGCGTGCTCGGCATCCACAAAAGCCGCCATGCCGCCGGCCTTCTGCGCTTCCGCCACCATGTGCAGCGCAATCGTCGTCTTGCCGCTCGATTCCGGCCCGTAGATTTCCACCACGCGTCCGCGCGGCACGCCGCCAATCCCCAAAGCCGCGTCCAGCGTCACCGAGCCCGTGGAAATCACGTCCACCGGCACCAGCGCTTCCTTGCTGCCCAGCCGCATGATTGAGCCTTTGCCGAACTGCTTCTCAATCTGCGTCAGCGCCAGATCAATTGCTTTGGTTTTTTCCGTCCGCTCTTCGGGCATAGTTCACTCCCCTCAATTTCCGCCAGCAGGATATTCGTAGAATCCGCGTCCCGACTTCCGTCCCAGTCTTCCCGCCGCGACCATTTTCTCCAGCAGCGGACAGGGGCGGTACTTCGAATCGTGAAAACCGTCGTACAGCACCCTCATTATATCCAAACACACGTCCAATCCAATTAAATCCGCAAGCTCGAGCGGACCCATAGGATGGTTCATGCCCAGCTTCATCACGTCGTCAATGCCGTGGGCGTCCGCCACGCCTTCCGCCAGCGCAAAAACCGCTTCATTAATCATGGGCATCAGCAGCCGGTTGGAAACAAAGCCGGGCGCGTCCTGGGCGCGGACCGGCGTCTTCCCTACCGATTTCGCAAGCTTCTCCGCCACCACGATCGTTTCTTCCGCTGTTTCAATGCCCGGAACCACTTCCACCAGCTTCATGGCCGGAACAGGATTGAAAAAATGAATTCCCACAAACTGACTGGCCCGTCCTGTCACCGCCGCAAGCCGCGTGATGGATATTGAGGAAGTGTTGGTCCCCAGAATCACTTCCGGCGGGCAGGCGGCATCGAGCGCGCGCAGGACCTCAGACTTGATGGCAAAGTTTTCGCTGACGGCTTCAATCACCATATCGGCTTTCGCCAGCGAGCCCGCGTCCGCGGCGATTTGAAGGCGCTCCAGCGCATGCTTTTTTTCAGGTTCCGTCCAGCGGCCCTTTTCCACGTCGCGCGCCAGGCCCTTGGCGATTCGCCCTTGCGCCGATTCGAGCGCCTTCGCCAGCGCGTCGTGCAGAATCACGGAATACCCGTTCCGCAGTGCCACCTGCGCGATTCCCGCGCCCATCGTTCCCGCGCCGGCAACGCCGATAATTGAGATTGTGTGATTTTCCATCTTCGTCCTGTGTTCCGAATTTCCGCCGAGCTGGTCGCGCAGCTATCTCAGAATATCTCCAATCCGGCCCCAGCGGATACGGCCTGTCTTCGGGTTTCGCGAAAAGTAGACAACATCGGCCCGGCCCAGAATATCGGCGCGCGGAACAAGGCCCCAGTACCGGCTGTCAAAGGATTCATCGCGATTGTCGCCCAGTACGAAAAAATCGCCCTCGGGAATCCGAAGGCTGCCGTCCCGAATGAACTGCGGCATTTGTCGGGCCCAGCCCGCTTCGAGCCCCCGTACCTCGGCCAGTTCGCTGATCGGGGGAGGAAACTCGTCCCGAAGCGGAACGTCCTGTGGAGAATCGAATTGGGCATAGGGCTCGCTCCGCAGCTTGCCATCCACGTAAAGGTGCTTGTCGACGATCCGTATCGTGTCCCCACCCACTCCCACCACCCGTTTAAGATACATCACGGATGGATCGGGCGGAAAACGGAAAGCTATGATGTCGCCAGCCTGCGGCGGGTGCCCGGCGTAGGCATGGAGATCAACCAGGAAGTGATCACCAGGTACTAGTGTGGGAGCCATCGAAGCCACGGTGAGCTTGAAGGCTCGTTCGAATCGGGATTTTGTCGTCGAGACGAGCCAATGCTGCCCCAGCCCTGCCATCACTATCAGGCCGACGTAAACATACCAGCGATTATAGGGGGCCTTTTTATATGGAACGGGAGCCCGCACCGCGCAACGAATGGCGTCAGCAAGAATGAGCGCCCAAAGAGAGGCAAGTGCGAGGACTGGCCCAAATATGTTCCACGGGCGCGGCGCGACGAATATTAACCTGAGGCAAAGGAACGATATAGCCTCATAAAAAAGGAATAGAACAACCCCCCGAATCGGCCGTCCGCTGTAGAACTGGCCGAGTCCTGGAAACAGGACGCTAACGACCCCGGCTCGCCATGGGACGCGGCGCGATGCCGCCTCCGCCACTTCGGTTTTTTCTAGGTTTTTTGCTGCGTCGGTCACTCAGTCCCCGGATCGTTCGACGGCCAGCGCCACGGCATTTCCGCCGCCCAGGCAAAGTGTGGCGATGCCGCGATGCACGTTGCGGCGAGCCATTTCGTAAAGCAGGGTCACCAGGATTCGGGCGCCTGAAGCGCCAATCGGATGGCCGAGGGCGACCGCGCCGCCGTTCACGTTGGTCTTAGCTGGATCAAGCCCAAGCTGCTCCATGACCGCAACTGCTTGAACTGCAAAGGCTTCGTTCAATTCAAATAAATCTGTATTATTAACCGTCCAGCCGGTTTTATTTAGCAGCAACTTTACAGCGTCCACCGGAGCCATCATCACCCATTTTGGCTCGACGCCGCTGACGGCTTGCGCAACGATTCTTGCTATTGGCTTCTTGCCCAGTTTTTTTGCGGTTTCCGCTGAAGTCACGACCAGCGCCGCAGCGCCATCGTTGGTTCCCGGAGCGTTCCCTGCCGTCACCGTGCCGCCGGACTTGAAAGCCGGTTTCAGCCGACCAAGCGCTTCCATGGAAGTGTCGGCGCGCGGCGATTCGTCGGTCGAAAAGCGAATCGGGTCGCCCTTTTTCTGAGGAATCTCGACCGGCACAATTTCCTGGCTGAAGCGGCCGTTTTTGGTGGCGTCAATGGCGCGGCGATGGCTTTCGACGGCGTACTCGTCCTGCCGCTGGCGCGAAACTTTGTATTTTTCCGCCACCAGTTCGGCCGTCATGCCCATGTGGAAGTCTTCGAACGCATCCCACAGGCCGTCCTGGATCATGGAGTCGAGCACTTTGTGGTGGCCGAGGCGCAGTCCCTGGCGCGCGCCGGGCAGCAGATACGGCGCGTTGGTCATGGATTCCATGCCGCCCGCGACCACGATTTCCGAATTTTCCGTCTGAATCGCCTGCGCCGCCAGCGCCACGGACTTCAGTCCCGAGCCGCAAACTTTGTTCACCGTCATGGCGGCGACGCGCGGGTCGAGCCCGCCTTTCAGGCCCGCCTGGCGCGCCGGATTCTGGCCGAGCCCGGCGGAAACCACGTTGCCCATGATGATTTCGTCCACTTGCTGGGGTTCGATGCCGGCGCGGCGCACGGCCTCGCGCACGGCGCAGGCTCCGAGCTGGACGGCGGATAAAGGTGAAAGGGTTCCCTGAAACTTTCCGATTGCGGTGCGAGTTGCCGCAATGATCACCGCTTCATGCATGATGAGGTCTCCTGAGCGGATTATCCCGCCGCGCGTTGAGCGAAGTCAAGAAGGCCCAGGAGCAGGCTGAGAAATTCTATTCCGGCTCCTCGAACATGCGCTGCTCGGGGACGACGACGACGAGACCGGAATCGGTGACATGATACTTCTTGCGGTCTTCTTCGAGGTTGTACCCGATTTCGGTGCGTTCGGGCAATTGCATGTGGCGGTCAATGATGGCGCGGCGAATGCGGGAGTAGCGGCCGATATTGACGTGGGGAAACAGGATGGAGTTCTCAACCTCCGTATAGCTGTTGACGCGCACGTCGAAGCCGACGACGGAATTGATGACGCGGCCGCCGGAGATGATGGAGCCCATGGAGACGATGGAATCCGCCGCGATGCCCATGCGGTGGCCTTCCTGCGCGAAAACGAATTTGGCGGGCGGATATTGCCGCTGATAGGTGCGAATCGGCCAATGGTTGTCGTAGAGGTTAAAGATGGGCGAAACCGCGGTCAGGTCCATGTTGGCTTCAAAGTAGGCGTCGAGCGTTCCGATGTCGCGCCAGTAGAGAGCGTCCTTCTTGTTTTCATCCACGAAGTCGTAGGCGTAAACACGACCCTTGTCGATCAGGCGGGGAATGATGTTGTGGCCGAAGTCGTGGTTGGAATCGGGATCTTCAGCGTCGCTCATGAGGGAGTCAATCAAGAGGTCCCGGTTGAAACAATAAATGCCCATGGAGGCATTGCACTTGGTGGGATCTTCGGGCGAAGGCCGGGGGTTGGCGGGTTTTTCCTGCCAGCCGGTGATGCGATGCTCGTTGTCAAGCTGGACGATGCCGAAACGCGAGCCATCGTTGATGTCCATCTTGATCGTGCCCACGGTGACATCGGCTCCGGCGTCGATATGGCGCTGCAGCATCAACTGGTAATTCATTTTGTAAACGTGGTCGCCGGCCAGGACCAGGACGTATTTGCAGGGCTCGCTGCCGATGGAATAAATATTCTGATAAATGGCGTCGGCCGTGCCGCGGTACCAGTGCTCGCCCACGCGCATCATGGGCGGAAGAATCTGAACGAATTCGCCCAGCTCTCCGGCCAGCAGGCTCCAGCCTTCGCGGATGTGGCGGTTGAGGGAAAGAGCTTTGTACTGGGTGAGGACAAAAATGCGCCGCAGGTCGGAATTGATGCAGTTCGAGAGGGTGATGTCAATGATGCGGTAAATGCCGCCAAAGGGCACGGCCGGCTTGGCGCGGTCGCGTGTGAGAGGATAAAGACGCTCGCCCTGGCCTCCGGCGAGCAGGCAAACAATGGTATCGCGCACCACGGTCGTGTCCCTCCTTCTTCAGCGGCCTCGCGAATTCCTCGTTTGAAGCCGCGCCTGCAGGATTTTTCCGGCTCTGCTTTAAACGCGGATTATACCAAACTTAGCGCGATGCGGAGGTTGCAAGTTCCCGGTTTTGGCGGCTCCTGCCGTTTTTCTTTACGGGCGCCGGGGCCAGGCTCCATCCGGCGCCGAGCCGGGAGATTCGCTGCGCGCCTTCCAAGGTAAATTGAAGCGCTTCCGAAAGCTGTGTTAGGATGCCGTTTTGCTCCCCAGGCGAATCTGGCGACCGAGGGGCGAGTCCTGAGATTACAAGGAGTTGCCGGTGAAAATCTACGATGGTGACAAGGTCCGCAACGTCGCGCTGCTGGGGCACGCCGATACGGGCAAGACGCAACTGGTGACGGCCATGCTTTACACGGCGGGAATGGTGAACCGGCTGGGCAAGGTGGACGACGGAACATCCGTCACGGACTTCGACGAGGAAGAAATCGAGCGCGGGTTCACGATCAGCACCGGGCTGGCTTATGCCGAAACAGGCGACGTAAAGATCAATTTTATCGACACGCCGGGCTTCAATCTTTATCTGCACGAAACGGAGGCGGCACTGCTGGCGGCCGGTTCTGCATTGATCGTGGTGCACGCGGTTTCCGGAATTGAAGTGCAGACGGAAAGGACCTGGAACTTTGCCAACAAATATAATCTGCCGCGCGCACTGGTCATCAACCAGATGGACCGCGACCGGGCGGGATTTGAACGGACGCTGGAGGCGCTGAAGACGGGTTTCGGGCGGTCCGTGGTGCCGGTGCAATTGCCCATCGGCGAGGAAAAGAATTTCCGCGGCGTGGTGGACCTGGTCCGCATGCGCGCCGCGATTTACGACGCGAACGGGTCGGGCAAGGCCAAGGACGAGGAAATTCCCGCCGAGATGGCGGAGGCCGCGGGCGCCGCGCACGAAGCTCTGGTGGAAATGGTGGCGGAAGGCAACGACAAGCTGCTGGAGGAATTTTTCGACAAGGGAACGATTCCGCTGGAAGATCTGGTGCCCGGACTGCGGCAGGCGATTGCCGAGCGGAGAATCACGCCCGTGCTCGTCTCGGCCGGCCTGCCGAACATCGGAAGCGAAAGCCTGCTCGGATTTATCTCGGATTATCTGCCATCAGCTGTTGCGCGCGGAAGCGTGGAAGGGCTGACGCATGAAGGCGGCGAGCCGGCGAAACGCAAAGTCTCCGACGACGAACCGGTATCCGCGTACGTTTTCAAAACCGTCGCCGATCCGTTTGCGGGGCGCGTGAGCTACTTCAAAGTGATGTCGGGAATTCTGAAGAATGAAGCGAACCTGGCGAATTTCAATCGCGGCGGCTCGGAACGGCTTTCGCACATCGGCGTGGTAATGGGCAAGACGCAGACTCCTGTGGCGGAATTGCACGCGGGCGATCTGGGCGCGGTGGCCAAGCTCAAGGACACGCTGACCGGGGACACGCTGGGCGACAAGCCGGCGCCTATCGTCTATCCCAAAGTGAAGCTGCAGGAACCGGCGATTTCCTTCGCCATCGAACCCAAGAGCCGCGGCGACGAAGACAAGCTCTCCATTGCGATTCACAAGATGCTGGAAGAAGATTTGCTGCTGCGTTTTGCGCGCGACGCGCAGACGAAGGAGTTTCTGCTTTCCGGCTCCGGGCAGCAGCACGTGGAAGTGGCCGTCTCCAAGCTGAAGCGAAGATACAACGTGGAAGTGACGCTGAAGGCTCCGAAAATCCCTTACCGCGAAACCATTCGCGGCAAGGCCGACGCGCAGGGCAAGCACAAGAAGCAGACGGGCGGCCACGGACAGTACGGCGATTGCCGGATCAAGATGGAACCGCTGGCGCGCGGCGAGGGCTTCGAGTTCGTGAACGATATTTTCGGCGGCGCCATTCCCAAGAATTACATTCCCGCGGTTGAAAAAGGAATCATCGATGCCGCCGGCCGGGGCTACCTGGCGGGATATCCGGTGGTGGATTTCCGCGTGATCCTGTACGACGGCTCGTACCACGACGTGGATTCGTCGGAAATGGCCTTCAAGCTGGCGGGGTCGAAAGCCTTCAAGGCGTGCATGGAACAGGCCAAGCCCTGTTTGACAGAGCCGGTGATGAACGTGGAAATTACCGTGCCGGAAAATCATTCCGGCGACATCATGGGCAACCTGAACAGCCGCCGCGGCCGCATCCAGGGCATGGAACCCAAGGGCGGCACGACCATCGTCAAGGCCCAGGTGCCGCTCTCGGAAATGCTGACCTACGCCTCCGACCTGACCTCCATGACGCAGGGGCGCGGCAGCTACACGATGGAGTTTTCACATTACGACATTGTGCCGCAGCACATCGCCGATAAAATTGTCAGCGCCGCCAAGGCCGCCGGCCACGGAAAAGAAGAAGAGGAAGAATAACCGTCATTTTGTACCTCCCCGGCAGTTGAGCCTCGACGCCAGTTGACAAGGATTTAATCCTTGCTAAAGTAAGGATATGGCAAAGGTGACCAGCAAGCTGCAAGTGACTGTTCCAAAAGTCATTGCCGACGAATATGGCATTCGCCCCGGCGCTGAACTTGACTGGGCGGCCGCCGGCGACACCATCCGCGTGGTTCCCGCAGGCAGCCGGAGGCAACAAGCTCGCGTGCGGACCGTGGAAGAGCGATTGAGGCTTTTTGACCAGGCCACGGAGCGCCAAAAGCAGCGCGAGGCGCAACCCGAGGAAACTCCAGCCCTAAAAGAGAGCGCGCTGAAACCCCACGAGGCCGAGCGGGGCTGGCGGCGAGAGGATCTCTACAAGCGTGGCCGCACTGGTTGACACCAATATTCTTGTCTATCGCTTTGACGGGAACTTTCCCCGCAAGCAGGAGGTCTCGACCAAATTGCTGAGGCGGGGAATCGCCGAGGACTCGGTGCGAATCTCGCACCAGGCCGTGGTGGAGTTTGTTTCCGCGGTGACGAGACCGCGGGCGGACGGGAAACCTCTGATGACGAGACCGGCGGCCTTTCGTGAGGCTGAGGAATTGCTTTCCCAGTTCGCGATCCTTTATCCGAATGAGGCCCTCGTGCGAACTGCAGTTCGCGGCGCCGCCGCCTACCAGCTTGCGTGGTTCGACGCGCACATGTGGGCCTGCGCGGAGTATTATGGGCTCGAGGAATTGCTTTCGGAAGACTTCGAGCACGGGCGGTTGTACGGCACCGTGCGGGCAGTGAATCCCTTTCTCGAGTGAGCCGTGCCGTCGCGCGTCAAGCTGCTTGACATTTGAACCCGCAAGCACCAAATTGAAATCCTTTAACGGCAGCACCAAGCCAAGTTGGACGAAAGCGGCTAATGTACGTTCCCCAAATTTACACCGTTGCCCTGGCCATGATGATCCTCAGCATGGTCTGCTGGGGAAGCTGGGCGAACACGCAAAAGGCGGCCAAGGGCTGGCGGTTCGAACTTTTCTATTGGGATTACGTCTGGGGGATTCTGATCATCGCGGCCGTGCTGGGGCTGACGATGGGGCGCACGAACGCCGCAAGCCCGGAAAGTTTCTTCCATAATCTCAGTTCCGCGGACGCGCGCAACATCTGGCTGGCGCTCGTGGGTGGCGTGATTTTCAACATCGGCAACATCCTGCTGGTGGCCGCGATTGAAACGGCGGGGCTCGCTGTAGCTTTCCCGATCGGCATCGGCCTGGCGCTCGTGATTGGCGCGGTGCTGAATTACGTGGTGACGCCGAAAGGAAATCCGCTTCTGCTCTTCGGCGGAATCGGGCTGGTTTGCCTGGCGATCATTTTTGACGCGCTCGCTTACAAAAAAATTTCCCAGGACACGCAGGTCACGACCAAAGGCATCGTGCTGAGCGTGCTGGCGGGCATCGGCATTGGAGTTTTCTATCCGCTGATCGCGAAAGCCATCCAGGAAGGCCATCACCTTGGGCCGTACACGGTGTTTTTTGTTTTTGCCATCGGCATTCTGATTTGCACCGTGCCGCTGAATCTGGCGCTGATGCGAAGGCCCATCAGCGGCTCGCCGGTCGGGCTGCCGGATTACTTCAAAGGCGCGGGAAAAATGCACTTGTGGGGCATTGCGGGCGGGATCATCTGGGGGCTGGGAACCAATTTCAATTTTGTGGCGTCCTATGCGCCGCTGGTGGGGCCGGCGGCCTCCTACGCGCTGGGGCAGGGCGCGACAATGATTTCCGCAATCTGGGGCGTGTTCGTGTGGAAAGAATTCCGCGGCGCGGGTCCGGCGGCGCGGCGTTATCTTGCCCTGATGTTCCTCTTCTTCATCATCGGACTGGCGGCCATTGCCGCGGCGCCGATCGTTAAATTCTGAATTGGAAATGAGTCTCGATTGAAAAAGTCTCTTCTGCTTGCAGCGGTGATTCTTTGCGCGCGCCTGGCGATGGCGCAGCCAGCGGCCAAAATTCCGATTCTGGTGGACACGGACATCGGCACGGACATTGATGACGCCTTCGCCCTGGCGCTGGTGGCGCGCAGTCCGGAATTCCATTTGATCGGCGTGACGACGGTGAGCGGCGATACGGCGGAGCGCGCGCGGCTTGCGGCCAAGCTGCTCTGGGAAGCGGGGCTTAAGCGCGTGCCAGTGGCGGCGGGCGAGCCGGGCAAACCGCTGCCGCTCGAGCAAGGCCGCTGGGCCAACGGATTCAAAAGCCCGCAACTGGTCCATCAAAAGGCCGCGGCGTTCATCAAGACATTGCTGGAAAAGCAGCCGGGACGGGTGACGATCATCGCTATCGGGCCGCTGACGAATCTCGGCGCGGTGCTTTCATCCGATCCTTCGATCGCGGCGAAAATCAAACGCATCGTGCTGATGGGCGGCTCGATCGCCCACGGCTACGGCCGCGATTTGAATCCCGCGGCGGAATACAACATCGCCTCCGATCCGGCCGCGGCGCAGGTGGTTTTCAATTCAGGAATTCCGATCCTGATGGTTCCGCTGGATGTGACGGCCATGCTGAAGCTCGACCGTGCCGGGCGCGAGCGCGTGTTTACGGAGCTGACGCCGGTCACGAATGCGCTCGCTCTGCTCTATTTTCTGTGGAACCAGCGGACGCCGACCCTCTTCGATCCCATGGCGGTGGCGATGACGATTGACCCCGGCCTTTGCGAAACCAAAGAGCTGGCGGTGGAAGTGGACGAGAAAGGCTTCACCCGCGCTGTCGAAGGCAAACCGCCCAACGCTACCGTGGCGCTCCAGACCGATCCCGCAAAGTTCTTTGAATTTTATCTGAGCCGCGTCGCGCCGGAGGAAAAAGCCCCGGAGACGGCAGGCCTGCTTCGCTTCGCGCCGCGCTAACGATAGGGCGCGAGCTTGGAATCAATCCGGTCCTTGATCCAGTGCGGATCCCACCACTCCAGGGGATTGACCGGAACCCCGTCCACCAGCATCGTGAAATGCAGATGATCTCCGCCGGCTAGGCCCGTGGAATCCGTATGGCCGATCAACTGGCCGCGCTTGACGTGGTCGCCCACTGCGACCGCGAACGATTCCAGATGGCCGTAAAGCGATTGCAGGCCGCAGCCGTGGTCAATCACGATGGCATTGCCGTAGATTCCGAAATAGCGCGCCATCACCACCACTCCGTCATTCGCGGCCTTGACGGGCGCGTGCTCAACCGAAGCGAGGTCGAAGCCGAGATGCGTTTCGTGATCCACAACCTGCCCTTTGTAGATATAAGTGCGGTGGTCGGCGAAGGAAGCTTCCGTCTCGGCGTGGGCGAGCCGCAGGAAAGGCTGCGACCACAGGAAATGATTCGCGGTCTTATGCGAGAAAGCGACCAGAAGCTGCGCGTCGATCTTTCGAAGTTGACGGTTGATTTCGAGAAAATTTTTCAGCACGCTGCCCTCGTCCTTCATCTGCGGCGTCCGGCTCATGATGGCGGGCACGACGCGGTTCAGGAAGTCGTCGCTGAGCGGAATCGTGCTGGCGTGGAATTTTTGCGGAAACACACGATAGGAAAATCCCGCCACAGTCCGGTTGCCGGCACCGTCCACGGCGATGATGCGAATCGGAGACTTGGAATCCAGGTCGTAAGGAAACGCGTAAAGGCAAAGACGCGTTTCCGGATCCGACGCTTTGGCCGGCCAGCTCGAAAAGAAGTTGTCTCCCAACTCCACGCCGGATGAAACCGTTCCCGGCGAAACCTTGAAGATCACCAGGCCCGTCCCGCCCTGCGCCACGTAGTTCTGTGCGCTGAGGACTTCCACCTGCGGCGGCGTGAGGAGAACGGGAACATCCAGAAGAAGTTCACCTCGTCCGCCGCGAAAGAATCGCGCCCAGGAATCGTCCGTGGCCACGGCCTCAACTCTGGCGCGGCCTTCTTTCAAGCCGGGATTTTGCTTGGCGCCGAGGCTCGCCGTGACCATCCAGCGGCTTGCCGGCCCGCCGCTCCAGAACTTCCACCAGGAATGGGGCGGAGCGGGCGTGTGCTCAATCTGAACCGGCGGATTGAAGGTCTTTCCGCCTTGACTGACCTCGACCGCCAGGCTTTTGATGCGGTGGTGCGCGTCGGAAACTTCAAAATGCAACTGGGTGGTTTGGCCGATCGCGCGAAGGTGGTCCGCCAACCGGAAGCTCGGAGCTTCATGGCTGAAGATTTTGAAAGACAGAACGACGAGGACAATCAGAAGAAGAATGATCACAATGACTGAACCGGCGCCAATGCCCGCTTCCCGGTGCATAAGGGATTTTCGCAAAGTGAATTCTCCTCATCGAGAACTTGTCCCCGCAATCCAATATATCATTCTGATGCGTTGATCACTGCCGGAGGGGTCTTGGAAAGAAGTCTTTTGCCGGTGCCGGCGGTCCGCCTGGGAGGAGCTTCGTGGGTTATCCAGTTCGCTTTGCGCCCGCCGAACCGCGCGCCTTCGAAATGCGCTGCTCCTCACCCATGACGATCAGCACGTCGCCGGCGGAGAGTTCGGTTCCACCGCGGGGATTATAGAAGATCTCGCCGCCGGAAGTTCGGCGCGCGAGCGCGAGCACGTCGTACTCCTGATGAATTCCGATCTCACGAATCGTCTTGCCCGCCCAGGGCGATTCCCCGGCGATGGCGATTTCTTCCACACGAACCGTCTTGCCCTGCTCCTTGAGCATCGTGTCAAGAAAATTGACCACATGAGGGCGAACCAGCTCGGACGCGAGCCGGAGCCCGCCAATCATATTGGGCGAAACGGCGGAGGTCGCGCCGGCCTTGGTCAGCTTGCTGGCCGTGCGGGCGTCCGTGCAGCGGGCGACGATGCGCAGGCCGGGATTCATCTGGCGGGCCGTCACCGTGCACATCAAATTGTCCTTGTCGTCGGGCAGCACGGTCACCAGGCCGCGCGCCCGCGCGATGCCCGCCGCTTCCAGCGTTTCTTCTTCCGTGCAGTCGCCCGCCAGCACGGGAAACCGGCCGCCATGGCTGAATTTTTCCAGCTCCGTCTCGCTGAGGTCGATGACCACGAACTGGCTTCCCGTTTTGATCAGCTCATCCACCACGTGATGCGCGGTGTCGGTAGCGCCGCAGACAATAAAATGATCCGTCAGGGCGGCGATTTGCTTCAGCATGGTTCGCCTCCGGAAAATATCCTTGAGTTCGCCTTCCACGATAAAGGCGGTTGCGGCTGAGAAAACGTAGAGCATGACTCCGATGCCGAACAGGATCACGAACATGTTGAAGACGCGCAGCCCCGGGTTGGCCGCCGTACTCACCACTTCTTCGTAACCCACCGTGGCGATGGTGACGACGGCCATATAGACCGCGTCGAGCAGCGTCACGCGCGGCCCGCCCAGCAGGCGATAGCCGGCGACGGCGGTCACCAGAACAACCAGCAGCAGAAGCAGCGAAGTCGTCAGTTGTTTTCGGAGATTCATTGCGGGACCAAATCACGGCCGGCCCGGTTCGCGCCCGGCCGATTCCTCTATGGCGCGCCATCTTAACACATTGGTTGCCCCAGCGGCGCTCTTCTCGCGCCAGCCCGCCGTGTGGGGCGGGCGCTACCTTTGCCCGAGAAACTTCTGGTGCTGCTCGAGAAGGTAATGGTCCGTCATCCCGGCGATGTAATCGCAAACCACGGACTCAACCGGTTCCCGGCGCGTTTTGCGGTAATAGGATGGAGGCAGGCTACGGGGATTCCTTACGAAGAAATTGAAGAGCTGCGCGATATACAGGCCGGTCTTGCGGCGCTCGGCATGAATCTCACGGCGATGGTAAAGGTGCCGGCGGAGAAAGAGCTTGAGCCGCTCGTCCTCCCTTTGCAGACGTTTGCTCAAGCCCGCAAGACGCGCGGGCTCGCGGCGAATCGCTTCCACGGACCGCGGGCGAAGCTTCTTGATTCGCGCTCGCGTGGCGTCGATCAGATCCGTCACCAGAATATCCATCACCCGCTTCAGGGTTTCATTGAAAATCAACTTTTCCGGCACATCGCGGAACTTTCTTGCCACCGCTTGGAGCTGCCGGCGAAACAGCGGAACGCCGCGCTGGATTTGCGCGAAGCTCAGGAGCTTCGCCTCATAACCGTCGTCGAGGTCAGCGCAGTTGTAAGCAATTTCATCCGCGACGTCGATAATCTGCGCTTCAAGCGGAGGCCGTTCGGCCAGGCGGTATTCTTCAAGCTCGGGATATCGCGCTGGGGCGTAATCGCGCGAGTGTTTGATGATTCCTTCACGAACCTCGAAGGTGAGGTTGAGCCCGGAGAATTCCGCGTACTTCTGCTCGAATTGCTCGACGATGCGCAGAGCCTGAAGGTTGTGGTCAAAACGGCGACCCGTGCGCCGCATCAGGCGGTCAAGCTCGGCTTCGCCCGCGTGGCCGAAGGGCGGATGGCCGACGTCGTGAACCAGCGCCAGCGCCTCCGCCAGATCGGCGTTCAGGCCCAGCACCTTGGCGACCGTGCGGCTGATCTGGGCGACTTCCAGCGTATGCGTCAGGCGGTTGCGGAAATGGTCGGAAAAACGGCGGGTAAAAACCTGCGTTTTGTTTTCCAGCCGGCGGAAAGCGCGCGAATGGACAATGCGGTCGCGGTCGCGCTCGTATTCGTTGCGATAGGGATGGGGCGGCTCGGGATAGCGCCGCCCGCGCGTCTGCTCCACCCGCATGGCGTAACGGGCGAGCGCTGGCGAATCTTGGGGCATAGGTCCTGCGCTAAATGGTTTCTTCCCGAATATACCATACTGAATTGCAATGTCCGGCGCGCGTCCTGTAGACGGCGCATTTCGCAAAGGATCCGCCTCTGCAGCCGACGCGAAAAAGGCGGCCTGCCTTTGCGCGAGCCGTCGCGTTTTCTTCAATGTGAATAGATCTGCACCCATTGGCCATTCTGTTCGAATGTGGCCTGCCGGTGCAGTCCGTAAATCTTCTCTAGGTCCTCCGCAGACGCGGCCGGCTCATAGTCGAACAGCCGCTCGAGCGCAGGGCGGAAGAAGGGAAAGCGCCGGATCCAGTTGCCGGGCGGGTCCCATTTGCGCGAATAGAGGTAAAGAATATCGAACGACCCGGGGGATATTCCGCGAAAATCCTCGGACGCGAAACCGGAAATCTTCACCAGCCGGAGAGGCTGGCGAACGTAGCCCAGGTAGGGTTTGGACAATTCATCCGTAGCCGGCCACGCCGTCAGAATGCGGGGATGGCCGGGTTCAGCTTCCAGAAATCGCGCCGCCTTGACGTGCAATCGCACAAATGTCGCATAGGCCAGGTTGTCTTCGTAGGGATACGGGTAGGGCGGATTGATGAACCATGCGGCGACGAAGCAGGCTACGGTCACTCCCAGGATTGTCAGTGAAACGGCGCGAGGCAAGCTGTCAATTTTGCTCACGAGAGCTAAATAGAGGATGGGGAAGACAGGCAAAAGATAACGCGGCAGGACCGCGCCACCGACCAGGCTGTGAAACACGATGTAGATTGCTACCAGCCAAAAGGCGATGAACGCAAGGCTCGGCGAAGGATTTTGCTGATTACCGCCGGCTGCGGTTTGCCCTTCACGTTTGCCACATCGCTTCTTCGACCACCAGGCAGCAGCCAAAGCTCCGGCGACGAGCATCCAGTTGAATCCGCCGATGAAGGTTTCATAAAGGCGGCGGATGAAGCTGGCAACGATGCGGTCGGGCGCGAGCGCACCGTAGAGATTGTACTCAAGATACTGGCTGTTGCCGGTCCAGAAGCCCGTGGCGTGGTGATAGTAGAACGCCCATAGGGCAAGCGGGAGCAGAGGGGACCCGATCCAGATCCATTTTCGCAGATTCAGCGCTTCCCTTTTTCTCCATTCATAAAGCCAGGCCACGGGCAGCAGAATCACCGCGGTTTCCTTGGTGAGAATCGCCAGCGAGGCCGCAACGGCGAACCAGACCAACCTATTACCGACGAGAGCGAGAAGAGCCAGGGTTGTGAAAAGCGCGACGGCAAGATCGAGATGCGCGAGAGAACTTTGGGCAAAGAAGAGCGGAGAGAGTCCGAGCAGCGCAACGGCCCAGAGGGCCGCTTCCGGCCGCACAAACTTTCTGGCCAGAGCGTATGTTGCGAGGAGCGTGGCGGCAGCGATGAAAATCATCGCCGAGCGCGTGACGAAAGGCGAATAGCCAACCAGCCGCCAGACGATTCCCAGGTATACAGATAAAAACGGCGTGTGGCCGATAGCCTGAGTGCTCGTGGGAATCAGCAGCCCGTGCCGGTAAAAATCGAACGCGGCGGGAATGTAATATCCGGCCTCGTCCCAGAAATAAGGGAGCCGAAGCAGGGGCCAGTGCAGCGCAAAGAGAACTCCAAACGCGGCGAGGGTTGCGGTCAGAATGCGCGCCTGAGGCTTCATCGGAAGGTCAGCCTCGATTTATGGATTCGCTCGTCCGATGTTTTCGAAGCAAGAGCGAACCGGATGAGCGGCAATTTGATGGAGTGCGAAGAAGAATCGCTTCGCAGGACGCAATGAATAATTGCAGTGACGAGGCGGCGGCATTACTATGCCCACGTGAGTGTTGGCTTGCTGCGCGGGCGCAGTATTGTTCACTGTGAGGCGAACCTGCGGCTTTCAGGTCACGCCCGGGCAGTTCCGGTATCGCGGAGACGGGCAACCCTGGCCAAATCTTAATTCGCACTGAGAGGTTCTCCATGAAGATCAACCGTCGTGAGTTTATCAGGGATTCCACCCTGGCTGGAATCGCACTGGGAGGTTTTCCCGCCATCGCGGGCGCGCAACCTGAAAAATACCGGACGGCTCTCATCGGCACCGGCTGGTGGGGAATGAACATTCTGCACGTGGCCCTGGAATCGGGCGCGTGCAAGGTGGTCGCCATGTGCGACGTGGATGAGAACCAGTTGAATCCGGCCGTGGCCGACGTCGAAAAAATTTCCTCCGACCGGCCGAAGAAGTACAAGGACTATCGTGAGCTGCTGCGCACTGAAAAACCGGACGTCGCCATTGTCGCCACGCCCGACCACTGGCATCCGCTGATTGCCATCGAGGCGGTTCGCCAAGGCGCTCATGTTTATGTGGAAAAACCCGTCAGCCACACGGTTCTCGAGGGCAAGGCGATGGTGAAGGCGGCGCGCGAGTCCGGCCGCGTGATGGAAGTGGATTTGTGGCGGCGGGTTTCTCCCGATCACATTCAGGCCATGGAATTTCTGAAGGCGGGCAAGGCGGGGAAAATCGGCTGCGTGCGAGCTTTTGTGGATTATCCCGGCGGGCCGGGCAAGGTCACGCCGGATTCCCCCGTGCCGCCGGGGCTTGACTGGGACATGTGGTGCGGCCCGGCGCCTTATCGTCCCTTCAACCGCAAGATTCATCCCAAAGGTTTCCGCCAGTTCCTCGAATACGCCAACGGCCAACTGGGCGACTGGGGCGTCCACTGGCTGGACCAGATTCTGTGGTGGACGGAGGAAAAGTATCCGCGCAAAATCTATTCCACCGGAGGCCGCTGGATCAGGCGCGATAATACGAATGCTCCGGACACGCAGGTGGTGGCTTTTGAGTTTGAAACGTTCACCGCCTATTGGGAGCATCGGCTCTATGCCGGGAACCGTGCGGAGAGTGCTTACGTCGGATGTTATTATTATGGCGACCATGGAACGTTCCACATGGGCTGGACGGACGGCTGCACGTTCTATCCTGATTCGAAGAACGAGCCGAACATCCATTTTGAGCCGCAGCTCGCCGAGCCGGATGACCAGAACATCGCGCTGTTGTGGGCGGATTTTCTTGAGAGCATCCGGACGCATCGCATGCCCGTGCGGGACATCGAAGCCGGCCACCTGGCGACGAACATGGCGCTGCTTGGAATGCTGTCACTCAAGCTCGGCCGCAGCATCGAATGGGACGGGGAGAAGGAAGAAATCATCGGCGATCCGGAAGCGAATCAGCTTTTGCGTCGCGAATATCGCGCGCCGTGGAAATATCCGGACGCGTAAGGCGGCATTGGCAATATTGAGTGACGAAAACGGATTTTCAGGAGGATGGGAGCGATGAAGTACCGGCGGTTTGGACGAACGGATTGGCAGGTCAGCGAAATCGGTTATGGAATGTGGGGCATTGTGGCATGGTCAGGGGCGAACGAAGAAGAAGCCATACAATCGCTCCAGCGCTCGGTGGATCTGGGCTGCAACTTTTTCGACTCAGCCTGGGCGTATGGCGACGGTAAAAGCGAGAAGCTGCTGGGAAAGCTGTTGCGGCAGAACCGTTCCAAGCGGCTTTACACCGCGACCAAGATTCCGCCCAAGAACTTGCAGTGGCCGAGCCGGCGCGAATTCAAGCTCGACGACGTTTTCCCACCCGATCACATTGAAGAATACGTTCACAGCAGCCTTGAGAACGCAGGCGTTGAAAGTTTCGACCTGGTTCAGTTTCACGTCTGGGAAGATTCCTGGCTCGATGACGATCGCTGGCAGCGCAAGATGGAAGACCTGCGGCGGCAAGGATTGTTCAAAGCCATCGGCATCAGCATCAACCGCTGGGAGCCATGGAACGGAATCCGCACCGTGCGCTCCGGCCTCATCGATGCGGTGCAGGTGATTTACAACATCTTCGATCAGAATTCCGAAGATGAACTTTTCCCCGCCTGCCGCGAGCATGACGTGGCCGTGATTGCGCGTGTGCCATTCGACGAGGGTAGCCTGGCGGGCACGCTGCGACTGGACAGTCACTGGCCGGAAGGCGACTGGCGCAACACTTATTTCGTTCCCGAGAACCTGAAGCTGACCGTGCCGCGCGTGGAGCGGCTCAAGGAGCTTCTTCCCGCCGGAATGTCCCTGTCTGAAATGGCATTGCGATTTGTGCTGAGCAATCCTGTGGTGAGCACAACCATCCCGGGTATGCGCAAGACGCGCAACGTGGAATCGAATGCCGCAGCGAGCGATTCCGGGCGGCTTCCGGATACGCTGCTCGCCGAACTCGCCAAACACCGCTGGGTTCGGACGCCCACAAAATGGTCTCAATGATCGAGGCGGGGAGACGGTGCCCTTGCGCAGCCTGAAAAGCAGGCTGGATCAGCTCCGGCTTGTGATGTCGCGCCACGCGCGGCTCGCCAGAAAGAGCGCGCCCTCGACCGGCTCGCGCCGGAGCAAAACCACTCGCGCCCGGGGAGCGGCAGCAAGTACGCGCTTTTCCACCAGGCTCCGGATCCTGGCACTGTGGCGAAGCACTCCGCCGGCACAGGCAACCGTAAAAGACTTCTTCTTCCAGCCGAGGCGGTTGACGGGAGCGATGACCAGGTCGGCCAGGTCAAGCGCCGCGGATTCGAGGAGCAGACGGGCCACTCGATCGCCCCGCAGCGCAGCTTTTTGAACCAGCGGAAAGATTTCTGCCATCTTCTCTACGCCAGGCGTGGCGACAATCGCATCCGTGATCTGTCGCAACCTCAGTTTCCGAATGATGACGGCTCTGAGTGAGGTCGGCCTGCCACGGCCGTCTTCAGAACGCAGCACTGCGGCGATCGCCTTTCGTCCAATGTCGTAACCCGAACCGGCGTCGTCAAAGATGCTTCCCCAACCGCCTGCCTGCTCGATTCGGCCCTGGTCGTCGCGGGCGAAGACAATGGAGCCCGTGCCGGCAATCAGAATGATGCCCGGTCCCTGGCCGAATGCTGCCGCCAGAGCGATATTCGCATCGGTGGTCACGATGTGCGCACGGCTGGGGATCGCTTCACGAATCCACCGAAGCATATGCCTGCGGACGGCCGCATGCCCTCCGCCTGCAATTCCCAGGCACACGGCGTCGAGATGGCGGAGGCGGAGTCGCGCACGCTTTGCGGCCAGGTGAGCCGCCCGAAGAATCTCCCTTTTTGCGCCTGCGAAACTGCTCTTCAAAGGGTTCGACGGGCCGGCTTCGCCACGGCCCAGGACCTTGCCTCTTTCATTTGCAAGCCAGGCCGTCGTGCGGGTTCCGCCGCCGTCGATCCCGAGGAATAGACTCATAAGGTCATTGCGTGGGCGTGGCCCACGGCGCCGGATTGAGATTTCGATCGGCCGCCGATCTGAATCAGATTTCTTGCGGGCTCGATTCATAGAGCAGAAGGTTCCGCCGTTCCATAACGAAGGGATATGCCGCCGGGTGCTACATTATGCCCACATCCTCCCATTTGCAAGAAACAGGAAGAGCGGCAACGAACAATAAGATCTCTAAGCCGGAGAAATCCCATTTTTCATTCAAGATGCGCTTATGTGTCCGAAAAACAACATTGCATTCGTGGCTATAAGACGGGATGTATTCTGCTTTCAATCCGGAAAGTTCAGCCGCCGGATCAGGTCCTTAAAGCGCGGGTCGGAGCGAAGGGGTTCGAAGATTCTGTCTTCCTTGAGCCAGACCATCCATTGCGAGTCCGAGGCATAAGCCTGCTCCAGATAATCCAGCGCGCGTGCGTGGTTGCCCAACCCAAGATAGACAAGAGCAAGGTCAAATGGCGGAACATCGCCATGCAATGAATTCTTCTTCATGGCCTCAATTTGCGCCATGGCCTGAGCCCGGTCGCCGGAAGCTCCGTAAGCGTACCCGAGGAATGCGATCGTAAACGCGGGCGATTCCATAGCAGAGGCTTTTTGAAATTCAGAGACTGCGGCGGCGGGTTTCCCTTCCTCGAGATCGATCCACCCGTAGGTCTGCGGGACAAAGAAGAATGTGGGGTCAAGGTTGGCGGCCCTTTTCACCTGCTCCCTTGCCGTCTGGAAATTGCCTTGCCAGACATAGGCAAACATTCGATCAATGGGAATCTGCGGCGAAAGCGGGTCCAATGAAGCCGCGCGCTGACCCTCGTCCACTGCTTCCTTGAACCGTCCCTGGAAGGCCAACCCAATGCAGAACTGATCGTGAGCGTAAGCATAATTGGGATCGAGCGAGATGGCGCGGCGATATTCCCGCTCGCTTCCCGCCCAATCGTGTTCGTAGAAGAGCTTGAAAGTCGCAAGCGAGGCGTGGGCCTCGGCGGAATTATCGTCCAGTTCGATCGCCTTCTCGGCCGCCTGCTTCGCCTTGGGCCTGGCTTCGGCGGCGGTCAAAAACCCTTCGTTGAAGCCGGCCCACAGGTAGGCGTCTGAAAGTCCCGAGTACGCCGGAGCGAATTTCGGATCCAGCCGGATCGCCTGCTGAAATTCGGCAATCGCTTTCTTCAGGTTCTCGTCGCTGGGACGATTGAAGAAATACCGCCCTCGCAGGTAGGCGTCGTGCGCCTCGGGGCTTACCACCGGCGCGCTCGCCAGCCGCGACTGTTCGGTGGGCGTCAACTGAACATGAATCTCACGCGCGATGGCCGTCGCCAGTTCATCCTGCAGCGTCAGCACGTCGCGGGAGCTGCGCTCGAAGCTCCTGGCCCAGAGTTGCCGGTCCTCGCGCGCGTCAACCAGTTCCACCGTGATTCGCACCCGGTCGCCGACTCGAAGCACCGAGCCTTCCACCACCGCGTCCACATTCAGGATCTTGGCGATTTCCCGGGTCGGCGGCAGATTCGCGCCTTCGAACTGCATCGCGGAGCCGCGCGAGATGACCCGAAGCTGGCCGATGGTTCCAAGGTCGGCCGTCAATTCATCGGTCATGCCTTCGGCGAAATATTCCTGCTGGGGGTCGCCGGAAAGATTTTCCAGCGGCAGCACGGCGATGGAACGGATTTGTGCCGGTGCCGCGGTCGCCGCCGGCCCGCGATGGGTAACTCCCATCTTGAGGACGAAGAAAAACAGGACGGCGAGCAGGGCGGCAGCGGTGAGGCCCATAGCTGCCAGTCGTAATCTTCGGCGGGGAGTTCCGCTCTGCGCCCGCCGCGCCGTGGTTGCAGCTTCGCCGGAAATGGTCTCCTGCTTCAGGCGTTTGAGGTCGGCGCGGATATCGGAAGCGTGCTGGTAGCGAAGTTCGCGGTCCTTTTCCAGACACTTGCTGACGATTCCGTCCAGCTCGGCCGGCAGGCTCGGATTGATGCTCGTGACCGGCGCAGGCTGATCGCCCAGAAGGTGGTGAAAAATGTCCGCCGTGCTTTGGCCTTGAAAAGCCCGGCGGCCGGTGGCCATTTCATAAAGCACGGCTCCGAAGCTGAACACATCCGTGCGCTGGTCCAGTTCCTCGCCCCGCGCCTGCTCGGGCGACATGTAAGCGACCGTGCCGATGGCCATGCCGGGAATAGTAAGATTCGCGGCGGCCTTGTCAGCCGGCCCGGGCATTGGGAAGGTGCGCTTGGCCAGGCCGAAATCGAGAATCTTCACCCTGCCGCGTTCCGTAATAAAGATATTCGATGGTTTGATGTCCCGGTGGATGATGCCTCGATGGTGCGCGGCGTCCAGCGCGTCGGTGATTTCAATGGCCCAGCCCAGCAGCCGGCTGGTTTCGACGGGCTTGCCCTCGATCCGATGCTTCAGCGTCGAGCCTTCCATCAACTCCATGGCGATGAAGGGCCGGCCCTCGTATTCGCTGATTTCGTGAATGATGCAGATGTTGGGATGGTTCAGAGCTGCAGCGGCGCGCGCCTCCTGCCGGAAGCGTTCCAGCTTCTCGGGATCTTTTGAATATTCTTCCGGCAGAAACTTCAGGGCGACGTGGCGGTCGAGCGTGGTGTCTTCCGCTTTGTACACCACTCCCATGCCGCCGCTGCCCAGCGTTTCCAGGATGCAGTAGTGTGAAATTGATTTTCCTGCCAGGTCCGGGTCCTGCCGGTTTTCGCCGGGCGCCGGGACATCCGCCGTACTCAGAAGATCTTTGACCATCCCTTCGACCGGCGTTTCAAAAATCCCGTCGGCGTGCTTTTTGAAGCCCAGCAAAGATTCCACGTCCCGCCGCAGCTCTTCATCGCCGGCGCTGGATTCACTGATGAACGCGGCTCGCCGGCTCTCTTCCTTTTCCAGGGCAGCGTGATAAAGCTGCTCGACTTTCTTCCAGTGGTCAGGCTTCATCCTACTGTACCCGGCTCATTTCGCGCGCCAGCCACACCTTGGCGAAATCCCAGTCACGGGTGACCGTATGCGCGGAAACCTTCAGCACATCCGCGATTTCGTCCACGCTCAGCCCGCCCAGAAAGCGCAATTCCACCACCTGGCACTTGCGCTCGTCGAGCGCGGCAAGCGCCGTCAGGGCGTCATCCAGCGCCACAAAATCCGCGCTCGCCTTGTCGGACACCACGAGAGCCTCATCCAGCGAAACGGCGGGAATCTTTCCGCTGCGCTTCTGCGCGTTACGCGAACGGGCGCGGTCCGCCAGAATATGCCGCATCATCCGCGCGCACACCGCAAAAAAGTGGGCGCGATCCTGCCAGTTTGCCCGGTTGGCATCCACCAGTTGAAGGTACGCCTCATGCACCAGCGCGGTGGTCTGGAGTGTGTGGTCGGGCCGCTCCTGCGCCATGTAACGGTGAGCTCGCCGGCGCAATTCGTCGTAAACCAGCGGCATCAGCTTTTGCAGCGCATCCTGGTCGCCCCCGGTCCAGGCTCTGAGCAGATGGGTAATCTCGTCCCGCGAACCCGCCGTCATTTGAATACCTTTAAGGCTCAGCTAATCTGCCATCAGAATACTACAGGTGATATCAGCTTACCACGCGCCCCGGCGTCCATTTTGCGCCCTTCCCGCCGGCTGCTTGTCTCAGCCTTTTCCCCGAAAAATATTTTTTCCCGTCATGGAAGAACTTGCTTCCGAATTCCGCTTACCAGAATGAGGGCGATCAAACAATCGCCCCCAAAATGAAACACAAAAGGAGCATTCCAATGAACATGCGTGCATCATTTCCAAAGGTTTCAGGTTCTGTCAGCCGGCTTCTGGCCGAGGCCACAAGGCCTTTGCGGCTGCTCGGGCTGTCAGTTGTCATGTTCGGCCTGCTCGGCTCGACCGTGGCTTTGCATGCCCAATCCAATTCGGATCCCACCGGCACCTGGGTCATTGAGGTTTCGTTCAACGGAGCCAATTGCGCCATGGGCGACACCATCCTGTATTCCTGCACCTACGGGCTTATGACTTTCCATTCGGACCACACGCTCGCTGAAGTTGACACCTTCGCTTCAGGCGCCAAGCAGAGTTGGGGAGCGGGCGCGTGGACATCGGCGGGTCAAAATGCAGACAATTTGTATCAATTCAACACGACGTTTGAACAGTTGCAGTTCGCCGGCGCGGGCAGCCCGTCACATTACGACCTGGTCTGGGGCCCGGTCACGCTTTCGGCTGACGGTAAGTCGTTCACCGAGTCGAAGGGATGGTTCGCCTCTTACAATTTTGATGGAAGTCTGATCACGATTCCGGGTTATTCGGGTTACTTTTCAGCGGTTGGAAAGCGCATGCCGCTGCTGACTTCGGCTCCGTAGCAGTAAGGTCGAGCACGTCTCAACAAATCGCGAAAGCAGGGTCTGCCGGCCCGGGACTGGTTGTCCACGGCCGGCAAACCCGTCAGCGATGGAAGTTCGTCGTCTCATGGGCCGGGGCGTCTGCTCTTTCAGTCCGTCAACGTCCAACTGCAAAACTGAGAAGTGCTTCCCTCGGGCGCTGTCCACACCTGCCTCCCATTTCAGAAATCGCTGGACAATGCAATCGACGTAAGTTATTGAATGGAAGAGAGTAGACGTTTGCGAAAGTGGCGGAATTGGCAGACGCGCCAGACTTAGGATCTGGTCCCGCAAGGGGTGGGAGTTCGAGTCTCCCCTTTCGCACCAACCTTTCTTTTCAACGGGTTTGCCCAGGGCTCCTTTTCGCGGCTGACAGGCCCTTTTAGCCGTGGGTTGCGCGGGGGTTTACCTTCCATGAGTACCTTCACAAACAGAGTGAGAAAGTCGAGATTTTGCTTCGTCTGTGGCAGGCAGAATGGATTGATCGTGAATGCCGATGAATTCAGACCCACGCGGACGTATGCGCCGCCGAAAAGTCCGGTAAGTGTTTCAAAACTTCCGCCCAAGTCGAAGATGAATGTGGCGGGCTCGTATTTCTGAAGATTCGTTATGAGGAAATTTAGGAGGAAGGATTTCCCCGCGCCCGTGCGTCCCAGAATTACCGTGTGGGCAACATCTTGATAATGGAGATTCAGGTAGTAGGGCGTCTTGTGATTGGTTTCGAGGACAGCCAGATATTCGCTCTTCAAGTGCTGGTTGAACTGATTGCCGGAATGAAGGGTGACGAAGTAATCGTCAAGGCGCAAATAACCCCGATGGCATTCAAGGTGCGATTCGCAAAGGGCACAATCGAGAAATGCGCCGCCGTTGACCCGCGCCTCGCCGGTCTTCTGCGGCGAGAAATTGAGAGTCGATTTGATGACATTGGCGGCTTCCTGCTTCGAAAGGATTTGGACGTTAGTGAAGTCGCTGACCTGCCCCACGAAGTTTCGGGCTTTGGCCAAAAGCGCGGCCCGCGCCTTCTCGATCCCTGCGTCAATCAGGACCACCTGTTTCTTCGTGGAAGCGATTGCGGTGATTTCCCGGAATGCCTGGGCGGGTTCGGAGGCGAGCTTTCCAATAGTCGAAAGGAGTCTTTTCTGGTAGCGGAAGCCCTCAAACAGGATGACGTAATAGATTTTGAGGGAATAAATGTCGTCCGCTTTGATTTGAAGATACTCGACGCGGTTACGGATGGCAGCGTCCACGACCTGGTCGCCATAGGTCTGAAATGGGATTTCTGCTCGATTCCGCTTGAAAAGATACTGATAGACGCGGCATTTCTCATCGAAGATTGTGAGCGCGGATTCCAGGCGCTTCGTCAGGTTGTCGAGCGTGCCGGAGTCCAGGCATTCGTAATCCACGCCTTCGACGGCGAGGACCACGCCCACATCTCCGCTCTTGGTCAGGAAAACCTGGTCGTCAATGAATCCGAACAGGTTCACCTGCTCGTTGAACGAGCCTGCCTCGCGATAAGCTTTGCCCATGCGATCAAGCCTGAACATTCTTGAGCCTCTTAACCTGAACTGGGGTGAACTTCATCGGGTCGTACTGACTTCGCGTCTTGCCAGAATTCAGAAGAAACCGAAGAATTTGCGGATCGGTCTTGGTCGCCCAGCGAGCAAGCATGTAGAGCACGAAGAACATGAGAATCCCGCCAAAGAACGTTTTGAGAAGGTTGAACATGCCCGCTCCCATCATGGCGGCAAAGAAAAAGAGCTTTCGTTCCGCGCCAAGAATGGTCAGCGGACGGTTGAGCGTGCGGAACACCGGATTGATGCGCTGTTGTGCCATGTTAAGAAGCCGGGAAGAGCCAAGCCATGAAGTTGACGGCGCCGATCGCCATGCCGACGCCGAATATGATTCCGGCTAGCGTTCGCTTCCCGCTGCCCTCGCCGAAAGCGAAAACAAGGCCGCCGACAACGATGGCGACAAGGGAAAGGCCCGTGGCGATTGGGCCGGTGAAAGAAGTCTGCAAAACCTGGACAGCGTTTTCCCACGGTGAGCTGCCGGTTGACTGCGCAAGAGCGTTTTCGGCCACCAGCAGGCAAGCCGCGAACGGCAGCACGCCTTTAGTCCAGGGCCATCTTTTTCGAGTTTTCGTCGGTTTCGTTTCCATCAGTGACGGTCTCCTTTCGCCCGTGGTGAGCGAGATTTCTATTGGGGGGCTGTGGTCGCTGTGCTGCCGACCGCTTTTAAGTGCTCATTGCCCCCCAAATAGTAGAAGCCCGAAAAATGGCAAAATATTACAGACTTTATTTTTGTTGAGGTCTGTAACATCTCTAACTTGGTGCGGGCAAACGAATTGGCAAAAAAGTGAGGAAGAACGAAAATTGTTTGTAACATTTTGGCGAGTTTTGGGCTTCGTATAGATAGAGGGGTAAATCTGGGAGTGAGCCGGGGAGCCCGGCGAGGTTACTGGCAACGTTGGCCGCGTCCGGGGCTTCAAGTGAGATGAAGGACGACATAAAGGACGACCCAACGCTGTGGATTGAGCCCCGCGACAAGCTTGGCAAACCGATTGATGCGGAGATTCTGTCGGTTGCCCGGCGAAGCTGGAAGCGCGTCTTGATTTTTGCGCGACAGAATGGCGTGGACGAGGCGGTAGCGGCGAGTGTGTTAGAGAGGGCGGCTCAAGCGCTTTCCGGCGCGCTGGGCCGTCGTCCGCAATTGCGGGAACAAGTCAAGAATCTGGATGATTATTTCTTTTGGGTGGTCGCCCACAGGCTTTATCGCCGGGCGGCCAAGGAACCGCAAGTTGAGTACGTGGGTTCGACAGATGAGTTGGAATTGGTCCGCTCATCCAATGAGTCAGATTGGGTTACGCGGTTTGAGAACGATTTGCTGCTGAGTGAACTCTCAAACAGCTTCACCGTGCAGGAGAGGTCCATATCCGATCTTCGGGCAATGGGTCGCTCATGGAAAGAGGTCGGCAGGGCCCTCGGCATAAGGCCGAATACCGCGCAGGTTCTGTTTCTGCGAGCGATCGAAAGGGCGCGAAAATCCCTAATGCGGGGCCGGCGCCCCACTCCCAAGAAGGGAGGGCCAAAGTGATGGCGGAATCGCGGCACACCAATGCGGTTACCATGCGCGACGCGGAACGTCTCGTGAAGGCAACGCGCCGGATGTTGTTGAGTGGAGGGTATCCGAACCCGGAGCGCGTTGGGTGCCCTGGGTCAGCGGTCTTGAAAGGAATCGCCCAAGACAGAATAGATTTGGGCGAGGCGAAAGACTGGATTCTGCATCTTGGATGCTGCTCCCCTTGCTTTATTGAATACACCGCAATTCGCGAGCGTGCCGCAAAGCGAAAGAAGCTGGAATTCGCACTTGCGATGGCGGCGATGGTTGCCGTCATTGTCGTTGGCGGCTGGCTGTGGAGAACGCATCGGCTCCCTCGAATTGGCAGAGGGCCTAATGTGGCCAGCGTCGTTCCTGTCACGCTGAATTTGGAAAATCGGGGGGTCTATCGCGGCCCGCAACCGCCGTGGGTCCCCACCGGCCCAGTTTACCTTCCGCGTGGTCGGCTGGATCTTACCGTCCTGCTGCCGTTAGGCAGCGAAGCCGGGAATTACGGCGTTCTCGTGGCTACAAAATCGGGGAAACTGCTGCTTGAGGCAAAAGGCCCGGCGGTGATTCGGAAAGATGGGGTAACAGTGTTGAAGGTCACGCTCGACGATTCGACGCTGAAGCCGGGTAGCTATATATTGGGAATCGGAGAAATCGGATGGGAGCCGTACACTTATCCCTCAGAAGTCAAATGACCACCGATTTTGGAAATGCACCATGCTAACGGCGCTCGCAATTTCGAATTACCGTTCGCTGCGGAACCTTGTGCTTCCCATCGAGCGCCTCAATTTAATCACAGGCCCCAACGGGAGCGGCAAATCCAATATCTATCGCGCGCTGCGCCTTCTGGCTGATACAGCTCAGGGGCGTGTGATTTCATCACTCGCGCGTGAGGGCGGGCTCCAGTCCACCCTCTGGGCGGGACCAGAGGTGACATCCCGTGCTGTGCAGCGCGGTGAGCACCCCGTACAAGCAACGGTCCGCCAGAATGCGGTGAGTCTCCGTCTTGGGTTCGCCAGTGAGGACTTCGGCTATTTGATAGATTTGGGTTTGCCGCCACCCGGAATATCAGCCTTCGGCCTCGACCCCGAGATCAAGCGGGAGTGTATCTGGCATGGGCCAGTGCTTCGCCCCTCGACACTCTTAACAGACCGGGACGGCGGTGCCGTTCGAATCCGCTCCGAGCAAGGGGAATGGCATGTTGTGGAACACAATTTGCCGCCATTCGACAGCATGATGACCCATGTCGCCGACCCTAGAAATGCCCCCGAAGTGTTGGCGCTCCGCGAGACGATCCGCGCCTGGCGGTTTTACGACCACTTCCGGACGGATCCCGATGCACCGGCTCGTTCCGCGCAGGTCGGCACCCGAACTCCTGTTCTTGGCAATGACGGCGCCGATGTTGCTGCCGCCATTCAGACGATTAGAGAGATCGGAGACGACCAAGCTGTGAGAGCGGCGGTGGAAGATGCCTTTCCGGGCAGTTCGCTCGAAGTCGAAAACAATGCGGGTTGGTTTTCGCTTCGGATGAAACAGCATGGCTTGTTACGGGCTTTGGGCGCGGCCGAGTTGTCGGACGGCACGCTTCGATACATCCTTCTCGTTGCAGTGCTGCTGACGCCGAGGCCGCCTGCCTTGATGGTGCTTAACGAGCCGGAGACGAGTCTGCATCCAGATTTGCTAGGGGCGCTGGCACGATTGATCGCGAAGGCATCCGAGCGTTCGCAGGTCATCGTGGTCACGCACTCTACGCCTTTGATCAATGCGCTCGCCGAAGCCGGATGTAATTCCATCACGCTTGAGAAACGATTCGGGGAAACCTCGGTCATGGGAGCTAATGAAATCAAGAAACCGACGTGGCACTGGCCCTCGCGATGAAACGAATCTTGAGTGCCTTTTGAGAGCGTGAACGGGACTTTTCCCCTTGTGCTAATTTTCTCGCTGGCCTATCCTTTGCCTGTTATGACAGCCTACTTCGTTGTTGGGATCCTCTTGGCGGCTGCTGCCATCGTCACGTGGCGGCTAGGCCGAGGACAAGGAAGAGGATTACAAGCACTTATCAGGACCGGCGCTCTGGCGATGGGCGCCGTTTCCGCATTGCCTTTACTGCTATTTTTATTCACCGGAGCGATGTGCGGGCAGTACGAGTTCCCCGCAGTTCGAGCCCAGGATGGATTTTGGGCCGCCGCTGTCAGCGAGGAGGATTGCGGTGCTATTGATTCCTTTCATAGTTCCGTTCAGGTATGGAGCCGGAGGCATACTTTCCATAACCCGTTTGGAAGTCGTGTCCTGGCCAGCACGATTTTCACTATCGGAAACGACCCTCGGATGATAAAGCTGGAGTGGAACGGGCCACACGTACTCATCGTCCGGTATCCGAACAAGTACACGACCCCAGGTGAGTTCTTTTGCAAGTCTCGATGGAAGGATCTCCAGGTCGAATGCGTCTCTTACACACCGGATTACAGCAAGCCGCTGGGACGCATGCCAAATCCGAGGAGATGGTTTTACTGAATTCGGAGCCACGGCACGGCTCTTGTGGCGCGGGCTCCTGACGGCCTTGGAATTGCTCTGGTCATGAAGCCTGCTTACCAGCTCAAACACGACCTTGAATTCATTTCAAGTGTGCAGAAGGCCACGCTGAGCACGGAAAACTTCGGGATCGAGCCAACACACGGACTATTTGGTTCTCCTGACTGGTGGGAGCAAATATCGTCCGGCAAGCTCCCGCTGAGTACCTTGCGCGGCGTAATTACCCAGCGCTATATGGGCAGTATGGCGGACTGGCCTGAAATTAAAGTCCAGAGCGACACAGGGGAAGTTTCACGCTGGACACGGAAGGTCAACTCAGTGAAACAGGATGCGCTCTACGTTCCGGGTCAGACGATCGAAATAGACTTCGTGGTACAGCGGCACCGCGCGAAGTCGTTCGACGAGGGTTCTGAAACCAAGGTGGTTGTTGAAATCCGTGTGGAACCATGCCCTCATATGCAAGTGCCGGGAGCTTACGAGAAATTGCGCGCCAGAGAGATCGCAGAAGCGATTCTCATGCGCTATTCCATTACCTTTGTGGCAGCTCATGAGCTAAGCGAATTGGGTACCGCCCCAGGCGTGATGAGCGAAGATGCTCATAGGGTTTTTAGGAAGGTCGCCGATGAAATCCGCGACCTGAGAACGCGCAAGAGGAATGGTCAGGCAATGAGCGCTCTATTAGACCGTTGGAAGGACGCCATTCTCGCTGCTTGCAAAGAACTGGCAGATACGAATCCCCAGTGAAAGCCCCTATTGGCTCCTGAGTACGCGGATTGTTGAAGACGTTCACTGCCCGGGCAGATGTGTACTGGGAGGAGGGGGGACCAGGATCGAGAACCGCTGTGCGGTTGCAGGATGGGGAAATTATGGGCCGCGCCCTTGAACCCGCAAAGAAGTGTTGCCCACCAGAGTGAACCCTGCCCAATCCGAAGGTGCGACTTTGTTACTGAATTTTTTCATCAAGCTCAGTTTGGCCTGACGCAAGGCTTCACCCTCGTCTTCGTCGGCGGCGAGATTCCGATAAAACTGCTTCATCAGGTCAAACGTAAAAGTGTCGGAAGAGAGCCACAGGCTGGCGAGGACGGAGCGTGCTCCGGCGTATAGGAACGCTCGCTCGATGTTTTCGATCCCCTCTTCGCCCTCCAAGCGGCCCGCGCCGGTATCGCAGGCGGATAGAGTCACAAGGTCGGCGTTCAAATGAAGCTTTCTGATCTGCCGGACTTGGAGCAATCCGTCATCGTGGCCGGCGGGGTCTGGCGCGAACACCAGTGCCGCGCGGTCGGGATAGTTGGCACTGGCAATCCCGTGAGCCGCGATATCAATAATCCTGAACCCGCCGAGAGGTTCAGCCTCAAATGCCGCATCAGTTGCGGCTGGCCCCAAGAGGAGCACGCTGGAACTGCCGAAGATTTGCGCGGCGGCGATGACTTCCTTCTTGCTCTCGGGCAAATCGGGGAGCGGGCTGGCCTTGGGGTCAAAAGGATCCAAGGAGCCGTGATGGATGTCTTCGGAATTCGTTTTTGCGTGCCCGGCTATGAGACGGGAGAAATTCGCGCGATCACAGGACACGTTGTTGTTGACCAGGTCATTTCCGGGACGCCGGAGGAAATTTGGCGGCTGACTCGCGAGCGCGCAACCACAAGGCCAAGGTTCGACCACTATTTTCGCGACCGAAAGGTAGCGTATGCGTACAGCCTTGCGAGCGCGTGTAAGTATTCGCGCCCGCTGCTTCTGCCGGATATACTTGAGATCGAGCGAGGCTTCCGAGTTCCACAGCAATTCCTGTATCTGCAGAACCTGCCGAGTCTGCATCGACGCCTGAGAACGCTGTGCATAAATGAGTGCCTTTCGCTTTCACACAGCGGCATAAGCCTTCACGAGATCAGCACCAGGCAGCGGTCGGATTTCGTTCGCTCTGTAAATGCGCACATCTCTAGGGGCTACTCCGAAACGGGCCGAACCTACGCGCAGAAGGTCCTGTCAGTCGCTCGGGGGGGTGACGATCCGGAGGGTTTCCTTACAACCTCAAAAAGCGTCCGGGCAATCCAATTTCGTGGCCGACACATTGGCTACGTCGTGCTCACTTTTAAGTTGGGGGGCTGCGTGAAGACTGGCCCAGTTATACTCGGCGAGGGACATCGACGCAAAGGTGTAGGCCTTCGGCTCCGCGAACATCTCCACGAGGCGATTAGATGCATGGGGTATCGCAAGGTTTTTGCGACGGTTCCTCTCGACAACGTTGCAGCCCAGCAATATCTCCTGGCGAGCGGCTACCGGATTGAGGCGCATCTCGATCGCCCATATCATCCTAAGCACGACGAGCTCGCGCTAGGCTATGTCCTCGACCACGCAAGAGGACCTGGGCCGGAGTTCATTCGCCAGATAACGCCAGCGGAATGCTTTGAGCAGGTGAGTGAGCCAACCCCCGAGGTTGCATCCTTTTTCCAGGCGGAATTTTCCTCCGGCTACTGCAAGGTTCCCGAAGGCTGGGCTACCAGGCAACTACGCCTAGCGTGCTGCAACCAAGACAAGGCGTTCAAGCCCCGCTATATGTTCACCGCGTCAGGGGATAGACTCCTTGCCGTGGCGCTCTGCCTCCTGAAGCGCGGGGGGAGTGCAAAGCTCGTCATGGTCTCCGGCACGGGGCACCAGCCAAGCCTTACTCACTTTATCACCTTCGCAGAGCGTCAGATTTGCGAGTGCTGCCATGGTCAGATTCGGCGCGCCTACACTCAAATCCCAATCAACGACACAGACCTCATTCAAGCGTTCCTAGATGCCGGATACAGGCCGGAAGGCGTAATCGAGCAGGCTTACAGTGCCAACAGTGACACACTGGTATTGGGGAAGCAAATGTAGCGTATCGCGTCGGCGGGTGGGTCGCAGTTTGAGTGCGTGCGTTTCTCGCGGGATGTTCACCAACTAGTTGAATGCACACAGTTCTGGTAGCTCCGTCGGGGCGAATACTGGGCGGACTAGAATTGCTTTGGTCCTTTACAAGCCGACCCGCTAAACCGGCGGCGAAGGTTGGAGAGCAGGCAGGTCCTTTAGGCTTCGTGGCTGAAGGGCTTCAAATTCTTTCTGCGGAATCTTCATGTAGCTCCACGCGCTGCCGGTTAGCTTGGACGCATTTTCGCACCACCGCGAAGCGGCGGCATCCTTTCGCGGAACATCCGATGTTTCCTGCCCTTTTGTTTCGAGAAGCCAGAAAGTCCCCGCATCATCCGTTGCGACAAAATCTGGATAATAGGACTTGAGGTTCATCGCGCCGTCGGTATATTCGATTGCGAAACCGAAGGCCTGCGGAAGTTTTGCGAAGGCCCGGACATCCTGGGCATTGTCCAGAAACTTGGCGAACTCTCGCTCGAAGTCGTTGTCGCAAGGCACAAGGTTAAAAGCACACTTGCGTCCTTCCCAAACGGGCCGCGACCACGGGAATGGCTGGCAAGTGGAAAGCAACCGGGCAGGTTCGAGAAGCGCAGGCGATTGTTCCTCAATCGCCAATCCGCCGAGCGCTTTCTTAAAGACATCTACGGTGACGTAACGCGCGACATCCGTGTTCATGGCCTTCACCGTTTTCTGGTCGTTCATATCCACGGGATGTCCGAAGGCTTTCATCTCGAAAAATTCCCTGACGCGGGGCGCGAGGGCCGCGAATTGCGAAGGCAGCTTGACCGCCTCGGCGATGCGGCGTGAGTAATAAGCGATCACCTCTTGCGCTGTCTGGGGATCCGGCAACACGTAATCACGCTCCACGATTTTCTCAAGCGTGATGATGTCCTGGCCCTCGTAGCGGAATGTTTTGGAAACGGGATCGTCCTTGCTCATCGGCAACACAATGCTTTGAAGACCCATGACGTCGAGCGCCGCGATTTCTTCCGCCAGGCTCTTTTTGCGCACGAGCACCGGGGAAAGCGTCGGGAGCCCGACGTCGAAATCCTTGCGGTTATCCATGGGCATAATCGTGACGATGTGCAGTTTGTCTTTGCCCAGCTCGAAGGTGTCGAGCTTCAAGTCTTCGAGCTTTTCCAGGTCGTCAACGAAATTGAGGAATGCGCCGTTGCCGATGATATCCACGCGCTCGATGAAGTTGGCCGGGACATCGCGGAACATCAGCCGGAGGCCGCGCCCGATGGTTTGTTCGGGCAAGATATTTGCTTTGGCAGTGTAGGGGCGCAGCCCGACGACCACGGTGACGTTCTGCACGTCCCAGCCTTCACGCAGCATCAGCACGCTCACGATGGCGTTGATTGGGCTTTCGGCGAAGTCCACCTCGCGGACGGCTTCGCGGGCCTCGTCGAGTTCTTTCTTGCTGACCTCACCTGATTTGTCAGTGTGGATCACTTGGGTCTTCGCGCCGTCGAAATCCTTCGGATAGGTTGTCCTCAGCCAATCGGCCACATCCTCCGCATCGTCTGTGGTGTTCATCATGACAAAGAGGACCGGCTTCTTTTTGAGCGGCGATAACTGCTCTCGGTACTCGCGCCAGCGTTCAACTGCTGCCGTCAGATAGGCCCGGTAGCGGACGCTTGCGTAATCCGACGCAGCTTCCGTGACCTTGGCAATGCCCTTGACCGGGCGCTTGACCACGCCATCAACGATCGCTTGCTTCAGCGGGTAATCGAAGATCGTCCAGGGGAAAATCTGGCCTTTTTGGAAGCGCGGCGTGGCGGAGAAATCGAGCTGCGTGGCGAGGGGCGTCTTCGCTTGCAAATTCCGAATCACTTTATTCCACTCATTGTCTTCGTCATGCGTGTGGTGAGCTTCGTCGTTGACGACCAGAAGCCTCCCGGCGCGCAGGGCAATGCGATCGCCGAAGTCCGTCAACTCCAATTTCTTTGTGGGTGGCTTCGGGCCAAGCTCCGCGGCCAGTGGCGCCGGTTCATCTTCCTCGGACCGGTCAGGGCGCTCGTAAAATTGTTGGATGTTTGTCAGAAAGAGCGTGCCATCGGAATGAGCTTTTTCGCCTTCGCCCCGCACCACGCAGTCAAACTCCCAAAAGATTTCGAGTTCTTTCGGGATCATCGGGTCGACCCGAAAGATGCGCCCGCCGGCGAAGTCGGTTTTCAGACGTTCCAACACGATCACGTTGGGAGCGAGCACCAGAAAGGTCTTGGCATAGCCCTTAGCAATGTCGTCCGCCTCGCGGGCGGCGTTCAAGTATTGCCACACCACGGCCAAGGCTATCACCTTGGTCTTGCCGCTGCCGGTCGCCATTTTGATCGAGTACCGCGCGAAGTCGTCAAGCGGAGGCAGGCGGATGTCGCGCAGGCTTTGGGCGTAGCGTTCTAACAGGTCTTTCCGCGTTCGCACTTTCTCGAATTCCCAGACGAAAATCAGCGTCTCAATCGCTTCGCGCTGGAAAGGATGGTATTTGAAGGGCAGTCCCGTGGGTAGCTTGTGATCGGTTTCAAACCAATAGTTGAGCAGGATGCGCGTTGTGTCGGTAATTCCCTTGTAGCCGCCCGCTTTCCAGGCCTTCACAGCTTCGCGCAACGCGGGCACGCAGGGGCCGGTGCGGAGCTTGGCAGTGATGTCCAGGAGCTCGGCCTGCGTGCGGTCAGCGGGTTGTTTTTTTCGGCGTGCCATTCGTCCTCAGCGGAACCGCGAGCACATCTCGGTTACTTGGTTTCCGCAGGGCGGAATCCGATTTTGGGCTGAGGCTTTTCCGGTGGCTCCATGAGCTTTCGGATCGCCTCAAATAGCGCCGTGATGTCCTCATCGTGCGCTGCGATTCGAGCCTCCAATTGTGTCAACTTTCTTGCCAGTTCTTTATTTGTGGCCAGCATTTGGCGGAGGCGAACAAAAGCTCGAATCACCTGAACGCTCGCGTGGATAGCAACAGGGCTGTTGAGGACGCTGGCCAGCATCACCGCGCCGTGCTCAGTAAAGGCATAGGGCCGGTAGCGACGCCCGCCGCGCCTCTCTTTTTTTGAGGTGCCAATTTTTGACCTCAAATTTGAGGTGCCAAAATTGAACCTCAAACCTTCGAACTCTTCCTGTGTAAGCTGGAACATGAAGTCTTCGGGGAAGCGAGAGAGATTGCGACGAACCGCCCGATTCAAGGCTTTTGTTTCAACACCATAGAGCTCCGCAAGGTCCGCGTCGAGCATCACCTTTTGCCCGCGAATCAGGAAGATTTTTCGCTCGATCCGCTCAGCCGGAATATCGGGTTTTGAGGTCACAATTTGTGATTTCAAATTGGTTTCCGAACTCCCTTGAGGTCGCAATATGCGACCACCTATTTCCCGCCTTACTTATCGAGCTCGTACTGTGATTGCTCGTCAACGGGCTCGATAGCGGGAAACTCCTCCCGAACTTTCATATCCCTCCAGGCCACACGAAACAATTTCCGTTGCAGGTTATACCACTCCTTAACCCAATCGTCCGGGTTTGGCAGATTACGCAGGCTCCGCGTCAATTTCTGGAAGTCCTGATGGATGCCGCCCTCCGCCAAGGCATCACGGACGAACAATCGGTTCCCAAGGGCGCTCCACATTGATCCCAAGGTGGCCGCCTCAGTAGGCCCGGACTGCTGAGCGAAAGCACCCCTCCAGCGCGTCCTTATGACGGCGTGGTAGTAAGCATGGAGCGCATCAAGCAGTTCTCGATACTCCGCCTTCTTGTTGTCCAACACCCACTGCCTGTGTTGCCAACGTGCGGTGAGGTAGGGGCTGATCGCGGCCCCAACTATCACGCCCAGCAATGTCCAAAGTGGTGTCTGAATCGCGCCCAGCACTTGGGTGATATTGGCTGCCATCCGCCGCCTTTCGCCTTTGGGCCGTCACCTCTTGGGCTTGCCGTTGCCTTCTCGCGCTTCGACTTCCAGCGTCTTCGTCGTATCGTTCCCCAGAATGTCAATCACCTTCACCACTATCGTGTACTTGCCCGGCTCGGGATAGAGGTAGTTCACGTCGAGCGAAATGTTCGGGTCTTTGCGCGTGCGATAGCTTTGCCACTGATTGTGGAACGTATCGCCCTTGTAGTCCCAATCTACGGCCCAATAGTCCACAAGCTGGCTCCAATGCTTGATGGCCTTGCGAACTTCTTCCGGGATGTCGTCAATGGGAATGGCAAAGTCCGTGAGCTTGAGGCTTGCTTCCCGCTTTTTGACCTTCACGTCCACCCCCAGCGCGCCCAGCTCGAAGAATTTGACGTCGCCCTGGTCAACCGCTTTCTTGTCGAGCGCCTCATGGGGGATTTTCTTGAACTTAACGTCCACCCGTGATTCAGCGGCAATTTGCTTGGCGGTTTCGTTCAATTCCAAGGCAAATTCCCAGGCGAGGATATCCACGCCGGCCCTCTGCGGGGAATCTTTGGCCGAGCCTGCTGCTTTCCAAACTTCTTTGGCAATCGCCTTCACGTCCGCGAGCGTCACCGGCGCGTCCACCGCTCCCACATGAACCATGCGCCCGGCTTTCGTGCCGTGCAGCCAGGAGAAGCTTGTCACCGGCGTTGCGTGGTACAAGTCGAGAATGAATTTGCGGTACGCTGCCTCACGCTGCCGCCGTTCCTCCAGGTGATCCTTCCCATTGCTGGGAAATTCCGCCACTTGCCATGCTTGCCGCTCGTATTTCCCAAGGTTCTGGACGACGAACGGTTTGACGCCTGGAATGCCAAGCAGCCGCTTGCGCGAGGTGTGAATTGCAAACCGGCCCAGATCGCAGGCAATCCAGCGCCGGTTAAGCTTTTCGGCCACCCCCGCCGTCGTCCCGCTGCCCACAAAGCAGTCGAGAACGAGGTCGCCCTCCTTGCTGCTGAGTCTCAAGATGCGTTCGAGGAGTCCTTCTGGCTTTTGGGTTTTGTATCCGATTCCCTCGGAGCCAAGGTGAATGCCCCTGATCATCGGAATGTCGTCCCAAATATCCTGAAGAGGAACACCCTTGCTCTCGTCAAGATAGCGTTTCAGATACGGCATGCCAGATTTGGAGTAGACAACTCGCCCCTCAGCTTCGAGTTCGGCCATGCGTTTCTTACCGAAACGCCACGCACGGGTGACGCCCTTCCATTCGTAAACTGGATTGCCTTTGACCGCACCCCCCGGACCGGTGATGTCCGCCTTGTTGTATCGCCGGCCGGTCCCTTCCTCTACATGCCGATACCAGCGCTCGACCGTACTGGCCGGGAGCGGGGTGAATTGCATGTTCCACGCACGCGAACCGGGTTGTTTGCTATAAAGGAAGATTGCATCGTAGACCTTGCCGAGATGTTTTGCCCCCTGTCCGATGTCGCTATGGGCATCCGAACGCTTCCAAACAATTTGGTTAACGAAAGACTCCTCACCGAAGACCTCATCGAGGACCGCCTTCACGTAGTGGCCAACATGCCAGTCCATGTGAACGTAAATGGTTCCATCCTCCGCCAAAAATTCAGATAGTAGAACGGCGGTCTCGTAAAACCACTGCAAATAGGAATCGAGTCCTCTGCCCCAAGTATCCCGGTAGGCCTTCTGTTCGAGGATCGACGGCTCCTTCGTAAACGATGCTCCGTTGCCATCTTCAGAATCCGTGTGGTCGGGGATGGTGGCAGTGAAGGAAAAATCCGCGCCCGTGTCGAATGGCGGGTCAATGTAAATCAGGTTCACTTTGCCGGCGAATTCGGGCAAGAGCGACGGCAAAACGTATTTCTTGTCGCCCCAGATGAGCCGGTTGCGCCATTCGGTGGGCCGGCCTTGCGCGAAGAGTTCGAGCGTGCGCTGACGGTCCTGCGCGCTCTCATTGACCGTCTCGATGGTCTGGAACGGCAGGGCGATGCGCACCGGCCCCTGCTTCTTCCCGTCCTTGTATTTTCCATCCCAGATGAGTTCTGTCATCGCATCCGCTGTGGCTCAATATCTTATTGCACTTCACTGGGAATGCAACCCTTCTTCTCAAGTGGCAAGAAGGATTTGGAATTTCAGAATTTCAGGGAAGAAGAGGCGAGCACTAAAGAGCCACCATCTTCGGCAGAGCCGCCGGTGTAGAAGAATCACGCCGAGCAGCACTGCATTTGGAATGCAGAAGGGATGCAATGGACGCTGCCCGGGTCCAGGAGGGGTTTTTCTCAAACCCCAATTCACAATAAGATTGGGGCGGCCTTAATTGCTCTTGCAAAATGTATTCAACCTGGTCAAGCGGGACAGGATAGAGGTAGGGCTGAATATCATTTAATTCGATGGCGGATACTTCTTGGGAGGATGCTGTGTAATTCTGGAAGTCGGACCAGGAGCTTCCAATCTGGGGACCAAGATTAGACCATATATCGGAAGGCTGCCCGCGCGTGATCTTGTGGATCGTTGCTTCTCCTACTAACGCGCCCTGTGGGTGCGAGGCATATAGCACCACCCTTCTGCCTAGCCATCGCTCCGAGAATTTCTTGCGTATTTCTACAAGTTTAACGCCCGCAAGGATTTGATTGGCGTAATTCGGCTTGATGCTGAAGAGAAGTTTGCCGTCCATGGAATATCCGCCAGACCCAAATTTGGTCGTCAGCGCGGGCAGTTTGCTAAGTACCGCCGACCAAACTGTCGCCAAGGGCGCGGAACAAGCGAGCTCCGTGTCGCCCTTGCGATATTGCCGGGAAGACTTCTCCACGGTGGAAAAACCGAAGGACTTGAAGAATCCACTCTTATCAGCCCAGAGGCTCTCAGGAAGTGTGAAATGAATAGCCTTTGCCTGATGCCGGATTTCGAGTGTCATCAGAGTGAAAAACATCTGGCCTAAGTCCTGGTCTCGGAAGTCTTCGTGAATGCTTAGGTGACAAAATTTCGAGCTATCACCTCGCTTCAATATGGCGGTGGCAATCGGGTGATCCGATTCGTATGCGATGTAAGCAATTCTCTCCGAAGTTTTAATGCCGGGGACCACCTTGGAGGAAAACCAGCGGTCAATTCCTGGATACATCCCCTCAGCATAAGTGACGAGCTGCTTGAGGACTTTAGCTCGGTCGTTCCACGTCTGGACGTCAGTCTTTTTAATCTCGACGATGGTCACTTGGCTCTGCAAGGGAAACAGATTTGGGCTCTCGTGTTGGCTAACCTGGTTCAACGGTGCCATCTGCGTTCCTCCTTAATTTGGTTGGCCAAGATTCAAAGAAGTTTGAGAGATTGAGCTCCTGCTCATTGTACGGAGAGGGTTCCGCATCTCCACAATCTTGGGACATTCGATAAAAGGTGAGGTTGGCCATCTTCTCACCATCCGCTAGACTGACATCGACCTGGTGTCCGCGGACTTCAAACATAAGAGGCGTTCCCGGCTTTGGGCCTTGTCGTTCTTTCCCAAATAATGGATGCACAAATCCGGCGTAATGTATCCTCATTTCGCCTATCGTTTCGTCACTTGCACGGCAGTAGATTGCCACGCCGCGAGGGACATGGATCCGTTCCTTCGACCTTAAAAGGTAGAAGCTGGTCTCTGTAATTTTCAATCGCTTCGCGCTGTCCGATGGTACGAACTTCCAGTATTTGCAAGGGTCCGGCCTTTTTCCGGAAACCTCCTTCCATAAAGGAACTGCTGTTTCGGGCGAATTCTTGACCGCACAGAAAGCCGCGACATGTTGACCGCTAATCGGGAGATTCTCCAGGTCGACTGTGAGGCTTCCGTTATCGGCCCCGGGGCCGTCTAAGACTGTCTTATAAAGTACTTCTCCCCCTATCTCAGCAACTTCCGGTTTTCCTCTGAAGAGTCGCAATTGGGAAAGGCTCCTGCCTTCCCGCACCTTTACGTAAAACGTGATTGGCGTCACCTCCAGATACATATCCCCATTCGAATTCGCCAGCTTAGCGGCATCGAAGCACTCATACGTGTCCATTCCATCAACGATCAATCTTGCCAGCACATCTACGCGCCCGACAGAGCTTTTGGCTGTCGCTTGTCCGTAGATTTGAGCGTCCATCAATAGCCGTTGGTTCAACCTTTCTCTCAACTTGAAAACATACGTTTTTCGGGGTTCGAGAGTGAATATGCCTTCGCTCGACGCAGGGAACGGTTCTCCGAGTTGTTCCAGCAGAAAGCTGTACTTGTCTTTCTGCGAAGGCTTTGCCGAGCCCCCGGTCATTTTGAATGCCTCATCCGAGAGTGAAACATCAAGGGAGGACTCATCAAGCGAGTCCACCCACTCCGGTTTGGGCTTCCCGATGATGAGGCCTTTCTCAAGCAGATGTCCCATCTGCTCTTTGTTGAGGACCCCTGGAATCCAATCGTCCCACGGCTCTGACATTTTGATAGTCGCTGAAAGACCGAGAAACTCTGAAAGATGATAGCGAACGACTAATACCAACGCAAGCTACATTCATGATTACTTTCATGGAGCTTGGGCGCGAACCGGCCTTATATTATTAATGTCCCCATCGGGGATGGTTGAATTGCGAAAACTCGAAATGTACACAACGGCAATACTCATCGGACGTTAGACCTATAAGATCCTTCATCCGACCGGAGCGTGAAATCAATGATTGGAGTCTTTGGCAAGAAAACGCGCTAATCATGGTTCCTCTTGGGGTCATCAGAGTGGTCAGTTATTGCTTGAGACGGGTTGCGGCCGGGTTGCGTATTTTGCCTGACTTGTTCGGAATTTGCCGAGTGAAGTTGTTGATCTGGTGTAGAATCAGTCGCGTCAGACGGACTTAGGATCTGGTCCCGCAAGGGGTGGGAGTTCGAGTCTCCCCTTTCGCACCAGCACTCACGGCACCAAAAGCTCAAGTCACTCACCCGAAAAGCCGAACCCTGTGTATAACGCGCTCGCCACCAAACCCCGCGGTGGCATCCACGGCACCAGCCGCTGCATTTGATGAGGCTGGCTAATTCTTTTTGAGATTGCTGGTGTCCCCGATAAAGGCCGCCACATTCTGGTGCAGGGCTTTGAGCGAGGCCTGGTGAACATAGACCATGTGCCCCGATTGATAGAACTTGATTTCGATGTTGCCGTCGAGCTTGGCCGGGATCGGCAAGTGATGAATTTCGTAAACGGCCGCAGCAAATGGCGTTGCAAGATCGAAATAGCCGCAATTCAGCAGGACGTGTAAGTCAGGATTCTGCTTCATGGCATCCGCCAGGTCGGGCATGACGTTGGTTGACTGCGGCTGTGGAACCTGCGCGCCGGGCGGCTGGTGCAGATAATTCCAGGTTTCCCAAATGTTGATTTCCGGCTTATACACCTGCCCTTCGCCATATTTCAGATCTTTTCGCAGGTAGTCGTTCAATGCGGAAACATAGGCGGAACTGATCGCCGCCGACTGCGGGTCGTAGCCGGCCTCTTCACTCAGCGGATCGAGCGTCGGGCCGGTGAATCGCGTATCGTACCGGCCGGTCGTCGTGTCCTCCGGGCTCTCCAGCGTCTTTTCGAACTCTCCCCCGTTGATTCGCAGGTTCGCCTTCAGGATGTATTCCACCGGCAGGCCTGTGTACTGGTGGAGCTTAGCTGCGATGGCCTGCTTTTGCGCTGCGGGAAGCTCGGAACCTTTCGCCAGCGCCTGTGCGTAATCGGTCATGGCGAAGTGCTTGACTTCGGTCAGGAGCGGTTGTAATTCCTTGGGGGCGTTGGGAAGCTTGTGGTGATACCAGGCCGTCGCCGCGTAAGTGGGCAGCGCCAGTTCGTACGGCAATTCAATGCCCGGATTGAATTGCGGAGAGTCGTCGCTGGTGTCGAAGTTCAGGATTTCCGAGAGCAGAATCACTCCGTTCAGGTCCACATTGTCCTGAGTTTCAAGCACGTCGGCCAGCACCGCGGAACGTGTTGTGCCGTAACTTTCGCCGAACAGATATTTGGGCGAATTCCAACGTCCATACTTGGAAAGGAATTCGGTGATGAATTCGGCGAAGGCGTGCGCGTCCTGGTCAACTCCGTAGAAAGCTTTTTTCGCGTCCTTGCCGCGGATACGGCTGAAGCCGGTTCCCGGCGCATCCACAAAAACCAGATCGCTCGCATCCAGCAGACTGTAATCGTTGTTGACCACGGAATAGGGCGCAGGCGGGGTGTGCGTGTCATTCGATACGACGACGCGCCGTGGCCCGAACGCTCCCATGTGCAGCCACACGGTTGAGGAACCCGGCCCGCCGTTGTAGAGAAAGGTCAGCGGACGGTTTTCGCTTTTCTCGCCGGACTTGATGTAGGCAACGTAAAACATGCTGGCTTCGGCGTGGATGGTTTTTCCGCCCTGTTCCGCTTTTCCGGAAACGTCGTCCCAGCCTTTAGGATGAACGATCAGCGTGCCCGCGTAGGCGTCGTAGTTGATGACGTTGCCGCCGATCGTCACCGAGCCTTTGGTCATCTTTACTTCAGGCTTGAACGCCTCGGGCTTCGCCGCCGCGGATTCGCTTTCCTTTGCCTGCGCGTAAGCCGAGGCCGGCGGCAGTGCGGCTACGGAAAAGACGAGAACGACAATCGACAAGAGAATTGATTTCACCGGATGCACCTCTCCAAAAAATAAGCGCTGAATGCCTGGTTCTTTAGACGACCTTTGAAGCTACCGCGGGATGAATCAAAGCCACGCTCGCCGTCATCCGCCTCACGCCGGTTTCCGGCTCAGATAATAGTAGATAACGGGTGTGACGAACAGGGAAAGCACGATGGCGATCAGAATGCCGCCGATGACGGCGATCGCGAGCGGCTGAAGCATCTGCGAGCCTGAGCCAATGGCGAGCGCCAGCGGCAGGAATCCGAGTGCGGCAGCGATGGCCGTCATCGCGATGGGCCGCAATCGGCGGCGGCCGGCCTGGATGATGGCTTCTTTCTTGCTGAAGCCAGCGTCGCGAAACTTCCCATCCGCATCGAGAATCAGGATTCCGTTTTTAGCCACAATGCCGATCACCATAATCAGCCCCATGAAAGAGGAAATGTTGAAATTCATCCCCGTGATCCACAGGGAAAACAGGACACCCGCCGTGGAGAAGAAGGCGGAAGCGAGGATGGCGGTGGGGGCGGAGAAGCTCTTGAACTCGAAAAGCAGAACCAGAAAGACAAAAATGATAGCGAGGAAAAGAACCATCACCAGGTCGCGAAATGACTTTTGCTGAGTTTCGTAGAGCCCGCCGTAGGCGACGCGAATGGAAGAAGGGAGATGAAGTCCGGCCATCACCTTTTTGACGGCGGTGATTCCGTGGCCCAGGTCCAATCCCTCCAGGCGCGCCGTCACCGCGACGTAACGCTGCTGATGGTCCTGCAGGATTTCAATCTGGCCGGGCGCTTCCGAGAAGGAAGCAAGCGTTCCCAGGCTTGCCAACTGGCCGGTGGGGCTCATGAGCAGTGTGTTATCCATCGAATTGAGTGAAGAGCGGTAAGTCTCCGGATAACGAATGCGAAGCGTATAAGGACGGTCGGTCACGACGACCGGCTGTGAAGCCGGCACGCCGTCAAGCATGGCGTCGGCTTCGGTCACCACGTCCTGCGGTGTAAAGCCCGCGTGCGCCGCCTTCGCCATGTTGACGCGGTAAACGAGGGCCGGGCCGCTCGTCGTTGAATCGATGCCGTTGTCGATGTCGACCACGGGATGCTTGCCGTTCACCTTGATGTTCCCGATCGCGTCGGCCACCTTCGGCGCCCAGGTTTTCAAGAGCTGTACATCGGGATTAAACAATTCGATGAAAATGGGCTGCGGAGCGCTGGTCAAGTCGCCGATCATATCCCCCAGCTTTTGGTGCAAGTCCACCTCGACAGCAGGCTGCTGCTCGGCGATCTTGGCGCGAAATTCGTTCATGATTTGCCAGACGTTGCGATGGCGATGGGTTTTCAACTTTACGGAAATGTCCCCGATGTTGGCTTCCGTCACCGCCGCAAGGCCCAACTGCAATCCCGTCCGGCGAGAAGTGCCGGCAACCTCGGGCGCCGAGCGAACGATGTTCACAACGTTCTCGATCATGCGGTTTGATTCCTGGAGCGAACTGCCGGGCGGGGTCACATAATCGACGACGAAACTGCCTTCATCCATTTTCGGCAAAAGATCGGAACCCATCCGCCTGTAGCAGAAGACCGAGACCACAATCAAAACCGTGGCGAGAATGGCGAGCCACCAGGGGCGGTCGAGGGCGCGGCGAAACCACCGTTCGTAGAGATTAATGATGCGGCTGATCGTGGCGCCCATCGAACGTTCTTCGAGGTCCATCATCCGCCGCATGTCGCTTTGCACCGCCTGCTCTCCGGCATCCGCGGGTGCGTCGTCCTCGGTCTTTTCGGATGCCAGTTCGGCCGGCTCTGGACCGCCTTCGCCGCCCGGCGATTCAGCGGCGTGTTCCGGCCGCTGGCGCAAAAGGTACAGACAAAGGTTCGGCGTCCAGGTGAGGGCCAGCGTCAGCGAGCAAAACAGCGCCACGCCGACGGTGATGGCGAGCGCGCGAAAGAAAACGCCCGTGACGCCGGTAATTGCAATCAGCGGCACGAAAACCACGATCGGCGTCAGGGTTGAACCGATCAAGGGCACCGTAAGTTCTTTCAGAGAGTGCGCGACGGCTTCAAAGCGGTTTTCTCCCGCCTCGCGCCGCAGCACCGTGTTTTCCACCACAACAATCGCATCGTCGATAATCAAACCCACGGCAGCGGCCAGCCCGCCCAGCGACATGAGGTTGAAGCTCTCGCCCAGCAGCTTCAGCGCCACGAAAGTCATCAGAATACTGATAGGAATCACCATGCCGGCGATGAACGATGATCCCCAATCCTGGAGGAACAGCACCAGCACAGCCGAGGCCAGAATGATGCCGATCAAGATGGCATCCCGCACGCTCTTGATGGATTCGCCGACGATCCACGACTGGTCATAAAAATTGCCAACGTGAACTCCCGGCGGCAGCGTCTTTTCGATTTTCGCCATCTCCGCTTTGACTTCCGTCGCAACGTCCATGGTGTTACTGGCCCGCTGCCGGTTGACGTTGATCAGCACTGCGGGCTGGCCGTCGGCGGTGACGATCGTGTAGTTCGGCTCGATGCCCGGCGAAACGTTGGCCAGGTCGTGAACATAGATCGGGTTGCCGCCCGGGTCTTTCTTAACGTAAATATTCGAGATTTCCGGCACGTTATGGGCCTGGCCGGTGATCAGGTCCAAATACAACTGGTGATTACGGGCCAGGAGCCCCGGTGACTCGATCAGATTCGAGCGGTTCACCGCGCTCAGCAGATCCGAAATCGTCGTCTTCGTGACCAGAAGTTTGGCAGGATCCGGCGTGATGTGGAACTCCGGCACCTGCATGCCCTGGATTACGATCTTACCGACGCCCGAGAGACTGTTCAGGCGAGGTTTAATGTCGTAGGTGGCGGTTTCCCACAGCCGGGTCTGGGGGACGGTCTTGGAGGTCAGGCTGTAACCGAGAATCGGAAAGCTGGAGAATTCCAGGCGATGAGTATCAATCTTGGCCGTGGACGGAAGTTCAGGGCGGACCGTGGCGACGGCGGCATTCACCCTCTGCAGAGTTCGGAACATGTCCACGTGCCAATTGAAAAACAGGTCGATTTCCGCCGAACCGCGGCTGGTGATGGATCGCACATCCTGGATGCCGAGCACGCCGCCCACCGCTTCTTCCATCGGCCGCGTAATCGTCACCAGCATCTGGTCGATGGGCATAACGCCGTTGTCCACGCCGATAATGATGCGTGGGAAATCCGTGGTGGGAAAGACGGCGATGGGAATCGTGAATCCCATGTAAGCGCCCACCAGCGCCAGGGCGATAATCAGAAAGATGATGGGCTTGGTTCCCCGCGCAAACCAGTAGGAGGAAGCTTCGCTTTCGCGCCGCCGCGGCGGGGACGGCGCGCCGGAATTTGTTTTGGCGCGGTTTTCCATCAGGAATTCAGTATTTCACCTTCGTGCCGTCGGGCAGTCCGTAGGCTCCTTCGGTCACGACCCGCTCGCCTCGGTGGAGGCCGCTGAGGATTTGGACTTCGCCGCCCTGCTCAAGGCCGGTTTTCACCTGCGTTTGATGGGCCAGGCCGTCCGAGCCCACCACCATTACGTAAGTTTCCTGGTCAGGGTCGGTCAGCACTGCATCGCGAGGAATCACGAGCGCGCCGGGAACTTTCTCGGTTACGAGCGTCAGGTTCACGGTTGAGCCGGGCTTCAGTTTGTCACCCGGATTGGGCGCTTCCGCCCACACTTCTACCGTCGTGCTGCCGGGATCGAGTGCCGGGCTAACCACGGTCACTTTGGCCGGAACATCCTTGCCTTGGCCGGGAAGGCGAATCCTGGCCGCGTCACCCACTTTCAGCATTTGTGCCTGCGATTCCGGAATGTGGGCGCGCGCCACGACTTTGGAAATGTTCATCACCGTGAAAAGCGGCGTCCCGGGTGAGGCCACTTCGCCGGGATAAAGTGGGCGGTCCGCCACGACACCGGCGATGGGGCTGTGGATTTCAGAATACGCAAGCTGTGCTTGTGCGTTCTCATAGCGCCCGCGCGCCGCCGCTAGCTGGCCCTCGGCGGCCTTGAGCTGCGCCTTTTCGCCCACGGATTGCAGCTTGGCCAGGTGCTGCTCGGCCGTCTGCAACTGATTCCGTGCTTGGGTCATCGCCACGTTGGCCTGGTCCAATTGTTTTTTCGCCAGCGCGCCCTGCTGATAAAGTTTTTCGCTGCTCTTATAAACCTGGCTGGCGGCGTCTGATGCCGCCCGGGCGCTTTTCACGTCGAGCTCGGCCGTCTGGATCTGTTCGGGCAAGCTGGCGGCTTTCATGCTTTCGTAGTTGGCCTGCGCCTGGTCGTAATTGCCCTTGTTCTCCGCCACGGCGGCCTGCAGGTCCGTGTTTTCAAGTACCGCCAGCAATTCTCCGGCGTGCACCGCATCGCCGCGATTCACATAGTACCTGGCCACGGGGGCGCTGATTTTCGGCACCAGGCTTTCCTGATGGATGGGATAAAGTACCGCCTCGGTTGAAATTTCCTGCTGAATGGATTTTGTTTCCGCCACCGCGGTCTTGACCGTTACCACCGGCCGGCCCTCGCCGCCCGGGCCGCTGGAACACCCGCCAGCCAACAACGCGAACATCAGGCCCGCAGTCGCAATTGCCGCCGGCCGAAAAGATCGGAGAGGCGGGCAATCGGTTTTCGTCTGCGGCGTCAGGGTGTGACTCAGCACGATTCAGAAGCTCCCGGTAATGGTTTGTAGTTGAGCAATCGCGATTCGGTAGCGTGCCAGACCGTTCGCATAAGCGTCTTTCGCTTGGGTCAACGTGGTCTGCGCGTTCAGAACTTCCAGCACAGTTGCATCTCCCGCCTTGTACCGTAGCATATTCAGCCGCAGGCTGTCCGCCGCGAGGCTGGCGGAATTCCGCAGTGAATTGATTTCCGATTGCGAGGTTTGGGCGTCATTGTAATCGGCATAGAGGTTTGCGAAAAGTTGCCGCTGCGCGTAACTCAGGTTCACGCGCGCCAGATCCCGCTGGTCCTGCGCCTGATGCAGCTTGCTGCGCAGCTCTCCCCAATGCCACACGGGCAGATTAAGGCTCGCGGTCATGAAGAAGCCGAGATTGGGAAGTTTTCCCGCTTCCGGGAAAGCGCTGACAGTGCTGCGGAGCGCGAAGGAGTTCGATTCGATTCCGTAATCCACGTCGAGGCTGACCGAAGGCAGAAAGGCGGCCTTGGCCACCGACACGCTGGAGTTCGCCTCCCGCAGCCCGGCCATCGCGGCGCGAATCTCCGGGTTGTTCTGGCGCGCCAGCTTTCCCATTTCATCCAGGCTGGGAAGCGACGGCGTCGTATCGAGATCGTCTACCACGTTGAAGTTCTGGTTGAAATCCGGGAACAGCATCACGGCCAGGCTGAGCCGTGCGTTATCCATGGCCAACTTCGATTCCTGGAACGCCTGCTGTGCCTGGTTCGCCTGAATCTGAAAAGTGATTACGTCGCTGTGAGCCACTTCGCCGCCCTGCTCGAGTTCGCGGCTGACGTGGAGCGAATTCTTTGCCTGGTCCAGGCTTTGCTGGGCGGTGGCGTACTTGCGCTCCGCCACCACCAGCCCGTAGTAAGCCTGAGTCACCGCGACGTTTAATCCGCGGCGGGCGATTTCCTCCTGCGCCCTGGCCACGGCTTCCGCCGCCTGCGCGGCGTGATATCCCGCTCGCGTGAAAGTGTTGAGCGAAAGCCCCTGATGGAACACACCCCAGGCGCGGTAAACGTGCACGCCGTCGTTGGTCACGTACCGGCCGCTGGGAAGCACGCCGTTGCCCTGAGTCGTCAGATCCTGCATGGTGTAGTCGGCTGAGGGCAGCAGTGACGCCCGCGCCTGAATGCGGTTCTCGTGCGCCATTTTTGCCGCGGTTGCGGCGGCCTGGAATTGCGGGCTGTAACGGCGAGCGCGGTCGAGCGCATCCTGAAGTGTCAGTGTCAGCGGCGCCGCTGAGGCAGATGCGGCCTGTTGCGCCGCTGAGGATGTATCCGGCGCCGCAAGGACTGTGCTACCGGACTGCGCCGAAGCCGTCGCCGCGAACAGGACGACTGCCAGGCTGAGGCAGATCCCGACCGCAAGCTTCCGTCTCTCACGTCGCTCTGCATGCCGGACCGGCGATGGCCGGAATGCAAAAATAGAATCCATCTTTTTGCGGCCGAAAGCAGAATGGGTCATAGGATTTCTCCCTTCAGGACGAGCGACAGAATATTTGCGCGGTCGGCGGCGGGATCTCCGTTATCGAGCGCGACACCGGATCAATGGTCCGCGCCTGCCGAAGTTGCGGATGGGGCTCCGCGAAAACCGGCATTCTTCGCCACTGTTGCAATCGCAAGCTGCCCGATGCTCAAGTCTATCACCATTGAGGATTGGTGCGTCCTCGCAATAAAGCTGCTATTCTTTCCCGCTGGCCGCGCCACCGGAGGGACACAAGATGAAATTTAAATTTTCATTCGCCTTGTTGCTGGCCGTTTTCGTCCTCATTGCGATCCAAATTCATAAGGACGTGATTCAGGGGGCGGCGCGCGGAGACGACAACTGGAGCGTTTATAACGGCGGTCCGGGTGCGCGGCATTATTCTCCGCTCGACCAGATCAACACCGGCAACGTCAGGCGCCTGAAGCTTGCCTGGCGTTATGACTCGCACGACCAGTTTCCAGGCTCGGAGATGGAGGCGAACCCGATCATCATTAACGGCGTTCTTTACACGACCACTCCCAGGTTGCGCGTGATTGCTTTGAATGCCGCCACCGGGAAACTCATTTGGAGTTTCGATCCGTTTCAAGGCCGAACGATAAAGGAAAAGCAGCGGAATCGCGGCGTCACCTATTGGACCGACGGGCACGACAGCCGTATCTTCTTCGTTGCCCGGCAATATCTCTACGCGCTGGACGCTAAAACCGGTAAACTGATTCCATCTTTTGGCCGCGACGGACGGGTTGACCTGAGAGACGGATTGGGCCGCAACCCGGCAACGCTTTCAGTCTCCGCGACTTCGCCCGGAATCATTTACAAGAACCTCCTGATTATGGGCAGCCTGCTGCCTGAAGATCTTCCCTGCCCTCCCGGCGACATTCGCGCCTACGACGTTCACACCGGCAGGATCCGGTGGACGTTCCATACGATTCCGCATCCGGGTGAACTGGGTTACAAGACGTGGCCGAAGAACGCATGGAAATATATCGGCGGCGCGAATGACTGGACCGGCATGACGCTCGACGCGAAGCGCGGACTGGTCTTTGCCTCTACCGGTTCCGCCGCCTTCGATTTCTACGGCGCGAACCGCATCGGCAACGACCTTTTTGCAAATTGTGTTCTGGCGCTCAACGCCTCAACCGGAAAACTGGTCTGGTACTTCCAGGGCGTCAAGCACGATTTGTGGGACCGCGACTTCCCGGCCCAGCCCGTGCTGGTCACGATTCGCAAAAAAGGCCGAATGGTGGACGCGATTGCCCAGATCACCAAGTCGGGTTTTGTCTTCGTTCTTGATCGCGCCACCGGCAAACCGCTTTTTCCCGTTGAGTATCGCAAGGTTCCGGCTTCAGACGTGGACGGAGAGAAGACGGCTTCTACTCAGCTGTTTCCGGTCCAGCCCGCGCCCTTCGCGCGGCAGGAGTTCAATGAAGATGACGTAACGGACCTTACTCCCGCGGCGCATCAGGCCGTCCTGGAGAAGTTGCGCAAGCTTCGCCACGGCGGGCAATTCATTCCTCCCAGTTTGCAGGGCACGGTGATCTTTCCGGGGTTCGACGGCGGCGGTGAATGGGGCGGACCGGCTTTCGATCCGGAAACGCACATGCTCTATATCAACGCGAATGTTATGGCCTGGGTGCTGCGCCTGGTTCCGCGAACTCCTCCCAAGGCGCACATGAGCGCCCACCAGCTTTATCTGGACCATTGCGCCAATTGTCATCGGGACGATCTTCGCGGCACGCCGCCGGAGTTTCCTTCGCTTGTGGGCATCGGCAGGAAATTCACCCCGGCGCAGATTGGCCACATTATCTCGGGAGGCCGCGGACGCATGCCCGCGTTCAGCCAGCTCAGTCCTGATTCCGTCAAGGCACTGGCGGATTTCCTCGCCACCGGTGTGAACCGGACGGTCAGGACGAAATCCGCAGAAGCCTCGCCCATCTGGCTGAAGTATCGCATCGATGGCTACAACAAGTTTCTTGACCCTAACGGCTATCCCGCCGTCAAGCGTCCCTGGGGCACGCTCAACGCGCTGGATCTCAATACGGCGAAATATTCCTGGCGAATTCCGCTGGGCGAATGGCCGCAACTTGCGGCGCGCGGCATCCACAATACGGGCAGTGAAAACTACGGAGGTCCGTTGGTCACGGCAGGCGGCTTGCTTTTTATCGCCGCCACGACGCACGACCGGAAGTTCCGCGCCTTCGACAAAATAACCGGCAAGCTGCTTTGGGAAACCACACTTCCCGCGGCCGGCACTGCTACTCCCGCAACTTACAAAGTGGACGGCCGGCAGTACATTGTGATTGGAGCCGGAGGCGGAAAGTGGGGCGAACCTTCGGGCGGATCCTACGTGGCCTTCGCGCTTGGCGGCTGAGCTCTTTCCATTCTGTGGAAACGGAATCCCGCATTTCTTCCTGCCGCATTGCGCGCCGCGCTCGTTTTCTGTTGTATGCTGCTTTGAAATATGCTATGAAGAGGCCGATTCACAGGTCATCTCCGGGCATATTGGCATTAATAATTCTGCTGAGGCCTAATTGGCCTGATAGTCAGGGGTTATGAGGAGGATCCTTCGGATCCTAAAGTAATTAAGGAGGCCCAAAAAGATGGCAACGTGTTCAAAGTGCGGAACAATGGTGGCGGACGGTGCGGGCTTTTGCGGATCGTGCGGGACGCCGATTTCGGCGGCGGATGCCGCGCCAACTACTCCTGCGGCACCGGCGGCGGGTTCGCAATCGGGAGGGCTGGCGGACAATGTCGCGGGACTGCTCGCCTATATTACGATCATTCCCGCGATTTTGTTTCTCGTGATGGACCCCTACAACAAGAACAAATTCGTTCGCTTCCACGCGTTCCAGTCTCTCTTCTTTCAACTTGGGTGGTATGTGCTGCTCTTTGCCATGATGTTCATCGGGATGATTCTCGCGTTTATCCCGTGGGTCGGCTGGATCGCCGACATCCTGTTATGGCTGGCCCTCGGGGTGGGAGGCTTTGTTTTGTGGATTGTCCTCCTCGTCAAAGCCTACGGCAACCAGCAGTTTGAATTGCCCGTGATCGGCAAGTTGGCGGCCCAGCAGGCGGCAAAGTAGCTCAGTGTCGCGCGGCAGGACGGAACACCCTGGCGGGGGCGGCGGGTGTGGGCTCGCCGCTTTCGCCTTTTTCCGACAGGACCCGCCGTCATTTCCTTCTTGACAATCGGCGTCTTGCGTCGCAAGTTAGCTGTTTTCCCCTGCATCGGCGGGAGATTGGCAGC
>JBJKPU010000016.1:0-20062 GCA_046706005.1 Terriglobia bacterium | reverse complement strand
GGGAACTGAGCTACCACGCGCGGCAAGCTCTGCGCCGCATGCGCCGACGCCCCACACTGGTCACGGCTTTTTGGAAGCAAGCGAAACTCTTTGGATAGTGTCACTATATTATATCACACTCAGTAGGAGCTGTCAGGATTGAGGTTGGCCGTCCAGTCGTGCTGCTCTTCGATGAGGGGAACGTGCTCGCTAAGAGCCGAACCCTGCTGGAGAAACTCAGGAACATGTTCATGAACACGAGCGGTTATATGCTTGTCCTGACGGGCACGCCTGACCTGTTCCCGGTTATGGACGAGGTCTTCTCCCCCATAATTCGGCAATTCAAGAAGATCAATGTGGGTCGGTTCGCTGATAAAAACGAGACCAGACAGTGTATTCTTCGCCCGCTCGAGAAGCTGGGCGTCGTCCACCCGGAGGGTCTGTTCGAGCGCGAGACGTACAGCGAGGTGAGGGAAATTCATGAACTGACCGGCGGAAAGCCGTATGAAGTCCAGTTGCTGTGCCACATGCTGTTCCGGCGGCTGCAACGCAAGCAGGCGAGGAAAATGAAACTCGATCTATCCGTTCTTGAGGACGTTAGGACGGAACTCGAAACCTCGCAGGACATCTCTGCAAGGCCACTCCTGGTGAAGATAAGGAGCCTCGGCCGAGAGGAGCTGTCCGCCCTTCCTGCGCTCTGCGAGTGCGAGGGACGGGCCACATTCGACCAGATTTGGGCGATGGAGTACATCCTCAACGGAGAGAAGAGGTGGAAAAGGAATACGCTGGCTGCGGTCCTCCGGAGGCTGCTGGCGGATGGAGTTTTCGAGACGGCCGACGGCATCGTGAAATTTGCGGGCGACGACTTTGACAGAATTTACACGAAATATTACGCTCGTGAAAAGGCCGTTACCGTCAGTTTCTTCACTATGCCCCCTGACCTGGTTTTTCAGGTAAAGCTGAGCGGCCTTACGGAGAGGATCAGCGGGCTAGCTTTCGCGCTGACCCTTTTTGCGGCGAGACCCCCCGCCGAACTGGAGGAGTTGGCCGCGCGGATGGCGGCCGCGGGTGCAGCGGACGATGTCTTCGCGGAGGCTGGCCTCTTCGGGTCGGACCTCTACGAACTTTTCGTCCGCTTCAGGGGATGCGATAATGTACCTGTCGTTCGCGTGAGATTCGCGATCCCGGCCGCCTCTGGCCAGGCTATCTTCTACGTGAAGGACCCCGGAGACACTTCCCCCATCGAGAAGTGCGCGGAGGAGATGGGACGGCTTCGGCAGCGCGCCCTTGAGGTCGGGGCAGAGATCGACGCGCGGGTCATCAGACTCCGTGTCCCGCCCTTTGATACCCTGAAGAGAAACGTGCTGGCCTCGGCCGACGAGAGGCTAAGGGAGCGATTTGCCGCCTTTCACCACGATGCGATGGTAGAAGAATACTCGGGCTCTAGAGATCCCAGCGAGGTCCTTTTTCACGCCTTGGTGGCCAAGGAGTACACAAAGAACCCGGAGGCCAAAGTGGCCAACAACTTGGGGTACGTGCTGATGTCCGGGGGGGATCTCGGCGGGGCAAGGACACTGCTTGAGCGCTCGATCTCGGGGTATGAGGGAAGCCCAGCCGCCGCTCTGCCCATCTACAACCTCGCCGTGCTTAACGCCAAGGAGGGAAGGCTGACAGAGGCCCGGAGGCTGGCCGACCAGTGTATCGCGGGCATCGAGAAAGCAAGCTCCGGATCGGAAAACATAATGTGCCTTGTCGTGCCTAAGCTCAACGAGGGCCGTTTGGAGTTTGAGGAAGTGGGCGGACCCATGGATCTGCTGGAGACCGCCAAGCGTATGCGCGAGGTTCTCTCGTCCGTTGGTGGCGTGGGCGTAGCTTCCTGATGTCCGCGCGACGGCGAAAGCAGAGTCCTCGGAGCACGAGCGGGGCGCGGGGCGGCGCTGGCGCGGATTCAAGATTTCAAATTGGAGATTTGAGATTGCATCCGAGGACCCGGAATGTAGAGACTCCCCGGTGAGGCGTCTCCTCCGGATGAGACGTTCCAGCGAAACGTCTCTACATGTCGCCCCTTCAGGGCTCGGGAATTGTTTCAGGGCGAAGTCAACCCAGGCCGTTGGCCTGGGCTTTGCTGGCTCGCCCCTTTGGGGCTGGCCGCTGCCGCGCAGCTTCAAGATTTCGGATTGAAGATTTCAGATCGGCACAGAAGCCGCCGGGAGGAATTCCGCCTTCGGCGCGCAGACATCAGAAAACGACATCTGCGCCGGCCGGGAAGGGGCACGGCTTTAGCCGTGCCGTCCAACCGACAATCAATAATCAATCGGGGCTTTAGCCCCTGAGGCTGTGGCCTGGCCCTCAGCGGCTGAAGCCGCGCGGCGGTGGCTACCCGATCGGCACGGCTAAAACCGTGCCCTGACGAGCCGCCCGGATGGATTTTGCAGCCTGCCGTCGCCCCGAGCCGCTTCGTCGCCTCTTCTGACTTCCTTTTCCCCTGTCTTTCAGTGCGCGTCATGCGGTGACTTCACTCGTTTTTGGGCGGACGGCGACGCCTTTGATGGTCAGCCAGAGAGCGAGCGAAAGCAGGCCGAGGAAGTTTGCGAGGGGAAACCAGGGAAACAGGAATTGCCCGGTGTCCGGCGCCAGAGCGATGGAAAAGCAGGAAACGACGGTAAAGGCGTCGGCGAAGAGCAGATAAGCGGAAAGCGCTCGCGGAATGCAGCGCGACCGGAAAAAGATCCAGGCGAAGATGATGGCTCCAAACGCGGAGAAGATGAGGCTGGTGCGCAGGCCGTCGTCATAAGCGAGCAGCAACTGGGCGGCGGATTGCAACTGACCCGAGCTGAAAGGCGCGAGAAATCCCGGCGCGCCGAGCAGGTGGAGAACGAGATAATTATCGCGCATTGTTCCGATGACGAGCACGGAACCGGCAAGCTGGGCCAGAAGTCCAAGCAGCGCCAGATTTTCCAGGTACGGCTTCAGCAGAACATAGAGGGCCCAGATTTCCACAATCCCGAACACGGCTGAGGCGAGCGCCAAAGCGATGCCGAAGCGAAACAGAAACTGATGGTCCAGGATGTTGCGCGCCGTGACGCCCGCAGTATTGGCGGGCAGGCGCAGGAAAACGAAGAATTGCGCGAAGCCGCCCGAAGCCAGCACGAGCAGGATGGCGATTCCCGCGGTGCGGGCGGCACTTCGTTGAGTGGCCAGGGCGTCGGACATCGCTTCTCTTCTCCCGTTTCCGGCCACGGCACTCTAACACAAGCGCAGCGCTAGCTCCAGGACGAAGCGTGAATGGAAGGTGGCGGCGGTCAGTTCTCAGTGATTAGTTTTCAGTTGTCAGTCATCAGTGGCCAGTTGTCAGTTTTCAGTTCTGACTTCTGGTTTCTAGAGAGAAAAACCGCAGACTTTGAAACGCGCAAAGTCTGCGCTACACCTGCTTCTCCCGGCGGAGCGGGCGGCGGCGAAGTCTCAGGGGGCTGCTGTGGTCACAAACTTCTTGAGCCGATGGACGACAAAGAGCTAAAATTTAAGAGGTTGGACATCCAACCGGAAACCCTCGTAAAGAAAGATGGAGGTTCCTATGTTTGTTGTTGTCGAGCACACGATTACCAATGCAGAAGCTTTCTTCGGGCTTGTCCCAAAAGTGGCCCAAGCACCTGCGGGAGTCAAGGCACTCCAGTTCTTCCCGAGCGCCAACAAAGATCGGGCGGTCTGCCTCTGGGAAGCCAGTTCAGTAGACGCACTAAAGGGCTTTTTGGAGCCCTTGAGCGCCGCGAGCAGTAAAAACACCTACTACACGGTGGATAACAAAAATGCCATGGGTCTCCCGGCCCAGGGATCTGCAGCGGCATCTGCGCGGTAGCCGGCAAAACTGATTGAGCCGGTGCGGGACGCATCGGCTCATCCCTTCCGCATTCCGAAAACCAATCCCACTCGACGATCATCCTCTTCCCGCAGGGCGGGACGAGGGCTGGAAAGCGCACCGCAGAGACGCAGAGAATAGCCGCAGAAGGCGTGGTGCGCTGCGCTCCTGTAAAAACGGGTGGGCGGCTGATTTATCTGGTTTCCTATTTACTCCGTCAGTAACAGAACATGGCGTATTAAGGCTTGACGCCATGCCCGGGCGCGTATATTGTGAACCGCGATTTGCGGGCTGAGCAGTTCGCGGAAGCAACGTTCGGCTACGACTGATCGAACGAGCCTGGAACGCGGAAACCCCCGGGGGGCCTGCCGGCCTGCAATTGGATTGCAGGAGGGGCCCACCCATGAAACGCTTTCTTACCTCTATTGCAGCGCTGACCGGCGTCGTATTTCTCATGACAGGTTGCGGCGGCGGAAGTAACTCCTCGCCGTCAAATTCCCCCGCCCCACCGGCGGTCGCGAGCGTCACGGTGACGCCAGCGAGCGGCACGATTGTTGAGGCGCAGACGGAGCAATTCACGGCGACGGCCAAGGATTCCAGCGGCAACACGATTGCCAACGCCACGTTCACCTGGTCGTCGGACAACACGGCCGCCGCGACGGTAGACAGCAGCGGAAAAGCGACCGGCACGGGCATCGGCACGGCGCACGTCACGGCAAGCTCAGGCGGCATGAGCGGCACGGCGACGCTGGTCGTCAACACGAACATCAGCGCGGTGACGGTGACGCCCGCCACGGCAAGCATCAGCGCCGGGCAGACGCAGCAGTTCGGCGCCGCCGCCACGGACTCCAGCGGCAGCGCGCTCACGGGCAAAACGTTTTCGTGGACGTCCAGCGATACCGGCGTCGCCACCGTGGACGGCACGGGCAAGGCCACGGCCGTCGCGGCAGGAACGGCCACCATCACGGCTACAAGCGACGGCGTGAACGGCACGGCGGCGCTGACGGTTACTGCAGCGGCTGTGGCCGTGAGCATCTCACCCACTTCCGCCAGCGTGCAAACAAGCGCGACCCAGCAATTCACGGCTTCGGTCACGGGCTCAACCAATACCGCCGTCAACTGGAGCGTGAACGGCACGGCGGGCGGCGATTCGACCGTCGGCACCGTTTCGGCAAGCGGACTTTACACCGCGCCCGCCAGCGTTCCCAACCCCGCTACCGTGACCGTAACCGCCACGAGCGCCGCCGATGCGACCCAGTCGGCTTCAGCCAGCGTCGCCGTCACCGCGGTCAGCTCCGGCAATGCCGCCGCAACCACCGACGCCAACGGAATGGCAACGCTGACGGCGAACGGAGTGACAATTCCCATTCAGCTTGTCGATCCTGTTACCGGGCAGCCGCTCCAGGGCGTGAACGTGGCGCTGGGGATGCCGGCATCGCCAATGGGAGTGGCCACGCTGATCGTGAACGACCCATCGGGCGTTTATCCATTCCAATTCGTTCCGTTGAAAGCAGCCAGCTTTACGCCGGCGCCGGCGGTCAGGTCCGGACGGTCCCTTGCATTGACACAGCAGAGTTCCGGCACCGCGGTTTCCGTGCCCGTGCAGTTGGGATGTCCTTCAACGCTGCCGACGGACATCACGGCCAGCGCGCCGCTCGATACAACCTACGTCCCGCCACCCGATCCGTCGCTGCCAACCCCGACGGTCACCCAGATTGCACAAGCGTATTGGGAGGGCGGAACAAACGCGATGCAGTCCATGGCGGTATCACTCGGGCTCTCCTTCGCCTACACGGACACCGTCATGAGTTTCTCGGGCAACACGGCCGCGGCCGACTGTAAGAATCAGATTCTCCAGTTCGCGGGGCAGCTCGCAACCGGCAAAGCCCTGGGCAAGATGGCGCTCTATACGGTGGAGACTCTGACCGGCGCGGAGGTCCCGGAGATCGTCAGCTTCGGCCTGGAAGCAGCGTCAACCACGACGGACATCATGGACCAGAACTTTTCCGGGTGCTCGGCGTGGTGGAACAGCGTCACCATCAGGAGCGTTCAGTTCGGAGGCCAGACCTACCTGATGATCCTGCCTGCGGGAACGTATCCGCCCTCGACCAGTTTTTCCGACCAGACCGTTACCGTCACCCCGCCGGCGGTATCCTCCCTTTGCTTCGTTTCCGCCACGGGGCTGGGAGATGATTTCGCGGGCGCAACGGACAACACCGGAACCCTTACGGTGTCGCTGCCGGGCGACAATTACACGGTGGGGGCGACTTCGGAGGGTTACAGCACATCCTCAACCGACATTACGGTTCCGGCGCCGGGCCAGCCCATTTCCACGGCCGGCGTCACTCTGGTCCCGGTGCCGACGGCTCCGCCGCCTGCAGGGACTTACGCGGGCACTTGCGTGGCGCAGGGAACCCCCATCACCTGCTGCGACTCGACGGGCTGCACCACGACGCCCGCGCCGCCGCCAACTTCGGCGCCGTTCAATTTTACGCTGACGTCAGGAACCAGCCTGACTCAGTTCAGTTCGGATGTGTGCACGCCCACCGTCTCCGCATTGTCGTCGGCGGGCTGCGAATATCCATCGTGCTACTACACGGCGAATACAAACACATCCGCTCAGTTCACGCTTTCCTGCACCGTCGCCGGCTCGGGAACCTGCAGCGATGAGACTGTGAGCGAAACCTGCAGCGCCAACTTGCAGTGAGACGGTGCTGAGAATTCCAGGCGGCGGCACGTCGAGGCGTGAGCAGCAACCGTCCGATGCGCCGGCCGTGGGAATCGTGGGATTGTAAAACAGGGTTCTCTTTCAAAAAGGCGATAAACTGTAACCATGCAATTGCGACGCGCAAGAACCGCGGTTCTCTCGATCCTCCTGCTGGCGTTCGCGGCGTGGGGGTCCGCCCAAACCAGTTCGGGCAAGAAAGGCGCAACTTGTCCGGCTCCCGCCGCTGCGGGGGGTTCCAATGCCGACCAGCCGATCGCCACGGTCGAGGGCCAGCCCGTTTACAGGAGCGATCTTCCGGGTTCGGAAGCCGCGCGGATGCTGCAGGTTCGCCGGCAGGAATACAAGGCGGAAAGCGACGCCCTCGAAACCTTAATCCGGCGGAAGGTGGTCGAAATCGAAGCGAAGAAGCAGGGGCTTACCGTCGAGCAGCTTTACCAGAAGGAAGTGGATTCCAAGATTCAGGAACCCTCGGACGACGAAGCCAGAGGCTATTATTTCGCGGTGAAGAGCCGGACGACTTTGCCTTTCGAGACCCTCGAACCCCAGATCAAGAGGCTGCTGAAGGCTGATGAGGTCCAGCAGGCTCGCGCCAAATATGCGGATTCATTGCGCGCGAAGGCCAATGTCACCGTCCTGCTTCAGCCCCCCACCGTGGAGCTGGGCGCCGATGATCCGGAGCGCATCGAGGGAAATCCCCAGGCGCCGGTGACCATCGTAGAATTCGGCGATTTCCAGTGTCCCTTCTGCGGGCGCGTCGAGCCGACCCTGATGGATCTGCTGAAGAAATACAAGGGAAATGTAAAGCTGGCCTTCCGCGACTTTCCACTTTCCACGATTCATCCTCTAGCCGAGGGCGCCGCGGAAGCCGGGCGCTGCGCCGAAGACCAGAGAAAGTTCTGGCCCATGCATGACGCAATGTTCGCCGATCAATCGAAATTGAAACAGGACGATTTGATCAAAACGGCGGAGAGATTGGGAATGAACGGCGCGTCATTCGCCGCCTGCCTGAAATCAGGCAAGGATCGTGCCGCGATCCAGAAGGACGTGGCGGCCGGAATGACGGCCGGAGTGACCGGAACGCCGGCTTTCTTCATCAACGGACGGTTCCTGGACGGCGCCCTGCCCGAAAAAGAATTCGAGAAGATAATCGATTCTGAACTCAGCGCGGCAAGAGTTCAGCCTTCCACAGAAGCGGCCCGCTGAGCGTGGCCCCGCCAGTCCGCTGAATTAACCGTGAGCGCCCGACCTGATGATCTCCGCGCGCCGGGAGAACATTATCGGAGAGGGCTTCGCGGGCTGGCGTGACGAGCGCGGGGATATTGTAGGGGAGGGCTTTGCCCTCCCGTTTCGGTTCCGTGGCGCAACCACAAAAGCCGGGAGCGCGGAGCGCTCCCCTACGCGGTGAAGGACATTGGGCCTCGGAATGAAAGGCAGGGCAGGATTCGCGTTTCAAATCCTGCGGCTCTTCCATTGATTGAATGATTTGAAAGCCGCGATGTTCCCCAACAACCTTGAAGAGCCGCAGGTCCGGAGAGCGGGGCCTGCGCTACGGGACTTTCCCGCTTGAATTCGGCGCGCATAGGAGATATAAAAGCGTCATCTTAATGACCGGGTTATGGGTCGCACACTTCGCAGAAAGCGCGAAGTATGAGCCACCCTGGCGAGACGGCGTGCGGGCAATCCGGCGACCGCCATGCAAGGAGGATTTATGAAGCGCGCATTGATTCGGAGTCTCGGTTTGGCAATTCTTACCGCCGCGTTTTGCGGCGGCGCGATGGCGGTTTCGCTTCCGGCGGGAACAGAAATCCAGGTTCGCCTGAATTATCCGTTGAGCACGGAGACGGCGCGGGCGGGACAAGCCTTTTCAGGAGTGCTGATGCAGGCAGTGACCGTGAACGGGCGGCAGGTGCTGGCGCGCGGCGCCACGGTGCGCGGCCTGGTGAAGAATGTGGTGAGTTCGGGGCGGCTGAAGCGGCCCGCCTCAATCACGCTGGAACTGGTGGAAGCCGACGGCCAAAGCGTTCAGGCGGAGCCTCTGCGCATTGACGGCAAATCGCATCTGGTGCGCAACACGGAAATTATCGGAGGCGAGTCGGGCGCCGGAGCGCTTTTGGGCGCGCTGCTGGGAGGGAAAAGGGGAGCCTTGATCGGCGCAGCGGCCGGAGCGGGCGCCGGCACGGTTACGGCCTACATGACGGGCAAGAAGGAAATCGTCCTGCCGGCGGAAACCCGCTTGAGTTTTGTGGCGGGCGGGAGCGCATCCCAACAGGCCGGCTCCTATTCTTCTCCCAGATACCCTTCGAACCAGAGGCAACCGGCTTACAGCAATCAGGGCCAGCCCGAATCCGGCGGCAGGCGCCAGGCTTACGGCGGCGACAACGCCCAGGGGAACGAGCAAAGCCCGCGGTACGCTAAGCGGGAATCGCGGCCCGAGTTTACGACTTCCGACCGCGAGACGATCCGCAGGTACTTCGAGGACCAGAGTTCGAATCTGCCTCACGGTTTGGCGAAGCGCGGCGGACACCTTCCGCCCGGGCTGGAACGGCACATCGAAAGAGACGGCACTCTGCCTCCCGGTCTGCAGAAGCGGGTGCAGCCGTTTCCGGAGCATCTGACGCGCGAGTTGCCGCCGCTGCCTTCCGGGTGCGGATGCCAAAGAGTGATCCTCGGCGACCGCGCCCTGATCATTGACGCCGCAAGCCGGATTCTGGACGTCTTCCTTTACCGGTAACAGGCAGCGCGGCACGCTGCGCCCCCTACGAATGCCCGCGCACATCGCAAAAGCAGCGATGGATGCGCCACCCACGAATTGCGCGTGCGGGGCGCCGTTCAAGTTGATTTCCTGGCGGCGGGTCATTAAAGTAAAAGGGTATGGGCACGACCCGCAAGGTTCCCCGGCACGCTTTTTCCGTGAATGCCAATCTGCATCAAGCCAGAGGAACGTCCGCGACGGTGGTGGTTCGCGACATCAGCACGCTGGGCTGCCAGGTGGAGCGGGCGCAGGTGCCGAAAATCGGCAAGCGATGCGAACTCTACTTTGAATGGCAAGGCAGGACGGTGGGCGTGGAAGCGCAGGTGGTTTGGGGCGACGACAACGGACGGGTGGGATTGATGTACCAGAAAGTGGACGAGCATTCGCAGAAGTGTCTGCAGGAGCTTTGCATTACGCTCGAGATGCAGCGGATGGTGGGCCGGCGAGCTACTGATGCGGCAACGGCCAGCGCCCTGCCGGGCGAAGCGAAATTCCAGTGGGCGGAACATCCGCTGTTCCCCGCGGTGGCTCACAGCGCCGCGCCAAAGCGGAGAGCCGATCCGGAAAGCGTGCGGCGCAAGCTGCCCCGTTACATCAGCGAACTGCGGGGCGACCTGCTGGACACCGAAACCGGCCGCAGCGCCGAAGTCTTTCTGGTGGACCTTTCCATTTCCGGAGCGCGGCTCGAAGGCACCGGGCTGCCCGACTCAGGCCGGATCTGCCAGTTGCGGACCGAGTGGGAAGGCGTGCGCATTCTGCTGCCCTGCAAAGTGGCCTGGAAAACCAAAAAACAGGCGGGTATGAAGTTCACTCCGCTGGACGATGAGACCGCAATCCGGCTGAGAGAAATCTGCGCCGGCTCGCTGATCGCCCCTCCCGGCCCTCGCGGCTGATTCCCCAAGAACAATTTTCGAATGCCCGCACACATCGCAAAAGCAGCGATGTATGCGCCACCCGGTCCAAGGCTGAAAAGCGCACCGCCGAGACGCAGAGGACGCCGAGAAAAAGCCTTAACACCGAGAGCGCGGAGAATTTTGAATGCGCTATCGGTTTTTGATCGAGCCGGCGGTGGCGTCGAGGATGACGGTGAGCGGCTGGATGTGGTCGGGCTTGACGTAGCGATTGACGAGGAAGCGCTTGCCGTCGGCCGAGGCATCGTAGCGGAAAAGGTCAGTGTTGGAAATCGGCTGGCGGCCGTGGAGCGCGAAAAGAGGAGCCGGCGTGCCGGTGGAAAATCCGGTCTGGGTGCTGACGCTCGCGGCCATCAGCATGCCTTTGGGATCGATGTAATAAATTTCCCTGCTGTCGCCGCGCCAGCGCGGTTCGGTGCCGCCGCCGCGCGAAACCTGCCATTTGCCCTGCGCGCCGGGAAAAGTGGTCACGTAGATTTCCCACGTGCCGGTCTCATTCGAATTATAGGCCACCCATTTGCCGTCGGGTGAAATCATGCCGTTGGTGACGCTGGCGTGGTTGGAGATGAACGGAGTCAGCTTGCCCGTCTTGACGTCCACAAGGTCGAGGCTGGAACCACCGCGCACCAACTGATACGTGCACAGGATGGATTGGTCATCCGGCGACCATGAGTTGGGCATCATGTCGTCCTGCGGCTTGGTCTGGAAGATTTTCCTCGCAGCTTCGAGGCCCGACGCCGGCTTGACCATCAGCGTTCCGGCCGCGCCGCCGGAAAAGTTGGTCCGGTAAGCGATGGTCCGTCCGTCGCGCGACCACACGGCCGTAGCGTCCTCGGCAATGTCAAACGTAAAGCGGGAAGCCGTTCCGTTGCGGAGATCCTCGATCCAGACATTGGTCGCTGTGGACTTGAGGTCGGCAATGTCCACCACGGCGCGGCTGCCGTCGGGCGAGATGGAAGGATTTGCTTCCGTGGCGCTTTCGCCGACGTGTCCCACTTCCTTGCCGCCGCGGTCGTACCAGGTGAGGATGGAGGTGTCCGTGCCCGCGCCGGTGCTATAGACGACGGTGTCCTGCCCTCCGGCAGTAAGCCCTCCGTAATAAACCGAAGGCTCGAAGTTCAGGTTCTCAGCGATAATATGCGCATTGCCGGTAACTTTGCCGCGGCCGGCGCTGAAAGGAATCACCATCAAATCGTTCCGGTCATCCTCGTAGTAGAGATGGTCGTTGGCATAGCTGAAATTGGAGTCCTCAGGCAGAACGAGCCTTTTGTCTTTCGAGGAGAGAGAACTCTCATAGATTCCGTCCACGATGCCTTTCACCTTGGCTCCAAAGGCCGAAGACAGGAAAAGAAAATGGGTTCCGTCCGGAAGGAATTCCGGCCAGCGATGGGAAGACTCGCCGGGAAGATAGCTCGACTCCGTCAGCGGCGCCGGGCCCGCGCCGTCGTCGTTGACACGCCAGATGGGACCGCCGGCATCCGGCGTATAAATGATGACGCCGCGGCTGCTCCAGGAACCGCCGCGCCCGTGCGGCGCCGAAACTAGCACCTGGGGCGGACCGCCGGCAATCGAAATCCGCTGCAACTCGCCGCCGGCAAAAAATCCGATGTCTTTGTCGTCGGGCGACCAGAAAGGATACGTGGCGCCTTCCGTGCCGGCGATGCGCGTGGGAGAAGCGGCACCCAGCCGTCCGGCAAAAATCATGTCCGCGCCGGAAGCGTCATCGCGGGCCACGTAAGCCAGCATGCGGCCGTCGGGCGAAAGCGCCAGATTGCCGACTTCGCTTTCCAGCGGAATCGCGAACTGCATGCGCTCGGCGGGCGCGGAACGGTTGAGGAAAAGCCAGGCGAAGAAAAATCCGGCAATCGCCACCGCGGCCAGCGCCGCCCACGGCGCCCAGGAATGCGAACCGCGCGCGGATTTATCAAGGGCGGGCAGATTCGGCGACGTGCCGGAACCGGAAAGCGCGCCCAGCGCGAAAGCCAGGTCCTTGGCGGACTGGAATCGAAGCTCGGGACTTTTTTCCAGGCAATGATTCACCACGCGCTCAAGTGATGGTGGCAGACCCGCCGCCAGCGTTGAAATTTCCGGCGGCTCTTCCTTCAGAATCGCGGTCATGGTTTCCGCGGCGGTTTCACGATGGAAGGCGCGGCGGCCGGTGAGCATTTCATAGAGAATCGCGCCGAAAGAAAAAATGTCGGTGCGCGCGTCGGTGGGCTTGGCGCGAACCTGCTCGGGCGACATGTAACCGACTGTGCCCATCACGACGCCGGGGCGCGTCTGGACGGTAACGGTGCGCGCGGTGGACGGATCTTCCGATTCCGGCTCCTGCGAGATGAGCTTGGCGATGCCGAAATCGAGAATCTTCACGCGGCCGTCGGAAGTGAGAAAAATGTTTTCCGGTTTCAAATCGCGATGCGCGATGCCTTTGTCGTGCGCGGCGGAAAGTCCGCGGGCCACTTCCATCGAGTATTCGGTGGCCTTGCGCACGGGAAGCGCGCCGGATTCCAGGCGCTCGCGCAACGTCTCGCCTTCCAGCAATTCCTGCACGACGTAAGGCGAGCCTTCGTGCGTGCCGAAATCGTGGACGACGACAATGTTGGGATGATTGAGCTGGCTTGCGGCGCGCGCTTCCTGCTCAAAGCGGCGCAGACGGTCGGGGTCGGCGGAATAAGTTGCGGGCAGAACCTTGATGGCCACGTCGCGCTCCAGGCGCGTATCGTGGGCGCGATAAACTTCTCCCATGCCGCCCGCGCCGAGCTGGCCGGTGATTTCATAAGGTCCGAGTTTGGTGCCTGGACTCAGCAATAGATTCCTCGCTTCACTTCCCTCGACTTCGCTCGGGACAGGCGGGATTTCGCCAGCGGGCTCGCGTGGAGTCTATCCTGAGCAAAGCCGAAGGACTCACGCCCGCGAACCGGCCCAACTTCACTCATCCCGCGCGCGCCTGATTTTGAATCGAACCCACCTCCGGCGGAACATTTCATCACTTCGCCGCCTCGACCTTCTGCCAGTCGAGCGCCATCTGGACGGTCGGAGCGGGAACGTTGAAGTCCGGATTGTTGACCATCACAAACCAGCTTCCATCCCGGGCCACGTCGTAGTCCGGTTCATCAGGACCGCCGAGAAGGCCGTCGTAAGGAACGTGGAAAAGGACGGATGGATTGCCCGCATGAAAGGTCGGCTGGGTGGTGACGGGAACTGCAATCAGGCTCGGCCCCGACCGGTAGGTGATCTCCTTGCCGTCGCGCTGCCAGACCACTTCGCTCCCGCCGGAAGTAGAAATCTGCCAGGTCGCCGACTTGTCCGGAAATGACGTGACGTAAACCTCGAACTGGCCGGAACGGTTGGAAACGTACGCAACGTAGCGCCCATCAGGCGAGAACTGCATACCTCCCTCATCGGCCGGCCCCACCAGAAACGGCTTGGGAGCTCCGCCTTTCGAATCCACCAGCCACACGTCACGAATACCCTTCGGCCCGAAAAAGTCATACGCGATGGTCCCCGTCGCACTGACCGACGTAGGCGCCAGCATTCTCGGGCTTGAAGGGATGAGCTGCCGCGGGGGATAAGTTCCATCGACTGAGTCCACGATGAGTGCAAGATTCCGCGAAGAGCCGACCCAACGGCGGCCGTCGGGGAACCATGTCGCCAGTTCAGCCTCGGAGAGATGACGCTGCTCCTTACCGTCGATCGACATCAACCATGTGCCGGCGGCCTCGCCGGTAACGGCCAAGACCAGCAGCTTGCGGTCGTCGGGCGAAAGCCGCGGGAAGCGCCGGGCTGTGTTGGTCTTGAAGATAGTTGTTGCAACACCCTTCCGGCTCACCCTGACGAGCCTCACATCGTTCCCCACACTGCCACCCTGTATCCAGGCCAGATTACCCTGCGGCGAAACGGCGAACTGCGCCGCCCCTGTGTTCATCTGAGTGACGACGTGGTCGAGAATTACCCTTGCCTCGCCGGTGATCTTCAACCTGTTGAGGTCAAAGGGCGCCGACAGAAGCTTTCCCGCCTGGACATAGAGAAGGTAGCCCGGCGGAGAATAGAGCACGTCCATGCCTCCTGGACCGATGTCCGTTCGCTTGCCTGTGGAAAGTGACACTGCAGCCATCTTTGCCCGATCGGGATCGAAAGGCATCGACCAGGCGCTGAACAGAATCGTGTCGCCATCCGGGAGCGCGTGCGGAAAGCGGTGATCAAATTCACCGGGAAGGAGCTTGGTGAAGGGCTCAGGTTCCCCACCATTATCAGAAACCTTGAAAAGAGGTCCCGTCTGCGAGGGCGTGAAGATGATTGTGTGGCCCGCCCAGGTGGCACCGCGAAAATCCATTGAGTTGCAGATCGCTTCCGGAATCCCCGCGCCGGAGGCTCGCACTTTCCAGATTTTCCAATGCGACCAGTAGCCAATCCATTGGCCGTCCGGGGAAAAGAACGGCCCTTCGGCGCCTTCGGTTCCGGGGATGATTGTCACCTGGTCCGAGTCGAGCTGCCGCACCGCCAGCCGCCGCACGCCATCGGTGCCTTCAGCGACGTAGGCGAGCGATCCGCCGTCCGGCGAAAAAACGATGGACGGCGTGAAGTTGCCGGCGGCGAGTTGCGCATCGGCGGGAAGCGAAACCGTGACCCGCGCGGCAAAGGTCTGGCTTTCTCCTGCATTCCTGTGCAGGAAAAATCGAGTGATTACGAATGTTGCGAGAATCGCCACCACTACCGCCGTTGGCAACAGCCAGCGGCGCTGTGATGCAGGACGCGCGGCGGTCGTGGCATGGGCCTCCGGCCCATGATCCGTCACGGGCGGGACGCCCGTGCCACTCAGCGTTTCTTCAATCGTGATGCGCGCTTCGCCGATGGCTTGAAGACGTTGCTTGGGATCTTTGTTGAGGCAGCGGCGAATGAGACGCTGAATGGATGGCGGTGTTGTCTCCGGCAGCGCCGACCAGTCCGGGTCCTTCATGATTACCGCGGCCAGTACGTCCGAAACCGTTTCGCCCTCAAAGGTCTTCTTTCCCGAAAACATCTCAAACAGCACGACGCCGAACGCCCAAATGTCCGCTCGCCGATCCACCGGTTTGGCCTTCGCCTGCTCCGGCGACATGTAGGCGGCAGTTCCAAGAATGAATCCGGCTTGCGTGGCGGCGATACTCAGCGTGGGCGAGTTGGAAGCATCGCGCGAGATTTCGTCCGGGCCCATCGCTTTGGCCAGACCGAAATCGAGAACTTTGACTGTTCCTTCAGGTGTGATTTTGATGTTGGCGGGTTTCAGATCGCGATGCACCACGCCGCGGTCGTGCGCGTACTCCAGAGCCTCGGCGACTTGTTTGGCGATTTGTAGCGCGTCGTCGAATCCCTCACCCGGCCCTGCGGGCCACCCTCTCCCGGAAGGCGAGGGCTGGGAATCGGAACCTTTTTGCCCTCGCCCCGCCTGCGGGGAGAGGGTGTCGCGCGACGCGGGACGGGTGAGGGGCCGCGACGCCAATCGTTCCGCCAGCGTCTGGCCTTCGACCAGTTCCATGACGAGCGCGCGCGTTGAGCCGGATTCTTCCAGGCCGTAAATCGCCGCGATGTTGGGATGATTCAGCGAAGCGAGGACTTGCGCTTCGCGCTCGAAGCGCGCCATGCGCTGGGGATCAGAGGCAAAAGCTTCCGGCAAAACCTTGAGCGCGACGTCGCGATTCAGCTTGGTATCGCGGGCGCGATAAACTTCTCCCATTCCGCCCGCACCGAGCGCGCCGGTGATTTCATAGGGGCCGAGTTTGGTGCCTGCTGCCAAGGTCATTTCAGGCCTCTTGCCAGAAACAGAGTTGAGAGGGAGCGATGATAAGAGTAAGCATAGAATTTGCCATCGGGCGTGATGCGCACCGGAGTGACGGCGGTCACTCCGGCGGGATCGGTCGGCGCGAGTTGCGTCAAGAGCTGGCGCTTTCCGGTCGCGAGGTCAAGGCGGATGACCTCGGCTCGCGTGATATCGTTCTGGCAAAGATATGCCGAGCGCCCGTCGCTCGCCCAGTTGATCCAGGCGTCTCCGGCGGCCAATCCGGGAACAGGACGGGGATTGCCGCCCGGCAACGGGTAGAGCCAGGGCTTGCCATTCACATCGCGGGCAAAGGCCCACTTGCCATCGGGCGAGACCAGATGCGCCTCGTTTGCCTCGGGCACCATCATGATAGGAGGCGTAAAGGCACGCGGCGCGCCGCCTGAGAGCGCCTGAATATACAACCGCCAGCCCTGGCCGTCGTTTCCGGCAAAGTAAACCTGCTTTCCATCGGGCATCCAGCCCGGCGTCGCGAATTGACGGAGTCCTGCCTCTTCGAGCTCGCGCGGTTCGCCGGCCCCGGTGGGCATTACAACCATGTGGGGCGAGCTTCCAGGCACATTGGCAAGGACCCATTGGCCATCCGGCGAAAAGAGAGAGGATTCTCCTCTGCCGAGGTTGACGGGCGGCGAACCGTCGCTACGCCGCACGTAGGCATAGCTCTCGGCGGTTGCTTCGCCCCAGCCGAAAAAGGCAATTTCCTTTCCGTCCGGCGAAATGTCGGTGACGTCCGAACTGTCGAGCCAGGAGAGATTACGCTCGCCGTGGGTGCCGGCGGCGCGAAGGGCGGTCTCATCCCGCCAATCTTCTTGCGAAAAAAGGACGCGACCGTCGCGCGCCACGTCGTAAAGGCGCAGCATGCCGGGAAGATGAAGGACGTTGCGCTCATGGCCGGAAAGGGTGAGAGCGTAGATGGCGTCCGCCCAACCTGATTTGCGCGCGGCGCCGAACCAGACTTCATTTCCCCGCGCCGACCATGCCAGGCCTTCGAGGCTCGGGAACGGTTGAGACTGCGCGATCGGCTTGCCGTCGCGGCTGAGAATAAGGATGCGTCCCTCATCGGCATCGGGCCCTGCGAACGCCGCAAACCCAACGCTTTGTCCATCGGGCGAAACGCGCAAAAAATCGAGCCAGTTCGCGGACTGATAAATCACCTTCCCCAGCGGGAACTCGACCTGGAATTTCTCGCCCGCTTCACGAACCACTGCCAGCTCATTTCCGTCCGGCCCCCAATCGGCGGAAATAACCTTGGGTGCGAGCTCGCGTGGCGCATCAAGGGAGACGGGTGTCACCGCCAGCGTGCCTTCGCAATCGCCGATAAAGATGTCGCGACAGCCGATGGTGACAGCCATCTGCGAGGGAGAGACAGCGAGGAGCGAAGAACCCTTTGATCCCAGCGGACGCCACTCCGGGCTGTCCGGCGTGGTCGAATAGACCTGCAGCGGCCGGTCATTCCATGCCGCGCTATAAAGAATTGTCCGACCGTCGGAGGCAAAACGCGCCGAATAGATCAGACCACGATCGAACGTCAATTGATGGAAAGTCGGCGGCGCCACGGGCGCCGCATTCCGCCCAACCAGAATGATGGCGGCCAGCGCCATTGCCAGCAGGCCGGCAATCGCCCAGGGCAGGGCGCGGCGCTGCGGATGTAGCGCCGCTCTTTGAGCGGCGTCTTCTTCCGGCCGCCGGTCATAGACCGGCGCTACAGAATCCTCTTCAATCGTGATGCGGGCCTCGCCGATGGCCTGCAGGCGCTGCTTGGGGTCTTTGATAAGGCAGCGGCGAATGAGCCGTTGAATCGATAGCGGCGTCGTTTCCGGCAACGACGTCCAGTCCGGATCTTTCATGATGACGGCGGCCAGAACATCGGAAATTGTTTCGCCGTCAAAAGCCTTCTTGCCCGAAAGCATTTCAAACAGCATGACGCCGAACGCCCAGATGTCCGCGCGGCGATCAACCGGCTTGGCTTTCGCCTGCTCCGGAGCCATGTAAGCCGCCGTTCCCAGAATGAATCCGGCTTGCGTGGCGGCGATGCTGAGCGTGGGCGAATTGGAAGCGTCGCGCGAGATTTCGTCCGGGCCCATCGCCTTGGCCAGGCCGAAATCGAGAACTTTGACCGTGCCTTCCGGAGTGACTTTGATGTTCGCCGGTTTCAAATCGCGGTGCACCACGCCGCGGTCATGCGCGTACTCGAGCGCTTCGGCGACCTGTTTGGCAATCGCCAGCGTTTCATCAAATCCCTCACCCGGCCCTGCGGGCCACCCTCTCCCCGAGGGCGAGGGCTGGGAATCGGAAACTTTTTGCCCTCGCCCCGCTCGTGGGGAGAGGGTGTCGCGCGACGCGGGACGGGTGAGGGGCCGAGATGCCAGCTTCTCCGCCAGCGTCTGGCCTTCGACCAGTTCCATGACGAGCGCGCGGGTCGAGCCGGATTCTTCCAGGCCATAAATCGCAGCAATGTTGGGATGATTGAGCGAGGCGAGGACCTGCGCTTCGCGCTCGAAGCGCGCCATGCGCTGCGGATCGGCGGCAAAAGCTTCCGGCAGAACTTTGATGGCGACGTCACGCTCCAGGCGGGTGTCGCGGGCACGATAAACTTCTCCCATGCCGCCCGCACCGAGCGCGCCGGTGATTTCATAAGGGCCGAGTTTGGTGCCACTGGATAAGCTCATATCAATTCCGTTGAATTGTAACCGATTTCTTCCGGCCGATGAGCGCGCTCACTGCTTTTTGAGCAGCGCCAGCCAGTTGACGACCACGGTAATCGGCGAAGGCTTGGACTGGCTCGTGGGCACGAGCATGAGGAATTTTTTCCCGTCGGGCGAAACCACAAAATTGCTCCGCCAATAAGACACCGGCATGATGCGCGCCTGGAAGAGCTGCCTGGGAATGCCCGCCTGAAACGTGGATGAACTGGTGTTGACTTCCACTTCCATCAGATTATTCTTCGGATCAAGGTAATAGATTTCTTTTCCATCGTGACCCCACACGGGATCAACTCCGCCGTCTGTCGAAATCTGCCACTTGCCAAGATGCTGCGGGAAGGTTTGAACGTAAACTTCATTTCTACCCGTTTCCGAGGTGACATAGACCAGGAATCTTCCGTTGGGGGAAAACGACGCGTTGGCGACGTTAAATTTCCCCTCGACGAACGAGAAGGGCTTGCCCCCGCCGGCGAGCGGCAGCACCCCCAACTCACGTGAGGTCACACCACTGCCGCCGCCGTCAAAGATGGCGTAGCGGCCGTCGGGCGATACGTCGTCGAGCGATTTGTCCCGCTTCGAGGCATAGACCAGTTGCGCTTTGCCCAGGCCGTTCGAGTCCTTTACGTAGATATCGCGATTCCCTTTGCGATCCGAAGAGAAGAAGATCTGTTTTCCGTCGTGCGACCAGACGGGGTTAAAGTCGTAAGCGCTGCTGAACGTCAACCGCGACCCTGTGCCGCGCTTCAGGTCGTACACCCAGATGTTGGTCTTGCCCTCTGGTCCACCGCCGACGGCAATTTTGCTTCCGTCCGGCGAAATCACGGGACACTCATACAAGCCAGACGGCCCGAGCGTTCCCAGTTGCTTGCCGTCGCGGTTGAACCAGGCCATCTGCTCATCGGCAACGCCTGCTGCAGCCTGGTACGTAAGGACGCCGGAGGGTGAAACCGAAAAGAGTCCAAAGGGAAAACCCTGGATCTCGCCCACGTTTTGCGCAACCGGAACAGCCTGGCCCGTAAATCGTAGCGATTTCGCGTCAAACGGCCGCGCCATCAAGGTGCTCCCTGCCAGATAGAGCAGCTCGCCGGGCGGAGCGTAAAGCGCGTTGGAATCCGCCGTCATGAGCTGCGTGATTTTCTTCGAGCCCATTGAGCCAACGGCAATCGGGTACCCTTGTGGTTTGCCGTATACAGCAAAAAGGAAATGCCGGCCGTCGGGCAGGAATTGCGGGAGGTCATAGCCAACTTCTCCACGCGCCTTGTCCGGCGATAGAAGCAGCGTGGGCGTTCCGCCGGCGTCAGGAACGGTGTACAGGCTGC
>JBJKPU010000015.1:0-5133 GCA_046706005.1 Terriglobia bacterium | reverse complement strand
TGCGGCCCATCAGCAGTTCCGCCACCAGCCGGGAAGGAAACGGCCGGAAGCTTCTGAAGCTCAGCACGCCCACGCGAACGTCGCGCGTGCGCAGAAAATCCGCCGTCGCTTCCGCTGTTTCCATCATGGATCCCAGGCCCACCAGAACCACTTCCGCGTCTTCCATCCGGTAGGCGCGCACAAAACCGTACGGCCTTCCGGTCAGCATGCCGTACTCGCCCATGGCCTTCTCAAGCGCCGGCGCAACCTGATCGTAAAAATGCCGCTGCGCAACTTTGCCCGCCATGTAAGCGTCCTGGTTCTGAACGCCTCCGGTCAGGATCGGCGTGCTCGGGTCGAACAGGTTTCGAACCTTGTTCGTGGGATGCCCGACAAACTGCTTCATCAGTTCCGGTTCGGGCAGCACGACGCTTTCCACCGTATGCGTCGTGACAAAACCGTCCTGCACCACCATGAACGGCGTTTCCGAATCTTCCGCCGCGCGGCGGGCGATCAGCGCCAGGTCCGCCACTTCCTGCGCGTTGCGCGCGAAAAGGATTCCCCAGCCGGTGTCGGCCACGCCCATCACATCGTCATGCCCGCAATGGACATTCAGCGCCTGCGAAGTCAGCGCGCGCGCTCCGATGTGAAAAACCGCGGGCAGCCGCTTGCCCGATATCACGTACAGCACTTCCTTCATCAGAATCAGGCCCTGACCCGAAGTAAAATTGGTGACGCGTCCGCCCGCCAGCGCATATCCTTCGCAAGCCGACGCCGAGCTGTGCTCCGACTCCGGCTCGAGGAACCGGATCGGCTCGTCCCAGACGTTCTTCGTCCCGTTTGCAAACTCCACCGCGAACCCATCGCCCATCGGAGTGGAAGGCGTAATGGGATAGGCGCATGCGCCCTGTGCAATGTGCGATTCAACCCAGACCACGGCGCCGGCGCCGTCGGTCGCCGAAGGAATTCCCGGATAAACTACGTCCAGAACACTGGTTTCTTTTGATTTTGATTGCTCGTTTGCCACGGGTGCCTCCTCCCGTTCTTGATTAGAATCTAGTGTGGTTCTCGCGGGACGCTTCCGCTGTGACCTGGGTCACAAATGATGGCGCGTTCAATTGTTGGGGCCCGGTCTGCCGGGGGATTGGGTAGCAAGCAAGCTGCGCAAGGTGGGCACCCGTAGCGCCGACCGCCGATTTTGCGGTCCGCGGTTCTTCCTTTCACGCGCGACGGATTCTGAAATCGGCTACGGCCAGGCCGGCTGACAGAAAATCCGCAGACCACGGAAACGGCGGTCTGCGCTACGGAATCAGATGCGGGCACGAAGGTCGGCGGGCAGCGGAATGCGGTCGATCGCGAGGCCGCAACGCCGGCTCTGCTCTTCAGCCGTCACGCCCGCGTGTTCATTGAAACTTGACCAGCGCCAATCCTGCGGGCGACGGACCAGGCCGCCGCGCACGGGATTGAAGCGCAGGTAATCAACCGTCTCGCCATATTCCTTCACGGTGCGCAGGGCGCGGTCGAAAAAGCGCGACTGCCACAGTTCGCCGCCGGCTCCGCGCCGCCGGTTGATGGCCGTCATGGAACTCTGCTTGATGGATTTCACCACGCTCGATATGGTTTCCGGGTATTGCGGCACGCAGATGGCGTGCCAGTGGTCGGGAAGAAAAACCCAGGCCGTCAGGAAGAATTCGCGCAACCCGCGAGCCCGGTTGAAAGCCCTGGCCAGCAGCGTAAAATCGGCCTCAGCCAGCCTGCGGCGGCGGCGCAGCAGGCGCACCGTGATGAAAAAATACCGGTCAGAAAGAAACGGACGGCGCAACCTCGACACCGCGATACAATACGGCATCGTGGGCGCGATTGCCAGCCAGGAGCCGCGGACCGCAAAAGCGGCGGTCCGCGCTGCTTGCTTCCCTGCCGCAACGGCTAGGGCTTTTTCGAAATCGCCTTGACGTCAGAGACTAGAGCCCACAAAGCCTTGTAGACGGCCTGCTGCCGATCAACGTGATCGTTCTCATCCCGAGAGTAATTAACCACCCCAATGGCCTCTCCCTCGGCTCTGTAAATCACTCGCGATGAGGCTTTATCTGAAGCCCGCAAATGCGCGCGCCAACCAAACCCACTTTGCTTATTCAACGGTGTGCCCACGAGCAAAAGAGAGTCGAAGTGCAGGACTGCATCCACGCCCGGGGCGGAGCAGCTTGCTTGCAACTTCCAGGGCAGCTTAGAGATCAGTCCCTTGGGCTTGCTCTCCGACTCGATCACCGCGCGCACGTCGAGCGATTCCTGATGCAGAAGGTTGCGCCACCAAACAGGTCCCGGACTTAAGTTGCTTGTGTCAACGCAATACGTCTTGACGTTCTGGAGCGCGGCGCGGTCAAGAACTTTGCCCGCCAGATTTGGTCCTGCCATCGCCGTCACCAGACTGGAAAAGAAAAGAACAACAACAAGCGCGATTCCGCACATGGTTCCCTCCGCTGGCCCGCGCCCGGCAAGTGCGTCTAGGGATTCTTAGAGATGGTCTTGATGTCGGAGACCAATGCCGCTAAAGCATGGTAGGCGGCCGATTGGCGCAGAGCGTGGTCGTAGTCCTCTTGGGAGACTGCGGGCGGCCCCGCGTGGATGCCCAGGGGATTCCCCTCCACACTGTAAATCAGGCGCGATGAGGCTTTATCCGAAACCTGCAACCGCGCACGCCAGACGTATGTGACGCCCAGGCCCTCTGTAAACGCAATTCGCACAATGGCATCAACGCCCGGAGCAGCGCAGCTCTTTTCGAGCTTCCAGGGCAGCCTTGAGAGCAATCCATTGGGCTTACTCTCCCTCTTGATCACCTCGCGCACATCGAACGCTTCCGGATGCGGAAAGTCGTCTCCCCGAATCGGTGCCCGCTTCAAGTTGTTTGTGTCCACGCAATAGGTCTTGATGCTCTGCAGCGCGGCGCGGTCCAGAACTCTGCCCGCCGGCCTCTTTCCCGCCGCACTCGTCGGCACCGCCGCGCAAGCAAGAATAACGCATGCCCAAATTTTTAAGCGCGCCGCCGGAAATCTGACGGAAATCCTGGATTGGGAAAACACGGAAGGCATTATAAGAAACTCCCTTTGGCCGAGATTCAGCCCACTGCCCGCCAAGGCAGTCTTGCTTAACAGAAAGTGTACGCTCGGGCGTTCCCGAGCGCAACCTAAAGCTGGCGAAAAACCACGGCACGACGCTCATGTATCGTCAGAGGTTCGAGATCTCTCCCATGGGAAAAACCGCCGGCGGCGCAGATCGCGGCCGTTTGCGGTCTGCGATTTCGCGTAGCGAAAGCCCTTCGCGTTTCAAATCGCATATTCAAGCAAGTAACGAGGTCCACCGTTCTTGTGGTCCGCGGTCCTTTCCCGCTTGACTTTATTAACTAATGTGATAACATATCTCACAAGGCCATATCCGGCCGGTCGTGGGCATGAAACTGCGGCCGGCTGCGAGAAGCGAATGAAAGAATTGAAGCAACATATGATGCAATGGCTTGAACGTGCAAAAGCCGCTCCAAATGCGGCTCCGAGGCATGTCGCGAGCCGCAAACGGGCGCGAAATATGTCACTTTGCGCATCAGCGAGATTGCACGAAACCAGCTCCAATAGCGGCTCGGAAGCCTGTGGCGAGAGCAAAAAACACTAAAACAAAACAATCTTTTTTTTACGAACGAAGCCGTTAAGTTATTGAAAACACACGGGCTGCATTCAAAACGAACCCGAACGAAGCCGAACGAACCCGATTGGCCGGCGGCCCCCCGTAGCTGCCCCGCCTCGCCGCGAACGCGTTGTGATACCATCTTCCTCATATGAGCAGTCCGGACTCCCAAATCGCGCAGCGGCGTTTTGCGGCTTACGCGTGGGTGGTGCTCGGCTACAACATTCTCGTAATCCTCTGGGGAATGGTGGTGCGCGCCACGGGTTCCGGCGAAGGTTGCGGCGAGCATTGGCCGCTTTGCCAGGGCGTGGTGATTCCTCACGCCGCTGCGATTTCCACGCTGATCGAGTTTGCCCATCGCGCCTCGAGCGGCGTCGCGATCATTCTGGTCGTGGGACTGGTCTTCTTCGGCTTCCGAAGTTTTTCAGCGGGCTCGACGGTCCGCCGCTACGCTCTCGCCTCGCTCTTCTTCACTTTCATGGAAGGACTGCTTGGCGCGGCGCTGGTGTTGTTTGGAGAAAGCGCGGGCAAGGCGTCCCTGACCCTCGCCTCGATTCTTTCGCTTCACCTCGTCAACACGTTTCTGCTGCTCGCTTCTCTGGCGCTCACGGCCTGGGCGGCGATGGAACCCCGGGAGGCCGGTGAAAGCAACGCACAAACTCCTCCGCGATACGCCGCCTACACGCTGGCGCTTCTCGGCACGCTGGCCATTGCCGTGACGGGAACAATTGCTGCGCTGGCGGACACGCTGTTCCCTGCCGCGACGCCGATGCAGGGTCTGCAATGGGATTTTTCAGGCACCGCCAATCCGCTGCTTCGGCTGCGGGTCATTCATCCGGCCATAGCCGTGGCTGTCGGCTGCTACCTGCTCATTCTCGCCGCCAGCTCGCTCCACGGTTCGGCCGGCGCGGCGGGCAAGCGCCTGGCGCGCGCTCTTCTTTTTCTCGTCACGGTTCAGTTCTTCCTCGGCGCTCTCAATATTCTGCTGCTGACTCCGGTCTGGATGCAGGCGCTTCACCTTCTCACGGCCGACCTCATCTGGGTCACTCTGGTTCTGCTGTCGGCGGAAATGCTTCACTTCAAGCGGAAAATCGTCCGTGAGCCGGGCGGCGCGCGCTCCCCGCAGGCGGAGGAGCGGGCCGCCGTCGAAGGCGTTCCCGCATCCAGGTAAGGGCTCCGGCATCCTGCCTCTTGATTCCAAAGCGCCGCGCACATAAGATGAATCGGGTCGGGAAACGAGTTACATACCAAATTAATCGGGCGGTCCGCTCGCCCTGGCGAATCCGTGGCTGCCGGCATGAAAGGGAGATAGAGAGTGATCAAATTTTTTTCGCGCACTACATCGCGGGCGATTCTAATCGTCCTGGCCGCGGCCGCTCTGGGTGCGGCGGCCTGTTCATTCGGCAATCGAACCGCAATCCGGGAAATGCAGACTGACACGCAAACTGTCCAGCCGGACGGGGCAACGTCAGCCCAGGTGAC
>JBJKPU010000014.1:0-7456 GCA_046706005.1 Terriglobia bacterium | reverse complement strand
TGACATGCCCGGCATTTTGGGTACCAAGTGAAAAGAGAGAGAATTCACTTGAGGAGGACCGAACATGCCGACGAAGAGGTACAAGCCGGAGCAGATTGTGAACTTGCTCCGCCAGGTTGAGGTAGCGATTGCCAACGGGAAGACCACACCCCAAGCAGCCCGGGAAGCGGGGATCACCGAACAGACTTACTACCGATGGCGCAAGGAGTTTGGCGGGCTGAAGCTGGACCAGGCGAAGCGACTCAAGGAACTGGAAAAAGAAAATAGCCGGTTGAAGCGGTTGGTGGCTGAACTTTCGCTGGAGAAGCAGGTGCTGCGCGACGTGGCGCAGGGAAACTTCTAAGCCCTGAGCGGCGGCGTTGTGCGGTAGAGCGGGCGCGAACGAAATACGGACTCTCGGAGCGGCACGCCTGCCGGCTGCTGGGGCAAGGGCGAAGGACACAACGATACGTTCCGATTCTGCGGCGGGACGAGGATGCCCTGACGCGAGCGATCATCACGCTGGCCAGCCGGTACGGGCGCTATGGGTACCGTCGGATCACGGCGCTGCTGCAAGAGGCGGGATGGCAAGTGGGCAAGGACCGGGTGGAACGGATCTGGCGCCGGGAAGGGCTGAAAGTGCCGAAGAAACAGAAGCCGCGAGGGCGGTTGTGGTTGAATGATGGCTCATGCGTGCGGCTGCGGCCGGAGCGTCCGAGACATGTTTGGAGCTACGACTTTGTGAGCGCCATGACTCACGACGGCAGAAGTCTTCGGTTGCTGACGCTAATTGACGAATACACCAGGGAATGTCTGGCGATCCGGGTGGCGCGGCGGATGGGAAGCCAGGAAGTGATCGACACGCTGGCGGACGTGATGTTGGTGCGAAGCATCCCGGAATACCTGCGGTCGGACAATGGGCCAGAGTTTGTGGCTCGGGAGCTGCGAAAGTGGCTGGGAAGGCTGGGCACGGGAACGTTGTACATCGAACCGGGAAGTCCCTGGGAGAATGGATACTGCGAAAGCTTCAACGGCAAGCTGCGTGACGAATGCTTGAATGGAGAAATCTTCTATTCGCTGAAGGAGGCACAGGTGGTGATCGAGCAATGGCGGGTGGAGTACAACACCCGGAGACCGCACTCAGCGCTCGGCTATAGGCCGCCGGTACCGGCGGCCTATAGCCCTCGGGTCATGCCGAAGCCAGTTTCGCAACTTGGAGCTGTGATGTAAACTCTCTCACTCCGAGTGGTACCAAAACCCGGGCACCTCAACACCGTGGACGCGTCCATCAGCGGGACGGGAGATGTTACGGCGCTTGGCAAAGACGCCCTCTCTGTTCCCGACGGCACCATTGACAGCAACGGGAACCCCGAGACTAAGTCATTCCGGGGCGTGTCCGTGACGGCGGTGAGCTTCACCTCGAGCAATCCCGTTTCTATCGGCGTGGCCGCGTCGGGCATCATCGGCGGGCAAGGCTCTTCTCTGACCAACAGTTACACGGAAACCACGAAAGCTCATATCGATTCCGGCGCCAAAGTGAATCAGACCGGCGACACCAATCCGAACGGCAACCAGAGCGTGCAGGTGCTGGCGACCGACCAGACGAAGCTCAAGAGCAGCGCGGGCGAAGTATCGGGGAGTGCAATTGCCGGGACTGCCGCGTTGGATACAGAAACCGTGAACCGCACGGTTGACGCTTATATTGAGGGCGCTACGGTAACCGCAGCCGACAATGTGCTGGTCGAAGGCAGCATGTTGGGCTCGATCAACTCCAGTACTCTGTCGGGCACTCTTGGCCTCTTCACTGGTGAAGGCGCTACCTCGAATATCACTGAAACCACGGATACCGAAGCCTACATTGACGGCGGCTCGGTAGTGTTATCGAACGGCAACGTGGAGATTCTGGCGAACCGGAATACATCCCTGACCACCTCGGATGGCGGGGTTAGTGTGGGCCTGGCGGTGGGAGCGGGCGGATCGAGTTCCACCGTCACAAAGAAAGATACGGTGGCAGCCTACGTGTCGGGAAGCAGCACAAGCGTGACCGCGCTCGGCAAAAAGAGCGGCCTCAGTGTCCCCGTGGATGCCAGCGGCAGCTTGTCCACAGGGACGGTCAGCGGCTTGACGATTGCAGCCACGGCAAAAGAAACCTTGACGACGAACGTTTTCGGAGCTGCAGGCTCCGCACTCGTGGCCGACTCAAACTCATTAACGAAAAACACCGTTACCGAGAATACGAGCGCCAAGGTCGAGTACGGAGCCACCATCAACGGCGACAACACCGGCGCCGGTTCGAATCAAGGCGTTAACGTGCTCGCATCCGACACAACGAACCTGACCAACAATGACGGCACCTATGGCATCGGTCTTGGGGTCGTAGGTATTGGCACAGGCTCGGACACCGGGAACATTCAAAAGACCACAAAGGCGGGCATTGGTGACAACGACAACGTCAACGCTGTGGGCGCGGTCAACGTGAACGCGCTTTCAGGCGAGTCAATCACGTCCCACGTCGCGGACGTGGGAGGCTCGCTGACTGCTGGGGGCGCGGGGACAACGGTGGACTACTCCACGCATCCGATCAAGACCACGACGACCGCCTACGAGGGTTATTGCACCACCAATTGCACGGGCGGGGCAACGGTCACCGTCGGAAGTTTGAGCGTGAACGCGATTGACGGTATGACGTTCAACGGGACCGCAGGCATGATTTCCGGAGGCAGCCTGGCCATCGGCGAGGGGAAGCTTGACGTGACCGTCGATGGCAACACCAACGCTTATATTGGGGCCCTTCCCTCAATCACCACAACAACGGGCGATGTCAATGTGAGTTCGATCTTCAGTGACGCGTTGACGGGCTCGGCAAACGAAGGAAGCGGCAGCTTGTTGCTTTCGCAGGAGGCGGCCCATAGTTATATTACGGACAACAGCAACAATAAAGCCTATATTGCCGGGCTGGCGACAGTTAACACCAAGGGAAAAGGAGATGTGAACGTAACCGCTGAAACCGTGCGCACGCTGAACACTTCCGCGCAGGGACTGGCGGTGAGCGGCGTCGTGGGTGCAGGGGCGGCTGATGCCCAGGCCGAAACGAACGGCTCGACCAAGGCTTACCTCGGCAACCAGGTCAACATCAATTCTAATAACTTGACTGTCGAGGCGATTAACCAGAGCAATCCGACCTCATCCGCTACGGCTCTTGCCGCCGGTATCGGCGCCGGGTCAGGGAATACTTCCACCGCGACCGCGAACGACGTCGTAGAAGCGTATATCGGGAACAACGCTGTCATTACCGCGTCGGGCGATATCAACGTCGAGGCAGCCTTCGATTACAATTTGAATTCTACAAGTTCCGGAGGCGATTATGGCGCGGTTACAGGCGGTACGGACAATGCTTATGCGACGGCCGATCCCACCGTTACCGCCTTTATCGGCGACAATGAGAATATCAGCAGTTCGAACGGGGACATCTCCGTTCTGGCGACCGATTGCCTCTATAGTTCTTGTAGGCAGGCGGTGGAGTTCCCCTCCGTCATTGCCACGGCGACCACAACCAGTGGGACAATTGTCGGCGGCATAGGCGCCATTGCCACGGCGACCGCGGACCCGGTGTTCAGCGCCTACATCGGCGATGCATCGAACAGCGGTTCTTCCACCATCACTGCGAGCGGCGACCTGAGCGTCGAATCGCTTTCCGATCCCGGGGTGAGTTCATCAACCGATTCCACCCTTTATGCTCTTGGCGGGAACGACGAGGCGAACTCAACCTCCAACATCGACAACAGCAACACCGTTTCCACGGGTCCGGACGTAACCCTTACCGCCGCGAATATTACTATCGATGCGAGTTCATACCCCCGTGACATCAGTTCGGTGACCGGCGACTATGAGGGATTTGCCGGGGGCAGCGGCGACCGTGCGACGAACAATCTGACCGACAACACCCAGGCGACGATCGGCGCGAACGATGTAATCACGTCTGCCTACAACGGCACACTCACGGTCGGATCTCTGGCGATCGATTTTGGAGACGCCGTCGCGACCGATGACCTGAAGGGACTGTTTGGATCCACGCGTAGCGTCGCGAACATTTTCGACACCACGACGGCGACTACCACAATTGGGTCCGGCGCCAATCTCAGCGGTGGCACGGTGAATGTGGATGCGGAAGCGGATCCCTACCTTTTTACCACGTCTGACGCCGTTTCTAAAAGCGGTTCAGGCATAGTCACTTCGGCCACCGCCAATTCCACGATCAAGACCACAGCCACGCCTACGGTGACCGTGGAGTCCGACACCGTTCTTTCCGGCAATCAGATTTATCTTTCGGCCACGGTCGGCAGTGATTCGACAACGAATCTCACGGACGAAACGCAGACGAGTGGCTTCAGTGCAATCTCTAACCTCTATTATGCAAACACCTTCAACTCGGATCCAAGCGTGACTGTCGAGTCAGGCTCGAACTTTTACACCAACAATCTTTCTGTCGAATCTGCGAGTCCTTATGCTACTTCCAGCGACGGGTCGCCCGTAGTTCAGGATTCAACATCACATACGAACACCGCGGATGTTTTTGTCCATAATGATACCGGCCTTTCCCCCAAATACAATCCCAACAACCTGATCGACTTCAACGGCACGATCAATGAGCTTGGCGGCGGCTCCGCAACGCTTACGATCGGTTCCGACGGCACTGTGACGCAGGACGCGAACATTCCGGCGCCGAGCATCAACGATGGGGGCAACAATCAGATTATTGTCCCGAATATTGTGGACAATCTTCAGCCCAAGATTGCTTTTGGCACGGTCGGTGGTTTTGCTGAGTATAGTGGGACGTTCGAGGGAAATTACACGATCAACGCGCCGACCAGCTTCCCGAAAGTTAACATCACCAACAATTCCAACTACACCCTGACCATTAAGGGAATTAACCCGACTTCGACCAACGGTGGCCAGCCGAGCGTGACGATCAACGTGGGTACCAATACCTCGAATCAAACTCTGAAAAGCCCTTCGAGTCCAACCAAGATCAACATCAAAAACAACTCGGGGTCACTAATTTTCTTCACGGGGTTCATTAACAATCCGCAGGGAAGTCTTTATGTCTTTGACAAAAGCGGAGACATCCACACCGGAGCCAATGGCTTCCTCGAGGACAAAAGCACTACTGTGGACGCTAAGTCGGGCAGCATCGGAACGGCGTCGAGCCCCCTCATTATCCAGGTTTACTCTGATAACACGTTTGGGAGTCTGAACTTAAACGCCGGGCAGGATATTTACGCCACTGTTGAGTCGTATGTGTACGAGGCCCAGCCTCTACTCCAGGGCGAGACCCCCGTTATTGTTACAACCTTGGACTCGATCACGGCTGGTGGGGCGATTGATCTCAATCTCCAGCAGGGACAGGCTTTCTTGGCGTCGACGAATACTACCGAGCCGGCAAACACTAGCTATTTCCTGCAAAATTCTGACTCGACGAAGGGTGACACGACCTTCAATCTCACCGGTGGTGCGTCGTTGACCCTCGCAGGCCCCCTCACGGCGGGCGGTGAGGCCGATATTTCTGCCAACGACGGCGGCAACATCCAGGGTGGTAATATATACCCCAACACAGAGATTACGGCGAACGGCATCAGCCTGACCGCTACCGGCGGCGGAAAAATCGGGGATCCCCCCGGTCAAGCATTGTACCTCGGTGCTCCCATCAATATTGACTTGACGGGGGGCAAGGTCACCGCAAGTGCCAGCGGTGGTGTGTATCTGAATGAGTTTTTGGGCTCAATGAACGTCGCAACGATCACGTCGAGCGGCGGAGATGTCTATCTAAACGTTGTGGCTGGCGACGCGAATCTGGGCACAGTGAACTCGACTAAAGGCACGACGACGATTACGGCCTCCGGCTCAATTCTGAATGCCTACGGGTCAGATACCAGCGTGGCCAACATTAACGCGAAGAATATCCTTCTGACGGCGACGAACGGCTCCATCGGCACCAGCGGCACTAGGCTGACGATCGATTCCTCGCGCGTGGTCGATGCGATGGCCAATCTGGGCGTTTACCTCGATCAGTTGAGCGGCGATCTCAACGTGGACAGCATCGAGTCCCAGACCAGTGACATCGTTCTGCTTTCCGACGGTTCGATCCTCAATGCTGGCACTTCTGGTAGCAACACGCCGGGGGTGAACCTGACCGGCAACAACATCACGTTGACTTCAACAACCGGCGGCATCGGCGCGGGCGGTGCGGAGGCGAATGCGCTGCAGATCGACTCCCCGGGCAAGGTAGGCGGCAGCGCAGCGGGGGATGTGTACCTGAATCAGACAGCGACGGCGGGCTCGCTGAACGTGAAGACGATTACGTCGAAAACCGGGAACGTCAATCTGAACGTTGCGAATGGCGACGCCAATCTGGGCACGGTCAACTCAACTGAAGGCACGACGACGATCACGGCCTCGGGGTCGATTCTGGACACGTTCGATCCGGGCTTCGGAAAGGCAAACATCAATGCGGTCGGCATCGATCTGACTGCAACGAACGGCTCGATCGGCACCTTGGACAACAGCGGCACCAGCGGCACGCCGCTGAAGATCAATTCCTCAGGTTCCGTGAGCGCGTCGGCCTCCGGGCCCCAGGATGGCGTTTATCTGTATGGGGTCTCGTACAGCGGCGGTATCAATGTGGGCAGCATTGAGTCGCAAACAGGAGACATCTACATTTATTCCGACGGCTCGATCCTGAATGGGAACACTCCGGGCGGGACGAACCTGACGGGCAACAACATCACGCTACAGGCGAACGGCAGCATCGGGGCCAGTGGGGTTGGGAATTGGCTGCTGATGGACGCCTCGGGCGAGGTAAATGGCTACTCGGTGACGGGGGACGTGTACCTGGCCCAAAAGACGGGTTCGCTGAACGTCGGAATTATCTCTTCCTTCTTTGGCAACCTCGGCCTGACGGCTCTCGACGGAAGCGTGAACCTGGGCTCGGCGAACGCGAACAGCGGAACGGCAGCGATTACGGCCTCGGACTCGATTCTGGATACAAACACGGTCGGCACCCAGAACGTCGGCGGCAACATTGTTAATTTGACGGCTACAACGGGAACCATCGGCACGTCCGGCCAGGCGCTGCAAATCTATTCGTCGTCCGCCGGTTCGGGGTATTTCGACGCCAGCGCCGGCGGCAGTATCTACCTGAACCAGCCATGGGGCCCGCTGAACGTGGGAATCATCAAGTCCACGACTGGCGACGTCAATCTGAACACCATGGGCGGCGATATCAATCTGGGCACGGTGGATGCGACCCAGGGGACGGCGACGATTACGGCCTCGGGCTCGATTCTGGATGGCGACGCGCTGTCGGGCGTGAGTGATGTTAACGCGATCAATATCTATTTGGCGGCAACGAACGGCAGTATCGGGGCCGATGGAAATGCGCTGCAGATCAATTCTTCGTACCATGCGGCGGGGCTGGTGA
>JBJKPU010000013.1:0-88686 GCA_046706005.1 Terriglobia bacterium | reverse complement strand
TTTCAAATCCAAAATTCCAAATGTAAGACTGAACCACCGGACGGCGGAGGCCTGATGCTTTGAGGCTTGCAATCATCCGGCGCGGGGGTATTCTCTTTCCATGCGGGCGATTGTGGAAAGCGACGGGACCGTCCAGCGGGGCTGGCGCAGACCCTCTGGGTCTGCGATTCGGTCAACGCCTTGCGGCGCGCAGACCTGAAAGGACTGCGCCAGCCGGCGATTCTCAGTGCGTAGAAGTAGTGTTAATCCTTATGGTTACCGAGCATGAGCGGTTGGCTTCCATAGCGGTTCTTCCTCGCGGGAAGCAGGTTGCCTTTGCATTGCTCCTTTTAGAGAGGATGCTACCTGGCTTGGTTGATTTCTCAGAGGGCACTGGGTTCAACGACTCATGTTACCTCCGGGGTAGGGAGGCAGCTTGGGCTGTCTTGGAGGGGGCTGGCGTTGAGCGTTCGTTGACCGACCTATGCGTGAAGAGTGCCCCGGACACCGAGGAGTTCTCCCATGAACTTACGTCGTACGCGTTGAACGCGGCGCTCGCAATGGGCGAGATCCTGGAGTTTTCCGTAGATGGTGAAATCCGGCACATTGACGAAATTCTGCGGCTCGCGGCGGACTCCTTGGACCTTCTGGCGAGCAACACAACTTCTTCACGGGCCTACTTTTTGGAGCGGGACCAGGAGATTGCCGCCCGTCCACTCTTGGAGCAGGAGCGCAGCAGGCAGCAGGACGACATCAGGCTCCTGAGCAGCCTCCCGGATGATTTCAGCCGAGAGACGATCCGGGCTCTGAGGGCGCGAGCGGACAAACAGAACCCCCTTGTCCCGCGCCTGCGGCTGTAGCTGGTAGATTCTCTCTTGAATATCAAGAGGGATTTTTCTTTTGAAGGTGCAGGGAACTTTTCTTTTTGGCATCAGGCGGCGGCCTCCGTTGCAGGAATCTTTGCGGCGGGTGGCGCAAGCCTCCGCGCCGGGGCCGGCGCAATTCAAAATTTCAAATTTGAGATTTCAGATTGCCAGAGCAGGCGGGATGATTTCAAATCCAAAATTCCAAATGTAAGATCGAAGCCTGCCGGCGTCACGGTTTTGTCGCCAGGTTCCATTCCTGTTCGCCGCGATGAATCAAGGCGGCGCGGTCCTCTTTCAGAATCCATCGCTCCTTAATCAATCGATCCGTGGCGCGAGTGAAGCGGGCCATGTAATCGGCGCGGCTCTTGTAGCGCTCGGCGATGGAGAGGCGCGGGTCGCCGGTGCGGATGCGGTCGGCGGCGGTTTTGGGAAAAGGGATGTACGAACCCTCAAACGACACGCGCTGGGTGGGGGCGCCGATGGAGGGATCGCGCAGGTTCCAGGGCGCGTAGGTGGCGAGCGGCACGGTGATTTCCGGCAGGCGCACGCCGGCGCGGTCGTTGCCGTCGGCATCGGGCTGCGGCAGAGCACGGGAAAATCCGGTCCTACTTTCGGCGGCTGCAGGCTGAGGATTCCGGTGCGGCGCCAGTGAGGTCCGAAATCGAGCCGCATGCCGCGGTCGGCTTCGTGCGGCAGGTTGACGCCCGGAATGCGCGGAAAGGAATACCGGCTGAGCGGCACCAGCGTGCCGTCGGCAATTTTGGGATAACTGCTGGGCGGCGGCGGGATGTTCCGACGCACCCAGGCGTCCATGTTTGCAATCATGGCGCGCCAGAAATAACGAACCGGCAGCGGCGACATCGGTTGCCGGCCCATCAGGTCGCCTGGTCCTTTGGCGGGCGGAAACGGGCCGGAAAAATGCTGAAGGCCGGTGAATTTGTAGATGCGCACGTTGGGCGAAATCGGAGCGTCGCGCTTGCCGTCGGGCGTGATGTGAATCAGCGCCGCGGCGCGGCCCCAATATTCATAGGAAGTGTTGGAGAAGAAAATTTTGGGCAGCTCATGCTCCGCCGTGGCGAGGTCAAGCAGGCCGCCGCGGCGGCCGGTGACGGGATCGGTTTCGGGCAAGCCGGTGAAAGGAAAAATGTCGATGGGGAAAAAGACGGAGGACATCGGCTCCGCGTCGCGCGAGGGCTGCGCAAAGCGATAATTGAAGCTGCCGCGGCCCGCTCCGGCCACGTGCGCCAGAACGCCATCGAGCGCCATGCCGCCCGCTTCATCAGCGTTGAAGCCCTGATAGAGAAAGTCGCGCAGAAAGCGGCCGTCCTGCGAAATGCCTTCGCCATAAACTCGGCTGGCAGTGAGTTGGGCGCCGTGCGCGTGCTTTGCGTAGGAAGCGAAATCGCGTATCGCCGCAAAGCCCAGTCCGGCCACCACCGGATCCTTGACCACGTAAACGTATTCGTAAAGTTTGCCGGGCTGGAACCCTCCGTCAAGATGGATGAAGCGGTCGCTGGGCACGAGCTTGCCGTTTACCATGTGCGCAAACTGCCACCTGGAACGCGGAATCAAAGTGCGCGGACCTTCGCGCGAGTCGCGTACCGTGAGAGTGTTCCGCGCGTCATTGGGCGCGGCCACGGGATATTCCGTGCCGCCGACGTGGCTGACAATCAGGTGGCCTAACGCGATTTGATCCATCACGCGCGGAGGAGTGAAGTCGCCGCGCAGCAGCCCGGTAATCGTCTTGCCGTGATCCTTGGCGATCGGCGCGTAGAGGCGCAGCCCTTGCGGCGCATCTCACTGCCAGCCCAGCGAAACGATGGTGAATCCGCGGCGCAGCAGCCACCCGTCGCCCGGGTTGCTGGCAACGTCCGGCGCTCCGCCATCCACCAGCGAGATGAGAAACGCGCGTCCCCGGTTCGGGACTTCAAGAAGCATCGAGCCGTTGCCTTTGCTCATGTCCGTGGGACGGACGGCGACAAAATCGGAAGAAAACCGGACCTGGCCGTCTTTGAGATTGACGGCGTTGGCAAGGTCCACGATGCGGCGGTTGTGAGGATTCGCCACGGCGACGGAGAAATAAACTTTTCCCGTGATGCGTTCGTAAGGGCCGGCGGTTCCAAAAGATTTGCCGTTGGCAATCGCGGCACGCGAGGTGATTTTGACGCCCACCACACGCGCCGCAAGCGGCGAGGCAATGCAGATTGGAAAAAGGAAAAACAGGAGTGCAATTTTGCGCAAATTCATGCGCTGAAGCGTAACACGTTTGCGCTGCGCCTGAGTGCGGAATTCCCTTTTGGACTTCGCGGGATCGCAGACACTCTACAGCAAGTTTCTGCGCCATCCGCGCGCAAGATTTGCTGATTGAAACCGGGTGAGCCTAATGCGAGCTTTTGGCGCGGGCGGTGGGCGAGAGCGAGACGGGCGTGGGCATGTGGCACTGGCCGTCGAAGAATCCGCCGGGCTCGACCACGAGCGACGGCGAATAGATGTCTCCCACGACGACGCCCTGCGCCTTGATTTCCACGCGCTCCGAAGCGTGAACGGCGCCTTTCAGCTTTCCGGCGACGCTGATGATTTTGGAATGCACCTCGCCTTCAATTTCGCCCTGGTCGGCCAGAACGACGATTCCGTTGGAGTGAAGCTCACCCTTCAGATGCGCGTTGACGCGAATCAGGCCGGAGTGCACCGTGATCTTGCCTTCGATTTCCACGCCGGGCTCGAGCAGGCCCACTACGTCCTGCCCCGCCAGGCGCGCAAAATCCCTCCGCTTTTTCATGTTGCCTGATTTGAACATCGCCATTGAGCTTTGCCTCGATTGGGTCGGAGTTTGGCGCGTCTGTCTTTCATAAATACTATATGTGTAGTATTACTACTGTCTTAGTATATAGCGATAGATCCTTTCAAGGTCCTGCTCGGAATAATAAGAAATCTCAATCCGGCCGCGCTTCGGGTTTCCGCTGACCCTTACTCGCGTGCCCAGGGCGCGCTCCATCTCGGTGACGGCGGCGCGAACGTTGGGATCGGTTTTCTTTGCAGCGGCCGCCTTCCCTGTCTGGCCCGGGGCGGCGCCGGATTCAGAAATCATGGCCTCAAGCTGGCGGACGGAAAGTCCGCGGCTGACGACCGCGCCGGCAAGCTTGCGTCGGAGCCCGGGCGAGGCGGCGGCGACAATCGCCCGGGCGTGGCCGGCGGAAAGCTTGTCCTCAAGAATCAGCTTCTGGATTTCGGGCTCGAGGTCAAGCAGGCGAAGCGTGTTGGTGACGGCCGAGCGGCTGATGCCCAGGCGGCGGGCGATTTCCTCGTGCGTCAGGTGGAACTGCCGCTGGAGCTGCTCGTAGGCGCGGGCGACTTCGAGCGGGTTCAGATCCTCGCGCAGAAGATTTTCCGTGAGCGCGATTTCAAGCGCCTCGGCATCGGGCATGTCGCGCACGATGGCGGGAATGGTCTCAAGGCCTGCCTGGGTTGCGGCTCGCCAGCGGCGCTCGCCGGCAATCAGTTGAAAGCGGTTTCCGGCGCGGCGGGCCAGGACGGGCTGGACCAGGCCGCTCGCGCGGATGGAATCGGAGAGCTCCTTCAGGCTCGCGGGGGTGAACATCTGGCGCGGCTGAAGGGGATTGGGATCGAAGCTGGAGACGGGGATCTGCTCCAGCCGGGTGGACGCGGCGGGTGATTCGACTTCCTGCAGCAGGGCGTTAAGACCTCGCCCCAACGCCTTTCTGGTCATGACTGATGACCTCCGTGGCCAGCTCCAGGTAGCTTTGCGCGCCTCTGGAACCGGGATCATAAGTGATAACCGGCTTGCCGTGGCTTGGAGCTTCAGCCAGCCGGACATTGCGTGGAATCAGGGTATTGAAAACCTGCTCGCCGAAAAAATCCTTCAAGTCGTCGCGAACCTGGTGCGAGAGATTCGTCCGCTCATCGAACATCGTGAGCAGAATGCCTTCAACGGCGAGATGCGGATTGTGAGTCCGCCGGATGCGAATCAGAGTGTCCAAGAGGCTGGAAACGCCTTCCAGGGCAAAATACTCGCACTGGATGGGCACGAGGACGGAATCGGCCGCAACCAGGGCATTGAGCGTGAGCAGGTCGAGCGCGGGAGGACAATCGAGCAGAATGTAATTGAAGCGCTCGCGAACCGGCTCGATGACCTTGCGGAGGACGTGTTCGCGCTCGGTGTGCTCGACCAGCTCGACATCGGCGCCGACAAGATTCTTGTCGGAAGGAACGATGTGGAGAGCTTCGAGCGGGCCGGGCTGGATAATGTCAGCGAGTGGCACGCCCATGAGCAGGCTGTGGTAAAGCGAGCGGCGGGAAGGATCGCGGGGGATTCCGAGGCCGCTGGAACTGTTGCCCTGGGGGTCGCAATCGATGACCAGGGTCCACATGTCCTTGGAGGCGAGGGCGGCGGCCAGATTGATGGCGGTGGTGGTTTTGCCCACGCCGCCCTTCTGGGTCGCGATGGCGATGACCTTTCCCATGTTTCGCTTGTCCTCTGGCCTGAAGGGCAGAAGCTAACAAATCCTGGAATGGCTTGCAAGCAAAAAAAGGATTGTTTCACGTGAAACACAGGGCGGGGGATTTTGAGAGCGATCACGCCTGGACTGTCTTCAGGCCGATGAGGATTTCGCGGTCAGCGCTTTCTGGAATATGTAAGTGATTGACCCATTTAACGTTACAATCACATTCAGCAATCTTTGTTGAAAGTTCACGCGTCGTCCAGAGGTACAGGTAGCCGCCCGTGCGCAGACACTCGGCCATGAGCCCGACGACGCGCTCGTGGCCGCCCACGGATCGCATTGTCGACGCGTCGACATTGCCGCGGCCGGGCACGCGAACGTACTCCTCGATCCGCTCCGGACGAACGTCCACGTCCTTCAAATCACAGGACCTGCAGACTTCCTTGAGGAAGGCTCGCTTCTTGCCCACGGGCTCCAAAAGGGTGGCGCGCACTGCCGGAAAAAGAATCTTCAGGGCCAGAGCGGGGAACCCGGCGCCGCTTCCCACGTCGAGCAGCGTTCCCTGGAGTCCGACCGCCTTGGCCAGATAAAAGCTTTCGCCGAAATGGCGGCTGAGGCGCTCGGAGTCGGTGCGGATGGAGGTCAGATTGATCTTCTCGTTCCAGCGCGCGAGCACTTCCATGTACGTCGCCACCTGGCCGATCTGGCGGGCGTTCAGTTCGATATCGAACGGCTCGAGCCCTTTGCGGATCTGCGCTTCAGTGAGCATTGCCGCTCATCTTAAGCCGGAAGAGCGTTTTTCCGCAACGGAAACACGGGCTGCCGGATGCCGAGAACCTTCGCGCGGCGGCGTCGACCCGGGAATGTAGCCTAAGTAGATAACACTATACTTATAGATGTGTTTATATATAGCAATACCTCTAATTATCCGCCCTTCCCGTCAGAAGCCGCGGGCGCCGCAAGCGCGGCTGGGGCGGGCGGCGGGCGTGTCGCCAATTGTCTCTTGCGGGCGCCGAAACAAGTGGTAGAATGTGCGTTCGCGCTTTTTAGGGTTGTCGGTCGAATTGTCGCCAAAATATGAGTGTTCGCCGCTGATTGGGGCGGCGGTTTCTCTTGAATTGAACCCATGGATGGTCTGACTACATCTGCCGCAGCACCGCTCCCGGTTCCGGCCGCTCCGGCGCGCTCGGGCTTCGCGCAGGCGCTGGCCGATTACTGGACGTTGACCAAGCCGGAAGTGAACCTTCTGGTTCTGATCACCTGCCTGGTGGGATTCGATCTGGGCTCGACGGGCGCGCTCGACTGGACGCGGCTTGGCAGCACGTTGCTGGGGACGCTTCTGGTGGCGAGCGGCACGGGCACGCTGAATCAATTCATCGAGCGCCGCTCGGACGCCGCGATGCGCCGCACGGCTTCACGGCCGCTGCCCGCGGGGCGCATCCGGTCGAGTTCGGCGCTGATTTTCGGTTTGTCGCTGGCGGTGCTGGGCGGCGGACTGCTCTGGTGGCAGGCGAATCTGCTGGCCGGAAGTCTGGCGCTGGTGACGCTGGCGAGCTATCTGCTGCTTTACACGCCGCTGAAAAAGCGCACGGCGCTTTGCACGCTGGTGGGAGCATTTCCCGGCGCCATGCCTCCGCTGATCGGCTGGGCCGCGGCGCGGGGCTCACTGAGCGGCGAAGCGTGGCTGCTTTACGCGATTCTTTTTGTCTGGCAATTCCCGCATTTTCTGGCCATCGCCTGGATGTACCGCGAGGATTACGCGCGCGCCGGGCTGCGCATGCTGCCCGCGGGCGACACGGACGGCCGGTGGACGGCGCGTGAGATCATGGCCTTTCTGCTGGCGCTGATGCCGCTCAGCCTGATTCCGGTTTTTCTCGGACACGCGGGCTGGATCTATCTCACGGGCGCGGTGGCGCTCGGCGGCTACTTCCTTTTTGCCGGAGCTCGGATGGCCGCGGCGAGGACGCGCCCGGTTGCCCGGCGGCTGCTTTTCGCCTCGATTGTTTACCTGCCTGTTGTCTTCTGCCTGATGATGGTGGACAGGGCGCACTTCTAGCGTCATGAAGGCGCGGTGTGACGCCAAGCTTTGGCCGAACGGCGTCGCCCGGTCGCAGGCCGGGCCTCCCGTGGGGCCGCGGAAGTCACGCTTTACGGCTGAAGGTCGAGCACGGCTTTGCCCGAATCAAAGTCAGCGGGCACGGAGACGTGGTCGTGAACGATCAGCCATTGGCCGTTTAACTTGCGCAGGCCGCTTGTGACGCGGATCCAGGCGTCGAACTTCTGGCCGTTCTTCATGGTCCCTCTGACTCGCTCCAGCCCGTGAATGAAACCGACGTCGCGGCCTGCGACGACCGTCAGGTCGCGGAATTCAACCTCCATCGGACCATCGAAAAGATCCAGGAATTCCTCGTAGTCCTTCCGGTAGGCATCTTTTCCACGATATCGAAGAGGCGGGACAATGTCGTACGCGACAACGTCCGGCGCATAGAATGACATGATCCCTTCGATGTCGCGGGCCTGGAGGGCTTTCGCCCAGCCTTCGTAAACCCGCCGGATGGCCGCTTCGTTCCTGCTAACGTGGTTCGCGGCGGCTGCGGATCGGGGCTGCGCGAGTCCGATCGCCAGGGGCAACAGGCACGCCAGGGCCAGCATTCTTGCTTTCATTTTCAGTCTCCTCTCGGCGCTGAATCTTTTGGGTTGGGCCTGATGGCGGGGATAATACACTTCGAGGAAGGTCAGGTCAAGCAGGCCGGCAACGGCCGGTTTTCCCGGCCTGCGGCGCCGTCGAGGGCGCACGGCAGACCTCACGCGGACCATTGTAAACACAGCAATCAAGCGAGGCCGCCGCTTCTACTTTTTGGGGCGGACGTTGAGGCCGAAATCCTTTTCGACGCGGGCGTACCAGGCGTCATCCTCGAGCGCGCCCCATTCCACCCACTGCTCATCGGTCATGGATTTCCGCCAGTTGAGGAACGGCTCGGCGTCGGCGCCGACGGGATGCCGCAGTTGCCAGGTTCCGCTCTCGATGATTTCGCGGATTTTTTGCGCCACCTGCTCGGGCGGGCGAGGCGTGGCCAGTGACGCCGCGAAGAGGCGGCCGAAGCGGTGGCTGTGGGGATAGCGGGAAGCGCCGTCGCGGGTTTCGATGCGGCGCGCCATGGCAGTGTCAATGATGCCGGGCTGGACGATCGAGACGCGGATGTTGAAGGGCTTGACTTCCTGGGCGAGCGCTTCGCTCAAAGCTTCCAGCGCAAACTTGGAGGCGGTGTAAGGAGCAAGCGGCGGGGCGGCGATGCGGCCCGCGACCGAGGTGACGTTGACGATCGCTCCTCCGCCCTGTTCGCGCATCTGCGGGATGACGGCCTTGATGCAGCGCAGGGCGCCGAAGTAATTCGTTTCCATCACGGCGCGGAAAGTTTCAAGCGGAAGCTCCTCGACGGCGCCGTTGGCCTCAATGCCGGCGTTGTTGACCAGAGCGTCGATGCGCCCGCCCTCGGCAGCGATGGCGCTGAAAGTCTGCGCGACGGACGAATCCGAGTCCACATCCATCACCAGAACCTTGAGCGGCAGTTTTTCCTTGGCGGCGGTTTCCGCGAGCTGCGGCGAGCGCGCAGGATTGCGCATCGTGGCGTAAACCTGATGGCCCGCTCTTGCCAGTTCAAGCGCCGTGACGAAACCAATTCCTTTGCTCGTCCCCGTAACCAGAACGTGAGACATCTTGCACCTCATTTTGTGAATTGAAACGCTACCCGCAATCCATGGTGACGCCGATGCGGGGTCCTGTCAAGGATGAGGTGGAAATGCAGAGAAATCGGCGGCGGCGAAGATTTACGGGCTGACTTCAAGAAGCGCGGGGAGCATAATCGAAGCTCTAAAACGGCAAGGGAGGCGGAATCGAATGGAGCGAAACGCAACGGACCAGAATAAGATTACAGGCAGGCGAGCGGCAATCATTTTGACGATTCTTCTGGCGGCGGGAACAGCCGCTTTCCTGGGGCTGGCGAAAATTGCGCCGGCGGCGGATTCGGGCGCGCTGCATTTCCACTGCAACTTCACGCCAAAGGAAATGAATGAATGGGAATTTCCGCATCGCGACGACTGGACGAGCGAAACCGCGGACGGCAGGACGTTCCTTCATATGGTGCGCATGGGCAAGCCGGGCGTGCCGCGCCGGCCGCTGCAATTCGCAAGGCTGAAAGGCGTGAACGTGGGCAGCTTTACGCTGAGCGTCAAAGTGCGGCGGCTGCACCGGTCCATGATCATCGTGTTCAATTACGTTGACACGCTGCACTTTTATTACGCGCACGTCTCGCGGCAGACCGGCAGGGAAGTTTCCGTCCACAACGGAATTTTTATCGTGAACGGCGGGGCTCGCTACCGGATTGCCGGGCTCGACGCACCGCCCGCGCTTCCCGGCCCGGGCTGGCACACGATTCGCATCGTGCGCAACGCGAAAACGGGATTGATTGAGGTTTATTCCGACGTGCAGAAAGCGCCGCTGTTCACGGTGGTGGACAAGCACTTCGATTGCGGGCAGATCGGCCTGGGATCGTTCGATGAGACGGGCGATTTTGCGGATTTCGATTTGCGCACGACGGATGCGGCCTGCGCGCCTGAAAAGCCGCGAGCGCTGCTTGTGGCGCCGAAGTTTTAGGACGGGAACCGCCGCGATGAGCCGCGGGACTTTTTCTCAGAAGCCTGAAAGAGCCGACTTCTCGTCCTTGAAGAGTTCGAGCGCGCGGTCGAGATGAGTGATCTGCAGGGCCCGCGTCACACGAGGACCGGCGCGGAAAAAGCGAACTTCGCCGCTCGCTTCGCGGGCGCATTTGTGAACTGAAGCGAGGGCGCCCAGCCCGCTGCTGTCAATGTCGGCGACTCTTTCCAGATCCACGGCCAGCTTGTACGTTCCTTCCGCGATCAGTTCCTGGATGCTCAGCCGCAGGGCCGCCGCCGCTTCACCCTTGAGCAGCGTGCCGGCCATGCGAATCACCGTGACGCCGTCCGGGCCGTTGCCGGTGATCTTAAGATAGCGAATTGCCGTGTCCGGATTGGTCCGCGTTCCCATAAATTCCGTTCCGAGCTGCATCATGCCTGCCTCCTTAAACCCTGGATTTAGGCTCGGTAGTTAACCGAGCAGCCCACGTGCCAGAATCGAGTGGAGTTTACCAAATGAAATGAGCGGGTTGGAAAATTCTTTTCAGAGTCAGAACCTCAAGGCGTGCAATTACTGCGATGGCGGCCGGTAAGATTTTCCAGGCCGCCGTTCGATCTACCGCAATTCTAACATCGGCGGATGGAATTGAATCCTTAATTTCTGAAGTTTTTAGCCAGGAATGGTCGTTAGTGTGAGGCTAAATTATGGACGCTTCAGAGCGGCAACATACTACATCTGTAATACGTAGGAAGATTTCTTACGGGCGCGGAACTCGCGGGCAGAATTGCTTTCCCGTGCCGCGCACATCGCCCGGCTTGGGACACGCTGCTTCATTGAACGAACATGATTCCGAATAGAACAATATTGAACCGTATAGATTGTTGAATATAAGTTGACTTATTCCATAGTATTTCTTAGGATTCCGGCCATGAATGTCATGAGGTGCCTTCGGGCGTCGGCCGGGCCGGTTCTCGCTTTTGCGGTTGCCTTTGGCGCTCCGAAGCCGGCGATGTGCGCTCAAACCGGCCAAAAAGCGAGCAAGAGAAAAGTTCGCGGGAGCCGGCGTGAGCGGCTTGCCCGAACGCGGGCGGAGCAGCCGGCGTGGATTACGCCGGTGGTGACGGTCACGCCGCAACTGGAACAGGAATTCCGCTCGGACTTTTCGCGCCAGTCGCAGCCGGGCGGGCAGACGCTGGACGTGCTGGGCGGCGGCAAAGGGCTGGAGCTGATTCCGGCCAGCCGCGTGGAGTTGATCGTGGGTGTTCCCGCTTATTTCATCCGGCGGCCGGAGACGGTTCCGGACGGATTCGGCGACTTTTCGGCGCTGGTGAAGTACCGGCTGCGGGCCCGAAACGCCGCGCACGGAAATTCCATCGTGAGCGTTTTCTTCGGCGCAAGCCTGCCGACCGGGTCGCGGTCGAACAGTGCAGGCCACGCCGTCTTTACGCCCACGATTGCCGCCGGCAAAGGCTGGGGTAACTTTGATGTGCAGGCCACGCTGGGCGCGGCGCTGCCCTCCGAAGAATGGTCGCGCGTGGGCTCGCCGATTATCTCAAACACTGCTTTCCAGTACCGCGTGCGGAGAAAGTTCTGGCCGGAAGTGGAAGTGAATTCGACCTGGTGGCCGAACGGCGCAAACGCTGGAGAGAAACAGATCTTCCTCACGCCGGGAATCGTCGTCGGAAAGATTCCACTGCGGCACGGAGTTGGGCTGACCGTAGGCGTCGGCGTCCAGACGGCCGTCACGCAGTTCCACACTTACAACCACAAGTGGATTTTTTCCATCCGCTTCCCGTTTTGATGCGAACGCGCGGGCCTTCGGGCCTTGGCCACGAAAGCCGCGGCTTGGGACGCGCTAATTGGATTTGGCGGTTGCGGCGCGGTCGAAGACGCGGCGGATGACAAGCGGTCCGCTGAGTTGCGAATCATCGAGCCGGGAAACGATCACCAACTCTTTTTGGTCCGGGCTCAGCTCGTAGGTTTCCGTGAGCTTTCCGAGGCGCGGCAGCTTGCGTTCGGAGATCAGCCGGTTTCCGTCCCAATGCGACTTGATGGTGAACTTTTCGCCGCCGGAATCCTTTTCCTTGTGCTTCTTGCCGTCGCCGGCCAGAGTCAATGTCTGGGAATTGTCATCGGTGACGGTGACCTGGTTGCCCTCCTGCGCAATGGTCAGCGATTTGGGATTTTCGGCCAGCCGCTCGAGGTCCTGCGAAGGCGGCTGCTGGGATCGGCCCATGGGCCCGCGGCGTCCGCGGCCCATTCCGCCACCTCCGCCGGGAAAACCAATTCGTCCTCCGGGAAATCCGATGCCGCCGGCCGGATAACCTCCGCCACCGCCCGGATAGCCGCCTCCGCCGCCGGGATAGCGGCCGCCTGAGTCGCCTCTGCTCCGGCGGTCGGAGCCGGCCTCGGCGTTATGGATTTTCTGGCTTGCATCATCGCTTTGATCCTGATCGAAGGTCCATTGTCCGGCGAGCAAATGCGCGCCCTGCGCAAGCGAAACCTGGGGAAGGGCTGCGAGCGCCGCCGCGACGCATGAGGCCAGCAGAAAACCGCCACCCAGGCGCGCCAACCGAAAATTCATCTTCATGCAAGGCCGTTTGGTCATGGGTCACCCTCCGGACGTGCTCACGACGTCCCATCTTGTCTCCACTTCGATTCGGAGAACCATGGCCCTAGTTGTATCGAGGGAGGAGCAACGGCCCTGGGAGGCGCGGAGAGTTCAAAAACTTTCTGCCGGCTGTCCTTCATTTATTGTATTGGAGGGGGTTAGGGACGCGGGAGCCGGGGGAATCACAATTACTACAGAAGTAATATATAGCTGGATGGACTGCCAGCCTTGCCGTTGCCGGGTTTCAGTGAAAGGGGCGGACGGTTCGGTCGCGCCCCCGGGTGAAGCTACTGCGATTTGGCCGTCGCGGCGCGGTCGAAGACGCGGCGGATGACCAGCGGTCCGCCGAGTTGGGAATCATCGAGCCGGGAAATGACCACAAGCTCCTTTTGATCGGGGCTGAGTTCGTAGGTTCTCTCCACCTTGCCGAGGTGCTTGACCTTGCGGTCGGCAATCAGCCGGTTGCCGTCCCATTGCGACTTGACGGTGATCTTTTTGCCCTCGGAATCTTTTTCCTTGTGCTTCTTGCCGTCGCCGGCCAGAGTGATCGTCCCGCCGCTGTCGTCCACGACAGTGACCAGCTTGCCGTCCTGTGTGATGGTCAGCGACTTGGGGTTTTTGGCAAATTGCTCGAGTTCCTTGGGCGGCTGCTGCCGGCCGCGGACCATCGGTCTGCCGCCGCCGTACCCGCCGCCACCACCGTAACCACCGCCTCCGCCACCATAGCCGCCGCCGCCGCCGTAACCACCGCCACCACCACCGCCGTAGCCACCGCGGCCCCGGGCCCCAGCGCCGCCGCCGCCCCGGCTGGCAGGGAACATGGGACGGTAGTTGGTTCTGTGGTGCGACCGCGCCTGCATCTCGGCCTCATGGATTTTGCGGCCTGCGTTATCGCTTTGAGTGGGATTGAAGGTCCACTTTCCCGCGAGCGTGTGCGCGTCCTGGGCGGGCGAGACGCGGGGAAAAAGCGCCAGCGTCACGGCCGCGGCGCAGGCGAACAGAAGCGCCCGGCCCAAAAGCCGGGGCCGGAACGCCGTTTTCGAATGCTCTTCTTCTGCCATAACCTGTCTTCCGAATTTCCTTTTGGGGTTCATCATCACCTCCCAATATTTTCCTGGAGCCGCGGCCGGGGCTCCATCCGGGCGCATCATCCGGCGCGCTTGACGTCTCGGCCGGGGACGACGTCAATTTGCAGCGCGGGGTCGGCGGCGGGAACGTAAGTTTCCTTCAGGCCGAGTTCGCGCCGCACGATGTTGGCGCCCTGGGCAATCGCGCTGGCTTTATAAAAAGCGATTTCGCGGTTGGCGCCCTGGCGGCCGAAGCCGCAATCGCTGGAGAGAATCAAACGCTCGGCGGGAATGTGCTTGAGCGCCTTGCGAATTTCCGCCGCCACGTCTTCCGGGCGGTCAGCCTGAAGCGTGCGGTGGCTGACCACGCCGATGGCGATCTTCTTTTTAAGATCGTTCTTGAGCGGCGCGAACATCTCGAGATCCTTCTGATTGCGGTCCTTCATTTCGAGCGTCCAGACGTCCCCACGGCAGCGCTCCAGATAGATTTCCATGGAAGCCGCGTAGCTGGTGTCTTCCATGACGCGCTGCATGTTGGGATTGCCCCAGCAGGTGTGAATCCACAATTCCACATCATCCAGGCCCTGGACTTCGCGGTTGAAAGCTTCAATCAGGAATTTGACTTCCTCGTGATCCTTGCCATAAGTGTTGGCCATGAAGTGGAAGGTAGGTTCCTCGGTTTGCATGCAGCGGCAGCCGGCGGCGCGCAGCGCCAGCAGTTCCTTGTTCATCGCCACGGCCATGTCCCAGATGACTTCGCGCTTATCCTTATAATGAGGCGTGTGGATGTCGAGAAAAAGGGCCATCACCTGGGAGCAGCAGGTTCCGAACTTGACGGGCTTGCGCGTCTTGCCCTGCGCGATGCGCCAGATTTTGGCGTAGTCGAGCGGGCGATGCTCGATTTTTCCGGTTACGTGCGGCCAGCGCCAGCCGGTGTAAATTTCATTCAGCAGAGTTCCGGGCGGATAGTGCAGCCAGGGCGCGGTGGTTTCCTCGGGCTGCAGGTTGTCGCCTTCGAGGCCCGACCAGCGCTGCAGCGGATAATGGTGCCAGGCGCGGCCGGCCAAATCCTCATCCACGTGGAAATCACCGTGCGTCAGGACGTCCAGCCCGGCGCGTTCCTGGTCGCCGATGACCACGGCCATGGCGTCCTGGTATTTTTCGCGAAAGCGCACGTCGAGCATGCAGGTGTCCATGGGCCGGCCCCACATGTTCGTGTCAAACCAGCGCGGGCGCGGAAACGAGCCGGTGGTGGTCGAGGGCAGAATCATGCCGTCTGTCGCAGTGAACATGGAAATCTCCTTTCCGGGAATTCTACATCCAGCCGGGCCGGATGGCGAGAGGTTCGCGTAAATGAATCGAGAAAAATCGGCGGGATTCCGGTAGAATCGCTGCAACGCTTGATGATCGGGAGAGATTCGCATGACAGTTCCCTCGTCTGCACCGAAAACCAGCAGCAGCAACTTCGAAGTACGGACGGAAGGTGAAACGGCTTTCGTCAAATGCCGGGGGCGCCTGGTGTACGGCGACACGGACAGGTTCAAGGAAGCCGTGCGCGAGCTGCTGGGAAAATCGAAGCGCGTGGTGATTGACCTGGGCGAGGTCACGTTCCTGGACAGCTCCGGCCTGGGCACGATCGTGCGCCTGTATGTTTCCGCCAAAACGACAAAGTGCGATTTTCAGCTCATCAACCTGGGTCCGCGCGTCCGCGAGCTCTTCAGCATTACGCGCATGCTTTCCCTGTTCGAATCCTGCGGCGAGCACAACATCAGGATGCACTGAAGCGCGCCCGCGCGGCGAAAGCCGACCTTCACCGGTCAGAGTAGCCTCAATCCCTAAATTGAATGTGACCCGCGTCACGGCGCATCGCGCCTTGCGGCGATAGCGTGCTGGTCAGTTGGCTTTTGCGACCGGGACGGCCCTGAAAGATGGGGGAAAGGGCTGGCGCTATGGCTGAAACCAATCCGGAAAGCCTCCGCAACTGTACATCGATATCCAGACCGCTGGCGGTGTTCCTGCTGTTTTTGCGGCTGGCCATCGGCTGGCAATTCCTTTACGAAGGGCTGGCGAAACTGCTGACGCCGGGCTGGACGGCAGCGCCTTACCTCGAAACATCGCGCGGATTTGCGGCGGGATTTTTCCACTGGCTGGCGTCGAGCCCGGAAATGGCGCGCGCCGTCAGTCTGCTCACCATCTGGGCACTGATTCTCATCGGTCTGGCGCTCATTCTCGGCGTGCTCACTCGCCCGGCAAGCGCCGGCGGAATCACGCTGCTGGCCCTTTTCTATCTGGCTCAGCCGCCCCTCATCCGCACGGATTACCGCATTCCGCTGGAAGGGCATTATCTCTTCGTCAACAAGAACCTGGTGGAATTGCTGGCGCTGATTATCTTTCTGTTTCTGCCCGCGGGAGTCTTGTGGGGACTTGACCGGCTGCGGCGCGATTGGAAAAGCCGGCGCGGTCAGGAATCGGAAGAAAGCTCGGCCGCGCAGGCCAACGCTTCCTTGAGCAGGCGCGAAACGCTGGCGAATCTGATCAGCGCGCCCGTTCTGGGCTTGATGGGTTTTGCGGCGCAAAAGAAATACGATTGGGAAAAAGTTCACGCCATTACCGGCGCGACCATCAAGCTGCAGAACCTGAGCCTGAAAGATCTGAAAGGCGAATTGCCCAAAGGATCACTGGGCAAACTGAAGGTGAGCCGGCTGATTCTGGGCGGCAATCTGATCGGCGGATTTTCACATTCGCGGGATCTGATTTACGTTTCCTCGCTTTTCAAAGCTTACAACACGGACCGCAAGGTTTTTGAGACGCTCGAATTGGCCGAGCGCGCCGGAATCAATACCTTTTGCGCCGACCCCGGCGAACTGCCGCTCTTCAGCAAATACCGCGAACTGAATTCCTCCAAAATGCAGACGCTCGTCCAGGTGTGGGGAAATCCCAAACCGACGGACTTGAAGGACACCATCGACAAGGCCATCGATCTGGGAGGAACCATGCTTTACATTCGCGGAGTCGAGGGCGACCTGTTCGTCAAGAACGGACAGATGGACGTGCTCGGCAAAGCGCTGGATTACATCAAGAGCCAGGGCGTGCCGGCGGGCATCGGCGCGCACTCGATTGAAGTGCCGATTGAATGCGAGAAGGCCGGTTTGAACCCGGACTACTACGTGAAGACTTTTCACAGCGATCAGTACTGGTCCGAGACTCCGCTCAAGAATCGCGTGGAGTTCTCCGTGATCGGGGCGGAGAAACCGGATCACGATCAGTGGCACGACAATATGTTCGATCTGTTTCCACAGAAGACCATCGAGGTGATGGCGAACATCAAGAAGCCGTGGATCGCCTTCAAGGTTCTGGCGGCGGGCGCTTTCCATCCCAAGGACGGATTTCGCTTCGCTTTTGAAAACGGCGCGGACTTTATCAATGTGGGGATGTTTGATTTCCAGGTGGTCGAGGACGTTAACGTGACCATCGAGACGCTCTCCAGCCTGAAAGGCCGTTCGCGTCCCTGGTTCTCCTGAGCGCGGACAAATTCCCCTGACGAAACGAGCGCGCCGGCAATTCATGAGTACGGCAGGCGAGAATTGAAGATAGGAAGCCCGATGAATTCGAGAGGACGGGTTCGAGCTGGGCTTCATCGGGCGAAGGATTGGGGCGCGGCAGGGATTCCGGCGCGCTTTTTCCGCGCGCCGGAGCCTGCCGGCCGGTCTTTTCGTTCCATGGGAACGCTGGCGGGAATTACACTCGGCGCCACTTTTGCGGATCGCATCGAGCCCGTCACCGCGCACATCCGCGAAATCTTCGAACGGCTGGAACTCGAGATGAGCGCTTACCGGCCCGAAAGCGCCATCCGCCGGATTTCCGCAAGAGCGGGAGACGAGCCGGTTGCAGTTTCAGAGGACCTTTACCGCGTGCTGGACCTGGGCCGGCAGTTCGCGGAGTTGACCGGCGGCGCCTTTGACATCACGGCAGCTCCGCTGGCGCGGCTGTGGGGATTCAACGGCGCGGCGGCGCCCGAATCTGTTCCTTCGGAAGAGGCCATCCCGCAATGCGTGAAGCTTGTGGACTGCAAGCGGCTGGTTCTGCAGGAAGGAACCGCGTTTCTTTCCGCGAAAGGCATGGGGCTCGATTTGGGAGGAATCGCCAAAGGCTACGCCGTCGATCGCGCGTACGACTATTGTTTGAGCGCCGGCATTCGCGACTTCCTCATCGATTTCAGCGGCAGCATCCGGGCCTGCGGGCAGCCCAGCCGAGGCGAAAGTTGGCGAATCGGAGTGCGGGATCCGTTTGACCGCTCACTCATCGCCGGCAAAATCGCGTTATACGATGGAATGGCGCTTGCCACCTCGGGCAGCTACGAACGCTTTGTTACGATCGGAAGCGAGCGATTTTCCCACGTGATTGATCCCCGCACCGGCTATCCCGTGGCCGGAACAGCCGGCGTGACGGTGGTTTGCCGTGACGCCGTCACCGCCGATGCGCTCTCCACGGCATTTTTTGTGCTTGGCCTCGATGGAGCCCAAGTTCTTCTGGATAAATTTCCCTCCGCCGAAGTCTTGATGGTGCAGGACGGACATCCTTCCGAACTCCACCTGACTCCGGGCTTTGCGAAATATTTCGTGAGTGCTCCGGGGTTGCGCATGATCACAATCAGTGCCGGACGCGGCTGATATTCATTCGACAACCATCAAGCTTTGAGGATCGCCTCGCGAAGATTCAACGTGCGGCGCGCTTCGATTTGTTGAGCCATTGCGAACTTCTTCCACTAGAATAGGCGCGGGGAGTAAATCCGGCTGCCGGAAGAGCATCGGCAAAGCAAAGCGCAATCTTCCCACTTTTGCATATCGAACTATTCCTGTGCGCGGGGCAGTTCCCCGGGCGCGAATCTGATTTTCAAAGGAGATTGGGAATAATGAAGGATCAAACCGTTCGAGGATTCCCGTTCCGGGCCGCGCGGAGCGCAGCCTTTCTGGTGATTGCGGCGCTCGCCGCCGGCTGCGGCTCGGCAGGATTTGCCGCAGCGAGGCCGCAGCCCTCGAGCCCGGCAGCGCCGGCGCCCATCATCCTGAACTCGAGCGTCAGGATTCTTTTGAGCTCCGATGAGCCCGGACCAATTCAAAAGGCGGCCCAGGATCTGGCTAGCGACTTCAACAAAGTGATGGGGCAAACGCCGCGAATCATCACGAGCCCGGATGAAGCCGGCGCGGAGACGATTCTGATCGGGGAAAAATCGAAGCTGCCGGAAGCGCTGCAACCGGCGGGATTGACGGCGCCGGAATCATTTTCGATTTCAGTGGTTCGGTCGCACTGGCCGTCGCCGCGGCCGTCGCGCGTGGTGCTGCTGGCGGGCGCCGACATGCGCGGCACCATCTACGCGATTTACCAGTTTTCGCAGGAGCACCTCGGAGTTGATCCTCTCTATTACTGGACCGATCACGTGCCCATGCGCCGAAAGCAAATCGATTTGCCTGCTGAGCTCGATGAAACGTTTCCCGCTCCCGTTTTCAAGTATCGCGGATTTTTTATCAATGACGAGGATCTGCTGACCGGCTGGGCGCCCGGAACGAGGGACCACACGGGAATTTCGCTGGCCGTCTGGAACAAAATCTACGAAACGATTCTGCGGCTGAAGGGAAACATCGTGTGTCCGGGGACTTGGATTTTTCCCGACGGGCCGCAGATCAAGCTGGCGGGCGAGCGAGGGTTGATTATCACGCAGCATCACGCCATTCCGCTGGGATTGAACGTGGCGCGCTGGCCCGAGAATGTGCCCTACAACTACACGACGCATCCGGAAATTCTGGAGCGCGCATGGCGCGACGCCGTCAATGAATATCCGCCGAACGTGCAGGTGCTGTGGACCGTGGGACTGCGCGGCCTTTCCGACCAGAGCTATTCGGCGCTGGACCCGAGCGTTCGCGGCAACAACAAGGCGCTCGGACATTTGATCAGCAAAGCGATTGCCGACCAGATTCAGATTGTGCGCTCGGTTCATCCCGACGCGAAGTTCATCACCAGCTTGTGGGCGGAAGGATCGCGGCTGATGCACTCGGGCGACCTGGTTATTCCGCCTGAAGTCCACACGGTCTGGGCGGATTCGGGCTACGGATATCCGCAGGACAATGGCGACCTGCACGCCGGCGAAGGTGTTTACTACCACGTCGCCATGATGAACGGGCGCGCCAATCAGTTGAGCGAAATGGTTCCGGTGAGCCGCATCTTTGACCAGCTTGGACGCTACATCCATGCCGGAGCGACGAATTATCTGCTGGTCAATACCAGCGACATTCGTCCCGTTCCGCTGGGCATCAAGGCGGTCATGGATACGGCCTGGAGCGGCGTTCCGAAGGGCGGCGCGGATGCCGCGAGCGACTTTATCCGGAAATGGTCGGCGGAAGAATACGGGCCGAAGGCCGCCGCCAAAGTGGCGAAGGTCTATGAGGATTATTTCAATGCGCCGGTCCAATTCGGCAAGCCGGTGCGGGAGTACGGCGACCAGCTTTATCACACCGAGGCGCGCTTCATGATGTTGACGGACATGATTGATTCGCCTCTCTACTCGCTGCCGAGCCAGTCTCCAAAATGGGAGCAGCCGCACACCTTCGGATTCGGTTTCCGGTTCCGAATGGGCAGCCCCAAGACGTTTATGACCCGCGCGGCGGAGCGGGAGATCAAAGAATGTGGTGACGCACAGCCGCGCTGGGACGCGGTGTGGAAAGAAGCGCTCGCGGCCGAGCCTCTGGTTGCGCCGGCTCGATTGCCTTTTTACCGTTTTCACGTGCTGGCCATGATCGCCATCAACCGCGACAGCAACCGGATGCTCTATGAAATCTCAAAAGCCATTCAGGAGGCGCAGGCGGGACAGAAGGCTCAGGCTCGAGCGCCGGTAGCGCAAGCGCTGACGGCGCTCGATGCGATCCAGAAGGCAGAGGCAGCGGCGGAATACGGCAAGTGGAAACACTGGTATCGCGGCGACTGGCTGACCGGCGTTTATCGCACGCACCAGATGGCTGAAATCTTTTACAAGTTTCTGGCGAATCCGCTGACTCACCTGCCGCCGCCGGTGCTTTGGGACGGCTGGGAAGCCTACTACCACATCATGCAACATGAGGGGAATCGTTCGGTTGATGTGAAGTAGCTGTTTCGGATTTGGCCGCCTGCCGCAAAAATTGCGGCAAAGAAAATTTCCAAGTTTTCGTCTGGATGGCTCGTCATTCGGCGGGGCGGAGGAGTAAGATTGATTTCTGCCGCGCGCCGGTTCGCGCGGAGTCTCCGCAGGATTCGAGCGAAATAGAAATTCCGGGCCGGCGTGCGAGTCCATTCCTAGGCTGAGCCTTCATGCCGGAAAAAACCATCAGGCGGCGCTTGATTTTGATTCCTCAAAACCTCCGGCGCACCCAGCTTCTCTTCATCTCACCCATCCTGCTGGCGCTTACCCTGGCGGCGCCGGCCGCGGCCCAGACTGTGGCTCCGGGCCCGCCGGACGCGGACATCCTGCATTACATCGCAAACGGCTGGAACGTGCTGACGCGATCGATGCAAAGCTGCGACTCGTTCCGCAAGCCGGGCATCGACAAGGAACCGGTTCTGTATCTTCCCAAGAATTTTGCCGTGCCCGCGGCGGTTAAAAAATCAGAACAGGATTGCTCGGTGGACGTGCGGCATCTGCCGGATGTGGTTCACAGGCTGGGCCAGCGGGATGTGACTTCGCTCCAGCCGCCGGGACTTCTCTACCTGCCGCATCCTTACGTGGTGCCGGGCGGAATGTTCAATGAGATGTACGGCTGGGACAGCTACTTTATTATTCGGGGCCTGGTGGAAGGCGGGCGGGTCGATCTGGCCAGGGGGATTGTCGAGAATTTCTTTTTCGAGATTGCGCATTACGGCGGCGTTCTGAACGCCAATCGAACCTACTTTTTGACGCGCTCGCAGCCGCCTTTTCTGACTTCCATGATTCGCGCCGTCTACGACGCGGAGAAATCGCGCAGCAAAAAAAACGATGTTGCCTGGCTGAAGGAAGCCTATCCGTACGCGGTGAAGGACTATGAACTCTGGGCGCGCGCGCCGCACCTGGCGGGCGATACGGGCCTGGCCCGGTACTTTGATTTCGGCGAAGGGCCGGCGCCCGAACTCGGTTCTTCGGCGGACGATTATTATCGCGGGGCCGTCCGATTCTTTCTGCTGCACCCGGAGACGGCCGAAGCCTATCTGGCGCACGAAGGTGACGCTGATCTGACCGGACCGCTCTACACGCTTCGGCTTTGCGATCCCGGCAAGACGGATTCCAGCGGATGCGAGGCCGTGGAACACGTCGGCCTCACCGAATGGTTTTACAAAGGCGACCGCTCGATGCGCGAGTCCGGATTCGACGTTTCCTTCCGCTTCGGCCCTTACGGCGCGGGCACGGCAGGCTTTGCTCCGGTGGGCCTGAACAGCCTGCTCTATAAAGAGGAGACGGACCTTGAATGGATGAGCCGCAAGCTTGGGCTCGCTTCGGACGCGAAAAAATGGAGCGAGCGCGCCCGCATCCGCCGCGAAAGAATAGATCGTTACTGCTGGAACGCAAGCGCCGGCCTTTACTTTGACTACAATTTTAAGAAGAAGGCGCAATCCACTTATCAATTCGCGACCACGTTCTATCCGCTCTGGGCCGGACTGGCCACGCCGGAGCAGGCTCGCGCCGTGGAAGCGAACGTGAAACTCTTTGACCGGCCGGGCGGCATCGCCACCAGCACTCGAGAGACGGGCGCGCAATGGGATTTGCCTTACGGCTGGGCGCCGTTGCAACTGATTGCCGTCGAAGGGCTGCGGCGCTACCACGACGACCAGGACACCAACCGGATTTCCAGGCAGTTCCTTTCCATGGTGCTCGCAAATTTCCGTCGGGACGGAACGATTCGCGAAAAGTACAACGTGGTGACCCGGTCGTCGGAGATTCGCATCGCCGTCGGATACCACCGGAACGTCGTGGGCTTCGGCTGGACCAACGGAGTCTATTCCGCGCTACTGCACGAGCTGCCGGGTGGCACATTGAACTCCGGTACGAATTAGATTTGTAAATGAGAGCGCGCGGGACCGCGAAGCAATCCGCGGCGGGCAATGTTACGATGCGTATCCGGAGGTTTCCTTATGCGACGATGCGCGTGGGCCGGCATCAAAGATCCGCTGATGATGGAATATCACGACCGCGAGTGGGGCGTGCCCGTTCACAATGACCGGAAGCATTTTGAGTTTCTGATTCTCGAAGGAGCGCAGGCGGGACTGAGCTGGTCAACCGTGCTGAGGAAGCGCGAGGCCTATCGCCGCGCCTTTGCCGGGTTCAATCCGCAGAAAGTGGCGCGCTTTCGCGACAGGCAGATCGAAAAGCTGATCTCGGACCCGGGCATCATCCGGAATCGGTTGAAGATCGAATCCGCGGTCCGGAATGCTCGGGCGTTTCTTAAAGTTCAAAAAGAGTTCGGAAGTTTTGACGCTTACTCGTGGCGATTTGTGGATGGGCGTCCCAGGCTGAACCGGTGGAAGAGCGCGAGCGAGGTTCCGGCCACCTCGGCCGAGTCCGACGCCTTCAGCAAGGACCTGAAGCAGCGGGGATTCAGCTTTGTCGGTTCGACCATCATTTATGCCCACATGCAGGCGGCCGGCCTGGTGAACGATCATCTGACCGGCTGCTTTCGACACCGCGAAATTCGGGAAAAACATTCCGGCCGCTGATCGCTTTGGCGGTTTCAATGCGAAGCAACGTCCGCGGATGTATAATCGCGCCGTTCGATGACATCTGACCCCCTGCTTTCCGGAGAGTCTGCGATGAAAATGACAAGCCGCATCTGGTTGCTGACCCTGCTGATTCCGGCGCTCTGCGCTCTGTTGTGGAGCGGGCCGGCGACGGCGCAGAATTCCGCCGCGCCGCTGTATCCCGACTACCCCAGCGAGACGCCGGCCAAGTTCACGCCGGTGACCTCGAGCTTTGACTACACGCGGCGCGACGTGATGATTCCCATGCGCGACGGCGTCAAGCTGCACACCGTCATTCTGATTCCCAAGGGAGCCAAGGACGCGCCGATTCTGCTGACGCGCACACCTTACAGCGCGACGGCGATGACCAGCAAGGAATCCAGCTCGCACCTGGGCCCCACTCTGCAGGGTTACGACAATGCGACCGACGTCATTGTGGAGGACGGTTACATCCGAGTGATCCAGGACATTCGCGGCAAGTACGGCTCGCAGGGCGACTACGTGATGAACCGTCCGTTGCACGGCCCGCTGAATCCCACGCCGGTGGATGAATCCACCGACACTTACGACACCATTGACTGGCTGGTGAAACACCTTCCGCAAAGCAACGGCAAGGTGGGCATTCTGGGCATTTCCTATGACGGCTTCCTGCCGCTGATGGCGCTGGTGCATCCGCATCCGGCGCTGAAGGTGGCGATCCCCATGAATCCCATGGTGGACGGATGGATGGGCGATGACTGGTTCCACAACGGCGCCTTCCGCGAACAGATGATGCCCTACATTTACACTCAGGAGGCGACGCGAAAGTCAGACGTTAAATGGTGGACGTCGCACTATGACGACTACGATACCTATCTGCAGGCGGGCTCGGCGGGCGAACTGGGACTGCTGCACGGCATGGGACAGCTCGGCTTCTGGCGAAAGATTCTCGCGCATCCCGATTACGATTCCTTCTGGCAGGAGCAGGCCATGGACAAGATTCTGGCCAGGGAACCGCTGAAAGTCCCGACGATGATTGTGGGCGGACTGTGGGATCAGGAGGATATTTACGGGGCCATGGCCGTCTATAAAGCGATCAAGCCCAAGGATACGGACAACGACAAAGTCTTTCTGGTGGTCGGGCCGTGGTATCACGGGCAGGAAATCAGCAACGGCAGCAGCCTGGCGGCGATTAAATTTCCCAGCGATACCGCTCTCTATTTCCGGCAGCACATTCTGCGGCCGTTCCTGGCGCAATACCTGAAAGACGGCGCGCCCAAGGCGCGCATTTCGCCGGTGACCATCTATGAAACCGGCGCCGACCACTGGGAGCATCTCGAGTCCTGGCCTTCGGGCTGCGAAAGCGGATGCAGCGTCAAGCCGACGCCCCTTTATCTCGAGCCGGGACTGAAGCTCGGCTTCAGCGCGCCCGAGGCCGGCGCGGCTGCGTTCAATGAGTACGTTTCCGACCCGGCCAAGCCGGTGCCTTATCGCCTGCGGCCCATTCATCCGGTCGGCCAGTTCACGTGGCATTACTGGCTGGTGGACGATCAGCGCCAGTTTTCCGGCCGGACTGACGTTCTGACATTCGTCTCCAACGTTCTGAAGGAGCCGTTGAAGATCAGCGGGCAGCCGGCGGTTCATCTGGTGGCTTCCACCAGCGGCACGGATTCCGACTGGGTGGTCAAGCTGATTGACGTTTATCCGGACGAAGTCGCCGCCGACCCGGAGATGGGCGGCTATCAACTGATGATCTCGGCGGACATCTTTCGCGGGCGCTATCGGGAAAGTTATGAGCATCCGGAGCCCATCGCGGCCGGGAAGCCGCTGCTTTATCACTTCCTGCTTCCCACGGCCAATCACGTCTTTCTGCCGGGCCATCGAGTGATGGTGCAGATTCAGTCGAGCTGGTTTCCGCTCTACGACCGCAATCCCCAGACTTTCGTGCCCAGCATTTTCTGGGCAAAGCCTTCCGACTATCGCAAGGCCGAGCAGCGGGTTTACCACGAGCCGGGAGAGGAAAGTTACATCGAATTGCCGCTGGTGACTTCGCCTTGAGGCCGGGCCATCCGGTAAGAACTCCTAGAAGGGGGAAATGCTGCATGAGGTTGAAGCTCGCAATTCTGGCAATCGCCGGCGTTTTATTTGCCTCGGCCAGTCTCTACGGCGCAGGAAATTATTATCGAGTCGAGCAGCGTTCTGGAGTGTGGTGGTTTGTCGCTCCCGACGGGCAACTGACGCTCTCGATGGGCGTGGATAACGTTTCTTACCGCGGAGATGTCGTTCACAACACCACGGTTCATCCTTATTTCAACCGCGTCTCAAAGCTTTATCCCACGGAAAACGACTGGGCGGAGACTGAGCTCCGCCGCATCCGTTCCTGGGGTTTCAATACGCTGGGCTCGTGGAGCAATCCCTACCTTTGGAAATACAAAATGCCTTACACCGTGATTCTCGATATCGCAACCCGTTCCGGCGCGAGCTGGCTGAAGGGAATTCCGGTGGACGTTTACAGCCCGCACTTTGAAGCGACGGCGCGGCGCATTGCCGAGCGGGAGTGCGCGCCTCGAGCCCACGATCCCAATCTGGTCGGCTACTTCAGCGATAACGAATTGCGCTGGGGACCCGACTGGCGCGGCAAACAGAACATGCTGGCCATGTACCTGAATCTGCCATCCGATTCCGCCGGCCGGCAGCACGCCATCGAATTCCTGAAGAAACGCTATTCGGGCAGCCTTCAGAAGCTTAATCAGGCGTGGGGCGTTCATGCCGAGAGTTTTGACAAGGTTCCGTCAGAAGCTTCAACGAAAGCTTTCCAGGCGGACAATTCCGTTTTTCTGGGAATGGTGGCGGAGCGCTACTTTCAGGTTTGCGCCAAGGCGATTCATTCCGCCGACCCCAACCATCTTTATCTCGGCGCAAAATTCGCCGGAATGCCGCCCGAGCCGGTGATTCGCGCGTCGAGCGCGGCCGACGTGGTGTCGGTGGACATATACAGTTTCGATCCACGGCCGGAAGTGAAGAAGATCTACAAGCTCAGCGGACGGCCCGTGCTGGTGGCCGAGTTCGCTTTCCGCGCCAAGGATTCCGGATTGCCCAATACGAAAGGCGCCGGGCCCAGGGTAGCGGACCAGGCGGCGCGCGCCCGCGCCTACACGAACTTCGTCACCTGGCTGGAGAGCCTGCCGGAAGCTGTCGGGTTTCACTGGTTTGAATGGTGCGACGAGCCGGTGCAGGGACGTTTTGACGGGGAAAATTCGAACTACGGACTCGTCAACATCAAGGATCAGCCTTACACGGAGTTTGTGAAAGCTGTGAAAGCGGCAAACGCCGATTCCATTTCCGTCCACCATAAGCTGATGAAGTAGGGTGCGAAAAAAAGGCCGCTTCGTCCCTTGACGGCGGCAAGTTGCGGCGCTTAGGATGGCTTGTCCCGCACACCAATTTGCTTGTCCGTCGAGTTTTCCGGACACGATTGGATATAGAGCAATGCGAACAAGACTCTTAGCCGCACTGTGCTTTATCGTGATTCCTGCCGTTCCCGGCCTGATGTTTGGCCAGGCGGCCGCGAGTTCCAACACCACGGGCGGCTCCGGAAATACGATTTCCGTCGCGCCTATCAGCGTGGAAAGTTTTCGCTTTCACGTGGCTCAGTCCGCGCCATGACGCTGCGCGGAATAGAATTGGCGGAACGACTGATTGATTTAAAAGGAAGATTCCGCCGGGCGGTGCCAGCGGGTGTGGGCATCGGCAGAATTTTGGAATACTCATGGACGCGTCGCGTCCATGTAGCCAGGAAAGATGAGGAGACACCACGTGACAACACGATCAAATCGAAGAAGTTTTCTCAGGAACAGCGCCGGAGCGGTCATTGCAGGGGGAGCTTTTTTCAATGCGCGGTCGCCGGAGATCGCGGCATTTCCTCAATCCTCGAACGCCGGGGCGGAAACGGATGATTTCCAGCCAGCCTCAACCAATGTCGAGGGCGCGCAATATCCGCGGATCGACGCAAAGACGCGCCGCGTGCAATTTCGAATCAAGGCTCCTGGCGTCCAGAAGGTGCAAATCATGGTAGGCGGCGGAGGGGGAGAGACGCCGAGAATGGACCTGGCGAAGCAGGCCGATGGTTCATGGACCTTGACCACCCCGCCCATCGTGGAAGGCTTTCATTACTATCCCGTGTATGTGGATGGGTTTGAGGTCACCGATCCCGGCAGCCACACGTTTTTCGGCGAAAGCCGGGACATGAGCGGTATCGAAATTCCTTCGCCCCTGGCTTCCGATTCTTTCTACGAGATTCGCGATGTTCCTCACGGCCAGGTGGGAGAGCGTTGGTATCACTCCAGCGTCACCGGCGCGTGGCGCCGGATCTTCGTTTACACACCGCCCCGCTATGATCATTCGCAAGAAGAACGATACCCGGTGCTCTATCTCCAGCACGGCGCGGGCGAGGATGAGACCGGCTGGACCAAACAGGGACGCGCCAATTTCATTCTCGACAATCTCATCGCCTCAGGCAAAGCGAAACCGATGATCATGGTTAACGCTTACGGCTACGCGTGGCCGAAAGACGTTGCGCGGCCGAAACCGGACAATCTTGGTTTCCGGTCGCCTGCATTTCGCAAGGTCATGCAGATTCAGTCCCAGGCTTTTGAGGACGATATCGTCAAGGCTGTCGTTCCGTTTGTGGATTCGACTTATCGGACCCTATCTGACCGCGATCATCGCGCCATGGCAGGGCTTTCCATGGGTGGAATGCAGGCATTTCAGGTCGCGCTGAATAATATGGACGTGTTTGCCTATCTTGGCGGCTTTAGCGGCGCTCCCTTCTTTTTTGGCGGCAACAAATTCGACCCTAAAACCGAATTTAACGGGGTCTATGCCGACCCTGCCGCTTTTGCCAAGAAGATGCATCTGCTTTGGCTCGGCGTGGGCACGAAGGAGATGTCGATGATCCATCAAGCCCTGATGACCTATCACGATGGGTTAGTCCAGGCAGGAATTAAGCATGTCTTTTACCAGTCGCCCGGCACCGCGCATGAATGGCTGACCTGGCGAAGGGACTTGAACGACTTCGCGCCAAGGCTTTTTCGGAGCGATAGCTGATAGCCAACCGATGCGGACGCTGTGAGATATTTCAATGAGAAAGGTACGGAAAATGACCAAGAGAATATTCCCTGTCCTGATGTTGGCCTTCATGGTTTTCCTGGGGCCCCGATTGCACGCGCAGGTACAAACCGAGCAGCCTGCCGTTGTGCCGGGCGCCAAGGCCGTCACTGTGGAGCACATCAAGATTCCGGGCGAGGCACTGGAAGGCAATCTTGAAGGCGAGGCCGTTGACCGCGACGCCGTGGTGTTTCTGCCGCCCGGCTATAAGAAGCACAAGCACGAGCGCTATCCCGTCGTGTACGCGCTGCACGGCTACTCGATCGGGGCGGAGCAGTGGACGCATGAAATCCGTGTACCGCAAACCATCGAAGGCGCTTTTGCCAAGGGCGCCAAGCAGATGATTGTGGTGCTGCCGGATTCGAAAACGGTTTACGGCGGTTCGATGTATTCCGGTTCGGTGACGACGGGCGACTTTGAACGCTATGTTTATCACGACGTCGTTTCCTACATGGACTCGCACTACCGCACGATTCCACACCGCTCGGCTCGTGGGCTGGTGGGACATTCCATGGGAGGATACGGAGCGCTGCGCATCGGCATGCAGCATCCGGAAGTTTTCGGCAGCCTGTACGTGATGAGCGCCTGCTGTCTTTCGCCCATGGGCGCAAGACGCGGAAGCGGGCGCGCCATGAATCCCGCCATGCAGAAGCGCATGGAAGCGCAGGAGAAAGAACTGGAAGCGGTCAAGACGCCCGCCGATGCCGAGCATTTAGGATTCTTCGTCCGCGCGCAACTGGCTTCCGCCGCGGCCTGGGCGCCAGACCCGAAAAATCCGCCGCTCTATCTGGATCTGCCGTACAAAGACGGAAAGCCGCAGCCCGACGTCCAGGACAAATTTATCGCCAACGCGCCGCTGGTGATGATTGACCAGTACATCTACAACCTGCGCGAGTACCACGCCATTGCGCTCGACGTGGGCGACAAGGACGGCTTGCGCTTTGACATGATCAAGCTGCACGATATTCTGGACAACTACAACATCGCCAACAGCTTTGAGATTTATCACGGCACGCACACCAGCCACGTGGCTTTTCGCTTTCAAAACCATGTGATTCCGTTTTTCAGCAAAAATCTTTGTTTCAAAAATTGTCAGTAGCCGGCTCGCGACGAATGGCCGGCGGATTGTTGTGAGGTGAATTCCGGTAGTGCGCAAATGCCTGCTGATTCTCGCGACCTGCGCGTTGGCGACGACGCTGGCGCGTGCGCAATCCCCAATAGAAATCCAGGTGAATGCCCAAGAGGCCGGAGCCCGCTTCCGGCCTGTCTGGGCGTGGGTCGGCCACGATGAGCCGAACTTCACTTACACGCCGCAAGGCAGGCAATTGCTCGCGAAGCTGGCGCGCCTCGCGCCCGGAAACTTTCACGACCGAACCCACAACCTGCTGACCAGCGGCAACGGCCAGCCGGCGCTGAAATGGGGTTCCACCAACGTTCTCACCCTGGATTCCGCAGGCAAGCCCGTTTACAACTGGACGATTCTCGACCTAATCTTCGACACTTACCGCGACACCGGCATCACTCCGTATGTTGAACTCGGGTTCATGCCGAAGGCGCTCTCAATCCATCCCGAACCTTACCGTCACCACTGGCCTCACGGGCCGCTTTTCACCGGCTGGTCCTATCCACCCCAAAATTACGAGATGTGGTCGGAACTGATTTACCACCTGGTTGAGCACATGGCCAAACGCTACGGCCGCGCGACGGTGGCAAAGTGGGAGTGGGAAGTGTGGAACGAGCCGGACATTCCTTACTGGCACGGAAGCTTTGATCAATACTGCAAGCTGTACGATTACACCGCGGCCGGCGTGAAGCGCGCCCTGCCCGATGCGCGCGTGGGCGGACCAGCCACGACGAGCCCGGCGAATCCCCGGGCGGCTCGATATCTGCGCGATTTTCTGACCCATTGCGAAAAAGGCAAAAACTACGCGAACGGAAAAACCGGCGCGCCGCTCGACTTTATTTCCTTCCATGCCAAGGGACACACGACTTTTGACGATGGATCCGTCGAAATGGATATCGGCCGCCAGTTGAGGGACATCGAGAGCGGATTCGCCGTTATCGAAAGCTTCCCGAAGTTTCGCCGGCTTCCCGTCGTCATCAGTGAATCGGATCCGGAAACCTGCGCGGCCTGCGCCGCCGATTTGCATCCTGAAATGGGATATCGTTACACCTCGCAGTACGCGAGTTATGAAGCTGAACTTTTGAGCCGCACGCTGGCCTTGGCCCGCCGCCATCGCATCAACCTGCAGGGCGCGGTTTCGTGGGCGTTTACTTTTCCCGGCCAGCCGATTTTTGCGGGCTACCGTGCTTTCACGACGGATGGCATCGACCTGCCGCTCTTCAATGGGTTCCGCCTGTTCGGCAAGCTGCGCGGGCGGCGTGTCGCCGTGGAGAGCAGCGGCGCGCTGAAGTTGAATCAGGTTTTAACTTCCAGCATTCGCTCGGCGCCGGACGTGAACGCCATGGCCACGCGGGAGAAGAATCAGGTGGACGTGCTGGTGTGGAACTACTCTGACAAAGCCGCTTCAACCGCGGCTCTGCCAGTCGAACTGAAGGTGAATGGTCTGCCGAAAAATATCCGCAACGTTCGGCTTGTTCACTTTCAGGTGGACGATCAGCACGGCGACGCTTATCCCGTGTGGCGGGCGATGGGCTCACCCGCGAATCCGACGCCGCCGCAAATGCAGAAGCTTAAAGCCGCGGCGCAAATGCAGACGCTCGGGCCGGCAAAACAGATTCCGGTCAGCGGGGGCGCATTAATCGTCACATTGACAGAACCGCCGGAAGGACTTTCACTGCTTGAGTTTTCCTGGTGAAGGAGCTTGAGCGTCCTGCGCTGCCGCCTGCGGCACGGTCAGGGCGCCGTGAGAGTGAACGACGAAACGCGCACTTCCCCACCCAGCGACCGCGTGGCGTAATTGAAAATCGCGTAACGATATCCCATAAAAAACTGCCAGTCGGTATCCATCACGAACGGCGTGCCAATCGGCCGGAAGGTGCGGCCGTCGGTGCTGTAGGAAAACTTCGCCGTGCGGCCGGGGCCGGGACGAATGTCGGCGGAGACGCGCAGCCAGATTTTCCCGCCTGATACCGGGTGACTTTTAACCACAGTTCCCGTGCCGGTGGTCTGCCAATGGCGGTTCATGGTGAGATGGTTTTCCATCGCCACTTTGAAGGAACCCTTTTGCTTTTCGACGCCGACCCAGGCGGATGAATCCCGAAACATGGCAAGGCCGGCGCGGTCGCCTTTCTTCATGCCGGAATAATTAAGGACCATCGTGGCCGTTGATTCCGGGCCAAGAATCCGGTGCGTCAGCGTGTTTCTGGCCTTATAAAGATCGTCGGTCACCGTCGCCGTTTTGAGAATCAAGCCGCGATGAAGAAGCCATTTTGAATTGTCGGGATTGTGATTCCACTCCCATTGGGGGCTCAGGCGGCTGCCCCGGAAGCGATCGGTTCCGGTGAGCGGCTTCAACGGATGCGGCGGCAACGGATAAGGATAGGATTTGCCCCAGGTGTTGTCTGAAATCTCGAGCACCGGCCAGCCGTCGGCGTTCCACTTTAATGGAGCAAGCACGGGAACGCGACCGCCGGGAAAAGCGTCAATGAACGCCATGTAATACCAGTCGCCACGCTGCGTCTCGACAATTCCGCCCTGGTGCGGCGAGCCTGCGCCCGCCACCGGACTTTTGGCGCGGACGACGAGCGGCCGCATGGTGTACGGGCCGAAAGGACCGTGCGTCGATTTCAAAACGTACTCGGCATCCGGCGGATGGTCAGTGAAAATGTAGTAGTTCCCTTTCACTTTATAGAAGCGCGAACCTTCCAGCATTCCCATTCCTTGAGGCGATCTGAAAACCACCTGGCTTTTGACCTGATGCGTCGCATCGGGCGAAAGCTGGGCGACGTGCAGCGTGGTGTTTCCGTAGGCCACGTACATCGTGTTGTCGTCGTCCACCAGAAGCCCGGCGTCGTAATAACATTTGTCGAGCACCGCATGCCGTCGCCACGGCCCCGCAACAGAATGCGCGGTGTAAATGTAGGTCTTCGAAAACTGGATACAACCGCCCCAGTAGAACGTCTTGTTGCGTTTGCGGTAGCCGAGGAAGGACGCCCATGTGCCTTTCACGTAGGCATTGCCGCCGTTCAAATCATACCCGCGGCCGAAATCCAGGACCGGCACCGAGTGTCCGGCGTATTCCCAATGAACCAGATCGTAGGACTTGAGAATCGGCGCGCCGGGAGAATAGTGCATGTTGGAGGCGGAATAGTAAAAAGTCTTGCCGACGCGAAAGATGTCGAGGTCCGCAAGATCTTCCCACAAAATCGGATTGGTGAATTCCGGTTTCGGCTGAGCCGCCTGCGCGGCCATGGGAACGAAGGGTTGGCTGAACAGTAGGAGAGCAAGAAAGCAAATTGCGCATCCGATGAACCAGATGCGCGCACGGCGGACTCCAGGCATCGATCCTCCACCAATGAATCAAAACTCAATCAGCGCGCAGCGATGCGCAGCGATTTGCCTTCATACACGACTTCACCGTTGCCGGCGGTCGAGACTTCCGCGCCCGCGCCGTGACCTTCACTCACCACGACCAGGCGAATGTGAACGCGCTCGGGCATTTGCGGATAAGAACCCTGCGCTTCCTCCAACTCTAAAGTGCGAGCAGAGTCGTTCCAGTGCATTGAAACCACGCGGCGCTCACCCTTTTCGTAGTCGTAAGTATCGCCGGCGTCGGAATACCAGTCAAAATCGCCATCAGCCCCGGGATAGACGCGCACCTCTAGCTCCTCCACCTGCGCGTCGGCATCCATCACGACGGGCCCCAAAGGCACAATGGAACCGGCGCGGACATAAAGCGGAATTCGGTCGAGCGGCGCCGGCGCTTGAAGAGTCGCGCTTCCGGCAAGACGTTTGCCGGTCCAGAAATCGTACCAGGCGGCGGCTTTCGGCAGATAAACTTCGCGGCTCGTGGCTCCGGCTTCAGAAACCGGGGAAACCAGAAAAGCCGGGCCGAACATGAACTGGTCGCCGATCGTGCGCGCCCGGCGATCGTCAGGCCAGTCCATCGGCAAACCGCGCTGAATGGTGTAATCCTCATTCGTGACGCGCCAGGCGAGCGAATAAATGTAGGGCAACAGGCGATAGCGGAGCTTGTCATAGAAAATCAGCGTGGGAGTTTGCGGCCCGTAGCTGAAAAGCTCATTGGTGTTGTTGACGCGATGGCCGTGCGTGCGGAGGATGGGACAGAACACGCCGAACTGGTACCAGCGGACGTAAAGCTCCTGGTAAGCCGGGTCGCGCGTGTCGCGCTCGAAAGGCCAGCCGTAGCCGGCGATGTCCGTGGTCCAGTAAGGCAGGCCGGACATCTGGTAATTCAGGCCCGCGGCGATTTGGCGGCGAAACGTCATCCACGTGCCGATGACGTCGCCCGACCAGACCGTGGCTGCGTTGCGCTGCTGTCCGAGGAAGCCGGAGCGCGTGAGGATGAAAACGCGCTTGCGGTCCGTGGTTTTGCGCCAGTGCTCGTACACGCCTTCGGTGTGCATCAGCGGAAAAATATTGGTATAACGCGCGCCGTTGCCGATGGACAGTTGCAGGCCGTCCAGGGAAGCGTCGCTTTGCCCATTCCAGATTTCGGGTTCCGAACTGTCGAGCCAGAAGGCGTCCCATCCTTCGGCGAACTTGACGCCCATCAGATGCTTCCAGTAATAGTCGCGGGCGGCGGGATTGGTGGCGTCGTAAATGTCCGTGTTGGGAACGATGAGGCCGAGCTTTTTCATTTCCTGATAATTGTGCGAGCGCAAATCGAATTTGGCCCAGACTGAAATCATGGCGTGGACATTTTCCGCGTGCAGCTTCTTCAGCGCGGCGGGAACATCCGGATAAGGCTTGAGGTAGGCGTCGGAATATTCCGGATCGCCCTGGAGTTTCCACCAGAACCAATCCTGCACGATCATGTCCAGCGGCACATGCTGGTCGCGATACTCGGCCGCGATATCGAGCAGTTGTTTCGCTGAGCGGTAACGGTCCTTCGATTGAACGAACCCGTAAGCCCAGCGGCCGAACATCGGCGCGTGGCCGGTCATGTTGCGGTAAATCTGGATGACGCGGTCCATGGTCGGGCCGTAGAGAACGTAATAATCGATGGCGTCCGCGGCTTCCGTTGTAAACTTCATTTCCGTGGGAAAGCGATTGTCGAACCAGGACTTGGACGCGGTGTTCCAAAGCAACCCGTAACCGAGGGTGGAAACCAGCAGCGGGATGGCGACGTTGGTGTTGGCCTGCGCCAGTTCAATGACGGCGCCGCGATAATCGAAAACGCCGCTTTGGTGCTGGCCGAGGCCGTACATTCCTTCCAGCGCGTCGGGGAAAAAACGCGAATCGACCCGGTATAGCTTTTCGCCGTTGATTTCCACGGGAGCGTAACGGCGCGGGACTCGTGGCGACTCCTGCAAAAGCATTTTCCCGTTCGCATCGCGGAATCGAAGCAGCGGCATTCGCAGGTCGATTTCCACGGACATTTTAGAGGTTTTCACGGTTACGCGGTTCCCCGCCTTTGTAACCTGCGGCTGCTGCGGAGCGGCCGGCGAGACGAACCAGGGAGTGTCCGGCGAGGCGCCCTTGGGATTTCCGGGGCCGGCCACAACGTGAATCACGTCGGGAGCGCAAACGGTGATTCGGATGGTTTCATTCCCTTTGCGCACGACGACGGCGGAAGGCAACTGCTCCAGCGTGGCAGGCGTTGCGTTCGGGAAGCCTCGCTGGGGCGCAGCTTCCAGGCTGACCGGAGGCAGCAAAGCGCCGGCCGCGGCGGCGGCCGAGCCGGAGAGGAATCGGCGGCGATCCAATTTGTTAGCCATGTTTTTCCTTCGGAGGTTGATGGTGGTCGGGCTTCACGCGCAGCGCACAGCCTGGAGCAAGCCGGACATTACCCATGTACGGCTTGCTCTTTGCGTGGTCTGACGTTGCCGGTTATTCCGGCAGCATCAGCTGGCCGTTGACTTCAAAGTTGCCGCTGACCGACGGCGCTTCAGTCCCGGGCTGGCCGCCGCCGACTGACAACGTGTACTTGCCCTGGGCAACGATGATGTCTCCCTTTTCGGTAACCATGCTCAGGTCGCGGCGTTTCAGTTGAAACTTGACGACCTGGCTTTCGCCCGGCGCGAGATGGACGCGGTGGAATCCGCGCAGCGCGATGTCGGGTGCGCCGGGAACATCGGGAAACTTCAGGTAGAGTTCCGCCACTTCATCGCCCGCAACTTTTCCCGTATTGGTCACGGTCACGGAAGCGTCCAACGGATCGCCGGCATTGATGGGCGCGGTCGGGAGAGTGAGATCGCTGAACTTGAAGGTCGTATAGCTGAGGCCGTAACCGAAATGCCAAAGCGGCTGGCCCTTGAAGTAGCGATACGTGCGGTTCGCCATCGAGTAATCCTCGAACGGCGGCAACTGCTTAACATTCTTGTAGAACGTGACAGGCAGACGTCCACCGGGATTGTTTTTGCCGCTCAGGGTGTCGGCAATGGCGGCTCCGCCTTCTTCGCCGGAGTACCAGGCTTCCAGAATCGCGTTGGCGTGCTCCTTTTCCCAGTTGACAGCCAGACAACTTCCGTTCATCAGCACCACCACCAGCGGTTTGCCGGTAGCAGCGACCGCCTGCACCAGATCCTCTTCCGGTTCCGGCATCTGAAGGTTCGTCCGGTCTCCGCCGAAGAAGCCCGGCTGATCAATCGGCATCTCCTCGCCTTCCAGCCGGCTGGTCAGGCCGACAACGGCAATGACGACGTCCGCGTTTTTCGCAGCGGCGATGGCGGCGGGGTCGACCGAGTTGCTATGAGTCGTCCAGACGAGCTCCGCTTCGGGCTGGCCGCCGCGGAAGTGTCCGTACATCACTTCCAGCTTCACCGGATGTCCCTTCTCCAGATGAATCTCGCCCATCCGTGCCCCGTTGCCGAAAACAGTGGCAACCTGCTGGTCACCGATGGTGACGCGTCCGAACCCGTTGGCTTTGAGGCCCACCAGGTATTCGCCGGTTTTGGCCGGATTGAGGTATCCGGACCATCTTACGGCGATCACGGACTTTCCCTTCGCCTGCTCGGGCAGATTGTTTTCAGTCAAGTTCAGGGTGGACTCCACGCGTGAAGCCAGCGGAGTAGGCTTGGGGGCATTGGGGCCAAATCGCATGCCGGAACTGTACTCCGCCTCAAGACCGGGCTTGCCGTCCGGAGTTGTGAGCGCGGAGGCAGGAACAGGGTCGCCGGGCTTGTCTGAAAGGAATTGCGTTCCCGGAACGTAAGTGATTTTCGCGTTGGGAAATTCGGCTTTCATGCCCTCCAGCATTGAGACGGTATGTGTGGGCTGGCCGTTGTAATTGCCCAGCAGGACGGCGGTCTGATCGGCCAGCGGGCCGACGATGGCGATGCGCTTGACCGACGACTTCAGCGGCAGCACGCCGTCATTCTTCAGGAGCACCATGGACTCATCCGCAATCTTGCGGGCCAGTTCGCGATGCGCCGGGCTGCTGAGCTCCTTCGGGTCAATGTGGTCATAAGGAACCATCGAAGGCGGATCGAACAGGCCCAGCTTGATGCGCGCGGTGTAAAGGCGAACGAGCGACCGATTGATCGCGTTTTCGGAAAGATAACCTTCCTGCACTGCCTGGATAAACGGCTGGTAGTCGGAATCGCCACTGAATCGCGTGCCGTAGCATTCGTTATCCATGCCACGCTCGAGCGATATGGCCGAAGCCTGCGGCTGCGTGGGCCGGTAATGATGGCCGCTGAAAATGTCATGGACGGCGTCACAATCGGAAACCACATAGCCCTGGAATTGCCACGCGCCTCGCAGCGTGTGCTGCAGCAGGAATTTGTTGGCGCAATCCGGCTGACCATTGAGAGCCGTATAGGCGCACATCACGGAATCGGCATGGCCGTCCACGATGGCGGCCCGAAACGCCGGCAGGTAGGTGTCTTCCATGTCGTGCTTGCTCACATCAAAGTCGGAGAAGTGGCGGAACGGCTCGGGCCCGCTGTGCGCGTCAAAGTGCTTGGGCGTCGAGATCACGCGAAAGTATTTCGGGTTGTCACCCTGCATGCCGGTGACGAACGCGATCGCCATGCTTCCGCTGAGGAATGGATCCTCGCCGTAGGTTTCCTGCCCGCGGCCCCAGCGTGGATCGCGGAAGATGTTGACGTTGGGAGCCCAGAAGTCGAGCCCGCGAAAGATGGGCGAGTTTCCGTTCTTGACGGCCTGGTCGTGAATGATGCGGGCTTCCGTGCTGATGTCCGTGGCCATCTTGTGAATGGCTGGCGTGTCAAAAGTGGCGGCCAGGCCAATGGGCTCGGGGAATTCCGTGATGCCGCTGACGTTGGCGTCGCCGTGCAGCGCCTCGCTCCACCAGTTGTAGGACGGGATGTCCAGGCGCGGAATGGCCCGCGACTCATTGGTGAGTTGCGAGGCTTTTTCCTTGAGCGTCAAACGGCTGACAATGTCCTCTGCACGCTCTTTCGGCGTCAGATTGGGATTCATGAAAGGAAGTTTTGAGACATCCTGCGCGCTTGCGGCGCAAGCGAAAAGGCAGATGCAGGTGACGAGGGCAGGCAGAATACGCTTTCCGGAAAGATTCATTTTTTCCTCCGCTTGGATATTGAAGCGCAGCCGTGCTTTCTTGCGAAAATGGCGGGAGCGTTTCAGGACCGAACATGAGGATAATCGGGCGCGTCCGGACTGTCAACCCACTTACAAAGTGAAAATCACTGCGAGCTTCAGCCCGCGTTAAGGAACAAACATATGGGAACACCGGCGAGAAACGACGTGCGTTGCCGGGAGGTGCGCACGGTCACCCGGACAAATTTTTCGATGTCCGCGGGAAATCAATCCCTGTTGACCAATTTACTCGTTCGCATTGCAATTGCGATACTTTTCGATACAATCACCTTCAGTTCCCGGGTAGCCAACCTTCGCCGGAGGAGTCTGAGTGGATTTCCCTGATCTCCGCCCCCTGAGTTTCGGAGAGTTGCTGGATCGCACCTTCACCTACTATCGCCACCACTTCTGGTTGTTCGCCGGGATCATGGCGGTTCCGCAGGTCATCATCATCGCTCTAGGCACGCTCTGGCAGGAGCTTGTGAGAGCGGATTTGCAGACCGCGGCCGGGCGGCCTCCGGTGCTGAGTACAACTTACGATGTCCGCGTCTTCGGGAGCCTCATTGTGGTTGTGGTGGTCTATTTTTCGTTGTACGCGGTGGCGCTGGGGGCAGCGACCTTTGCTGTGTCTGAGATTCATCTGGGCCGCCGGGTCACGGCTCGTCAGGCTTACAGCAGCCTGCGCGGGCGTCTGTGGCGCCTGGCCGACCTGATCGCGACGATTGGAATTCGAGAGGTTCTGTTCTTCTTTCTGTTGATGGTCACATTTGTGGTGGCGACCGGGATGTTAACTGTGCTTATAAGACCGCTGGGTGCGCTTGGAGCCGTCGCATTCGGGTTCTTAATGATCGTGGCACTTTTGGGAGGCGCGGTCTTTGGGATCTGGTTCTTTCTTCGTTACGGATGTGCCGTGCCGGCCTTGCTCCTGGAGAATATCAAGGCGGGACGTGCAATCAAGCGAAGCATCAAGTTGACCCGAAAGAACGTCGGGCGCGTTTTCCTAATTACCGTCTTGATGTCGCTGATCAGTTCGACGGCCGCCGCGCTCTTGGAGGGCCCATTTCTGTTGGGCATGATGTTCATGACCTTTAAAAGCCACCTTCAGCCGCCCGTCTGGCTGGAGTTGGCGATGAGGATCGCGGGGGGCGCCGGCCATGTGGCGACGGGGGCACTGCTCATGATCGGCCTTGTGCTGCTCTACTACGACCTCCGCGTGCGCAAGGAGGGATTCGATCTTCAAGTCATGATGTCGGCGCTGGATTCCCCCACGCCGCTTGCGGGGGCCGGTCCGGCATCGTCGTCACCCAGCGAGCCGGATCTGGAGAAGACGAACGTCGCTTCTCTCGTCCTCCTGACCGTCCTGACCCTGGGATTGTATTATCCTCTATGGTTTTTGCGGAGGCGGCAGGGGATCAACAGTCTGAAGTCTCGCGAGAAGCTTGGGGTCTTTGTGTTCGTGCTGGTGTCGCTGCTTTGGCTTCTCGTTCTCTGCCTGAACCTTGGATTCGATTACATTCATCTGCCGGGTGGTGATATAAGTTTGATGGGCATGAGGGTCTTCGACATTTTTTCAGCCTTGGTCCTCTTCGTGGTTATGCTTGTGCAGCTCTTCAAGGTGCGCAGAATTCTCGAAGCCCATGCGGCGGAATCGTCAGTCGGCCCCCTGGGCTCGAGCCTTGCTTTGATTCAGGGAGCGTCCCTCTCCGCGGTGGCCACGTGGTTTTTTGGGATATTCTATCTTCAACACAAGATTAACGAGCTGGTCGATACTTGGACACAGGGCCGGTCCGAATTGGGATCGGATATCCTTCCGGCGATGTAATATCAAAATCCGCGCCGAGGCACGCAGAGGATTCAGGCCGGCCTGCTGTGGAACGCTCCGCGAGTTTGTGACGGTTCAGAATCAATTCGATCGCATCCCGTGGCATCTTCGGCTAGGGATCCTCGCCCTGTGCGCGGCTGGCCTTGCATGGACGGCATTCGGCAGCGCCGGGCCTGCCGGAGGCACGGCTCAACCTCTCACCGTTTCCCAATACGTCAAGGAGCTCGACCGCTGGCAGGCGGCCCTGAAGGACCTGAAAGTTCATCCTGAAGACAGCGATGCATTGCGCCGTCAAGTGCCGGATAGTCTGTCCGTTATGCAGGATGGGCGGCTGATTGAGGTTTCAATGCGGTGGATGCAGGCCGATTTGCATTCCATCGGGAAAGACGGCAAAGCGAATGACAAGGAGCTTGAGCGTGCGCTGACTCATCTGAGCGCCATGCGGCGGCAGGCGGAGATTCAGATTGACTCCCCTCGCTCAGCCAGCGACGCGGCGCGCACAAAATTGATGGCGATTCTCGCCCGGCGTGAATTCAGCGGTGTTCGGAAGGAAAGCCCCGGCTGGTTTGACCGCATGATGGAGCGCCTCCAGGGATGGCTGTCGCGCTTGATCGATAGCCTCGGATCCCGATTGGCGGGTCATCCGGGAATCGCGAAAGTTCTATTCTGGATACTGCTGATCGGCGGCGTGGGAGGATTGCTGGCTTGGCTGGTCTGGCAAGTGCTGCAGCGTCCCCGCCGCCAGGCTTTCAAGCCGGAACCCGCCGCCGGCCCCGTTCATGATTCGTGGCGACAGATGGCGGCGCAGGCGAAAGCCGCGGCCAGTGCCGGCGATTATCGTGAAGCGATCCGCCTGGCCTATTGGGCCGCCATCCACCGCCTGGGCGACCGGGGATTGTGGACGGAGGATCACACTCGCACTCATCGTGAGTATCTGCGGCTGGTTCCTCCCAGTCAGCCGGAGCGTGAACCGTTGGGTCTGCTGACTAAAGAATTCGAAATGGCGTGGTATGCGGAACGCCCGTCCTCGGCGGACAACTTTCAGACGGTCGTGAACCAATTGGAGAAACTGGGATGCCGATAGTCATGGATCCGGGTGACCGCTCGCTGCTGGTTATTTCAGGAGCGTTGTTGGCCGTCATCACTTTGCTGGCCCTGATCTTTTCACCGCCGGCGCGGTCGGCCATGCCCGACGTTCCCACCAGCTACTCCACGGATAGCGGAGGGGCGAAAGCGGCCTACATGCTGCTGGATGAACTCGGCTACAAAGAAAAGCGCTGGACGGCGCCGCCCGGCGAGCTTCCGGCGGACGCGCGAGGAGTGGTCCTGATTCTCGCGGACCCCATCATTCCCGCTTCTTCCGATGAAAGAATGGCGATCCAATGGTTTGTGCGGGACGGTGGCCGAGTGATTGCGACCGGGCCGCTTGCCGCCGCGATGCTGAATCTTTCCCACATCATCGGAGGCAATCCTACTGCCTACGGATGGAAGGAATTTCATGCCAAGTTGCCGGGACCGATTTCGAGCCTGGCCCCCTCCGTCTATATGCGCAACGGCGTTCGCTGGAAAGGAGAGCAGCCCGAAGCTTTGGAGTATTACGGCGACGGAGGCGGCGGAACAGTCGTCCGCTTTTCACTCGGCAAGGGCACAATCATCTGGTGGGCAAATTCCGCGCCGCTGACTAATTACGGGCTGAAGCAATCCTCAAACCTCGAGCTTTTTCTCAACTCCGTGGGCAATCCGCACGCCAAGCGCATCCTTTGGGACGAATACTTTCACGGCGAGCGCCGGGGCTTCTGGTCTTTCTTGGGGAAGACTCCTTTTTCCTGGGCGCTGCTCCAGGCGGCTGTTCTGATTCTCGCCGCCCTGCTGACGTACTCGCGGCGCAGCGGACCCATTACCGTTCCGGTTGAGGAGTCGCGGCTTTCGCCTCTGGAATTTGTCGAGACAGTCGGAGATCTCTATGCGCGAAAACGCGCCGCCGGCGGGGCCGTTGAGATTGCACTGCAACGTTTTCGAACGCTGCTCTCAAGACGGCCCAGCCTGCGCTTCGGTACCGCGTCTGGGAAGCCGGACGTGGCGGCCATCGATCAGCTTCAAGGACCAGAGAAGGAGATGGCGCCGGTTCTGGCGGAATGCGAATCTGTCGTCCGGCACGGAGAAGCCGGCGAGGCGCAAGCGCTGAAACTGGTTCAGGAATTGCATGATTTCGCTCGCAAACTGCGTTTGGTGAGCTTTAATAAATAAACAAAGGAGATTCGATCATGGCGGAGGCGGCAGCGGAGTTAGCCAAGAGGCTCCATCTGGAGCTGGGGAAGGTGATTGTCGGGCAGGACGAAGTGATTGATCAGCTTTTGGCTGTCATCCTGGCGGGCGGCCATGCGCTTCTCGAGGGAGTGCCCGGCATCGCCAAGACGCTGGCCGTGAAAGCGATTGCGCGCACCTGCCGGCTGGAGTTCCAGAGAATTCAGTGCACGCCGGATCTGATGCCCGGAGACATTCTGGGTGTGAACGTCTATAACTCGGCCACGGGAACGTTTTCATTTCGGCGTGGGCCGGTGTTCACGGACTTGCTTCTGATGGACGAAATCAATCGCATGCCTCCGCGGTCACAGGCGGCGCTGCTGGAATCCATGGAGGAGCGGCAAGTCACCCTCGACGGCGTTCGCTATCCTCTCTCGGAATTTTTCACCGCCATCGCCACCCAGAATCCCGTGGAGTTCGAGGGCACTTACCCGCTGCCGGAAGCGCAACTGGATCGTTTTCTGGCCAAGATTCGGATTGGATATCCGCAGCCGGACGAGGAGATTGAAATCCTGAATCGATATCAAAACGGGTTTGACCCCCGCCAGATTGACAAACTTGGACTGGACGCGGTTGAAAGCCAGCAACTGGCTGTTGCGCGCCGGGATGCCGCCTCGGTCAAAGTGGAAACCACGCTTTTCCGATATATCGGAGAAATCGTGCGGCGCTCACGCAACTGGCCGGCGCTCAGTCTGGGCGGAAGTCCGAGAGCGTCCGTGGCGTTGCTGCTGATGGCAAAATCGCTGGCGGCGATGGACGGCCGCGATTACGTTGTTCCGGACGACGTCAAATCAGCGGCGCCCGCGGTTTTGCGGCACCGCCTGCTGGTCAAGCCGGAGGCGGATTTGGAAGGCATCACTCCTGATCGGGCCGTTGCCGAAATCATTGCTTCCGTTGAGGTCCCGCAGTGACAGAAGTTGCCAGGCTGGTTCCTCCAGATTGCGTCGGGCGTGCGAAGCCTTTTGGCCGCTGGCCATTCGCTTTCGGTCCGCGATTCTTCCTCGCGCTTGTTGTGGGACTCGTGTGGCTGGGACCGGCGTGGTGGAATTTGCGATTCGGCTACCTGGTCATTGCCTGGGACGTTCTCATGCTGGCCGTCTGGTGGAGTGATTTGCGCCGCCTTCCGCGCCCTGAGCGGTTGCAGATTACACGCAAATGGAACGGCGCCGTCCTGCTGGCCTCGCCCAGCCAGGTGACGATTTGCGTTAAAGCTGAAAGCAAGGTTGGAATAACACTCATCGTCGAAAATGAAGTGCCTGCCTCGCTCCGTGAACGGCATGCCCGGGTTGAAATCAGCATTCCTCCCGGCGGGACGGGCAGCGCCAGTTTCGAGATCAAACCCAGGGAGCGAGGCGAAGCGAGCCTCGGGCGCGTCTTTCTGCGCTACCGCAGTCCTCTCCGGTTTGCCGAACGCCGCGCCGTTGCGGATTTGCTTCAGAAGATTCGCGTCTATCCCGACCTGCGGGAAGCGGGGAAGCTGAATCTCTATCTTCTGAGAAGCCGGCAAATCGAGCTCGAAAAGCGATTGCAGCACCGTCCGGATCGTGGCAGGGAATTCGAGAGTCTCCGCGAATATCGCGATGGAGATGAACTGCGCGACATCTGCTGGACTGCTACTGCGCGGAGAGGCAGGCTGGCGACCAAGGTTTACCGCCCGGAGCGCAGCCAGCCCGTGCAGGTGGTGCTGGACGCGGGCCGGCTGATGCTGGCGCGCCTGGGCCAGCTTACAAAACTGGATTACGCTGCAACGGCTGCGTTGAGTCTGGCCCAGGTTGCCATGGCCGGAGGCGATTCAGTCGGCATGATCGCCTACGGGCGCCGGATTCAGGCGCAGGTGAACGCCTCGCGCGGGCGGCTGCAACTCCGTTCCATCCTCGAGCGGCTGGCTCTGGTCAAGGGGGAGCTCGTCGAGGCCGACCATGGCCGCGCCGCGGAAGTTTTACTCAAGCGACAGCGCCGCCGTTGCTTGGTTGTCTGGATAACCGACGTGGCGGAAACCGCAGCCACGCCGGAAGTGATTGAGGGCGCCATGCGACTGGCAGCGCGCCACCTTGTCCTTTTTGTTGCGCTCGGCCAGCCGGACCTCCGCCGGTTCCTGGCGCACCGCCCGGCAAATTCCGTCGAGATGTACCGGTATGTAGCGGGCACGGAGCTCGTCCAGCGGCGTGAAGCACTGCTGGGCAGACTGCGCGAGCAAGGAGCCCTGACGCTGGAAGTCATGCCGGACCAGCTCGCCGTGGGTATGGTCAATCAGTATCTGCGGATCAAGGAGGAGAGCTTATTGTAGTTTTTGGGTGCGGCCCGCAAGGGTGAGATACGTCCACAGCAAGGTGGCCAGGACGCCGCCCAGAGCGAACTTGGCAGCGGCCGGAAGAGTTGAAGGTGAGATAAAGGCCTCGACCACTCCGGCGACGGCCAGCACGGGGATAATTCCCAGAACCAGGTGAACCGCCTTGCGGCCGTAAAGAACCAGGGAATTTCGGCGGGAGAGATCCTGCGGAAACAGCAGGCCGCGAGCCAGAAGCAGCCCTGCTCCTCCGGCGATGAATACGGCGGGAAGCTCCAGCACGCCGTGCGGCGTGACAAATTCCCAAAGCTTGGCGCTCATGCCGGCCTGCCAGCAAGCAGCGGAGATGACGCCCAACATCAATCCATTGGTCAGGAGCAGATAGATGGTTCCGATCCCTCCCGTAATGCCGAAGGCGAAAGCGGCAAACGAAACGGTGAGGTTGTTGGTCATGATTCCGCTGGCGGCCAGCGGCTTGATTGCCAGCACGGAATGCGTCCACATCTTCTGGCGCTCAATCGTCTCGGACATCGCGGGCCCCAGAAAAAATCGCTGGAAAGACGGATCGCCCAGGCAGGCGAGAAAGCCCACCAGCGCTCCCGCGGCGAAGAGCAACGTTGCGGCCGCGGTGTAATCAAAGGTGCTGCGGAATGTCGCCGGAAACGTACGGGCATAGAAGCCAAAGATGTTGCGCGGGGCAGCTGGCCGGCCCATATAGATAAGGTTGTGGGCGCGTGCCAGGAGTTGATTGAGGTATTCTGCCAGGCGACGGCTCGATGAGTCTTCCCGGACTTTGGCCAGATCGGACGCGACCTGGCGGTACAATAGCGCGAGTTCCTGCAACTCGCCGTAAGGCAGCGCCGCGATGCTGTGCCGGGCGGAGACATCAAGGATGCTCTCGAGACGTGACCAGTAAGGCTTTCGTTTTTCGAGCCAGCGTGCGGAAATCATAATGACCGAACAGCAGGACAAGCTTACCATCGAAACACCGGAATTGATCCCCCTGGAACTGCCGCTCGCCGGAGTCGGGAGCAGGTTTCTGGCGATCGCTGTGGACACCCTGATTCAGACCGTCGTCGGGCTGGGGCTGGTGGTTGCCGGAATGCTGGTCTTTGCGGCAATGTCGGTGGCCTGGCATCGAACCGGAATCTGGCTGGCGGCGATCGGAGTGATCGCTTACTTCCTGCTTCAATTCGGCTATTTTGCCGGTTTTGAAGCCTGGTGGAATGGACAGACTCCCGGCAAACGTTACATTCATTTGCGAGTCATCAAGGAGTCAGGGCGTCCGATTACCGTGTACGATTCGGTGGCGCGAAATCTCCTGCGGATTGTCGACGCCTTGCCTGGCTTCTATGGAATCGGGATCTTGTCCATGCTCGTCAGTTCGAGAAACAAGCGGCTCGGTGATTTTGTCGCCGGGACGGTCGTCGTTCATGAGCGGCCGCTGGCCAGCCGCATCCAGACCGGCTTGGAGTTGGCTTCCACTCAGGTTCCTTCCGTTTATGATATTTCCCAGATTACGGCAGATGACTTTCATCTTCTGGAAGCTTTTCTGATGCGGCGCGATCAGCTTGCGCCGGAGGTTCGCCTTGAGCTGGCGCGGCGTGTGGTCAGCCGGATTGCCGGGAAGCTGGGTCCCGCCGCCCAGCAAGCTCAGAACCCCGAGGCCCTCGTGGAAGTCGTGGCAAAGGAATACCGTAAACGCGCCCAGTTTTCGTAGTGACCCTCGGCGGCGTCAATCAGATTTTGCTTTTGCGAAGGCCGGTTCTGGCGCTCGATTAAATCTGATCGCCCGCATGAGTTGGAAGAGGATGTTTACGATTGTCCGCTCGAGGGGAACTCACGGCGGCGAAGACGACGAGCATCGCCAAGGCGGCGGCCAGGGGAATCGAAAGACCGGCCGGAAACTTTCCAGAACGAGTCGTAATGTACCCGACCATCCATGGCAGGCTGGCTCCGCCTATCGCGGCCAGGCCGAACATCCAGCCCCCGTGGCGTTTCGTTGCGGCGCCGAAACGCTCGGACAGAAGAGCTATCACTCCTGGAAAAACCGGTGCCAGGCCGATGCCGCTGATTGCCGCGGCAACGAGAATAGTGTCCACCGAATGCGCGCCAACCAACAGGGTCATGCCCACGGCCGCGACCGGCAATTCGATCAGCACCAGGGCCCGGTCACTGATCTTCTTCAAAGCAACGGGCGCGAGCGCCCGCCCGCCCAATAGAGCTCCCCAAAAAAAAACCGGCGCAAGGATCCAAAGTCCGTGTCCCGTGGCTTCCATTTGCTTCGCGTAAGCCGCCACCCATCCTCCGACCGATGTTTCCGTACCCACATATAAGTAAAACAGGATGCCAATCGCCACCACGCCGCCCAGCGTGGTCCATTTCCTTGTTCTTTCCGGCTGGGGCCGGACTGTATCGTTCTCGGTGATGGATTCGAAGGGATCAATTCCAAACGCGATCAACAATGAGAACGCGCCGATGACCAGTGCCAGGCCAACAAGTCCAATGCCCACTGCGTGCTCGGCCAGAAGCAGGCCGATCCAAAGAGAACTGACGACCGCTCCGAGCCCCCAGGCGAAGTTGAGGGTATTGAGTGCAGCCGAGGGACGAGGGCGGTGAATCTCCGCCATAAGGATGTTCGACGTTGGAACGATCAAACCCAGGCCCAATCCATAACAACACACCGCTGCCACAGATTCCGGCCAGCGCAGGAACCAGATTGTGCCTACCCCGATGCCCATCATGGCCGAGCCGGCAGCCAGGAGGCTGCGGAAATTCAATCGTCCCGCGAGCAGGCTTGACAGGCCGACCCCGGCGAGGGAGCTCATAAACTGAGCGGTGAACAGATAACCTGCTTGGAGGTTGCTGATGGCCCAGCGATCGGTTAATAGCGGTACCAGTGGCCCAAGAATCGTGGTCACAATTCCTGTGAGAACGAAGGTCGAGAGGAGGATGGAATCCACCCGGCGCGTGCTCTTCAATTTCGGGCTTGTAGGAGGCAGTCCCCCCCACTCAATTCTCAGGTCTGCTCGGAGCGGTTTGCTTTTAGCGGCCGGCAAGGACAAATCAACCTACTGTCTCCGACAGGTAGTCCGGCAATGAGTGGTCTCGGTTTCTGATCGCGGATCGTGGAAGGCTGCTACGCTGCGGGCCCGGTTGATTCGCGCACCACCAATTCCGGCTTGACGATCAAAGTCTTAGGATACGGGCTGCCCGCGCCGTTTGCAATGCGCCGCAGCACAGTCGCCGCCGCCAGTTTGCCCATTTCTGTAAGCGGCTGCCGGACCGTGGTCAAGGAAGGATTCTGAAACGCCGCGCTTTGAATATCATCAAACCCTACCACTGAAACGTCTTCCGGGACACGATGGCTGCTCTCGCGCAAGGCGCGGACGGCTCCGATCGCCGAAACGTCATTGAATGCCAGCAGTGCGGTAAAACGTTCACCGCGGGCCAGAAGTTCTTTGGTCGCGACGTAACCCAGTTGCGGCGAAGGCAGGTCACCCTTCAGTTGAACGGTCAGTCCCGGGCCGAGTGATAATTTCCGCTCGTTGAAAGCGTGGTGAATGGCCGCCCATCGTACCGCCGTGTCGGAACTGAAAGATTGCCCTTTGATCACCGCGATGCGCCGATGGCCGAGCCTGTACAAATGCTCCACGGCGAGTGCCGCAGCGTCTTTGTGATCCAAAACAATGCTCGTGATACCGTCGATCTCCTGATGCGCCGAGACGGCGACGATGGGGATCGCCAATCCTCTTGCGCACGGCGTGTCCACCGCGATCAGCCCTTCGATGGCCCGGTCCAGGAGGAGTTGCGGAAATTCTTCGATCAGGTCGGGCTTGTGGCGGTGGCTCGCCACGAAGTAGAAATAGCCTTCCTGTAGAAGATGGTCTTCAATTCCACTCAGCACCATCGCCTCGTAGCCTTCGCTGAGTTCCGGAACGATCACCCCAATCGTATAAGTGCGCCGCGACCGCAACGACCGGGCAACGAAGTTCGGGCGATAGTTGAATTTCTTGGCAGCGGCAAAAATCCTCCGCTTGGTGGCGGCGGGAATGGAGTTTGCCAGCGGCGATTGATTCAGGACAAAAGACAAGGTCGTGGGCGAAAGCCCCAAATGACGTGCGAGTTCCTTCAGGCTGATTGGGCTTCCGAGCCCGGGATCCCGCTTCGTGAACTGTTTTCCTCGCGCCATACAGCACTCTCCTATACGGCATGAACATTGCCGGGGTCAAGGGGTACTGAGCATCCTCCGTTCGCCGGGCGGCTGACCTTTCTCATCCAGGAGGTCTCGTACAAGCGGTTCGAAATAGAACGTTTCGAGCTGGAACAAGAATAGTCCTTGACAACGCCGGAATTATACGCTTATTTTGGAGATTGCAACAACGATTTAGTAAGTCGTTTTACTAATTCGATTCATTTCGCCCCGTGTCGAAGCAGACGGGGCATTCAGCGTCGGATCCCAGTCAGTTTCGGAAAGTTTCGAAGAGATCCGGGAAGCAGCGTCTCGAAGGGGACGGAGGAGGCGTTCCGGCTTGCGCGTCTCTCCCTGATGCTGCTGTTGACGAACCCGAAGGAGGATTTTCCCATGCCGATGAAGAACAAGAGGATGCGATACGGGGCTCTGGCGCTGGTCCTTGGAGGATTACTCTGCGCCCTTTCCAACCCTCCACAAGTTTTTGCTCAATACGGGGCTGGAATTCAAGGGACGGTCGCGGATACGTCAGGTGGCGTGATTCAGGGCGCCCAGGTTGTGATCACCAACGAAGAGACCAATGTCAAACATCAGCTGACCACGTCGAAGGACGGCTATTATAGCCTTTCGGGCCTGCCGCCCGGCCTTTACACGATCAGTGCCGAGCTTAAGGGTTTTGCCCCGGCGATCTACACGAACGTCCAGGTGAGTGCGGAGGCGACGCGGGGCTTCAACATCACAATGAAGCCGGGGGCGGTCAAGCAGAAAGTGACGGTGACGGCGCAAGCCGTTCCGGTGCTTCAGACCACAAGCGGTACTCTCTCCGGCACTCTCACTTCGTTGGAAGTCACCAAGCTGCCGGAATATGGCCGCGACCCTTATAACTTGCTCCGTTTGACACCAGGCGTTTTTGGAGACGCATCGCGGCAGGCGAACGGCAATTCCAACCTTTTGCCCAACACGGCCGGGCCGGGCGGATCGAATTCCTCAATCTTTCAAACTGAAAACATGGTGCAGATTTCCTCCGCCGGGCAGCGAATTTCCGACAACAATTATCTGCTCGACGGTGTGAGCGCCAACAGCCTGACCTGGGGGGGGCGCGGCCGTCGTCACGCCCAATGAGGCGTCTGTCAAGGAAGTGAAAGTGGTGACCAACGGATATTCCGCTCAATATGGGCGGAACTCGGGTGCCACGGTGGAAGTGATCTCGCAGAACGGCACCAATCACTTTCACGGCAGCGGGTTCTTCAAATACGATGATCCGGGGCTGAACGCCTACAACAAGTACAATGGCGTGGACAGCGTGCCGGCGCGTGTCAACGACGCCACTCGGCAATTTGGCGGCAGCCTGGGCGGCCCGATCCTGAAAAACAAATTATTCTTCTTCGGTTCATACGAAGGGATGCGGGACAATAAGAGTGATGTGGCGAACGTGTACGTGTTCACTCCCCAGTACGTGCAGTCGGTGATTGCCCAAAGGCCTAATGGCGTGACAGCCAAGATTTTCCAGAGCCCGGGCTTCAAACCGCGCATTCTGAACGTGCTGCCTCAATCCTGCAACATCGGATTTGCCCCCGGCCTTTGCCAGGTGGTTCCGGGCGGACTCGACCTAGGCTCGATCGCCGGCCAGGAGAACTTCTTTTCCGCTACGGCGCCTTACGGGAATCCCGCTGCCTACGTCAATGACTTCAATACTTCGACGGGCGGCGGTTTCGACGGCATTCCGGACATCCAGTATGTGCAAGTGGCGGTGCCGGGTCACGTGCGGGGAAATCAGTTCAACTACCGCATGGACTTCGATCCCACTGCCCGGGACACGATTTCGGGAAGCACGTACGTGACGCTGTTCAACAATACGGGAGCCGATCCCTCCACGGGCAGCGCACCCATGGCGGACGTGAACCTGAAGCCTACAAATTCCGTTTCCACCTTGCTCTGGAATCACATTTTTTCCCCCACGATTCTCAATCAGGCTCGCGCCAACGTCACTCGCTATGCTTTCAACCAGATCCAATCCAATCCTCAGGTGAACTGGGGCATTCCGCGCGTTGAGGTGGAGGCATTCCCGTTCGGTCGCATCTATATGGGTGCCAACCGGTCGGGCAACGAGCCGGGCATCCAGGCCGAGAACACTTTTAACTTCAGCGATACACTGAACCAGGTCGTGGGCAACAAGACGTTCAAGTACGGCGTGCAGATTATCAAAGAGCAGAGCAACAACAACCTGCTGGGCAACGCCCGCCCGGACGTCGTGCTTCATTACTTGTGGAATGCGGCGAACGATGCGCCCATTTATGAAGCGATCAGCGTGAATCCTGTGACCGGGCTCCCCAATGACAATCAGCGGTACTTCCGCACAAGCGATTATGCGCTGTTCTTCCAGAATGACTGGAAGCTGCGCTCGAATCTCACGCTGAATCTCGGCCTGCGCTGGGAATATTTCACGCCGCTCAGCGAGACACGCGGCCGCATCAGCAACTTCTCCTTCAACTCAGCGGGGCAGGTGGCCAAAGTGGAGGCTTCGAGGCAGCTCTACAACCCCGATAAGAACAACTTCGGCCCGCGCTTCGGCTTCGCCTGGAGCCCGAAAATGTTTCATGACAAGCTTGTGTGGAGAGGCGGGTTTGGCGTGTTTTACAACCGACTGCCCGAACAGGTGTTCGACAACATTCGGCAGAACCCGCCCTTCGACGCCAATATCGGAACCTGCTGCGGCACCTCGGGCGCTCCCAACAATAACGGTCAAATCTTGTACGCTCTGGGCAACAGCAAGGCTCCTTCCAGCTTTCCGCCCAACCCGAATTGGGCAGTGGGCATTGATCCGGCAACGGGCAGCCTGAAAGGGATTCCGGTGCAGATTTACGGTGCGCTTAAGCACACGCCAAATCCGTACGTGGAAGAATGGTCGCTCGGTTACCAGTACGCCTTCACGCCAACCTGGAGATGGAGTATGAACTACGTGGGCAGCGCCGGACATAAGATAGACCGCCTGCTGAATCTCAATTACCTTTACAATCAGCCCGCCGGAAACCCCTTTGCGGGCGGCGCATTCGCGCTGATCCCGGATGTCAACACCTCTTACAATGCCCTGAACACCAGCCTGAATCACCGCTTTTCCAACGGGCTGCTTGCCATCCTGAATTACCGGTGGGGTAAGAGCATTGACGAAAATTCCTGGGAAGGCCCATGTTTCTGCACCAATGAAACGTATCCGCAGAGCCTGATCTCGGAACGCGGACCTTCCGACTATGACGTGACCCATAACGTGACCCTGGCCGCGGTTTACGAACTGCCGTTCTGGAAGCACACGAATAATCTGCTGGGGAACGTTCTGGGCGGATGGGAACTGGATCCGATCTTCACTTACCATTCCGGCTTCCCGTGGACGCCGGTAAGCGGCCAGTCGGTTCAGACACCGGGCGGGCCGTCGCTGTCGCCCACGCGTCCAGTTGCCTATTACAACAACGCGATACACGACACATCAAATCAGGCTTTCATCCGTCCGGGGGGCAATTTTCCGGGCGGAGGAAATGTATATTTCAATTACAGCAAGTCCGGACCGCCGGGAGTCGGACGCAACTCATTCCGAGGCCCGCACTACTTCGATACGGATATGAGCCTGGCGAAGAATATCAGTTTGCCCAGCTCGTTCCGTCTGGGCGAAGCGGCTAATCTGCAGCTCCGGGCGAATTTCTTCAACATTTTCAACACGGAGAATCTGGCGCCTTTCACGTTCGGCTCGCCGAGCACACACGTCGATAATCCCAGGTTCTTCGGACGGGCCACGGCGGGACTAGCCGGACGCGTGGTTGAATTCCAGGGCCGAGTCAGTTTCTAGTGATATGATGCCACCTCTCGTCCCGGCCCTGTCTTGCGGGGCCGGGCGTTGAGACTCACTCGGAAAAGGATGAATCTCCGTCATGAAGCCTGACTCTGCCCGTCTCGGTTTCCTCCTTGTCGCAACTTTTGCCCTCAGTCTCAGTTCACCAGCGTTGATGGCTCAAACCTCTCAACAGATCTCCGGGGCGGAGACGATCCAGGTTGATGTCCAGGCCCCGGCGCATCCCTTTCCGCATTTCTGGGAGCAAATGTTCGGTTCGGGTCGTGCCATTCTGGCGTTGCGCCAGAGTTACCGCCACGACCTTCGCTCCGTGAAACGCGCCACCGGATTCGACTACATCCGCTTCCATGGAATCTTGGATGACGATGTTGGGCTTTACAGCGAGGGCCAGGACGGCAAGCCGGTCTACAACTTTTCCTACGTGGACCAGATTTATGACGGGTTGCTCGAGAATGGAGTGCGGCCGTTCGTTGAATTGAGCTTTATGCCCAAAGCGCTCGCGGCAAATCCCACGCAGCAAGGTTTCTGGTATCACCCTTACATCGCCCCGCCTTCCAATTGGAACCGCTGGGGTGATCTGATCCAGCATTTGGCCAGGCACTTGGTCGAGAGATACGGCATTGACGAAGTTTCGAAATGGTATTTCGAAGTCTGGAATGAACCCAATATCGGCTTCTGGGCGGGCGAACCCAAGCAGGAAACCTACTTCAAACTTTACGACACGGCGGCGCGAGCCCTCAAAAGCGTCAGCCCGCGATTGCGCGTGGGCGGGCCGGCCACTGCGCAGGCGGCCTGGGTCAGCGCGTTCATTAAACATTGCGTCCAGGACCATGTGCCGGTTGATTTCGTTTCCACGCATGTTTACGGCAACGACAGCTCGGAAAATGTCTTCCATACGCACGAAAAAATTTCGCGGCGCGAGATGGTTATTCGAGCGGTTGAGAAGGTTCATAAGGAAGTTAAGGACTCGGCGCGGCCGGACTTGCCCATCATTTTCAGCGAGTACAATGCCAGCTACTCGAATGAAGTGGACGTGACCGATTCCCCCTTCATGGGTCCATGGCTCGCCAACACCATCAGCCACTGCGACGGCCTGACGCAGATCATGTCTTACTGGGCGTTCTCCGACGTTTTTGAGGAGCCGGGTGTCGTCAAGACTCCTTTTTATGGCGGGTTTGGGCTCATCGCCGCGGGCGAAATTCCGAAAGCTTCTTACAATGATTTTCACCTGCTGCACATGCTGGGCAGTGAGAGACTGACTGCAGGTCCGGGGCCGGTTCTGGTCACGCGGCGGCCGGATGGCACCCTGGCGATTGCGCTCTGGAACTACGCGCCACCCGGGCCGGGTGGAGAATCCAGGACTTTCAAGCTTTCCTTCGAGCATCTCGATGGCGCCCGCCGCGCTGTAATCTGGACGGTCGGTCCCGATCACGGTTCGCCGCTTGCAACCTGGAAGGCGTTGGGCGAGCCTGCCTTTCCGACGAAGGAGCAATTGCGGATTCTGCGTCAGGCGGGACAATTGCCGCCTCCACAAGTTGAACCGGTTGGCGACTCAAACCCGAATGTTTCGCTCACTCTCCCGGCACACACACTGGCCTTGATCCAGATTACAAAATGATGGTGCGCGCGTCAGCGCCGAGAGCAAGCGCGCTTGGCCATCAATGCTGCCATGTGAGGAAGGAAAACCTTGAATCGCCGACAGTGCAATTTTCTCCTCGGCGGCGGCGGGCTGGCATCCTTGCTGGAGATCGCGACGGGTGCGTCTGCCTCGATTCGCGGCACGCAAGGTCTCAACCCTGAAGAGGCAGCGGCGCTCGAATCTTACACGGAGCTTGCCCGCTGGTGGCAGGACGGATGCCATGGGACTCGTCCCGAGGTTCCGGTCAAAATCGCTCCACGCGATGACGCCTTTCTCGATGACCTCGAACGCCGCGCATTTCGCTATTTCTGGGAACAAGGGGATTCTAAAACCGGGCTGGTGCTGGATCGGGCCCGCTCCGACGGTTCGCGGGTCGGAGGCCGCAATCTTCACATCGCCAGCATCGCCGCCACGGGGTTTGGACTCTCAGCGCTCTCGATCGCCGCTGAGCGGAATTGGATTGCACATCGGGAGGCGCTCGATCGCGTTCGAAATACCCTCCGGTTCTTTTGGGATCACGCCGTCAACGTCCACGGATGGTTTTACCATTTTCTCGACTCGGTAACGGGCGAGCGGCGGTGGAAATCCGAGCTTTCCTCGATTGATACGGCTCTTTTGCTGGCTGGCGTGCTGACGGCGCGCCGGAAATTTTCAGAGGATGCGGAAATCGTCCGCCTCGCCGGGCGAATCTACGAGCGCGTGGATTTTCCCTGGATGACGAACGGCAGCGGTACGCTGCTTTCGATGGGCTGGCGGCCGGAATCCGGCTTTCTGCGCGCCACGTGGAACATGTACGCGGAAGAAACGATTCTCTACCTGCTTGGTCTCGGCTCCCCGGCCCATCCGCTCCCCGCCGAGTCCTGGTTTGCATGGAAACGGACCTGGACCGATTATGCGGGCTTCCACTATCTTAATAGTGCCTCGCTTTTTGCCCACCAGTATTCCCACGCGTGGGTCGATTACCGCGACCGGTTTGAATCAAAGTTACCGCACGTCAATTATTTCATCAACTCGATTGCGGCCACGCTGGCCGCCCGGGCTTTCTGTCTGAGCCTTTCAAAGCGATTTCCGGACTACACGGGAAACGTTTGGGGAGTCAGCGCGTCGGACAGTGCTCACGGATACGTCGGCTGGGGGAGGGTTCCCGTCGTAGACCACATTGACGGCACCGTGGTTCCCTGCGCATCGGGCGGATCCTTGATGTTCACTTCGGGAGTATGTCTGCCAGCATTGCGGGCGATGAAGCAGCGGTACGGCTCCGGCCGGATCAAGGACAAGCCGGTCTGGGGCCGCTATGGGTTTGTAGATGCCTTCAATCCGCTCACGGGCTGGGTGGATTCCGATGTGCTCGGCATCGACCAGGGCATCACCTTGCTCAGCGCTGAGAATGCGCGCACTGGAAACGTCTGGCGTTGGTTCATGGCTAATCCGGAGCCGTTGCGCGCTCTTGACCGCGCCGGACTCCGGCGATCCACCAAGTGAAACGCCGCGAGCTCCAGCCCCGCACCAAAGCAGTCGGCGGGAATCTAAGCGACCGATGAATTAGATTAAGGGATGTTGGTGGACCTGAGGAGGATCGAACTCCTGACCCCCTGGTTGCAAACCAGGTGCTCTCCCAGCTGAGCTACAGGCCCAAGGTCATCTTGCGGTCTTGATTAGAATCTCTTGGCTAGCTCCCCTTCGTCATTTTCGAGAACGAGCAGTTAATTCCTGCCGAGCTATGGTGGACTATGACTCTATTCTCTATGCACCATAGAGCAGCAGTCCAATTATATCGCATCTATGGAGCGGAGCAGGATTATGGACTGTCTTCCGGCCTGTCGCCCATGCGCGCTTTATCTGCAGTTTGGAGCAGGCCGACAGAGGCTCAAAGTGCGCCGGGTCCTTTAGCAAAACTGCTCTTCCGGTGCTCATTGGGCTGTATAATGTCCGCAAAACATGGGGCTTCAGGAGGGGACAAAACTCGGGCCGTATGAAGTTGTTTCACCGCTCGGCGAGGGCGGAATGGGCGAAGTCTATCGCGCTCGCGACACCAAGCTGAATCGCGACGTCGCGCTCAAGGTTCTGCCCGAGGCTTTCGCCTCTGACCCGCAGCGCATGGCCCGCTTCGAGCGCGAAGCCCAGGTTCTCGCTTCACTCAATCATCCCAACATCGCCATTATTCATGGGCTCGAGGAATCGGGCCAGACGCGCGCGCTGGTGATGGAACTGGTCGAAGGCCAGACGCTGGCGGAAAGAATCGGCGCCTCCGCGCAACCCGCATCGGGCACACGCTCCGGCACAGTAGGGGCGCGCAGCCGTGCGCCCCTGCAAATCGACGACACGCTCGCGATTGCCAAACAGGTTGCCGAGGCGCTCGAATATGCTCACGACCGTGGCATCGTGCATCGTGACTTGAAACCGGCAAACATCAAGATCACTCCCGAAGGCACGGTAAAAGTCCTCGATTTTGGTCTGGCGAAGGCCATGGGGCCGGACGAAATCTCGCGCGACATTTCAAATTCACCCACGCTCAGCGCCGCGATGACGCAAGCCGGATTCATTCTCGGCACGGCGGCCTACATGTCGCCGGAGCAGGCGAAAGCGAAGCCGGTAGATCGCCGCTGCGACATCTGGGCCTTCGGCTGTGTCCTATATGAAATGCTTTCGGGAAAATGTGCGTTTTGCCGCGCAGATTTGACGGACACCATAGTGGCGGTGATGAAAGAAGAGCCGGACTGGGATGCGTTGCCGGCCGATACGCCGCTGGAAATTCGGAAACTGCTTCGCCGTTGCCTGAACAAGGACTCGAAGAGGCGTCTTCAAGCCATCGGCGATGCGCGCATTACGATTGAAGAAGCGATGAGTGGAGAATCCGACGTGGGGGCACAGCGCGCTGCGCCCCTGCCGGAAGCCGCTGCGCCGCTGCGCCGCATCCTGCCCTGGGCGCTTACGGCCATCTTTGCGGCAGTGGCGCTCGTGGCCATCGTGTTCCTATGGAAATCGGCCGTACCCGCGCCGCAATTCCCAATGCACTTCAGCGCAATCACGAACTTTGCCGGCGTGCAGGCTGAGCCCGCGATTTCTCCAGACGGCCGGTCCGTCGCTTTTGTCTCGAACCGTGACGGCCATTACAACATTTACGTAACTCTGGTGCACGGCGGCAGCCTGGTTCAGATCACCCACGATCCGAATGAAGAATCGTTCCCGAGCTGGTCGCCGGACGGAACGACTCTGGCCTATTCACGTCTGAATGCTTGGGGCCACTGGGACATCTGGGAGGTTCCGGCGCTGGGGGGAACGCCGCGTCGGGTGATTCTGAATGCCGCGGAGCCCGCATGGTCTCCCGACGGCCATTCGCTCGCCTACTTAAACACGAGCGATCAGGAAATCTGGATCTCGAGCGTTTCCGGCGAGAATGCGCACCGGGCAGTGCCCCCGCAACAGTGGCCGAACTACCCGTTTAGCATGAAACCGAGCTTTTCTCCTGACGGCACGGAGCTTGCCTTCGTGGTTCACGGGTACGGGCCTTATGGCCATCTGGCAGTGGCGAACCTTGCCTCCGGTAAAGCGCGACAGTTGACCCATCGACATGCCGTGGTGACTTCGCCCTCCTGGTCGGCCGACGGAAAGTCGATTTACTTTGCCTCCAGCCGCGGGGGGACCATCAACATTTGGAAGATTGCAGCCACCGGTGGCGAGCCTGAGCAGATTACTGTGGGCGAAGGTGATGACCTTGATTTGGATGTCTCAAAGGACGGCAAGCGGATCGTCTTCGGGACGCGTCGGCTGAAGATCGGCATCTCCCGGCTGGATCTTCAGGCCAGGCCGGGTGAGCAAAGCGTCAAGGTTCTGACCGCCGATCCCGCCCGCAACCAGAATGCGCCCGCATATTCACCCGACGGGAAACATCTGGCCTATTTCACCAACCTTAAGGGAGCGGAAAACGAAGAAATCTGGGTTTCCGACGCTGACGGCCAAAACGCAGCGCCGTTGGTCAAGGACTCCCAGTACAACGTCTTCCCGTCCTGGACCCCGGACGGCAAGTCCATTGTCTATTGGAGCGCGGGTAAGAACGGAAATGAGGATCGCATCGTCCCCTTGACCGGCGGCGCGCCACAGACGCTGACAAGCATGCCGTTTACTCCCTTCCCGGATGTCGGACGCGATGGACAGGTGCTGGATTTGGTTGCTTTAACGCATAAGGTTGACGAATTCGACCTCCGGACCCGAAAGGTACAAAAGTTGGGCGCGCTCCAGACCGGAGTAAATTTTGCAAAATGGTCGCCCGACGAACATTCAGTAGCCTACGTCGTACGCCCGACTAAGCAGGACGATCCGAAGGCCGGCTTGTGGGTGACAGATTTCAAGAATCCGCCGCGCCAGATCTTTCATGGCTGGATCCTCTGGTTTGCCCGCGGACCGGGAAACGAAATCTACCTGCTCGAGGGCAAGCCGAACCTGGAAGGCGTTTTGTGGAAGGTAAACTGGAACGGCCGGGGCCTGACGGGCACCCGCTGGACCCTCCCCTTGTCGCCGGGACTCGACAAGAATTTGGGGACCACATTTGACGTTTCTCCCGACGGGCACTACATGGCGTTCCAGACCGACCAGGTTCTGCAGGAAAATATCGGCATGATCGAAAACGTGCGGTAGCGTTTGGGCAAGTGGAACGAAATCGCCCGGCGGGGAAGAGGCCTTCTTCTTACGAAACGCCTAACGCAAAACTACGATTATGCCGTCCGTTGGGGTAATATCAGCAGTCGAAGTGAAAACTTTAGGAAAGGTGCTTTAAGCTGATGCGTAGAAGAAAATTCTTTCATGTGCTCGGCGGTCTTGCCGCCGCGTCTTCTTTGCCCGGAGTTGATCCAACTGCGCTGGGCTCATCGCCTGCCGCCTCCGCTCCATCCGCGGCGGGATTCAATCATTTCACGGAGGACTACGCCGCCTTCTGCGCCACGCCCGAAAGTGAGCGCGTCTTTTATGCGTTGCACGAGGGAAAGATCGCTGCCGAGCGGCTTGACGAGACCGCCTGGAAGCCGACCGGCTGGGGCAATCCGCCCGACTTGCCTGTGCCCGGCGGCTCGCACGACGGCGTACCGATGGTCTCGCCGATTCCTGACTTGTCCGGCCAGGGCCCGTACAAGCCGACATGGGATTCGCTGCTCCAATATGAATGTCCGGAATGGTACCGTGACGCCAAATTCGGAATCTGGAATCACTGGAGCCCGCAGTGCGTGCCCGAAGACGGCGACTGGTACGCGCGCAACATGTATCTGGAGGAAACGGAGTATGGGAAGCGCCGGTTTCCAAACCCGCAACATCTTTTCCAGCTTGCCCATTACGGCCCGCCTTCGCGTTTCGGTTATAAGGACCTCTGCGCGCAGTGGACGCTTTTGAACTGGGAGCCTTCGCAGTTGATGGATTTGTATGTGAGTGCGGGCGCAAAACTATTTGTCGCGCTGGCCAATCATCACGATGGCTTTGACACATGGGACTCCAAGCATCATGAGTGGAACGCCGCGAAGCATGGTCCGCACCGCGACGTGATTGGAACCTGGGCGGCCGAGGCGCGCAAGCGCAACCTGCGTTTTGGCGTGACCGTGCATCAGGCACGCAACTGGTGGTGGTTCCAACCGAGCCACGGCGCGGCCACAACGGGTCCTTTGGCCGGCGTCCCTTACGATGGCCATTTGACGCTTGCCGATGGCAAGGGCCAGTGGTGGCAAGATCTCGATCCTCAGCAGCTTTACGCCCCCAAGCATCCGTACGACGCGCTGCCTGACATTTCTTACGTTAAGAACTTTTACGACCGCACGCTCGATCTGGTGGACCAGCACAGTCCCGACCTGCTGTATTTTGATAATGCGCTCTTCCCCCTCGGCTGGGGAGGAATGAATGTCGGCGCGTATTACTACAATCACAATCTGGCGCAGAACGGCGGAAAGATGGAAGGCGTGATCACCATCAAAAACGTTCCGCCCAAATGGGCCAAGTCCGTGGTGGCGGATATCGAGCGCGGTCTGGCCGCCGAAACTCTGCCTTATGCCTGGCAGTCGGAGACGTGCATCGGCCAGTGGCATTACCAACGCGAATTGTACAACTGGCCGGGAGAATACGGGCGTTATCTGCCGCCCCGCGACGTCATTCACTGGATGGTCGATACGGTCAGCAAGAACGGCACATTCCTGCTGAATATCCCCGGCAAGCCTGACGGCACCATTGACAGCAAGGAACGGCTGATTCTGGAACGCATCGGCGAATGGTTCAAAGTCAACGGCGAAGCCATTTACGCCACCCGGCCCTGGACGACTTTCGGCGAGGGCCCGCACATGATCAAGGCCGGCTCATTCCAGGGCAATTCCATTGCAAAACTCGACGAGAGCGATGTTCGGTACACACGCAACAAAGCCGGGACGGTGGTCTACGCCATCGCCCTCGGCTGGCCTCGCAGAGGTTTGCTTCTGAAATCGTTCGGGGCATCGGCCGCCAAGACGGTGAAAGTGGCGAAGGTCGAGCTGCTCGGTTCGCCGGAAAAGATACGGTTTACGCAAACGGACGCGGGATTGCATATCGAGTGGCCGTTCACCCTGATCCCGCCCTCGGAGATTGCCGTGGCCTTCAAGCTGAGCCTGGCGTGAGTTGCGCCCAGACTTTGAATCAACTCGTCTCCTTGCCTCCACGGCCTGACATGGCTTATCTTTGGAGCTTTGCTTATGCCCACTGAAAGGGAAAAACCGGCCTCCGGCAGTCCGCCGCGCCTTTTTGCGGCGGGCAACGGCCTGCCTTTCTTCCTGGTCACCGCGCTTTTTCTGCTGTGGGGCATTCCCAACAACCTGAACGACATCCTCATCAAGCAGTTCATGAATTCCTTTGAGATCACTCGCTTCAAGGCGGGCCTGGTCCAATCGGCTTTTTATCTGGGCTACTTTACTTTTTCCATGCCGGCCGCGTTTCTGATGAAAAAGTTCGGATACAAGGCAGGGCTGGTGACTGGACTTTTTCTCTACAGCGCGGGCACGTTTTTGTTTTGGCCGGCGGCGCACATTCGCGAGTATGGATTTTTCCTCTTCGCCCTTTTCGTCATTGCGAGCGGCCTGTCTTTTCTGGAAACCGGCTCAAATCCTTTCATCGCCACTCTGGGCGATCCGCGGACTTCCGAGCAGCGCCTCAACTTTTCGCAATCGTTCAATCCCGTGGGTTCAGTGATCGGAGTGCTCATCGGCACCATCTTCATTTTTTCCGGTGAGGAATTGAATCCGAAAACACTCGCCATGCTCAAGGCGTCAGGCAAATTGGGCGCTTATATGCAAAGTGAGACCATGCGCATCGTCGCGCCCTATCTTGTCCTGGGCGCCGTGGTTTTCGTCTGGGCCATTCTCATCATTTTCACCAAGTTCCCCAAAACCCACGAAGAGACGGAATCTCTGAGCGGCGGCCAGAAGGGCCGCTTCCTCGATTTGTTCCAGTACCGGCATTTCCTGCTCGGCGTTCTGGCGCAGTTCTGCTATGTCGGCGCGCAGGTGGGCACGTGGAGCTACTTTATTTCCTATATCGAGGATTATACGCACCGGCCGGAAAAGGTCGCCGGCTATTTTTTGACCGGAACGCTGGTGGCCTTTCTGATCGGCCGCTTCACGGCGACTTATCTGATGAAGTTCTTCAAGCCCAGCCTTTTGATGGGTTTTTACTCTGTGGCGAACGTTGTTCTGGTGGCCGTCGCCGTCTTGTTCCCGGGCTGGGCGGGCGTCTATGCGATCTTTATGACCAGTTTCTTTATGTCGCTGATGTTTCCGACGATCTTTGCCCTGGGTCTCAAGGAACTCGGCCCCAACACCAAGCTCGGTGGTTCGCTGCTTGTCATGTCCATCATCGGCGGTGCGATTTTCACTCCGCTGATGGGATTAGCTTATGAAGCGACTCACAGCATGGCCGTTGCAATGATCGTTCCGCTCGTCTGTTACGCGGTCATTGTGCATTACAGCTTTGCCGGCTGCAAAGTTCGAATCCCGCAGTTAAGTGACGCGACGGCCTGAAGCCTGCCACAATCTTCCTGGATTGCCTTCAGGAGTGTCCCAACTTCTTCTGCATTTCCTCGAGCGAAAGCCCTTTGGTTTCGGGATAGAAGAAAAGCACGATAAAGAACTGAACCACCATCATCGCCGAGAAGAAGACGAAGGGATAAGCGCCTGAAGCCGCAGCGACAAGTGGAAAAAGCCAGGCGATGCCCGCGTTCATGGACCAGTGCGTCAATGTACCCAGGCTCTGGCCTTTGGCTCTGACCTGATTGGGAAAGACTTCGCTGATGTAAACCCAGATTACCGCTCCCTGGGAAAATCCAAAGGAAGCGATAAAGCCGATCAGCATCCACACCAGCCAATGTTCGTGCCGAGAAGTGAAGAAGATGAAGGACACTCCCGCGAGGCAAGCGTCATCCCCACCGAGCCGATCAGCAGCAGCGTCTTGCGTCCGACTTTGTCAATCACCGCCATAGCGATAATCGTGAATACCAGATTGGTCGCGCCCACGGCGACAGCCTGCAGATTTCCTGAGACCTGGCTGAATCCCGCCTTGGCAAAAATGTCATTCAGGTAATAGAGAATGGCGTTGATTCCGGAGAGCTGATTGAACATGGCAATGGAGACGGCGAGAAAAATCGGCAGCGAGTGCGCTTTCGAAAACAATCTGCCCTGCCGGCCTTCGAGCGCGAGCGATTCAATGATCTCCTTCAACTCTTTTTCGTAATTCGCTTCGCCGGTCAATTGCAGGACATCGCGTGCTTCGTTTTCTCTCTGCCGCTTCGCCAGCCAGCGGGGGCTACGGGGAATGTTGAAAAGCATGGCGAAGAACAACGCCGCCGGCAGCGCTGCCACGCCCAGCATCCAGCGCCATTCCGCAACGCCGAAGTGCATGAGCGCAATCAGGTAATTGGAAAAGTAGGCGAGCAGGATGCCGAACACGACGTTGAACTGAAAAACTCCGACCAGCCGGCCGCGCCAGTCTGCGGGGGCGATTTCGGCAATATACATCGGCCCCAGGACCGACGAGCCTCCGATTCCGAGCCCGGCGACGAAGCGCGCCACGACGAGCGATGTCCATCCCCAGGCAAACGCGCACCCCAGGGCCGAGATGAGATACAGGATGGACATGACGCGAAGGCTGTCGCGCCGGCCATATCGGTCACCCGGAATGCTGGCGAACGCGGCGCCGAAGATCGTTCCCCACAAGGCGATGGATACCGTCAGTCCCAGCGAGGCGGGCGAAAGATGATACTGGATTGTCAGGGCATGCGTCGTCCCGGCGATCACCGCTGTATCGAACCCGAAAAGTAATCCTCCCAGGCCGGCGACGATGGTGCCTCTGATCAGGTAAGTGTTGAGTTTCATAGATCCCGCCTGATTCTAATCCGCTGCGCTCAGCATTTCCACAAAGTTAAAGTCTCACGGGTAGGGAATGGCACATCGCGGGTTGGTGAGGCATTGCATGGAAAGTTTGCAGGGTGTGTGCCGGGATGGAAGAAAAGAGGAAGAAATAGAGAGAAGCTTTTGCCTGGAGCGGCCAACTGCGGTCAATTCATTTCTTGGTTTTCACCACCTGTCCGTCGATCCCGAACGTCCACAGATCCAGGTTCAATTTGTCTGGGCCAAGCATTTCCCCGAGGGCGTATTCACCGGGCTTCAGCGGGGATGTCGGCTTTATCCTGAAAATCCCGGGCGCGACAAGCTTTCTTTCGACCGGGATGGTCTCGCGTTGTTCGCCCGACTTGCCGACTCCGATGCCGGCGTCGATCTTTTCAACCAGCCGCGAATCTTTGTGGACCTGGAGCGGGACCAACTCCGCATTTGCGCCCCAGCCGTCGGAGGCTTCCACGTAAAAAACAGGTTCTTCGCTTGCCGTGCGCACGGCTGCTTTAGCGCCCGCAAGAACCACCAGCGACTGGCGCTTCAGCAGCGGCGCGGGCATGGCCAGCATCAAGGCTTTCCGCTTCTTGTCTGTGACGACCTCCGCGGTGGTCTGGACAAGGCGCAAGACCTGCGTTCCATCAAAGATGTAAACGCCCTCGTCGGACGGCAATTGGATTCCGGGCTGAATCTGGAAGCCAGGAGTGCCTGTTACTTCGTGCTTTTCGTTTTCAATTTGCCTGGCCTGGCGGATTTCCTCTGCCTTCTCAGCTTTTTCGTGCTTTGCCGCCTCGGCCGTGGCCTTGAAGTCCACGAGCGACAGCGGGACTTCCTCCCACTCGGAGCGCTCCAGGCTGTAGTAGCGAACGCGGTTGCCCTCCACCTTGTAACTCTTGACGAGCTGGTAGCTTCCATCCTTCAGATAGAGCTTCTGCTGCGCCTTCAGAGGGCACACAGCCGCGACCATCAAAATCAGTCCGGCGCAGAAGATTACTCGAATGGTCTTCGCGTTCATCATTTCTTTAAGATGCTAATGCCGCAGGCCGGGCCGCATCAAGTTCACGTCTTCCGCGGCCGGGGAGCCCGCAGGCAGCTCCAACCTTCGCGCTCCGCGTGAGAACCTGCGTCGGTCGTGTTTTTTCAGCATCCGCCGGGCTGCTCCTTCGCGTATGATAAACAGGATGCCCGGACGCGAAGCTGGCTGCACGCTGTTTTCCCGAATAGTCCTTCCAGTTATCGTCCTTTTGCTTTCGGCCTTGCCGATCTTCGCGCAGGTGGTTGGCGCCGCGCATTTCCAACTCGACAAGAAAGTCTACAAGCTGGGCGAGCCGGTATTCTGCGATTACATCATCCGAAACGCCGGACTTTCGGCATTCTCCTTCCCGCACCGTGCGCCCACCCGCGTCCTCAGCCACGATCTGGGTTCGGAGCCGAAGTTCGTCCTGACAGATTCATCCGGCCACACGCTGGCTGATCCTGCGCCTGAACCCTGCGGTGGAAGGGAAGGCACCGTCGTTTACGGCTCAACGTCTCTCCCGCCGGGCCGGACGAGCATCGAACGCTGGGTGCTGAACCAGTGGGGACGAATCAGCGCTCCCGGCGTCTATCACGTTCACGCCTGGCGCCACCTGCCGCTGTTTCCATTTGATCCGGCCAAGCAGGATTTTTCCTCGCATCCCGGCGGCTACGCTGTGGCTCTGAATGATCTGACGTTTAAAGTAGTCCCTGCGACCGAGGCGCAGCTCGAAAAAGCCTACGTCCCGCTCCTCCAGTTGCTCGACCGGCCGAGCGATCCGGAATTCGCCGATGCCGTCATCGCAGTGACGACCGTTCCCCACGCGTTTTTCGAAAAAAGGCTGGCGGAACTGGCGGGCCGGCAGTCCGAAAAACGTCCGTGGGTGCGCGAGCAGGCGCTCACCGGACTGGCCAGGCTGGACACGCCACGGGCGTGGGATGCAATTCTGCATCTGGCCTCAGGAACGGATGCAGCAGGAGCGAAGGTGGGTGAGAACCTGGCTTTGCGCTCGAACGCCGTTCTGCTCCTCGCCGAAAAGGGCGAGCCGCGATTTCTTCCAACCCTGTTCGAGATTCTGAAATCGGGTCCGAAAAGTTTGCAGCAGGATGTCCTGCGCGATCTGGGCTTTTTCCACGATCCGCGGGCCAGCCAGGTCCTGTTTGACCATTTGCATTCGAGCGACGCGGCGATGCGCATGAACGCCATCCTGGGACTGAGGAACCTGAACACGAAGAATGTTCTGCCCGCGTTGTTTGCCATGCTGAGCGACCCCGACGAACAGGTCCGTCAAGTGGCCAACTTCGCCCTGCAGAACCTGACCGGCCAGAAATTCAGCCTTCCACAGGACGCAACCCGTACTGAGTTGTCGAAGACGCAGAAAGAATGGCGCGATTGGTGGCTCGGCCACAATGCGACGTTCGCTCCTGCGCCGCAAGCTCCCTGCAGAGACTGGTGAGGACGGCGCCCGCGCCCGGTTCACGCGCGGGCCGAACCACATCTGCTATTCTATTTGTTGGAACGCCTGAAGCACGAACGCGGTCGCGATTGATCTAGCCATGATTTCTCATTTGCCGGAAGCCGACGCCGTCCTGAACAGCCTGAGCGCGATTCTTCTTGTGGCGGGGTTTTACTTTATCCGGCGGCGTCGCATCTCGGCGCACAAGACGTGCATGCTGGCGGCGTTTTCAACTTCCATTCTCTTTCTTGGCTGTTACCTCACCTACCATTTCACGCGCGGAGTCGTGCGCTTTCCCGGGCACGGACTGGCGCGTGGGTTCTATTTTGCCTTGCTTGGGACGCACACGGTGCTGGCGGCGGCGATTGTGCCGCTCGTGCTGGTGACCCTTTCGCGCGCTCTCCGCAAGCGGTTCGATCTGCACCGCCGCATTGCCCGCTGGACGCTGCCCATCTGGCTTTACGTTTCCGTCACGGGAGTTGCCGTTTATTGGATTCTGTTCAGGATTTACGGCGCGAAATGAAGGCGGGCGGCGAGCTGAGGAACTTCACCGGCTCGTCGCCGCGCCTGTGACTTCTCTGAGGTTTGCTAGTGGGGACGGCCACCGCCGCGAGAGGCACCGCCGCGAGCCACGCCTGCCGATCGCCCGCCACCGCCACCACCACCGCCCCCGAACGATCCGCCGCTGTAGCTCGGGGCGGGTGCTGGTGCAGGAGCTGGCGTGGAGTGGTACGAAGGCTGGCTTTGCGGCACGGAAACCGAGCGCGGTGTGGAAGAAGAAGATGGTGCTCTTCGCGCCTCACCGGTTGATGGAGATCTGCTGCTGCGGGGAGCAGCGCCGGCTTCTGAGCTCGAAGGTGCGTTGTTGGGCGCATTCCGGTGCCCAAAAAGCCCGAAGAAATTAAAGTGATGTTCCTCCTGCTGCGGCGCGGGCGCGGAACCCGCGGAAGCCGGGGGATTTGCGTTCGCGGCGCTATTCGGGTCGTTGACATAGCCCCCCGAGCCCGCGTCATACACGATGCCTCTTCTGGGCGCGACGGGGGAATTCGTTGCGCCGCTCACTGCCGATGGCAAAACCACTGATGGTGCCTGCGAGCCGAATCGCGGGCGTCGCCGGTCGTTGGCGGTCAGCCCATTGCCGCTGCCCGATTTCTGGGCCGTCCCGACGGCAGTGGTCCAGGTTGTCTTGTCACGATTCAAAGCCGCCTGCCCTGCTACGCCAATTCGGCCTCTCTCGCGACCTGTCGCGCTGAGGGGCGCAATCGAGGGCGCGCCAACGCTTCGACCTTCGCTGGGATTCACATTGAGGGTGTCCGCCGGGCTGATCATCTGCCCGCCCTGGAACTTGGGTGTGCCGACCGCGATAAAACACCTGGTACTTCCCGTGCACGCAGGTCCGTGTCCAGGTGCAATCTTTGGGCGCCATCCCACCCAGTTGCTGCCTTGAACCCAGGAAACAAGCGCGGGCGACCATGTGTTGAAGTGGTTTGGAAACCAGTACCAGCCCGATCCCGAAATGAATGACCAATAGCCGTAATGGTACGGTACCCAGCCCCAGGGCTCGGCGGAAATCCACGTCCAGCCAAAACCGGAATACCACGCCCAGGAGCCGAAAGAGTACGGTACCCAGGACGCGCCTACATAAGGGCACCACCCGTAGCCGTAACCGGGAACAAAATTCCAATTGCCGTAATACATCAGGTCGTTCCAGCCGTACATCGAGGAATAAGCGGGATAAGGGTTAGTCCCCTGAATGCCCTGTTGATTGTATTGGGCGGAGAGAACCTGCTGACGGCTTTCGACCCATTTGTCCCATGCGTCTTTGGTGATTCCGTGCGTCACCACGTAGGCCTGGTCCGTGCCGGGTTGAATGACAAGAACGTCGTTTTGAGTCAGCTGGCTGGAGCCGTAAGAACTGCTGACGTTGACGATGCCCTTGAAGACTTCCACCCGCTCGAGCGCAGCGTTCAGGTCCACCCGGAAAGTGGTGTTGCCGGAAGGACTGAGTGTGGAGTCGGCGGTGGTAACTTCATAAACATCGCCGCTCGCGGGCTTGACCGTGAAGGTTGCGTAACCGCCCGCAAGCTGCATGCGGTTGATCTTGGCGCCGCTTGGGGCCAGCGCCAGCTGTGTAAAGTCAATCTCCGACTGCTCGCCCAGGCGTGCCGTGGAAGAGTTTTCAAATTGCACTTCCGCATAGCTGTCGGCGGCGGTGGAAACCGCGAAGCCTTCCTCAATCGGCGTGTTGGTGGGCGCGGCTTCCCACTGGCTGGAACCCGGCCGCTGAATGCTGACCGTGCCCTGCGTAAAGCTCAGGCGCACAATGCGCACGTGAGAATAGCCTTCCTGCGCCAACGCGTAGCCGGCAAAGCCCGCCAGGGCCAGCGCCGCCGTCAGGGCGCTTAATCCCAGCTTTGATTTTCCGGGAAAGAAATTTGATTTCATGGCGATCCTCCCGGGCAGGTGACAACCCCAGGCTTCCACGCCTGTCCTCTACTAAGTATAGACCCAATCGGGGGGCACGGGGTTACCAAGAATTTGCAGGCCGGTGGGGGCGGCTCAGGATTCCTCGTCGGAATCTCTAAATGCCTCAAAACCCTCGTGGATCATCAGCGCGGCCATGGCGAGCGCGGCCGCCGGGTCGGCCCACCACCAGCCGAGCCACCCGTTGAGCGCCAGGCCTGCCAGCAGCGAAGCTGAAAACCAGGCGCAAAAAAGGTTTTCGAGCGATTCGGCGGCCAGAGCCCGGCTCTGGAGGGCGCGGCTGAGGCGGCGCTTCGCCAGTCCGAGGGCGGGCATTGCGAAGAGGGCGGCGCCGGCAAGAATGGTTCCGGGCCAGCTGAATTCCGGCCTCTGTTTCGTGAGCAGGCTGTGCAGGCTCGCCACGCCCACGTACGCGGCGAGCGCAAAGAACGTCCCTCCCACGAAGCGCGCGGCTCGCCGGTCGGAGCCTTGTTCTCCGGCGCCGCGATGCAACAGCCGACGCAGAACGGCGGCCGAGGCTGCAAGCTCGATCAGGCTGTCGAGGCCGAAACCTTCCAGCGCCATGCTTCCGGCGGCCGCGCCCGCCGCCAGCGCAATCCCGGCTTCCGCCACCATCCAGGCCAGCGTGAGGAATTCCAGCCTGACGGCGCGCCGGTAGAGGTGTTCTCTGCCTTCATGGATGTCGGTGCTCACTGGCCGCCGATTTTCTCGAGCAGGTTGTGCGCGCGTGCCTGCGCGATGTGCATGTAGTTCGAATCTTTGGAAATGTGTTCGAGGATGGGAGTTAAAAGTTGCGGATCCACCAGCGCTTTGTTGGCCAGGTCATTCTCAACCAGGGTCAGCTGGCCAGGCAGGCCCAGCGGGTCGTATCGAGCTGAAAACTCAAGCGCGTCGATATGCCTCTCGACGCTCGAGATGCCATCGAAAAGGTCCACCAGTTTTTGTCCGGTGTGGTTCTCCGTGTAATTGAACACGGTTTTATAAGTGGCTCCGCCCCCCTGGTACTCAAGAGTTTTAAGTCCGAGATTGGCGACGCGCTTGTGGCTGGCGAGATCCACGTTTTGAAAATAGCCCAGATCGCCCGCCAGTCTGAAAAGCTCCTGCGTCACTCCGGCTGAAAGGCGCATCTTTCGCGGGTGCGGAGGTTCGGAAAGCTTTCGGCCGTCGTAAGTTGCCTCACCGTTCGAATTGACAGTGATGCGGACGTACTCGGGAAAGCCGCCTTTGCGCACTTTGGAGTAGATCAGGGTCGCGCTGGAAGCCGGAGCGTGCGCGGCGGGATAGGCCTGTGGTGCGGCGGCAAAAAAATAAACAAGGGCCGGGAGAATTGCGGCAAATCTTCGCGAACAGTTGCGCTTCGAAACCATCTCCGTTTGAGCCAAAATCAGCCGGCGCTGGCGCTTCCTATTCCTTGGTCAGCGCTTCCAGCTCCGCCTGCTCAATCTCGAAATTGGCGTGCACGCGCTGCACATCCTCGTGCTCGTCGAGCTCATCCATCAGGCGCAGCATCTGGTCGGCGGGTTTGCCGGTTAGCTTGACGCTGGTCTGCGGAATCATGGAAATCTCGGCCGCCGCCGGCTCAATGCCCGCCGCCTTCAGGGCCTCCACAACCTGGTGGAAGCTCTGTGGCGCGCTGGTAATCTCCCAGTTGTCGCCGTCTTCGACCATATCGTCGGCGCCCGCTTCGGTGGCAATTTCGAGCAACTTGTCTTCGTCCGCCTTGGCTTTCTCCACCACGATATAGCCGCGTTTGGTGAACATCCATCCCACGCTGTTGGTTTCGCCGAGGTTGCCGCCGTGCTTGCCCAGGATGTGCCGGATTTCGGAAAGCGTGCGGTTCTTGTTGTCGGTGGTGATTTCCATCATCATGGCCACGCCGCTGGGCCCATAGCCTTCCCAGACCGCTTCTTCATACTGCACGCCGGGCAGTTCGCCGGTGCCGCGCTGGACGGCGCGCTTGATGTTGTCGGCAGGCATGTTTTCAGCCTTGGCCGCCGCAACCGCCGTTCTCAGCCGGGGGTTGGAATTGACGTCTCCGCCGCCCAGCCGGGCCGCGATGGCGATTTCCTTGATGATCTTGGTGAAAACTTTCCCGCGCTTGGCGTCAGCCGCGCCCTTCTTATGCTTGATGGTGGCCCATTTTGAGTGGCCGGACATAGCTCTGTTCCCTTTCGACCCAATTGTAATTGATTCTTTAGGATAGTACCACATCCGGGCTTCGAAAGGGACGGCGTCGCTCGGCTGCGGGGCGCTCCCTGGCCAAGATTCCCCCCGCGCGGCAGACGACGCTTTCGCCCCGGTCGGCATCCAATCGCAAGTAGCTCTGCAGACGTTTCTCCGCCGGAGTGTAATCTCTTGACGTGGGGATGCGTCTATGAAATGGTCAAAGCGGGGAGGTAGAAACAGGAGGGTTCGAACCCTATGAAGATTCTACTATGCGTTGTTGCAGCCGTGATCCTAGGAACAGCTCCGGCCTGGGCGGCGCTCGGAGATTATGAAAACTCCGTCGCGCTCGATCAGGCACAGGTGCACGGCACTATGCGAAGAATCGCCCGGCAAGGCTACCACGTTCAGGAAATCGTCGCCCCCAACCACACTACAATCAAGGAATACATTTCGCCTCAAGGCCGCGTTTTTGGAGTATCGTGGCGGAGTTTTTCCATGCCCGATCTCGAGCAATTGCTGGGCTCGTACTACGGGCAGTTCAGCAAAATTCTCCAGTCTCAAAGGCGGCGCCATGGGCCATTGATCGTTCGCACAGACCAGTTCGTGTTGGTCAGCGGCGGCCACATGCGCGATTTTCGCGGGCGAGCCTTTGCGACCAAGCTCATCCCCGCCGGAGTTTCGGCAAAGGAGGTCCAATGAGAGCAAAATGGACTTCGAAAGGCCGAGCTCTGCTTTTCCTGTCGCTTGCCTCCGGCGTAGCACTGCTCGCCGCCTGCGGCGGCAGCTCCAACTCGAATAACAACAATAACAACAATCCGCCGCCGGCCGTGTCCAACACGCAGGCCCTGTCGGTCAATGCCGGGCCCGCCGGCAATTACACCAACGGGCTTTTCACCAGCGTGACCATTTGCGTCCCCGGAACCACGAACTGCCAGACCATCCCCGATGTCGAAGTGGATACGGGCTCGGAAGGCCTGCGCCTGCTCTCTTCTGCCGTCACGCTTTCGCTTCCCGCGGTGACGGACAACGGCAACAACCCGCTCCAGGAATGCGGCGTCTTTCTTGACACTTCCTATGTCTGGGGGCCGGTCGTGAAAGCTGACATTCAGATGGCCGGCGAAACAGGTCCCAGCGTTCCCATCCAGATCATCGATGGCCTCAACCCCGCGCTTCCTGTGCCAAGTTCCTGCGCAAGCACAGGCGGGCTGAACGACGGCAATGTCGCTAATCTTGGCGCCAATGGAATTCTGGGCATCGGAAATTTCCGCCAGGACTGCGGTGGTGCTTGCACGACAAACAGTCCGCCGACTGGGTTCTACTATTTGTGCCCGAACTCGGTCTGCCAGGTGGCGAGCGTGCCCCTGCTCACGCAGTTGCAGAATCCGGTGTGGACCTTCGGGCGGGATAACAACGGCGTGATGATCACCATGGACTCGATTGCGGGTTCTCCCGACCTGGGGGTCGTCAGCGCTTCGGGCAGGCTGACTTTCGGAATCGGGACGCAGTCGGACAACCCGTTAGGCTCGGCGCAGATTTATTCGACGGACTCCGGCGGGAATATTGTGTCCGTGTATCCGATTAACGGGACCAACACATCCTTCACGGGCTTTCTCGACACCGGCTCGAACGCCATCTTCTTTCTCGACGCCACCACGCTGGGCATTAAGGACTGCACCGACTACAATTTCTATTACTGTCCGGCAACAACTCAGACGTACACGGTGACCAATCAGGGAGTGAACGGTACTTCCGGCACCGTAACGTTTAGCGTCGCCAACGCTGACGCCTTGTTCAACGCGAACAACCAGAACAACTGGGCGTTTGACAATCTCGGTGGCGATAGCGGTACCGACCTCTCAAGCGATTACTTCGATTACGGGCTGCCGTTCTTCTTCGGACGGACGGTGTTTATCGGAATCGAAGGGCAGCAGGCGCCGGACGGCACAACCTACGCGAACGGCTACTTCGCCTTCTGAAAATCAACTCAGCGCAAGTTCGTTCCTGTGTGCTGAAAGCACTGCCCTCAAAGCGGGAGATGAAAGCTCCACTCCCGCTTTGACGGCTTGCCATGGGTTGGCGCTCAGGGTTCGCTTTCGCCGCCGCGGGAGATGTTCTCAAAGCGGACGAACGGTTTGAGAAAGACGATGGGGATTTCGCCGGTGGGGCCGTTGCGCTGCTTGCCGATGATCAGCTTGGTTTCGGCGCCCGGCTCTTCCTCGCCATCCTCGGCCGCCCGCCGCTCGCGGAAAATGAAAATGACGACGTCGGCGTCCTGCTCGATCGAGCCTGACTCGCGCAGGTCGGAAAGCTGAGGCCGCTGGCCGGGCCGCTGCTCGGGCGCGCGGGAGAGCTGTGAAAGCGCCAGCACGGGCACGTGCAGTTCCTTGGCGATGCTTTTCAGCCCGCGGGAAATGAAGCTGACTTCCTGGGTGCGGTTTTCGTACCGGCCCTGTCCCGTGGCAAGCTGCAGATAATCAATAATCAGCAGGTCGAGACCTTTTTCGGCTTTCAGCCGCCGCGCCTTGGCGCGGATCTGCATGATGCTGAGCGCCGGCGTGTCCTCGATGTAGAGCGGCGCCTCGGCCAGCCGGCCCAGCACCTGGGGAATCCGCTTCCAATCCGCCTGGCTGGTAAAGCCGGCCCGCAGCTTGTGGCTGTCAATGCGCGCCTCGGAGCAGAGCAGGCGCAGCGCAAGCTGCTCCTTGCTCATTTCCAGTGAGAAGACTCCGACTTTTTTCTGATTCTTGACGGCGGCGTGCGCGGCGATGTTCAGGGCCAGCGCCGTTTTGCCCAGCGAGGGCCGGGCCGCGACGATGACCAGTTCTCCGGGCTGAAGGCCGGATGTCATTTCGTCGAGGTCCGCGAAACCGGTTTCGATTCCCGTGACGCCATGCCCGCGCTCGAAAAGAACGTCAATCGTCCCGAAGCTCTGCTTGATGATCTGCCGGACGTCGAGAAAGCCGGAAGCCACCTTCTGCTCGGCAATTTCAAAAACCTGGCTTTGCGCCAGATCGATCAGCGACTCGGAATCGTCCACGCCCTCCAGGCACCGCGCAATCACGTTGTGGGAAGCGTTGATCAGGCGGCGCACCAGCGATTTTTCGCGGATGATGCGGGAATATTCGGTGATGGTCGGCGCAATGCCGATGGGAATGCCGTCGGAAAGCGAAGCCACATAGGCCGCTCCGCCCACTTTTTCCAGAAAACCCTCGCGCGAGAGTTCTTCCGAGAGCGTGACAATGTCAATCGTGCGGCTCTTTTCCGAAAGCGCCAGCATCTTCTCGAAAATCAGGCGATGCGAGTCGGAAAAGAAATCGTCTTTGGAAATCAGTTCCAGCGCCACGTTCAGCGCGCCGTTGTCCAGCAGAACCGCGCCCAGCAGGGCGCGCTCCGCTTCCAGGTTGTGCGGGAAAGCGCGATCGATTGTGGTTGCGGTCGCCATCGGACGGACTTCAATTATTCTATCACTGAATTAAAGCGCAAGAGAAAACCTGCGGCACACTGTGGATATCCTGTGCAAAGCGGCAGAAATGTGTGGAAAGGCCTCACCGTGCGGTGGAAATTCTAAAACCCTGCCGGTCCTCTCGCGCGGTAATCGCAATTCAAACCGAGAGTCGATGCCACCTTCGCGCGCGTAAAGGGCTTCAAAGCGTTACTCGGTTTTCGCTTCTTCGGATTCCGGCGCTTCCGCTTCAGGCGCAGCAGGCGCTTCAGCTTCAGGCGCGGCAGCCGTTTCCTCGGCTGGAGCCTCCGCGGCGGCCTCCGCTGGAGCGGTGCCCGGTTCGAATTCGCCCTCGACCTTCACCTTGACCTGAACCGTAACTTCGCGGTGCAGGCGCACCGGCACGTTGTACTCGCCCACGATCTTGAGCGGCGCGTCCAGGTGAATCTTTCGCCGGTCGATCTTGAAGCCTTGATCGGCGAGCCCTTCGGCGATGTCCATGGCGGTGACGGAACCGAAAAGCTGGCCTTTCTCGCCGGCGCGGCGCGTTACTGCGACCTGAACATTTTCCATCAGCTTCGCAAGGTCGCCGGCATCGCCTTTTTCCTTGGCTTCGAGCATCAGAAAGCGCTTTCTCTGCTGCTCCACCCACTTGCGGTTCTGCGGCGTGGCCGCCACGGCAAGCTTTTGCGGCAGCAGATAATTCCGGCCGTAGCCGTCCGCGACCGTGACCATCTGGCCGCGCGAGCCCAGGTTCTCGATGTTTTCAAGCAGAATGATTTCCATCGTGCAAACTCCCTCAGGCGCCGAAACTGAATCGGCGCTCCATTTTCACCTGGCGTGCCGGGCGCGGAAGGCGCCCCGCGCCGGTTTCAGACTTCGGTCGCGAACGGCAGCAGCGCGATGTTGCGCGCCCGCTTGATGGCCGTGGCCAGCGTGCGCTGATGGCGCGAGCAGGTTCCGGTCAGACGGCGGGGAAGAATCTTCCCGCGCTCGGAAACGAACTGGCCGATCAGCCGCACGTCCTTATAGTCAATGACGGCAATCTTCCCGTCGCAGAACTTGCAGGTCTTGCGGCGCCGGAAAAACTGCTTGCGCCCGCCTTCCCGGCGAGGCCGCCTCTCGCCTCCTTCGGAACTGCGGCGGCTGCTTTCCATTGGCATCTTCTTCTCCTTTTATTGCTGGGCCGGCGCTTCCGCCGTAGCTTCCGCGTTTTGCTTGCTGTGCGGCTTCTTGGCCTCGCGGCGGGCCGCTTGCGCCTGGAACTTCCGGCCTCGCTTCAAATCCTCGTCCATGCGGACGGTGAGAAATTTGATGACGGGGTCGGCCACTTTCAGCCGGCGCTCGAACTCATGCACCGTCTCCCCGGTTCCCTCGAAGGCGAACAGCACGTAGAAGCCTTCGCGGTGCCGCTGGACTCGATAGGCCAGGCGGCGGCGGCCCATCTTGTCAATCTTCTCGATCTGGCCGCCCGCGCCGGTCACGATGCCTTCCATCTGCGCCACCAGTTTGTCCACTTCGTCTTCGGCAATGTCCGGCCGGACGATAAACATCAGCTCATATTTGGTCATAGAACCTCACGACTCCTCGAAGGCCGCCCGCCGGTTGAAACGATTCATGGCTTTCTGCGGGCCCTCTTTCAAAATCATCTGCACGGCTTCCACGGCCTGGTCCACGGCCTCCGCCGCTTTTTCAAGATTCTTCTTCGCAAACGGGCGCAGGACGTAAGAAACCATGTCCTCAATCGGGTGATCCGGCCCCGCGCCCATTCGGATCCTCATAAACTGATCCGAACCGAGCTGCCCGATCACTGACTTCAGCCCGTTGTGACCGCCGGCGCTTCCCCGCAATCGGATTCGAATCATCCCCAGCGGGAGGCTCACATCGTCCACCAGCACGATCAGGCCGGCCGGTTCAAGCTCCAGTTTCCTGAGCAGGTTGGAAACCGCCAGTCCGCTCAGGTTCACAAAGGTCTGAGGCTTTGCCAGCACCACCGCCTCGCCTTCGACTTCCGTCTTCGCCACCAGCGCCTGGGAATCTCGCCTTGAAACCGTCACCCCGGAAATTTCCGCCAGCCGGTCAACGGCCATGAATCCCAGATTGTGCGGCGTCTGCGCGTACTCGTATCCGGGGTTGCCCAATCCGACGATCAGCTTCACGCCGCCCCTCGCCGTTTCGCAAATCGGTTCTGCCTCGTAGGCGGCAGTCGAATATCCCGCCGCCGGAAGGGCGTTCCGCCCTTAATCCCTTCTGCCTTCTTTTTCCCGCTTGCCTTCCTTTTCCTTTTTGCCTTCCTTCTCTTTTTTCGCCTCCGGCTTGGCTTCGGCGGCGCCCTCTTCCTCTTCTCCTTCCGCCTTGCGCTTGCGGATCAACTCGGGCTCGGCAGGTGCGGCTTCCACGCCGGCTTCCTCGGCCGGTTTTTCCTCTTCTTCCGCTCTGGGCGTAACCACATGCGCCACCACGCGTTCCGCGTCCGTCAGCACCTTGACCTTGGGCCCGAGCGGAAGCTCGGAGACACGGACGCCTTTCCCCAGCATCAGTCCGGAGATATCCACCCGAATGGGGCCGGGAATGTCGTCGGGAAGGCACTCGACTTCAATTTCGCGCAGAATAAATTCGAGGACTCCGCCCTGGAGCTTGACGCCCTGCGGCTCACCGGTAATTTGGATCTGAATTCGAACCTTCAGTTTGGCGTCCTTGGCCACGCGAACCAGGTCAACGTGCAGAAGATCGCCGCGCACGGGTTCGGTCTGCCAGTCGCGCAGCATCACGCGGGCCGGCGCTTTGCCTTCGATCTCCAGCGTGAAGATTGCATTGTGGCCGGACCCGGAGTGAAGGATCTTCAGAATGGCCTTGGGATCGACGGCCAATGGAATGGAAGGTCCGCCGGCGCCGTAAACCACGCCGGGAATGCGCCCCGCGCGGCGCAACCGCCGGTTTAAATTTTTGCCGAACTCTTCTCGCGGCTCGGCTTGAACGCTTAAAACTTGGCTGCTCATTCCTTACACCTCGAACAAAATTCAGATAAAAAGCTTGCTCACCGAAGTCTCTTCGTGAATCGACTTGATGGCGTTGGCGAGCAATCCCGCAACGCTCAGCACTTTGATGCGGTGAGAGGCTCGCGCTTCCTCCGTCAGGGGAATGGAATTCGTCGCCACCACCTGCTCGATCGGCGCCGAGCAAATGTTCCGAACCGCGTTGCCGGCAAAAACCCCGTGCGTGCAGCAGGCATAAACCTTGGTCGCGCCCTTGTCGATCAGCGCCTGCGCGCCCTTGGCCAGCGTTCCGCCCGTGTCGATCATGTCGTCCACGATCAGGCAGATTTTGCCCTTGACCTCGCCGATCACGTTGAAAACGTCCACCACGTGAGCGTCCTCGCGGCGCTTGTCGATGATCGCCAGCGGCGCGCGCAATCGCTTGGCAAAGGCGCGGGCGCGTTCCACGCCGCCCGGATCGGGCGAGACCACGACCAGGTTCTTCAGCTTCAGCTTGCGGAAATAATCCACGGTCACCGGCGTCGCATAAAGATGGTCGACGGGAATATCGAAATATCCCTGAATCTGTCCGGCGTGCAGGTCGAGCGCCAGCACGCGCGTGGCACCGGCGGAGGTCAGCAGGTCAGCAACCAGCTTGGCCGATATTGGCACCCGCGGCCGGTCCTTGCGATCCTGTCGCGCGTAACCGTAAAAAGGCATGACCGCCGTGATGCGGAAAGCCGAAGCGCGGCGCAGCGCGTCCAGAATAATCAGCAGTTCCATCAGGTTCTCGTTCACGGGGCGGCACGTCGGCTGCACCACGAAAACGTCCGAGCCGCGGACGTTCTCCAGAATCTGCAGTCGCACTTCTCCGTCCGGGAAACGGTCCAGCCGCATCTTGGCCAGCGGGACGCCCAGATGTTCGCAGATCTCGCGGGCCAGAACGGGATGGGCTCTTCCCGTCAGTATCTTCATCGCGTGGTTGACGCGGTTTGCCATGCTCAGTTTCCTCGCGAACGAAAATGCTTTGCAAATGGCTGGGAGGCCTGGATTCGAACCAGAGTTCCATGCTCCAAAGGCATGTGTCCTACCACTGGACGACCTCCCAAGAACAGTGAACAGTGGTCAGTGAACCGCTGGCGGCCGGACCGGCGTTGTTCCGGTCACCCGCTCTTTTCAGTGCTCAAACAGGCGGCGCTGATATTCACGGCGCGAAAGCGTCCGCGTCCGGAAGACCTGCCAATCCGGCGGAACCAGCCTGACAGCACGGAGCAATTGTTCGGCGGAATCGAAAACAGCGAAGAGCGCTGACCCACTTCCGGTCAGCGAGGCGGTTTCGGCTCCGGCCCGGATGAACCGGCGTTTCAATCTCGCCAGTCCTGGCCACTTCGCGAAAACGACCTGCTCAAAATCGTTTTCGGCCGGCCCCCAATGATCCAGGGGAAAATGTGGCCGCGCGCCAAACCCAATTATTTTAGGCGACCCCGCCGTTTTGGTCAATTGCAAACTCAGGACGCGATAGGCCTCGGCCGTGGAAACGGTAAATCCAGGAAATGCGATCAGGCAGTGACGGGAGGGGAGGTCGGTGAGGGGATAAATCTCCTCGCCGCGGCCGCAGCCGAGCACTCGGCCACCGAAGATAAACAATGGAACGTCTGAACCGAGCCGCTCGGTAAGACGCATCAGCTGCTCACCGCTCAATCGAGGTCCGGCCAGCCGCTCCAGCGCCAGCAGCGTGGCGGCGGCGTCGCTGCTGCCTCCGCCCAGGCCCGACCCGGCCGGAATCCGCTTGTTCAGTTGAATCCTGATTCCGCGCTTGGTCCCGCGGGCGCGGCGCCACAACTCCGCGGCGCGATGCGCCAGGTTCCCGCGGCCCGCAGGGATGTTGGGATCCGAACACTCGATTTGAACCGGGCCTTTGCGCAGTGAGAGTGAGACCTCAAGCGAGTCCGCGAGGGCCACCGTCTGATAGACCGTACGCAGCTCGTGATAACCGTCGGGGCGGCGGCCCAGAACCTTGAGTCCCAGATTGATTTTAGCGAAGGCGCGAACTCGAAGGGCGTCGCTCAAGGGAGGAATACAATGTCAGAGGACGTTGGACCGTGCGCGGCCCGCCTTGATCTCAATTGCTTTCGGAGGCGGACTTTTTTCGCGCCATTTCCACTTTCACGCTGTCCAGCTCCTTGCGGAGCTTGGCGGCGTCAGCCGGGCTGAAATCGCTTGAATCCGCTTTGGGCCAGAGCTTCAGGGCCGTCTCCCACTGTTCCACGGCGAGGTCTTTCTTGCCAAGGCCCAGGTAAACGTAGCCCAGGTGCATGCGGATGGTCGGGTCATCGGAAATCAGCTGGACGGCCTTTTCCAGCGGCCCGCGCGCTTCCTGATAGCGCTTCATCTTGTAATAGACCCAGCCCAGGCTGTCCAGATAGGCGCCGTTATTGGGTTCCAGCTTGACGGCCTTTTCAATATAAGACAGCGATTCCTTCAACTGCACGCCGCGGTCGGCCATTTCATAGCCCAGGTAGTTGGCGGCAAGATCATTGAAGGGATCCATGGCCAGCACCTTCTTGAACTCCTCTTCCGCCAGGTCGTACTTCTTTTCCCGTTCGTAAACCGATCCCAGCATGAACCGCGCGCCTTCCTGATCGTCAGGATCGGGAATCAGGGCCAGTGCTTTTTTGACCACCGTCTCGGCATCGGGGTACTTCTTGGCGCCCATATAAACGTCGGCCATGGCCAGATAGATTTCGTTGTCGATGGGAGAACCGGTCAGCATGGCCTGGAGCTGGCTGATGGCTTCGTCCACTTTGCCCTGCTGGCCCAGCAGCCGCGCCCGCCCCAGCCGCAGGGAATTGTTATGGGGATATTTCTCAATCGCCGTGTCGAGCACTTTCAGGGCCTTAGCCGGCTCGCGCTTCAGCCGCAATGTGTCCGCAATCAGGCCTTCTCCGGAGGGAGCCTGGTCGCCGCCCAGGGCGACGATTTGCTTGAAGGTTTCGATGGCCCGGTCATACTTGTTCTGAGAGTTGTAAATCCTTCCCAGCAATTGCAGGAAGGCAGCCCGGTTATTGGCTTCCGCCTCGGTGTACTGGGCCTCGGGCTTCGCGGTCCGCTGCAGCCACTGGTTGATGACCGGGATGGCGTCATCGTCCTTGCCGATCGTGTCGTACAGAATGGCCTGCTCGTAAGCAACATCGTTGCCGTCGGGTTCCAGGCTCTTGGCGTGGTCCAGCGCCTTCTGCGCATCGCTGAAGCGGCCCTCCCGGCGGTCGAGACGCGCCAGGCTGATATACGTCCCGGAATCCCGGGAATCGGATTTCAAAATGGTTTCAAGCTGGGTCCGCGCATCGTCGGACTTTCCGTTCGCCATCAAGGCGTTAGCGTAGGCGCGGCGAATATCCTCGTTCTCCGGCTCGATCGCGAGAGCTTTCTGGTAGGCTGTCTCGGCGTCCGCGCTTTTGCCCTCCTGCGAATACGCGTACCCCATTAATCCGAGAAGCTGGGCGTCCATTTCATTATCCGGAATCCTCTTCAAGAGAGCGATGGCATCTCCAAAGTGGCCGTGGTCGGCGTCGATCCGCGCCAGATGAATGATGGCGGAGAGGGAGTTCGGATCGGTCTGCATCACCTTTTTGAAGGTCGCCTCGGCCTTGTCGGACTCGTGGTTCAAGCTGTAAAGACGGCCCAGCAACACGAGCGAGGTCGTGTCCTTCGGGTCAAGGCGCTCCACTTCCTCGTATTCCTTGATCGCCTTCTGCATTGTGCTCTGGAATTGCTGGGATCCGCTTCCCTCGCCTTGAGCGGAGGAATTCGACGGGTTCTCTCCCAAAGACGTTACGTAGATGCGGCCCAGCAGGCGGTGAGCGTCCACGTCATCAGGATTGTCCTTCAGGACCTCCTGAATCTCCGCGATGGCCTTTGTCGGAGCCGTGCCGGCCGCACTGCTGACGCGCCAGTAAAGCTCCGCCAGTTGCACTTTAAGGAAAAGGGAGTCGGGATCGGCCTGGATGGCCTGCTGATACTCGGAAATCGCCTTGTCAACGTAGTCGTTGCGGTTGTAAATGCCCGCCAGCTCCGCATATCGCCGGGCCAGCATGTAGTGATAATAGGATGCCGCATGATCGGGCGTGGCCGCCGACGCTTTCGCGGCGGAGTCGGAGGGCGACGTCGCGGGTTTGGAAGCATCCTGCGCGCCGGTCTTGCCTGCTTGCGCACTCGGAATTCCCGCGCCGAATAAGGCGACAACTCCAGACAGGAATACGGCGCTCGCAATTCCTGCTTTTCTGCCCATGTTCATTGTCCTTCCGACCCGATTATCTGTCGCAAAATTATCGCATGCGGCTGACGGCGTGTCAAAAAAGGTTGTTGCCACGATTCTCAGACGCACTCCGACGGTCCAAACTCTTATGATGCGCCCGCTCATCGCGGCGCTGTACCGCAGGATGCTGTCCGGAGCCGATTGCAAAAACAGTTTTCGCCGCTCGTCCGGGCACGGTGAAAACCGCGCCCTGGCGCGGCTCGCGAGAAGTTTTGCAGCAGCCTCTATATCTGCTCGTCCGCCGAAGGGCCGTAGAGCGAGGGCACGGGCAGATCGTTCAGCCGCAGATAGACGCCCAGTTGCGCGCGATGATGAATCATGTGGCTGATCAGAAAGCTGCGCAGCACGCCGATGCGCGGCAGATTGAAAATCTCCTTGCCCATCATGGTCAGCCGCCACTTCTTCATCAGGTGCTCGTCCGTCGCCCCGGCGATGGCGGCGCGCGCCGCGTCGCGGTTCTTGTCGAACGTTTCCAGCACTTCCTGCTGGCTCTTCAGCTTGGGCGGCCCGGCGGGACGCTTGCCTTCAGGGGCCAGCTCCATCCCGTCCAGGTTGATCACCTGCACGGCCCAGCCCGGCAGCGTCGCCAGATGCGATGCCAGCCATCCCATCGTTCCCGACTTCGGATGCGGCCGCCATTCGAACTTCTCCGCCGGCACCCGCTCCAGCGTCTTCCTCACCCCCGCCATTTCATGATCGAACTCCGCCAACATTCCCTGTGCAGCTCCCATCCGTCCCTCCTCGTTTCGCTTGATTTGACGCCCGCCGCGATAACCGCCTGCCCGCAAAGACGCTTGTACCGGAAACGCCCTTGTTTTTGTTCCCCGAGCGTCTTGTAGAAGAAATAGTATACGCGCCTTCGTCGAAAGCCCGCGCTGCAGCCTCTCCGCGAGCAACCCATAAATTTCTTTTTTGACGGCTATAAAAACATTTAATGTCCCAAACGTCCCGAACGTCCCAAACGTCTCACTCGAATTTGCTAGGGTTGCGGACGGAAAATGAATGGATCGTATCGCCCGCCCCGCCATTCGAGTCGGGCACGTGCCGGGCGGAAGCTCGGCGCTACAACAATAAATTAAACAGAAACGGCTGCTCACGGCAGACCGCAGGCAGCCCAAAACTTTTCACTAGGAGACAACAACCATGGAAACCAATTCGCAAACCACAACCCTGAGCACTTTGCCCGCGCCGCAACCGGCCTCAGCCCGGCTGATTGCCGCCAACCGGCGTAACGCGCAGCAATCCACCGGACCGCGCACTGAGCAAGGCAAATCCAACTCCCGGATGAACGCGCTGAAGCACGGACGCAGCTCGCGCCCGCTTCCTGTCCGGCTGGAAGCGGAACCCGACGGCCACGCCGAATACGAACAACTGCTGGATGAATTGACCGCCGCGCACTGTCCTGCCAATGCCAGCGAGCGCCTGCTGGTGGAAGATATCGCCGGTCTCAGGTGGCAGAGACGCCGCGCCGAGCGCGCCCAGGCCGCGCTGCAGGCTCAGGCCCGGGAAGCGTTGGAGCATGAACGCCGCCGCCGCCAGATCGAATTGCGCGAGCGTTTTCCCGCCGTGCCTTACGCCGCCGCCATGCAGTTGGGCCTGGTGACGATTCCGGATTCAGCCGGAAAATTCCATCACCTGATCTCGCGTCTCGAAACCCTGATTTGCGCCGTCGGGTTGCGCCAGTTTCCTTCCGGCATGCTGGAAGCCTGCCGCTCGATTTATGGCGAAGCCCCGGGCGGACGCGGCGCGCACGTCCTGGCGGAACTGGCGAAGGCCGTTGAAGCTTCGTCCAACACGCCGCCCGCGGAGCTCGATCTCGGCGCGCTGGAACGAATGCTGAAACAGGAATTGCGGGCCGCGCAGGATCAGTTCGAGCTTTACAAGTCCGAGCACCTGCAAATCTCCGCCGCTGCGGTGGATGCGTGCCTTGCTCCCAAAAGCCCGGAGTGGAGGGTCCTGCTGCGCATGGTGAGCTTGATTGACCGCAACATCGAGCGCAAAACGCGCCTTCTTGTGCACCTCCAAATGGCGCGCCGCCCGCGTAAAACGCGGCTCCCAGGCAAGTCGAGGGCGCGAAAACACGCAAAATAAAACAATCTTTTTTTACGAACGAAGCCGTTAACTGATTGAAAACAAAGGATCGGGCTCCCAAACGAAGCCGAACGAACCCGTTCGCCGGCGCAAAGTGATAAATTATAGATAGCCCAGCGAATCGAGCCTGAGCAGGAGCGCGCCGCCCCTTTGCCTGCGGCGCGCGTCCTTGTGGAGCGGGGCAAAGAGAAGGAGAAGAAAATGCACAAGGTGGTTTTGCTGCGGCACGGAGAAAGCGTCTGGAACAAGGAAAATCTCTTCACCGGCTGGACGGACGTGGACCTTTCGGAAAAAGGTTTCAAGGAAGCGCACGAAGCGGGACGCGCCCTGAAGACGGATGGCTACACGTTCGACATCGCCTACACATCTGTTCTGAAGCGCGCCATTCGGACGCTCTGGATCGCGCTCGATGAAATGGACCTGATGTGGATTCCGGTCATCCGCGACTGGCGGCTGAACGAGCGGCATTACGGCGCGCTGCAGGGATTGAATAAGGCGGAGACGGCGGCCAAGTATGGCGAAGCGCAGGTCAAACAGTGGCGGCGCAGTTATGATGTTCCACCGCCGGCGCTAGAAGAAAGCGATGCGCGTTATCCCGGCGCCGATCCGCGCTACCAGGGTCTGACCAAAGATCAGCTTCCGCTGAGCGAATGCCTGAAGGACACCGTGGCGCGTTTCCTGCCCTGCTGGCATCAGGCCATCGCGCCCGACATCCAATCCGGCAAGCGAGTGCTGATCGCCGCCCACGGCAACAGCCTGCGCGCGCTGGTGAAATTTCTCGACAACATTCCCGACGCGGAAATCGTCGGCCTGAACATTCCCACCGGCATGCCGCTGGTCTATGAATTGGATGATGAGTTGAAGCCGCTTCGGCACTATTATCTGGGCGACCCGGAGCGCGTGAAGGCCGCGATGGAAGCCGTCGCCAGCCAGGGAAAAGCGAAAGCCAAAACTTAGGAATCAGCGCAGCGTTATTCGCCGCAGTTCACAGCGTCCTTGCCTAGGAACTGCGCCGCGTCGCCGAGTTCTTCCTCGATGCGGAGCAACTGATTGTATTTGGCGATGCGGTCTGTGCGGCTGGCGGAGCCGGTCTTGATCTGTCCGGTCTGGAGACCGACGGTGAAATCGGCGATGAAGGGATCTTCGGTTTCACCCGAACGGTGGGATACGACGGAGGTATAGCCGTTGCGCCGCGCCAGATCGATGGCGTCCATGGTTTCAGTGACGGTGCCGATCTGGTTCAGCTTGATGAGAATGGAATTTGCCACGCCTTCCTCGATGCCGCGCGAGAGGCGTTCCGTGTCGGTCACAAAAATATCGTCGCCGACCAGTTGAACTTTGTCGCCCAGTTCGTCGGTCAGCTTCTTCCATCCTTCCCAGTCGTCCTGAGCGAGGCCGTCTTCGAGCGAAAGAATCGGGTACTGCTTGATCCAGTCCGCGTAGAGCCGGATCATTTCCTCGTCGGACTTTATGGACTTGTCGGACTTGAAGAAGACGTATTTGCCGTCCTGGAACATTTCACTTGAAGCGGGATCGAGCGCCAGCGCGACGTCGCGGCCCGGTGCATAGCCCGCCGCCTCGATGGCTTCAAGAATTAGCTCGATTGCTTCCACGTTGGATTTCAGGCTGGGCGCGAATCCACCCTCGTCGCCCACCGACGTCGAGTAACCGCGCTCCTTCAGAACTTTTTTCAGCACGTGGAAGGTTTCAACGCCCATGCGCAGCGCCTGCGAAAAAGTTTCCGCGCCGATGGGCATGATCATGAATTCCTGAAAGTCCACGGTGTTGTCGGCGTGCACGCCGCCGTTCAGCACGTTCATCATCGGCACGGGAAGCACGCGCGCCATAACGCCGCCCAGGTATCGAAACAGCGGCAGCCCGGCCGATTGCGCCGCGGCGCGGCAGACGGCCATGGAGACGGCGAGCGTGGCGTTCGCGCCCAGATTGCTCTTGTTCGGCGTGCCGTCGAGTTCGATGAGGCGCGCGTCAATGGCGCCCTGGTTCGCGGCGTCGTGGCCGCCGACTTCGCGGGCGATGACGGTGTTGATGTTCTCAACGGCCTGCAGTACGCCCTTGCCCTGAAAGCGCCGCTTGTCGCCGTCGCGCAATTCCAGCGCCTCGTGTTCGCCCGTCGACGCTCCTGAGGGCACGGCTGCGCGCCCGAAAGCTCCATCACGCAGCCTGACTTCCGCTTCCACGGTCGGATTGCCCCGCGAGTCCAGAATTTCCCGTCCCACGATCAAATCGATCTGCGCCACGTGTTTCGCTCCTTACTTTCAATTTGAAGAAAGTAAATTGTAGCACAAAGCGCCGCGGTCTCTGATGTGGCGACGGTCACATTTTGGCCGATTAAAAGGTCAAGCCGTGGCGGAAGTCGGATTGTGGCAGAATAAAGCTCCAAGGCAGGCGATGCACCTCAATCCAGAACAGCGTCGGGCGGTCGAACACGGCGAAGGGCCGCTCCTGGTGGTCGCGGGGCCGGGCAGCGGCAAGACGCGAGTCATCACGGAGCGCATTGCATGGCTTGCCGCGAACATGCCGGGCCTGCGGCCGGAAAACATCCTGGCGCTGACCTACACCGAAAAAGCGGCGGCGGAGATGAAGAGCCGCGTCGCGGCTAAGCTCGGGCAAAACGAAAAGCCTCCGCATGTTTCCACCTTTCATGCCTTTTGCCTGCGCGTTCTTTCGGAGCGCCATTTTGACCGCCAGCTTCTCGACAAGGTGGACGTCTGGATTTTTCTGCGGCGCCGCATGGAGCAGCTTGGCCTGCGCCATTACCAGAAGCTGGCCGCGCCCGGCGCCTTCCTTCATGACTTGAACGATTTTTTTGCGAGATGCCAGGATGAACTCATCGAGCCGGAGGATTTTGCGGCGTTCGTCGCGCATGCGGAGCGTGAATTTGCCGGGCGCGCTAAGGGAATGGACGCGGCAGAAAAAAAGCTCGCGAGCGGGGAAATCGAAAAGCTGAAGGAACTGGCCGATGTTTTCCGTGCGAGCGGCCGGCTGATCGAGGATTCCGGCAGTTCGAGCCTGGGCAGCCTGATCAGCGAGACCGTGCGCCTGTGGGACAGCGAGCCGGAAACGCTTGAGGCGATTCGCCTGCGTTCGCGCTTTATCCTGGTGGACGAATTTCAGGACACGAATTACGGCCAGGTGGAATTGCTCCGTCGGCTGGCGGGTCCGCCGCACAATATCACCGCCGTCGGCGACGATGACCAGGCCATCTACCGTTTTCGCGGCGCCGCGCACGGTGCCTTTGCCATGTTCCACGAACGGTTTTCCGGCGCGCCGACGATTTTCCTGAACCGCAATTACCGCTCGGCTCGAAGGATTCTGCACGCCGCGGATGCCGTGATCGCTCACAACGAACGTCAAGGAAATAAGCCTCCGCTTCTTGCCGAAAAAAGCGACGGCGTAGCCGTTCGCCTGATAACCTCTCCCGACCCCCAAAGTGAAGCTGCGGGCATCGGCGCGCTGGTTGAAAATCTGGTTCGCAAGGGCCGGCACTACGGCGAAATCGCGGTTCTCTATCGAGCCCACAGCCACCGCGACCTGCTGGTTGAAGAATTCCTGCGCCGCGAAATTCCTTTTGCCATTCGCGGCCTTTCGCTCGATTCGACGATCATCCTGCGCGACCTGATCGCCTACCTGCGGGTTATCGCATCGCCTCACGACAACATCAGCCTGACGCGCGTACTGCTGGCGCCGCGCTGGAAACTTCCGGAAGACATTGCGATCGAAGTTCGCCGCCAGGCCGCACGAGACCGTTGCTCGCTTTACGATTCGCTGGAAGCGATGAGCCGTGCGCTCTTCAAACACGAAATCGAAGGCACCGGTTGGCCCGAGTTGAAAACGATTTTGACCGAGCTGCGAAAAGCGGCGGCGCGCATGCCGGTGACGGTTCTGTTCGACCGCCTTGTCGAGCGCTTGGACCTGCGGTTCGTCCCGGCGGATCGCGACGCGATCTACGTCGAATCCTTCCGCAAGTTTCTCGAAAACTGGGAATCGAAGAGCGAAAGCCGGAAGCTCGACGAATTCATCGAGTACTTCGATTTCTTCCTTGAGGCGGGCGGAAAAATCGAAGCCTCGGAGGAAATTGCTCCGCGGGATGCCGTCCGAATGATGACCGTGCACGCGGCGAAAGGACTGGAGTTTCCGGTTGTGTTTGTGCTGAGCGTGGCGCCGCGCCGCTTTCCCACCACGGATCGGAAGCCCGTGATTGATTTCCCCGACGCGTTGCGCAAAGGTCCCGAGCCGCCCGCGAACATTCACCTGCAGGAAGAGCGCCGATTGTTCTTCGTGGCGCTGACGCGCGCGCAGGATGAACTCTACGTCTCAAGTGTCGTTGCCGCTGGTAAAAAGCCGTCGCGCCTGATTGAAGATCTGCGCTCGAATCCGGCCGTACTGGCGCGGGACATCGAATGCATCGAGCTTCCCGCCGCTCCGTCCAGCGGGACGAAGCCTGGTGCCAAGGCCGCGGCCGGTCAAGAACAGGAGCAGCTCTTTCCAGCGGGTTCGGAGAATCCCGCCGTGCATCCGCCCGTGACGGCATGGGCGTCCCGCCGCCCCGATGCGCCAGCCAACGGAAAGCTCACGCTGAGCGCCACGGCAATCGAAACCTATCTGGAGTGTCCGCTGAAATTCAAGTTCGGGCACTACATGAAAATTCCCACCGGGCCGCAGGCGGCGCTGACATTCGGAAGCGTCATGCATCAGGCAGTGCGAAAGTATTTCGAACTGCGCAAACAGGGAACGCCCGCCTTCGAAGTAATTCGCGATTATTATCTTCAGGCTTGGAAGAGCGCTGGATTCGAAGATGCCTATCAGGAGGAAACTTATAAGAAGGCGGGACTGGAACAACTGAGCACGTTCGTTGAAAAGCAAAACGCGCTGCCGGTCGAGGCGGCGAAGATTCGTTCCGAAACTGGTTTCAGGATGGAACTCGAAGATGTGTTGCTGGAAGGGCGCATCGATCAGATTCAACCGATGGAAGATCGCGGCCCGCGGGCCGTGGAACTGGTGGATTTTAAGACCGGCCGCCCCAAATCGCAGCGCGACGCCGACAAGAGTCTGCAGCTTTCGGTTTATGCGCTCGCGGCGCGGCGGCAATTGCA
>JBJKPU010000012.1:0-22535 GCA_046706005.1 Terriglobia bacterium | reverse complement strand
GCCACTCACAAGCCGCTCGACAAAGAAATCACTGCGACGGCGACTGAGCCAGGCTCAACGGCATCCTCTGCTTCGTCAACGCCGCCCGAGGCTGTGCCTGCGTCGGCATCGGCTGGCACACCGGGATTGTTCGGAGCGGCATCGCCCGAATCCACTTCAACTCAACCCAAAGGAGGTCTCGCACTCTAATGGAAGGCCACGTACTCTCCCGCTACTTCGAATTCAATGGGGTGAGGCTTCCGGACATTGACCCGAAGCTCTCGCCAGAGGAAATCCGCAACCTGTACGCGCATCAATATCCCGACATCGCCACGGCGACAATCACCGGGCCGGAGGCCGTCGGAGACAAGCTGCGCTATCAGTTCACGCGAGCTATCGGCTCGAAGGGGTAACCCGATGAGCCGAAATGCCAGAAAGAAGGAGGTGACGAAGCAGGCGGTCCTGGCGGAACTTGAAAACCTTCGCCAGGGGCGCCATGCCCGTTACCAAACGCTCGTCGGGAGGTTTGCCAGATGCCCGGACCTGATTCACGCCTCCGCCCTCTTCGCGGCCGCCGTGGACGAGAGCGCGCGCGCTTACAACCTCACGCCACTCGACGCGCCCCCCGGCTCGCTTCCGCCCGTAAGTTGATGGCGCCAGGAAGCGGTTTGAGGCTTCCGCGCCTCGATTCCGTGCCGCTGGTTCATCGTTTGGTTGCTGATGACCGCCTCGCTATCTTGCTGGCCAAACCTCTCCTCGAACTGGACGTTGCGGCGCCGGCGGAATGGAGAGAAACGGAATGCGAGCCAACATCTTTCATCGGGATCACTCTTGAGCGCTGGATTGAAGCGCACGGCGGGCCCGACATACAGCGCCGATTTATCTTGGAAGCAAGAATCAGCACTTCTCCCTCCGCCTGGGTTGAAGAGGATGAAGCTGTTCCTCCAAGGCTCTTCTTGACCGTCGAGCCATCTGAGGCGGGCTGCGTTGTCTTTGGCCCGACGCTGGAACTGCTCAAGGGATATCACCCGAGATTACCGGCAACGTTCTTTTACCAATTTGTCGCCGCGTTGAATCGCTGGATCAGGGTCTACGATTTGAGAGATGCTCAGGAACGAATCGAGAATTTGAAGGATTGGATCGCGAATGAGCCGGACGCCGACCAGTACGAACTACCTGACGTGGAAGGCTCGATTCCGCCGTGCATGAAGCACCCACCCCTGGGTCTCAAAGAGCTTTCCCTTCTGACAGGCCAGATGACTGAGCCACTTGCGGCAAAGTTGGTCGCAGGTTTGTTTGACCTCAAGAAGGCGTCGGAGAAGACGGAGCGGCCGCAGCTTGATGACGGAATCGGCGAGCTGCTTTCGGACTGCAATCCTCCTCTGCCATCGCTGCTGGCCATCTTCGCGGAAGGGGATGGAGTCGCGGCGTTGTTCGATGAGGAGTCCCAAGGAATGATGGAAGTCACGCCCGAGCCGAATCTGATCATCCCGTTTGATCCGGGCAACCGAGAAAGCGTGGGCGGCGCATTCAACGGATTCGGCGTCGCTTGCGAAACCCTTGCCGCAGCGAGCCGACTGCTGAACCTCATGCCCGGCAACGACAAATGGATTGTTACAGGTTAAAAATATGAAAGCCTTCGTTGACATCGGAGCCAACCGAGAATTCAAACTCAGCGAAGCCGTGCTGGTCTATCGAAGCGGCGGCGACGGCGCCTTCGCGAGCCTCCACAAAGTCGAGCAAAGTCAGGACGGCGCTCCGTATCTTGCGCCGGGAGAACTGCTAACCACCGCATTTATCCGCAAGCTGGCCGAGGGTCTCGGTGCCCGCGTCAAGCCCGAGATTCTTCCCGACTACGTTCTCGCACGCACGCCGGATATGCTGGCGTGGTGGTCACGCCCGCAACGCCGCGTAATGTTTTTTGGCGGTAACGATACAGAAGCGCGAAAACTCAATGGCCTCATTTTTCCTCACCCGGGACTCGTCTTCAAGGTGACTGGCAAGGACCTTTTCGTAAGGGCGCTTGCAACGACGTCGCGGCCAACAGCAAACACGCCGCTCAAAACTGCTCCCTATTGGAACACCGACAGCCGAGGCCTGGTGTGCGCTGGGACGATGCGCGTGCCCGATAGTTCCGACGTTTCTTCCAATGCGTTGTGGCAAGCTGCTTATTTTCACTCGAATTTTACCCACGCCGCCGGAGCAGTTCGGCTCACCAATCACTTGGGAGGTTTCATCGGCCTGTGGAGGAGTCTTACCGGGAGAAAAAGATTCCCAGTCCGGTACCTGACGGATGCCGGCGAGACGCTGGAGGAATTCGTTGCCCGCGGAGCCGACCGCTGAGGATATTGCCATGGAAACACACCGCATCCATCCCGAATTGCTCGAACGTCAGGTGCGCGTGCTGGTCGTCGGCTGCGGAGGTACGGGAAGTGCCGTCGTCGCCGGACTGCCCTATCTCCATCAATCTCTCATGGCTTGGGGCCACCCCGGCGGTTTGCACGTCACCGTGATGGACGGCGATGCAATCTCACCCTTTAATTGTATTCGCCAGCCCTTCGCACGATCAGAGATCGGCCATAACAAAGCGGTCGTTTTGATCAACCGGCTGAACCTCTTCTGGGGACTGAAATGGGAAGTAATTCCGACCCACCTGAAACCGGGCACGTTTATTTTGCGGAATTACTCCGGCGACGATTTGCGCGCGCATATTGTCATCGGTTGCGTTGACACGCGAGCGGCGAGAGCCGCGATTCGGGACGCGGTGAGCAACTGGAGTTCAGCCTCTTATGCGATGGATTTGGGGAACAGCTCGGACACTGGACAGTTCATTCTGGGGGAGCCTCTCAACGAGCGCAATCGCAGATCGAGATTGCGCCTGCGCACGTCCTTCGAGCTTTTTCCTGAGATTTGTGACCCGGCTTTGGACGAAGACAACGAACCAAGTTGCAGCGCTCTTGAGGCCCTTGAACGCCAGTCCCCCTTCGTAAATTCGACCCTTGCACAGCGCGCGCTGGCGCTGCTTGCCCGCCTGTTTCGTTACGGGGAAATCAGCTATCACGGCGGCTTCATCAATCTCGCGACCGGGGCGACTTCCGTACTCAGGATCGACCCGAAGTGCTGGAAGCGGATGAGAAAACAGGCCAAACACAGTTGATAATTGCGAGAGGGCAAACTAAAAGGCTCCGCCATCAATTTTCGATGGGACATCCGCGAATAGCCGACTTATCGCCAAGTGGGTCGTTATTGGTAAATCCTGCGCCGTCAGGGAGGACCGAGTGGCCGATCGCTTGTGGGAAGGGGAAGGGCTGTGATCGCCAGCTCTCAGTAAACCGTTCGCGAACAGAGCGGATCGATCCGGCTGTGAAGCTCTTGTAGGGTCTTCCGGAGTGCTTGTCGGCAGAAGAGGCGATATTCTGAGACAATGGCCGCGGCGACGGGCAGCCGGTGTGGGCGGGGACAATTATCCATATTACAGTCACTTCACGCCGACTCGTGCAGCGACAACCTCAAATTTCACAGTGACCTTCACGCCGTCTCTGTACTGGATTGTGAGTTCGCGGCTCTTCTGTTCATTAGTGACGCCCTCAGCCCTAAGGTTCAACAAACGAATCGTCGAATCGTTGACAGGCTTCCACTTTAGAATCTTTTTCTCCATCACGACTGAACCGATATCCGCTGCATTTTCGGCTGAAACGTCTAGTTCGTCGGTATTTTGGACAACCGGCGAATCGATGGTGACGTTGGGAGGGGTCGCTTTGGCCTCGGGAATATCGAGCACCAATGGGCGCTGACCGTCCTCCTTCTGGAGGACAATTTTCTTTGTGGTCGCAAGGGCGGATTTCGTGATGGTCAGCAGCCGGATGCGTCCTTGGGGAACGTTGTCGACCGGCGCGAGCGTCGTTCCCGAGCTGGGCACCAAGATCTTGGCTTGAGTCAGACCGTTACCGTATAAGATGTAAGTCGCATCACCGTTCGCAGCCACGGAGACCAGTACCAGGCGTTCCACTGCGGAATCCAGGCCAAAATTGGTCAGGTTGTAATTGGCGTCATAGCAGTGCGCCCCGACCCCTTCCGTGTCTGACCAGAATGGCCGGAACACTCGCACCTTGGGATTCGCGACCAGCAACGCAGTCGGAACCACGGCGCTGACGACCACTCGGTGCGGACTATTCTCGCGCTTCAGGGGAGCATCCTTTAAGCCGTAGACTTTTCCGCCGACATCCAGCAGTAGTTTGTCCCAGTACTTAGCGGTACTTACCATTACAGGCTTATCCCGTTGATTCAGCCAATCACAACCGCTTGGGCGAAGGGCTGAAACGACCGGACCACCATAGTCTGTAGACATCTCAACTCGAAGGGTGCTATCCGTCGCGTTCAGCGGTTCAGCCTTTGCCCCAACGATATTCAGCCGTTCTCGCCACCATGTTGAAGGGGGAGGCGCCGGGGGCTGCGACGACAACGCAGGCGTGGGCGGCTGACAACTGGCCATGCTCAGAGGTGGTAGCGGTTTTTGCGCCAAAGGCTTCAACAGATCCGCCTGCGCGCCGCTGCGAGCGACGATGTGGCCGGTCCATTGAGCCAATGCGGCGATAGGAGCAATAAACTTAAGGCCAGTGTCTTCGGCAAGCAAATTCTTGCCTGCGTCGTAACGCGCCGGGCCAAGCTGCACGTACGTTCCGGCCAAGTAGCTGCCTACGACCGAGACCAGAACTGTGCCGTCACCGAGATCTTCAAAAGTCACGTTGTCAACCCGGGGCGTGAGGTCAAATCGAGGAATGGGGAATGTGCGCCTGGATACGAGAACGGATTCTGGAATCACGGCTCCCGTGGTGCCATGCTTCTGATCGAAATGGCGCCAATATGTTCGGATTCTGATCGTGCCATAGCAATCCACAGTGCCAAGGGTCGGAAAAGCCAATTGGACGAACGTCTGTTTCAGCCCACTGCGCACGTAATGCTGTCCGAGCACCGGATGGAACTCCCAGAGAAAAGACACGACGTTGGGCTTACTTGGATCGGGCGGGCGCTCCAAAGCCACAGTGTCCTGGTCCTGAACCAGATAGAGAGTTTTGCGTCCCCGAATAGAGGAACCAGCCAGCCCGACCATGCCGATTACGGCTCCAGCGCCAATGGAAGTAGTGCGATCGGTCATAGCAGCGACATTGTATGTCTTTTCGCGCGGAAGCACCGCGGTAATGGCCGGAGGTTCATTCGATAGCGTATTCGGTATGGACTTGACTTCAACATCGACGACGGCCACGGCGTCGCGGAACGCCGACGGAGTCCGGAGCGAAATCGGGAAGCCAAGTGTCACCCGAGGTTTGACGAAGCGTTGGGATGCGACAAAGCGATCCGACAGCGCGCCTTCGAGTAGAAGCTGGAGGTTGGCCATTTCATAGCTCAATTGCATCTGCTCGTTTAAGATGTCTAAAGACGAAGGCGAAACGGAACTAGGCGGTGTGAAGGCCAGTCCTGCCGGGACTGTAGGGGGCGCGGACGACGGCGCGACAGTGGTTATAACGCTTTGAGTGCTCGGTTGAGTAGCAACGGTGACCGTGCCCGGAACGCTGGTATTACCCGAGGGCAGATTTGCATTCGTAGTAGTCGAGTTTGTTGCGCCAGTGTTGGTGGTCACGACGCCAGGCGGCGTTGGGCCGGAGACTTGGAGGCCTAGTTCGGTCTGGCTGATGGTCGCACCGTTGACATTTCCCAAGCTCGAAATCAGAGAACCTTGGTCCAATCCGGTCATACCAGCGAGCTTGGCGCGAGTCGCGTCGAGCATCATTCTGAGGGACGCATCGTCATAAATCTTAGGCTCGCCAACTTCGATTCCATTGCCGTTTCTCTCTTCGGACACCAGCTGTTTGGCATAGGGTACATCCGGCTTCCAGTTCGCCGTTCCGGCGAGTTGATGAAAGTGATGGCATCCCGTCATTGTGGCAAGCACAGATAAAGCCAAGAGAAGATATCGCGCTTTCACGGTATGCCCCTCTCAATTCCTTCTCGCGCGCTTGGGTTTCGACGCTTTCATTTCGGGTGCGTAGGCCTCCAGCCCGCCGGACGGATTGATGTCAGACATTACGATTGCTGGCTGGCTTCCAATCGTAGTGGGCATTCCCGTTACAGCAACCGCTGTTCCGCTGGCGATTCCCTTTACATTGACAATATAATTCGTGGCTGCCCGCGCGGCCTGTTGTGGATCCGGAAACCCGGACATAAGCAGCAAGGCGTTCTGCGGCAGCAGAGAAGAATCCAAGTCTGAGATCGACAACGTACCGAAAATAATCTGCATGTTTCGAAGCCTCCAAAAGAGACCGTATCACGCTTGATTATCTCAATTCAATTAACTTAGCGAAGAAACATCCTTTGGATAAAGAGCCTTGACCAGAGTCTCGGCCCAAGCATGCCGATGGAGCAAGCTTCTTGCTTACTGACGAGGGACGAGTCTTAGCTTCGCGGGGCCTTCCCGCATGAGAAGCTGGGACTCGGCGGGCGTTACCTCCAGTATCGCAACGCAACTGTCGTCACAGATTACGGTAAGGACCTGCGCCTTGGTCACGAGGGCTGGCCCCGACTCTTCGAATACTTGAACCTTCATACCAGCGTTCAGGCTCCGATCAACGGCAGAATTGAGCTTCAGCGGAAAGGAATATGCGAGCCTTCCGTCGGCTGGTGCGATTTTGGGAGCAGGTTGCAAGTCTTCCTGGATCAGCGGGTCTCCCGGGCCTGCGGCGCACGCAATATACCGGCCTTCAGCTCCAGGCATGCCTGTGACATCTTCGGCCGAAACTCGCCAATTCACGGGCATGGCGTGGGTCGCGGTGCCATGGGGCAGTGTTGACTTCTGGGAAGCGGACAGGCATCCGGGCTGCGCGATCTGTGAGTTCGGGTACGTTTGCGACCGCTCCTTGTGCCATGCATATCCCTTCCAAAGAAACGCACACCAGAGTAATAGTAAAATCGACGGAATCGTGAGCCAGTCCCCAATGCATCTCATGGCGTCTTGTATTTGAACTGCTCGCGCGCTCCGTATCCTATGGCATCACCCACCCGACGCCATAGCTCGCGCTCCTCTTCGGAACCATAGGGCTGCGGAAGACTGAGTCCGTCAATCACTTTTAGACGAAATAGGTCGACACAGCTCCGCACTACGTCGGCGAACGTGCGGTAGCTAGAGCAAGCGAGCCAATAGCTGATGATCGTTGCTACCGTCCCTGAGATTCCCACAACCCGGAACTCCATCATTGTGGAATCCGCGCAGAAGTACAGCAAGGCCACTGTCCAAAGGAGCGTAAAGATTGCACTCAACCACACCATAGTCACCGTGCAATCCAACTGCGCCTTGCTATCCTGCAGGCTACTGAAGTATGCGGCACCATCCTTCTGGAGTGCGCTTTGCAACCGCGTCCAGAGGATGTCCAGATCAAGTTGATACCGTGTAAGGGCGTAGCTGCGAATTGTGCGGCCGATATTGCCCATACTGGTTGGTGCCAGGAGGCTGCTTGTGGATGGTCCCTTTTTCTTCTCCGGCGCGCTAGGTCGGGCCCCCGGAAAGTGGAATTGGCGGTAATTGAGCAGGCTAATGCGATCGAACTGCGCACGGTCGAGGGCGTACTGCATCGCATTCAGTAAGTCGGCATGCGCAGCGTCAAGGGTACGGTTGACGTTGCGATCCGCATCTAATCTCCCCAGCAAGTGCGTGAGGTCAGTGACGGTTTTCTCGAGGAGCTCTACTTTCACTCGACAGCCATGGCGCATGCGAAACCGCACGCTTGCCAGGTGAAACAATGTCCAGCGCCCGTTGTCGTTCGACAAGAGTTCCGCCAACCACTTCTTCCAACCTGGCGCAGCCTTTCCCTCTCCAGCCTTCCTCGCTGCAAGCAGTCCATTCTTCCAAGTGGGGCACCTCTTTTCGAGTAGGTTTTCCTCCCCCACAGCTCTGTCGTATTCCCGGTCGATTCGCATGATCCGACCCCACTGTACGCGGTACAGAAGAGCGCTCAAAACCGGCAAGTGCTGCCCTTCAAGCACCTGAAGCATGGGTGAACTCAGAATCGATAGGATATAGGCCACTGCCAACAAGATCGCCAGCAGCAGCGAATACACGAATGCGGTCGCTTCTAGACCTTGTACTGAGGTCAGCCATTTCATGAGGCGTGGTGCATGCCGGTGGACCAGGATGCCGTTCGCAAAAAGGAACAGGAGCAGCGGCATCATGGCCCCAAGCCAATAGCTCTTGGAAGTGAACTGAGATTTGATAGTATCGAGCAGTCCGCTCAACATCGCTGGCACCTTATTCTAAACTATCTGCATCGGATCTTAGTCCCATCCCTAGGGCACGTTCCACCTCTCGGTCCAGGATGGCCCTTCGCGCAATAACAGTCTTCCGGAGCCGGTTCCAGATTGGCGAGCAACTCGGCGGTCCTAACTATAAGTGTTGCTCGTAGCTGAGTCTTGTACTGTCCGGCCGCCAGTAAGCCGTAGCCTTTGTCTAAACTCAGCGACGCGGCAAGCCGCTCGGTATCGATGTAAGGCTCCGGTGTTGCTTTCGCCACCGCGGGAATGTCCGGCAGTTCGACTTCCTCGCCCGGCAACTGGCCCAGGTGTGTTTCCCCACTCGCAATGTTGACAACCACATCAGCGGCGGTGTACAAACGGAACTCGTCGGGACTTTTCTGCCACACGATGCCGGAGCGCCCGGCCGACTTCATGGTATCGAATGCATCTTCGAGGCTCAAATCTGTTAGGATCATGGGGAGAGTAATTGACTCCATCAGATGGGACCTCCTGTGAGCACCTACGGGCGAGTAGTATATCAGAAGAACATTTCAACCGAGAGCAGTCAGCTGGTATCGGAGGAAGCGATTGGACTGGACAGGCGATCTCGCCCTGAAGAGCCGTAATGCGGAGGCTGATGCGCAAACGCTTGCCATCAAAGCCGCAGCTCTTTGGGGTGGACTCAAACAAATGCTGGAAGCAACAATCAACCTGTATAACAGGTTCCTCCCTTCGGCCCCGAACGGCGAGGCAGTGCTTTATGAGGAGCCAGACGCGAATGCGCGGGTAGTATGCAAAAGGTGCCGCACTGATGCTGGGAACAAGAGGGTTTCCGAAATCGCCGCTGTGACCATCTCGTTCGACTCGCCCATGGTTACAGCAACTTATTCTGACGGTCGGGCCCTAGCCCTCCTCACAATGGGCCGCGATGACAAGGGTTACGTGGTCGTCTTACACGACGGCATGACGGTCTCGATGGATCTGGCTACCGAAATCATCTTGAGGCCAGTGCTTCTTCCAGATTATCCGGAACCGCAAGCGACTTGAGTTCGGAGTTCATTTTATGCCAAAAGCTCCAATGACCTGCCCGAACTGGGGTCTTATTGATACGGTGAAAGTTGACGCGAAGCCGGATGGTTTTTGGAATCGTGCGGTCGAGTTCATCCCCGGTCCGCGCCTTCTGCGTTTCCGAGTTGTGGACAAGGACAAGGACGGGAAAAGCGTGCCCTTAAAGTGGACAGCAAACGACGCCGGGGACAGTCGTGTAGAATACGGTCCAAACGGGGCGCCATCCGGCGATGCCAAAACCTCGTATCTTTGCCCCGGCGCTCCTTTAGGGGCCCTCATCGGAAAGCTGGGTGGAAGCTCGGTGGACATCCCGGACGCTTCCCAGCCCTTGACTCCTTTCGGAACAAAGCGTGTCTTCGCGATCGGCGCGTATTGCATCATGACGGTCGCTGCCGGTGACTCCGGACCGCTTTACCTGACGATGAATGATGTACTTCAGTCGTTCGCGAATCATTCCGGGGCACTGCACGTAGAGATTTGCGACGCTCCGGCTTAGCCGGAACAAAGGGACACGACGCGCCCTAAGCTGTTCATCTCAATAGAATCAAGGCAGGATGGGTGTGACGAGACTAAACCAGGCCTGTCGAAGTGTGCCCGGTCCAGACAACCACCATATGTTCATGCCGAGTGTACGCACTCGGGCGGACGCGGTTCAGGTTGAGTGCGTGCTCATGCTACATTTGCCCCATGCTTGCTTGGAACCTCGCCCACCAGGAGCGCAACTGATTCAGTAACGCGACTTGGCCCATAAATCGGCCAACTGGAGATATAACCTCGACGATCCGGAAGCGGGGTTCCAGTAAATAAATCCTGCCTTGCGTACTGTTTACCTACGGGTTTGAGGTCGCAATTCCCGATGCCTTCCAACAAGACAAATTGCCGGCAAACGGCCAAGCCACCGAAATGGCGCGTTAAATTCATCGGCCATCGCTCCGCAGCATGGCAAATTTCGACGTTACGCCTTTCTGCTTGCTCATGAGGATCGCCAGGACATTAACACTCCCACGGCGAGGATCACTGCCATCGTGGCGTTGGCCAAGGCCATTATGGGATGCTCTGGGAAGAGCGTATAGGAAATCAATAGATTCAGACCCGCAAGGATCAAGAGGAATGTTCCAACCAGCTTGAAATGATCGTCCACCCAGCGCCTGAACATGACTATTTCCCCTCCGCAGCTCATTCACCGACCGCTGTGCGCCCGGAGTTGCATTTTCGCGTGAGAGGCGCACGCGCAGGTCGGAGAAAATCACGAAAGTGGCTGATTCGCTTGCGGTCCAATGGATCGTAAGGACCACTCATCGGCTCCGCCGGCCACGTGGCGGCGAAGGATATAAAGGTTGCCGTCCTCGGTAAGGACCTTGAAGAACTCGCCATCGAGTCCCTTCCAATGATCTTGTATCTCCTCGACGATGTAGTCGCGGTCGCGGAGTTTGAAACGGACCGGCCGCTGGTCCCTTCTTCGACCTGCGAAGCATTCAACCTTGACCTTCACACCGATCTCCTTGGCCTCCGCACATAATGAAGCGAGCGCCTTACCGGGCAGAATGCCCGTCAAAATCACGCCTTGAGAAAGCTACATTATATGCTCATGTCGCGGTGGCATCCGGAATTTGGGACAGCATCACTCCTGCCGGCAAAGGTTAGACTGACCGTCCCAGGAAAACCCGCAGGGCCTCCAACCATGTTTCAGGCTTTACCCCGTGATTGATGCGACCTACGAATCCGGCTTGCTCGGCGATGTTGCCCCGGTTGGCACGAATGGCTTGCTTAGTGGTCCTAGCATATAGTCGGAGGAAGTCATCCATGTTTGCGGGTTTCGCGAACAGATAGGTGGCATGGCCCAATTCCGGTCTTTCAGTCGCAACCACTCGCTCAAGCTCAAAGATGAACTCATCTCGGAAGAAGTACACGGTTCTGGCACGCTTCAATAGCTCCCGGTAATAGAACCGATCGTAGTCAGCTTGCCAGATGGTTTCTGACGCGTCGAAGTCGCCGGGAATTCCTGCATCGCTGCACAACCGCTCGATCTCCGATTTCGCGACCGGCTCCCGCTCGATCCGGGCGCGCAGGCTGGCGAAGAAGTCAGCGTGCTGGCCGAAAATGTGATGCCGGCGACGCGCAGCCTCGATTCGCTCGTTAATATCAGGCGGCAGCGTTACCTTGACCCGGCTAGGCAGAGACTTCTCCCAAGTTACAGGAGTCCATTCTCCATCCTTTATGCGGTAAACGCCGGTCTGGAGAAACGTCGCCCGAACCTCTGCTTTGGCATCGAGCAAATGTTTCCATTGGTTCCAGGTGGCGTCCCAAAGGAGCGGCATCGCCGCTTGGTCCACGACAACCTCTAACCTGCGGCTTGCGTCGCGGTATATGGCGCCATCAGTGGAGAAGTGGAATTTGCGCAGCGGCGCGTCGAAGCTGCGCTCGCAAAGGTCGGGCGAGAAAGTAAGAATTTGCCTGACAAAGAACGTTTTCCCATCGCGCGACCGCTCACCTTCAACCAGCAGCGACCCGAACCCGCCGTAAGGAAACACCGCGGGCGCGTCAGGATCTTTCAAGAGGGCATCGTAACAGGCGCGCAAATCTGGCTCGGCCAGGATGTTGAAGGCCCGCTCGATCGTCACGCGGGCATGCTGGTCCGCACGGCCAGCCTTTAATTCCAGATCGCGGAGCTTGTAAGCAAGCCTCAGTTCTGCCAGCGATGCACTTGGTGTGGTTTTGAGAACTTCATAGAAGTTGGGTTGTTCGTGCCCGCGGCGGGAAGTTCTCGTGACATAAAAGTAGTCGCGAATAACATCACAACTCAGTCGGAAAGCCGAAATCCCAACTGCGCTTCCACGAACCTCCGCCAGCGAGTAAAGCTGGCCCCGTCTGTCTTCTTTCGGTCTCGTGACATAACCAATCGGGGCCAGATATACGGCCTTCACTTTCGAGTTCGGAGCTTTGCGAATGAGGATTTCAGTTCCGATGTCGCAGTCTTCACTTGGTAGCAGAAACTCAATCGTGTCCCCTGGAGAGATCGAGCCATGAAGAAGCCCGGACACGAGCACGGAACGCCCGCCATCAAGGATGCACTCCGCCGCCCGGCGGTTCGTTTTGACCTCTACCACCGTTTCGCGGTGAACCTCGCCGGACCTGAAAGCCTCGGGCATGGAGTCAGGGTACTGTGCGAAACTATCCCTGTCAAACGGCTGACATCCTGTGGTGTTTCAATAGGATAGAGGAGTCCATGCGCGAATAGGCCCAAGATTTTTCCCTTGGCCGGTCGAACTCCGTGAATCGGCTCTCATTTGCCATCGCACGCCCGTCGCCTATGGCTCAAATCGCAAGGCCTAGATCTCCCGCAATAAAGGAGCACACGATGCATTTTACCGGCAAGGCGCGCCTCGGTTTCTACCCGCTACCGTTGGCCGAAGCGCAGCGCATCCGCAGATTTCTCGCCTATCCGGCGAGTGTTGACTACTCAGCGATTGATCCCTGCATCGGCGATGCTGTGGCGTTTGAGGCTATGACCGAAAAGGCCCAAGCGTTTCGTTACGGCATTGAGCTTGATGCTTTCCGAGCAAAACTGGCAGGAACCCGGATCCCGGGCACAATTCAAGGAGACGCGCTCGAAGTCCATTGCCCGGTCGAAAGCTTTGGATGCGCGTATTTGAATCCTCCTTACGATTGGACTCTAGCTCCTGGCGAGAGTTGCCGCACTGAACAGGCATTCCTAAACCACATTTATCGGTGGCTGAAGCCCGGCGGAGTTCTAGTGTTGGTGATCCCGGCGGAACGCCTGCGGGAGTGTAGCGGCATCCTGGCAACGCAATTTCGCGATGCGAGCGTGTACCGGTTGAGCGAACCCGTCTGCGTGCGCTACAAGCAGGTGGTCTTGCTGGCCGCCCGGCGCAGCCGGCGGGAGCGCGAACGTGTGAGGGATGACGAAATTACCCGTGCACGTCTCGCATACGCAAGCATGACTCGCGACCCCATGCGATTGCCACTGCTTCCGCAAGAACCGGATGCGGTTTACGCCGTACCCGAAAGCGGCCCCGTGCAACTGGTTTATCACGGCTTGCCGCTGGATGATATCGAGGACCAACTCCCCACCTCGGCGGCCTACCGGCAGGCCGGGCGGCTGCTCTTCCCGCAGCCGTCGCGGATCTCCGGCCGGCCGCTGCTCTCACTCAAGAGCGGCGCTGTCGGGCTTCTCGCCGTGGCCGGAGGTTTGGATGGAATCTTTGGATCCGGTCCAGACCGGCATATTTCGGCCTGGCTGTTACGAAAGGAAACTGACAGGTTCGAAGAAAGTGACGGCGAAGGTACGGTCACGATTCACGAGCGGGAGCGGTTTGCGCACGAACTTGCACTGGTGTTCATCAGTGGGGAGACTTCGATCCTGAAGTGAGCGGCAGAGGTATTCGGCAAAATTGGCGAGCCTCATCGTCCCGCAACTGAGATGCATACCGCACCTGCGATCTGACTTGGTCGTCGAACCACGTCCCTAAGTTAGTGTATCGAATCGTCGTCCCCCTTCCTTCCTTAACTTTCGTCATCCATCCATCTTTAATCCCTGATCTCCACGCCTTGCGCCACTCTCGATAAGGTGATTTCCCAATGAACAATGCCCACGAACGGTTTGGTCGTCTGGAATTTACCCGACAGATGCGAGACACGACCACCCAGGTGCGCCTCTGGATGGACCGGTTCATCGGTGAAGAAGTCGAGCGAGATGGCGTTGGCCGGGCCCATCTCGCCTCAGTGGTTGGCGGGGACCAGGATGTGGGCGCAGTATGGGCCGGCGTGGTTGAAAATGACGTCTTCACGGTGTCGGGGCCGGACCTTGAGCCAATGACAGTTTCCTTTGGAGAAGGAGCGAAATGCTTTCGAGGCACATTGAATGTGGACGGCCGCAAACGCCCGGTCCGACACCTGGTTGTGGTCTCGGCTGAAATGGCAGGCAAGATCCCTGAAGACGCGAAGACCGTTCGGACGATCCTCTGTGACAGTGATCCGGGATTTGTGCTCTACGGCGTGGCCGGACGAATGGGACTGCCGGTGGTGCCTGATTGGGCGAATTGGTTTCGACAGGAACTTGAGCGGCGGAAAGCCGTCACGCCTCTGATTGGTGTAGGCTGCAAGCCGATGGCGGTCAGAGCGAGAAAGCAGGCTGTGCTCAAGTGGATTGGGCGGGCGGTAAAGAAAGGCCAGATTCATTTCCCTGAGCAAAATGGACCGGTCGTTTGGAGGGTTCCCAACAATTTCCTTGCGCTGGCGCAGGAAGCGAGCACCGAGGTAGCGACCCAGGAACCTTAAGCGGCGGGCGTAGGCACGTTGCCCTGACCATTTCGAAGAATCTACCGGGAGGCAATGACAGTGAAACTCATACTAAATGCTTCGAGCCACAACGAAAACGACGATGGCGGTTGTCACCTTGCTTTTGTTGACTTGAAGCCGCAGCTCGCGCGGCTGGCCTTGAAACGCATCGAGACTTTCCGCGCGGTCAAGGCACAGGATGAAAGCGCGGACGAGATCTATTACTGGAATTATGAGCCGATCTTCTTCGATCCGCTCATAAGCGCCGAAGACGACCGCGGGGGAGAAGTTATACCCGAAGGCCGGAAAGCCCTGTCCGGCGAGGAACTTCTAACGCGGCTTGACAACTCGCCTAATGATTTCATTGAAGTCGATGCGGCATTCGAGATTCCCGAGAGTCACATTTCGCGCCTTGACTGCTGTGATATGGCCGTGAGGAACCATGGAATCGCCTTTGTGGCCATCCCCAGGCACGCAAGCTTCTACGTTGAAACCCGCGAGCTCATGACCGAGATTCTTCGTCGTGCGGCAGAACCTTCCTAACCAAGCCCTACTCTACTGACGATTCCCGGTCAATTCCAATCTCCGTTGATCACCAGCAGCACCCGCCATCCCTTTCACAGGAGTGTGCCCGATGCCGATGCCGACCGATATCTCGAAATATCTCAACCAATACGCCCATGAGCTCGGGCAGAGAATTATCCAACTCTACCCCCCATTGCACAGCGTCGAAGATCCGGTTTCACCTCTGCTTGACAGGTTGTTACGCAAGCCTTTTAAGGCCCAGGCTGCCGCCACGATGAGCATCGTGAAGAAATTTTGCGAGAGCCGCGCTGCCGCGGTGGTAGCGGAGTGCGGTGCCGGCAAGACCTTGATTGCCTTGGCTTCGATTTGGGTGCATAGCGGCGGCGGAGGCGCCACAACCCTCTACCTCTGTCCTCCGCACCTGGTCATAAAAGTCGCAAGGGAAGGTTTCTTGACGCTACCCCGAGTGCGCGTATTCTTCGTCGAGGGCATTCGCGATCGAAATAATTCCGACGCGCCGTCCGGCGTTACTGAAGTGAAGTTGCGACGCGGGCAGATTGTGCGCGAAGGATTGCGGACAACTTTGACGGAGATGCGCCGGGCCAGGAATGGCAAGTCGGCTCGTGAGCTTTGGCGGGACATTTGTCCGGGACCCGCACTTTTTATCTGCTCGCGAGAGCGAATCAAATTATCTTGCCGCTGGCGGCATGCCTACCGGATCGCCGAGAGCGGCCGCTTCCAGGGGAGCGTCGTTAATTCGGACAGTGGCTGGCCCGTCTATCAAGGCCAAGATGGGGAGAGGTTACTTGCCGGCGACTTCAAGAAAGCTAAGTTCAGTGAAGTGCTCGGCCGGCGGAATGGCGAATCGAGCGAAAAAGAACGGCGCGCCCTCTTCAGCGCGTTGTGGCAGGCCGACGGCACCCGGCTGCGGCGATTTGCACCGGCCACATTCATTGGTCGTCACCTCAAAGGTTTCTTCGATTACTTCATCGCCGACGAAGTGCATGAACTGAAGGGCGAGGACACAGCTCAGGGGAATGCCCTCGGGACGCTGGCCGCTTGTGCCGGGCACACCCTCGTGTTGACCGGAACATTGCTCGGCGGCTATGCAGACGAGCTCTTTCCGGTCCTTTTTAGATTGAATGCTGCCAAAATGGTCGCGCGCGGCTTTGAGTACGACGAGGGCGGAATGCGAGCGTTTGGAGAAACCTACGGCTTGCTCGAGAAGATCACCGTCATCGAGCCGGCAGACAACGCCTGTTCGGAAGGCAGGACCACGAAACGGGTACGGCGGCGGCCGGGAGCCTCACCGTTGCTTTTTGGCCACTATCTGATGGACTTGGCGGCCTTCCTGTCACTCGAAGATATTTCGAACGCGTTGCCGCCCTACCGCGAGGAGGTTGTGCCAGTTGAGATGGACGAACCGCTCAAGGCGGCTTACAAAGAGCTCGAATCCGAAGTCAAAGAGGCGCTGCGCTCGCATCGTGGAAATCAATCAGTCATGAGCACGGCCCTCAATGCCCTCTTAGCCTACGCCGACCGTCCTCACGGCTGGGGGGAACTTAGCGGCTATGGATATAACCCGGAGACGGGGCGCCGCGAAAGATTCGAAATCGCCCGGCCGCGGGAGCTTGATCAAACATTTGTCTACGCCAAAGAGCGCCGCCTGGTGGAAGAAGTTAAAAAGAGCGTCGCCAGTAACCGTGGCGTACAGATCTATGCCGTTTATACGCAGAAGAGGGACGTGACGGCCCGCTTGGCGGAAATCCTCACGAAGGAAGGCTTGCGGGTTGCGGTGCTCAAGGCGGAGGTCAAGCCCGAAACTCGTGAAGCGTGGTATGAAAAGAAACTTCGCGAAGGCGTCGAGGTTTTCGTGTGCCATCCCAAACTTGTCGCGCTCGGGCTCGACTTGAATTTCGCCGTTGATATTTTCTTCCACCAGACCGGCTATTCGATCTTCACCTTGCGGCAAGCGAGCCGGCGCAGTTGGCGGATCGGGCAGCGGCGGAATGTTGTTGTCAAGTTCCTCCATTACGCCGACACAATGCAGGAGACTTGTCTGCGTCTGATGGGAAAGAAGTTGTTGGTTTCCCTAGCCATGGAGGGAAAATTTGCGGCCGAAGGGCTTCAGGCGATGGAAAGTGGCGACGACATTCTCATGGCCATGGCGCGCGAACTGGTAACTGAGCAACACATTGGGGAGCCGGCAGACGAGGTGTGGCGCGCGTTGCAGAAAGAGCAGGCGGAAGTGTTCGCCTCACGGGCTGTAGAAGCTTTGGAGGCCGCTGTCGAACCCGAACCCCCAGATCGGGGGCTACCGGAACCTATCATTGTCCCGGCAACAACGATGCCGACCCTGGAGGCACAACTTCTGAAGTTCGGCGCCAGGCTCGAAACAGCAAGGCGCCGCAGGAGCGCCCGCCGACTTCCGGGCGGAGTCTCAGCGTCGGATCAACTGGCATTGTTCAACAATTGAAGACGAACATGGTCGTGATGCGAGGGGATGGGAGTATCACGCGTGCTAAGTAAAGGTACCTCGGCCCCGAGGGTTACTGCGGCTTACCCCGCGGTTTGTACTCCTTGAGTTCTTCTTCTCCTACGTAGCGAACCATCCTGTCCATCAGGGAAGCCGACACGTCCATCTCCTTGGCGATCGAGCGCCCGATCTCTGTCTGGGCGACCCTTCGGCCTTTCTTTCCTAGCAGGTGTTTTTGCTCCCTGGCAACCGTCGCCCTAAGTGCACTCGGGCGCTTCGTCAGAAGCGCGGCAGGCCAAGCTGAAGATGGACATAACCAAATCAATTCGAAGGGAGACATTGGCGATGCCACTGAAATTTTCGAATGGGGGCGATTTTCATCTGGACGAGGATCATTATTTCGCAGACACGGCGCGCTGTATCGAGTGGTTCGTCGAAGACGGCATCCGACAAGGCACAAACCTTTTTGTGCTGAACGGCGATCTCACCACCTACAAGCAGACTATTCGGGAACGAAAATTCTGGGTGGACGCCATAATCCGCATGGCAGAGCACGCCCCTGTCCTCTTGATTGCGGGCAATCATGGCAAGGAGCTTGAGAACGACCTATACCCTTTGGCTAAAGTGAGGGGGAAGCATCCTGTTTTCCTATGTATCGACCCGGATTTTATTGAATTAGACCACGTCTCGATCGCGGTCTTCCCCTATCCTCGCAAGGAAGAGTTTGTGTGCGCCGGCGAAGACGGAAGTTTCGCGCAGGCGTTTCAGGCGAAACTCCAGGAGTTCAACCAACAGTTCGACCAGCGACAAGAATCGTACCGGCTGTTCTTCGGCCATTTCGGTGTTACTGGTGCCCGAGTTTCAAGTGGCCAGCCGCTCGTCGGTCGGTGCGCCGAATATCCACTGGCGCCTGTCCTTGGTCTGCGGGCGCAGTATGTTGGCCTGAGCCACATTCACTTGCGGCAACAACTCGGACCGCGTGTTTGGTACGCCGGTTCGCTCTCGCGATGCGATTATAGCGAGGTTGAAGATAAAGGCTACAACCTGGTGACCCTCCATAGCCCAGGGCTACATCCAGACCTCTCGGACCTGGAAATCGAGTTCAGGATGTCGCCAACGCGCAAAATGGTCGAGCTCCAGGCTGTTTATGAAAACGGCGAACTGCGGCTGCCTAAAGACTTGGATCCGAGGGCATTGAAAGACTCGCGAGTCAAAGTAGTGGTGAGGGTTCCGAATGGGCCAGATCGCCTGTTGAGCAGCGAACAGCAGGAAAATCTCAAGGAGAAGTTGCTGGCCGCGGAACCGGCGGAACTGAAGGTCAAGATCGAGCACGATACAGAAGTTGCCCCAGAACCCGCGCCAATCTCCAGTGCTCGCTCCGCAGAAGAAAAACTGCGTGCGTACTGGGGCATGAAAGGATTCCCATCGCCCGACCACCAGGGGCGGCTGCTGGTTAAGCTGGCCGAACTTGAGAAGTCGGTGCTCGGCCAAGTCGTGTGAGTTTTCACTTCAACTTTTACTTTTCGCTGGTGTGCCGCGATTGCTGTGTGTTTTCGGGCTGCCTGAAATCACGCAGGCCACGGTCATCAATAAACGCCGCAGCATTCATCGCGAGTGACCGGCGGCCATGGAAAATCGTCGACTGTCGCTGGCAACTTTCGAGTCGCCGCTTTCTCAAAATGGGCGCCGACACCTAAGCCAGGCGGCGTTCTCGAAACGACTCCCGCACATTGCGGAACTCGCTTTTCATCAGAGGTCAATCGACTTCGATGACCTTGAAATCAATGAGGTAGTGCTTTACGAAGCGATCGGCCGTAATGTTGGACTTCTTGAGAAGTCCTGCACAATAGTCTGCCAGTTCGGCATCGGGATGACCGGATTCGCTGAGCGCGGCTACGATTTGGCGCGTCTCACCTATGAGCTCGTCGAGTTTTGCAAGCGTAAGGGCCTTCGTCCCCGTTGGGACGGCATTTTTCGTCGCCGTTACACTGGGATGGATTGCAACCCGGATGCCAGCTATATTGGGGTAGGTTTCCTTGAACCAGTTTTCTGAGACGAGAAGTTGCCCGTGCTGAGCTTTTGTAAGAGCATTAGTGGGGTTCTTCCGGCTCTTCGCCTCGATGATAAGGCCCACTTCATTCGATATCAGCCACAACACGTCAGGCCCTTTCCCATAAGACTTTTCGGGGCGGCTGGTTTCAAACCCGAGCATTGTACCGAGTTCAGCCATGGCCTCCTCGAATTGGCCGGCGCTGGAATTGGGTACCAGAAAGGTTACTCTCTCCTCGAAATCAGCCAGATATCCTCGTTTGTAGCGGAATGGCTTGAGCTGCTTGACCATCGACTTGGCTTGCGAGCCCGGCAGAACAACTTGAACGTTCGGTACTCCCACCTTTGGTCGGCATAGATTCCTGTTATCGGCGAACGCGCGTTGCTGGAGCTCTAGTGCGTGGTCTTTCTTGCCCCAATCAAGTGCGATTCTAGCGGCGAACTGAAGAAGCCAGCCGCGTTCCGGGCTTTCGATGCCCTGAGCATCGCATTGCTTTGTCAGTTTGGCAATTGCCTGCTCGTGATATCCATCGCGCCATAGTTGCAACGCCTGGCGTTCCGCTGCCGCCCGGCCAACTTCCTCTTTCTTCACCGCGAGGTTGAAAGTCAGGTCCGCGAGTGTCTCCGCGTGGTACGTCACCCACTCCCTCTCGCGCTTGAAAGAGCGGTTGATGGTATTCCCAAAGTCCTTCGAATCGGAAATGTTCTTGCTTATCTCGATGCCCATCTCAAGCTGCGAATACGTGCTTGTGGTGAGGAACCGCAGGTTGGCCTCCTTGCCCAGCCACGAAACGAGGTCTTTGCCCATCACAATGACTACGCAGTAGTCGCCGGGTCCCCGAGCTGCGCGGCCCATTCCCTGCTCGATCTTTTGGGCGATCGCGCGGCTCAGTGATGCTGCGCCGGCGAAAACGTTCGCACGGTGCAACTCGTATTCGCCAACGGCTCTTGGCAACCCGCTGAGAACGAGCAACCTGCATGCACCGTGCGGGAGGTCTATGCCGTCATAGCGATTGGCGAGGACTATCGGACCGTGAGATTTACCCTCAACCAGCTCTGTCACTTTCTCTTCGACGGCTTCTGGCGTTGCCGGGTACTCAGCAACAGACGTCCAGTCATTTGCCGCCTTTCCGGAAGGAACGAGAATGACGGTGCTGAGACTTTTCTTCTTCGCCACATTCTCGCAGAGCGCCTGGACGCTATTGAGAACGTCAGTTACCTTGAAGCCGAGCAGCTCAGGCACGAGAATCATTCGCTCGCTAACGCCAGCGAGCGACTTGGAACTGAGCGGCCTCAACAGGGATTCGGAGGTCGCGTCGAAGGTGCGGATGATCTCGCTGTCATCCGGTATCGTCGCTGACATGAATACCCGGCGCTTGCAGGTCGCAAATGAAGGAATGAGGTCAACTAGCGGAAAGATCGGCGTGACGACAACAGACTTACGTTCTATGAAGCAGTGACAATACTTGAGGTTGTCGCGAAGCAGGGGCCAGTGAAGGTCATACTGCTTGGCATGGTCCCGAAGAAACCCCTGTACTTCGTCTAGCTTTTCGAACCACGTCCAGTATGGAACCTCAAGCACACTGTAATCACCCCCACCGACGACGTCGTCGAACGTTCCAAGAAGGCCGGTTTCCTTGAAGGCAAGCCGGAACATTGACGACAGGGTTTCATAAGCCTCGGCGTCATTTTCGCGACTGATTTTAATCGAGAACTGGTCTCGGAGAATACCGGAGCCAACATGCGCGTCATCGACTATGACGCCGCCAAGGATTGTAATGTCCTTTCCCTTAATTCCGAACCTACTCATCCCATTGAAGAGATGCGCATAATTGGCGACCATGACGGCCTTCGCGTTCACGAATTCATCAGGGAAGGGTTTGTCGCAGGCGACCGCTGGAATGCTGTAGTCCGCTGCCATCTTCAAGGTCTGTGCGACGAGGTGATTGTTCGGACAGATAAAAACGACAGGCTCATTAGTCTCGTTGATGATGGATTGCGCCATTAAGAGACCGACCAGCGTCTTGCCGCCGCCAGTATGGAGCTTCACGACGTGGTCGCGCTTCGCACGGTCAGCGAACCAAGCATTCAATACTTCTGCTTGGCTACCGTACAGGTCCTTAATTTCGGCCTTTTTGGGGAGACGGCGGAATATTTCAAGCGGGTCGATGACCCTGGGCTGTTTCTTGGCCGCCCGCAGCTTGTTCAGGTCAAGTGGCATTTCATCTCCATTGGATCAAAGCCTCAACTCAAAGTCGTCGGGAGACTTGTATTCGAAATGGCACGGGGTGTACCGGCGGCTCCCCGGAAGGACGTCGGCACCGTGTCGGTTATATCCGACGGTCTTGATTATAGCTCCGGACAATTCCTGAATTCTCCAGAAAGAACGAGGCGTCTGCTGGCGAAGCTGCAGTTCGGTGATTATTTTCGAATCTTTTCGCGCTTGGCAATAAATTCGCAGATCGCTCTAGGATTATCCAATGACCCCTCCGTCGCGGCCCTTTTGGCGATGAAACCCATGAGACGGAAGCCCACCCCGATTTCCACAAACCATACCCCACGCGAGGTCTACGCATGCGGCCATTCTCTATTCGGCTTCGAGGCATCAGTGAAGCCTTTCCGAGCGAGATTTTTGTCGACTTCACCGCCCTTGGCCCTGGACTCATTGCCATTGTCGGCGAAAACGGCGCTGGTAAGTCCACCTTGATTGGTTCAATCTTTGCTGCCCTGTTCCGTCAACTGCCCGGCCAGAAGCGTTCGCTTTACGACTTCGCCACCCATCCCCAGCCCGAGATTGACCTCACATTCAGTGTCAACGGCGCCCGCTTCCGCTCCTTGCTCAAGCTCGATCCCAAAGCTC
>JBJKPU010000011.1:0-2654 GCA_046706005.1 Terriglobia bacterium | reverse complement strand
TTTCGGACGCGCTGGACAAGGCGCACCGCAAGGGCGTGGTGCATCGGGATTTGAAGCCGGCGAACATCATGCTGACCAAGGGCGGCGCGAAGCTGATGGATTTCGGCCTGGCCAAGCCGATGGGAATCGGCGGGGCGGGATCGGCTTCGGCGCCGCTGCTTTCGGCGGCGGTGACGGCGGACGGCGCCAGCCCGGGCAGTCCGCTGACTTCGGCCGGGACGCTGGTGGGAACGATCCAGTACATGAGCCCGGAGCAGGTCGAGGGCAAGGAAGCCGACGCGCGCTCGGATATTTTCGCATTGGGCTCGACGCTCTACGAAATGGCGACGGGCGAGCGGGCGTTTCAGGGCAGGAGCCAGATCAGCGTGGCCTCGGCGATTCTGGAAAAGGACCCGGAGCCGATCGTTTCCAAGCAGCCGCTCGCGCCGGCGTCGCTTGACCGCGTGGTGGGACAGTGTCTCGCAAAGGATCCCGACGAGCGTTTCCAGAATGCGTACGACGTGGGCCTGGAACTGAAGTGGGTCGGAGCGTCGCCCGCCGAAGAGAAGTCGTCAACAGCGGAAGAATCCGCCGGTCACGTGTCGCCCCTGCGCCGCGCGCTGCCGTGGGTTGTTGCGGGATTGCTTGCCATCGCGCTGGTCGCTGTCATGTTCACGAGGAAATCCCCCACACCCGCGCCGCAAAAATCACCGCTTTTCGCCTACATTCCGCCGCCGCCGAACACCACGTTTCGGTATTTTGGTCTTGGCGCAGGACCGGTGGTGATTTCTCCGGACGGCAAGCAACTGGCCTTTGCAGCCACGGACGAGAGCGGCAAGACCATGCTCGATGTCCGGCCTCTCGACGCGGACAAGGCCACAGCCGTTGCCGGAACGGAAGATGTCACGGAGCCTTTCTGGTCTCCGGACAGCAATTCCGTGGGTTTCTTTGCGGACGGAAAGTTGAAGACGGTCAATCTTGCCAACGGAAACGTCCAGGTCCTGGCCGATGTCTCCATAGCCAATTGCGCGAACCACGGAGCCTGGGGTTCGAGCGGAACCATTCTTTTTAATGCCGCTTGCAACAGCCCCCTCAAGCAGATTTCCAGTTCGGGAGGCGTTGCCAAAGCAGCCATCCAGCTAGAGAGCGGGCAGGTCGCCCAATTTGAGCCCGCCTTCCTTCCGAATGGCCGGCAATTTCTTTTTGAGTCGAGGAATAAAACCGGCACTTGGTCCATTTGGCTGGCCTCGCTCGATTCAGGGAAGCAAAAGCTCATCCTGAAGAACGCCAATTACCCGGAATTTGCCTCCGGCTACCTTTTTTTCATGCCCGATCGCGGGCATGTCTTCGCGCAACACTTCGATCCTGCGACGGGGAAACTGACGGGTGAGGCCGCACCGCTTGCCAACGCGTGGAACTTCTCAGTCTCGGCGGCCGGAGTGCTTGCCTTTCAGGGTGGAACGCGTGAAGGCCGTATGGAATGGTACGACCGAAGTGGAAATGTGCTGGCCAGTGCGGGGCCGGTAGGGATTTACACGTCCCTCAGGATTTCGCCCGACGGCAAGAAAATTCTCGCGGAGGCCGCGGACCCGCAGTCACGTTCCAGCGATTTGTGGTCATATCCCGCTTCCGGCGGGGTTGGAACCCGGCTGACGTTCGGCCCCGGACTGAAGGGTTTTGGGGCGTGGTCCCCGGACGGAAAATACGTCGCCTACTCGTGCCATCCGGGCGGTAATTGGGCCGTCTGCCGCAAGCCCGCAAACGGTTCGGGAGCCGAGGAAACACTATTCAAATTCAGCGCGGGAACGCAAGGCGCCGTGATTGATTGGTCGCCCGATGGCCGCTACCTTTCTATCGACGGCGAGAGTCTAAAGAACTTGATTCATGAAAACTTAATCTTCCCTCTATCGGGAAAGGGTAAACCGTTCCGGCCGGCGCCCACCAACTCGGATCAGTATGGCAGCTGGTTTTCACCCGACGGCCACTGGCTGGCCTATTTTTCTTATGAGACGGGACGGCCCGAGGTCTATGTGGTTCCGTTTCCCGGGCCGGGTGGCAAATTCCAGATATCCCAGAACGGCGGTTGGAATCCGCTATGGGATAAAAAGGGGCATCTCTACTTCTTCAGCATGGGCGATCGCATGATGGAAGCCACCCTTGGATTCAGTGGCGGCGCCGTGCAGGTGAAATCGCTTCAGCCGCTCTTCCACGTTGATCTGCCGAGCGCCGCAGATCCGTTCTTCGACGTCAGCGCCGACGGCAGCCGTTTCATTGTTGTCACCAGCACCGATCCCAACGCTGCCCGCTCCATCGGATTGCTGCTCAACTGGCAGTCGAAGCTGAAAGGCAAAGAATGAGCCTGTCCAGCGGCACAAAACTCGGACCGTATGAAATCACCGGACAGCTCGGCGCGGGCGGAATGGGAGAAGTTTATCGCGCCCGCGATACCAAGCTGAATCGCGACGTCGCGCTCAAGGTTCTGCCGGAAGCTTTTGCCGCCGATCCTCAACGCATGGCCCGCTTCGAGCGCGAAGCGCAAGTCCTCGCTTCGCTCAATCATCCCAACATTGCCATGATTCACGGGCTGGAAGAATCGGGCTCGACCCGCGCGCTGGTCATGGAACTGGTCGAAGGCCAGACGCTGGCGGAACGAATTGGTGCGGCGGGCCGCGCCT
>JBJKPU010000010.1:0-10561 GCA_046706005.1 Terriglobia bacterium | reverse complement strand
AAGCATTACGGGACCATCGAGGACGTTGAGCGCAAAAAGGAAATCGAGGACCTGGTCAGCTTCATTGACGAGGGGCAGACGGAAAGTGTGGAGCTGGAGGCGGAGGACGAAAGCGCGCTGAACCTTGCGCAATTGGAAAAAGCAGCGGAGGAAGCGCCGGTCATCCGGCTGGTCAACTACATCCTGACCGACGCCGTCAAGCGTGGCGCCAGTGACATCCACATGGAGCCTTACGAAAAGGAATATCGCGTCCGGTACCGCATTGACGGATTGTTGCAGTCCGTGATGAATCCCCCGGTCAAGCTCCGCGACGCCCTCATCAGCCGCGTCAAGATCATGGCCAAGCTGGATATCTCGGAAAAGCGGCTGCCCCAGGACGGTCGCATCATGATCAAGATGATGCATAACGGAAAGAAGAAGCAGTTGGATTACCGTGTTTCCGTTCTGCCCACCCTGCACGGCGAAAAGATTGTGATGCGGCTCCTGGATAAAGAGAACCTGCGGCTGGACATGACCAAGCTCGGTTTCGAGCAGGAGTCGCTGGAGAGCTTTCAAAAAGCCATCTTCAAGCCTTACGGCATGGTGCTGGTCACCGGGCCGACCGGCAGCGGCAAGACCAACACCCTCTATTCCTCGATCGCCCAGCTCAATAAATCTGACACCAACATCGTGACGGCAGAAGATCCCGTGGAATTTCAGTTGCCCGGCATCAATCAGGTGCAGATGAAGGAGCAGATCGGGCTCAACTTCGCCGCTGCCCTCCGGTCCTTCCTGCGCCAGGACCCGAACATCATTCTGGTGGGCGAGATTCGCGATTTTGAAACGGCGGAAATCGCCATCAAGGCCGCGCTCACCGGCCACCTGGTCCTTTCCACGCTGCACACCAACGACGCGCCTTCCACCATCTCGCGTCTCATGAACATGGGCATTGAGCCGTTTCTGGTGGCGACGTCGGTCCACTTGATTTGCGCCCAGCGCCTGGTGCGGCGCATTTGCTCCGACTGCAAAGTGGAAGATCCCGTGGGTCCGCAGGTCTTGATCGACGCCGGTTATACGCCTGAGGAAGCAAAGAAGGTGAAGGTTTACAAGGGCAAGGGTTGCCCGAACTGCGGCAACAAGGGCTATAAGGGGCGCGTGGGCCTCTATGAAGTGCTCGAAATCACCGATGAGTTGCGGGAACTGGTGCTGGTGGGCGCCTCGGCGCTGGAACTGAAGAAGAAGGCCATCGAGCAGGGCATGATTTCACTCCGCCGAAGCGGGTTGATCAAGGTCATGGCGGGCATGACGACCCTGGAGGAAGTGGTGCGGGAAAGCGTTCTCTAAAAGGAGCGCCCGGGAAGCCCGCTGGCTGCATTCGGGCGGGACAGGTGAAAGGGAGGTGAGCGCAGATGCCGATTCCGTCTTTGAGTGAACTCCTGAAGCGCATGGTGGATAGCGGAGGTTCCGACCTCCACATCACCACGAATTCTCCGCCGCGAGTCCGCGTTCATGGCGAGCTGAAACCGCTCGAAGACCTTCCGGCGCTCGGCCCCGCGGATACCAAACAGCTTTGTTACAGCGTGCTGACCGATTCCCAGAAGCACCGCTTTGAAGAAGACCTGGAGCTGGATTTTTCATTCGGGATCAAGAACATCGCCCGCTTCCGCGGCAATCTGTTCAATCAGCGCGGCGCCGTGGGCGGCGTTTACCGTGTGATTCCCTTCGAGATCAAAACTTTCGATCAGCTCGGCCTGCCGCAGGTTCTGCGCAAGCTCTGCGAGCGGCCGCGCGGACTGGTTCTGGTGACGGGCCCGACCGGCAGCGGCAAGTCCACCACCCTCGCCACGATGCTCGACCTGATCAACCAGAGCCGTTACGAGCACATGATCACGATTGAGGATCCCATTGAGTTTCTCCATCCCCACAAAAAGTGCCTGGTGAATCAGCGCGAGGTCCATTCTGATACCCACTCTTTTGCCAACTCCCTGCGCGCCGCCTTGCGCGAAGACCCGGACGTGGTGCTGATCGGCGAAATGCGCGACCTGGAAACCATTGAGGCGGCGCTGCGTATTGCCGAGACCGGCCACTTGACCTTCGGAACGCTGCACACCAACTCGGCGTCCTCCACCATCAACCGAATCATTGACGTTTTCCCCTCGCACCAGCAGTCGCAGATCCGGGCTCAGCTTTCGCTGGTCCTGGAAGGCATCCTTTGCCAGTCTCTGCTGCCCAAGGCCGACGGCCGGGGACGCGTCATGGCCATGGAAATCCTGGTTCCCAATTCCGCCATCCGCAATCTGATCCGTGAAGACAAGATTCACCAGATTTATTCGGCCATGCAGTCGGGCCAGGACAAATTCGGGATGCAGACGTTCAACCAGGCGCTTTATGCGCTCTACCAGCAAAGGCAGCTTTCGCTGGAAACCGCGCTGTTGCGCTCCAGCAATGCCGATGAGCTCCAGGATATGATCAACCGCGGCGCGCCCAGCGCCGCCACGCGTCCGGCCTCGCAGTACACCAGACGCTGAGCGGGTGTGAGCCTCGCCGAGGAAGTCCCCGGTGGGGAGAGAAAAGGCAGTCGGGCAGGCAAACCAGCAGGGAGGTGGTCCAGCAATGCCGCAATTTGAATTTCGGGGAACGGCCCGGACCGGACAACAGGTAGCGGGAGTGCGCGTCGCGCCCAGCCGTGACGCGCTCGATGCCATGCTGCGCAGGGAGTCGATTACCCCCACGCGAATCGTCGAAAAAGGCCGGGAGATCGCCATTCCCAAGCCCAAAATCGGCGGGCGTGTTTCCGCCAAGGAGCTGGCGATTTTTACCCGCCAGTTTTCCGTCATGATTGACGCCGGCTTGCCTCTGGTCCAGTGCCTGGAGATTCTGGCCTCCCAGCAGGAAAATCAGGCGTTCGCCCGGGCGCTGACTGGTGTTCGGTCTTCGGTCGAAGGCGGGTCGTCTCTGGCCACGGCGATGCGTCAGTATCCCAAAGTTTTCGATCCCCTTTACACGAACATGGTGGATGCGGGCGAGACTGGCGGTATTCTGGACACCATCCTTCAGCGGCTCTCCAGCTACATTGAAAAAGCAGTCAAACTCACCAGCGCCGTGAAGTCGGCCATGATCTATCCCGTCGCGGTCCTGGTGATTGCGGGCGGCGTGGTCACTCTGTTGCTCTGGAAAGTGGTGCCCATCTTCGCCACTCTGTTCGTCGGCCTGGGCGTCCAGTTGCCCTTGCCCACGCGAATCGTCATTGCAACAAGCCACTTCATTGCCACCTTCGCGCTCCCCATGATCATCGTCGGCGCCCTGGTCGTTGTCGGTCTCAAGTGGTATTACAGCACGCCCGACGGAAGAATGATGATCGACCGTCTGATCTTGAAACTTCCTATCCTCGGGCAGCTGATGCGGAAGATCGCCGTGGCGCGCTTCACCCGGACGCTGGGAACGTTGATCACCAGCGGCGTGCCCATGCTGGAAGCCATGGACATCACGGCGCGCGCCTCCGGAAACGCGGTGGTTGAAAAAGCCATCACGGAAGTCCGCAAGGCCATCGAGGCCGGGCGCACGATCGTCGATCCGTTGCGGGAAACGGGCGTTTTCCCGAACATGGTGGTCCAGATGATCGGCGTGGGCGAGCAGACCGGCGCCCTGGATTCCATGCTCCAGAAGGTTGCAGACTTCTACGAAGACGAAGTGGACGTGGCCGTCGGCAACCTGCTCACCCTGATGGAGCCGATGATTATTCTCTTCCTGGGCGTCGTAGTCGGCGGCGTGGTCATTTCGATGTACATGCCGATGTTCTCCCTGATCGGCCAGTTGGCCAAGGGAGGATAAACCGCGTTCGTCCGCGGCGCATGTCAGAAAACCGGAGTTGGCGCGGGGCTGATCGGAAACGCCGGGCGCGGGCCGTGCCCCGCGCCGCTTTCTTCGCTTGGTCCTCCTGGTCCGCGTGCCTCGTGCGCTGTGCGTAGCAAGCCCCGCCCGGCACGAAGCCTTCCATGAATCTCACCGGAGAAGTGAAAGCTTGGCTGCCCTGGGTCATCAAGATCCGCTTTGTCATCATCATCTTTGTCTTCGCCATTGAGTATTCGATCCAGCAGATCGCGCCAGCCCCCGGCAGCTCCCACACGATCATTTACCTCGGCGTCGTCGTCGTTTTCTGGTCCATCCTCAATCTCTTTTTCCTGATCTACAACCAGATCGGCCGCGATTACCTGATGCAGGCCTACCTGCAGATTTTCGCCGACATCATCATCATTACGGTCGTGGTTCACGTCACCGGCGACCTGTCCAGCAACTACTTTTCGCTTTACCTGGTGGCCATCATCCTGGCCAGCATGGTGCTGCCGCGGGCGCGAGCCTTCCTGGTGGCGGGGGTCAGCTTCATCATGATGGGGGCCATGATGGAGCTTGCCTATCTTCCCACCCTTTACCGCGACCTCATCTCGCCGGATTCCTGGCTGCGTTTTTTTGCCACCACTTCCAGCGTTCCGATTGATACGGGAACGCTTCAGGTGAAGATCGGGGCAAGCTTTTTTGGATTTTTCGCCGTCGCCTATCTTTCCAATTACCTGGCCGAGAGCCTGCGCAAAACCGGCGCCGAACTCCGGGACAAGAGCGGGCAGGTGGCCAGCCTGCAGGCGTTCAATGAGAACATCATTCTCAGCATGCGCGACGGCCTGGCCACCACCGATCTCCACGGCGATATCACGGAGCTGAATCCGGCGGGCGCCGCGATTCTGGGTGTGGAACGCGAGCAGGTTCTGGGCCGGCCGATCCGGTTGCTGTTGCCCGGAGCGGACTTGCCCGACCCTGGCGGCGGAGCTTTCGCCACCGATCATCGCCGCCATGAGGTCAGCTACCGTGATCCTAAAGGCGAGATTCGCATCGTCGGCGTTTCCGCCTCGCCCCTGGTGATTCCCGACGAAGGGTCGGTGGGGCTGGTTTACACGCTGCAGGACCTGACGGAGGAGAAGCGCCTGGAAGCGGAATACCGGATGAAGGACCGCATGGCCACGCTGGGGCGCATGGCCGCCGGCATCGCGCATGAGATTCGCAACCCGCTGGCTTCCGTTGCCGGAGCGGCCAGAGTTCTTGAATCCACCACGGTGGGCGATCCGGACCAGCAGCGGCTGATTGGAATCGTCAGCCAGGAATCGGAGAGGCTCAACAAGCTCGTTTCCGATTTCTTGACGTACTCCCGCGAACAGCGGTTCGAGTTTCAGGAAATGGACGTGGTGCCGCTGCTCGAGGAAACGCTCGTCCTTCTGAGGCACCATCCGCTTTTTTCGAGCGACCTGCGCATTGAGAAGCATCTGCCTTCCGGCCGGGTCGTCATCGTCGCCGACCAGGACAAGCTTCGCCAGGTTTTCTGGAACATCTGTGACAATGCCCTCAAGGCAATGAACCAGTCGGGTGTTTTGAAGCTGGAAGTATTGGAACTGAGCCGTGAAAGGATCGCTGTCATCTTTTCCGACACCGGAGTCGGCATGACTCCCGCGCAGATTGAGAAGCTGTTTGAGCCCTTTCACGCCGGGTTCAGCAACGGCACGGGCCTGGGCTTGGCGATCGTTTATCAGATTGTTCAGCGGCACCGGGGAAGAATTCTGGTGGATTCCGCTCCCGGCCGGGGAGCCCGGTTCACCATCGAAATTCCACGATTTCATGAACACGAATCGCCGTCGGCGGAGTAAAGTATAAGACTGCGCGCGGCGCAAGGGTTTTTGCCGGCGCAACGAAAGGGAACTGATCCATGGCGCGGCTGCTGGTGGTGGACGACGAAAAATCAATTTGCCAGGTGCTGGAAATCGCTTTTCGCAAGGAAGGCCACCTGGTTGAAATTGCCGTGACCGGTCAGGCCGCGAAAAAGAAAATCGAGTCGCAGGTTTACGACCTCATCATTTCCGACATCCGGATGCCCGACCTGACGGGAATCGAGCTGCTGGAGCACGCCCGCGAAACGCGCAACCCCGCCGCCTTTGTCCTGATTACCGCCGTGCCCACCATGCCCACCGCCATTCAGGCCCTGAATCTCGGCGCCTATCGTTATGTGATCAAGACGGACAAGCTGGTGGATGAACTGAAGATCGTCGTGGATCGCGCCCTGCAGGATCTGGCGATGCGCGAGGAAAACGCGCGCCTGCGCCGCGAGATGCTGCGCCTCTTTGCCCATGAGAATATCGTCGGCCACAGCCAGAAGATCGCCAACATCCTCGAGATGGTCCGCACCGTCGGACCCACCGTCAGCACGGTTTTGATTACGGGCGAGAGCGGAACGGGCAAGGAGCTTGTCTCGCGCGCCATTCATGAGGCCAGCACGCGACGCGAGCGGCCCTTCGTTTCCATCAATTGCGGCGCTTTTCCCGAAACGCTTTTGGAAAGCGAACTGTTCGGATATCTTCGCGGCGCTTTCACGGGCGCCGACAGCAACAAAAAGGGCATCATCGAATCGGCGAACGGCGGCACGCTCTTCCTGGATGAAATCGGCGAGACCAGCCCCGGCATGCAGGTCAAGCTGCTGCGAGTTTTGCAGGAGCGCCTGGTGCGGCCGCTGGGCGGCGTGCAGGATGTTTCCGTGGACGTGCGCCTGATCGCCTCCACCAACCGGGACTTGAAGGCCATGGTCTCCGCCGGCCAGTTCCGAGAGGATTTTTTCTACCGCATAAGCGTCATTCCCATTCACGTTCCTCCGCTTCGCGAACGCAAGGAGGATATCGAGCCTTTGGCGCGGCATTTTTTGAAAAAGTATGCGCTTCAGATGGGCAAGGCGCTCAGAGACTTCGACCGCGAGGCGCTGGCGGCCGTTCTGCGCTATCCGTGGCCGGGCAATGTCCGCGAACTGGAAAATGCCGTCGAGCACGCCGTGGCCGTCAGCGGCGAGCGCAACAGCGTCATCAGCCCGGACCTTCTTCCTGAATCCATCACCGGCCTGACCACTCTGGAAGCGGGCGGAATCCAGATTCCACACGAGGGCTTGGATTTTGAGGAACACATCCAGCGCGTTGAAAAGACCTACCTGTTGGAGGCGCTTCGCCTGGCCAACGGTGTGCGGACGCGCGCTGCGGAAAAGCTTCGCATGTCGTACCGGTCGTTCCGCCACTACGCCAAGAAACATGGAATCTAGCGCGCGCCGCTTTTCGCATGAATTACGCAGGCCGGGCGCACGCGCGCCGGAGCGGGCTTCGTAACAGTTTTGGAGTTTCCTGAGAATGGGCCTTCCCCCGACCGCTGAACCTGATCCCGCCGGACGGACGAATTCACCGCGGCATTCCTGGCTGCTGGTGGGGCTCGTCCTGGTAATCACTTTTGCCACTTATGCGGAAACGCTGTGGTTCAATTTTGTTTACGATGATCGCGGCCAGGTTCTCGACAATCGTCTGGTCCACTCCTGGCATTACCTTCCCCTGATCTTTACGAAGCAGGTCTGGATCTTCGCCGCGCCGCAGATTCTGGGCAATTATTACCGGCCGGTCTTCCTGCTCTGGTTTCTCATCATTCACACGTTGTTCGGTCTCAATCCCGCCGGATGGCATCTGATGACGGTCCTGGCGCATCTTGGCGTCACCCTGATGGTTTACTGGCTGGTGTGGAAGCTGCTGCGCGACCGCTGGGTTGCCGTCATCACGGCGCTGGTTTTCGGCATTCACCCCGGCCACATTGAATCGGTGGCCTGGGTTTCCGGCGTCACCGATCCGTTGCTGGCCCTTTGCCTGATTCCTTCCTTCATGTTTTATCTGAAGTGGCGCGGCGAGCGCCGCCGGGGATGGCTTGTGCTGTCCCTGTTTTTCTACGTCCTCACGCTTCTGGCCAAGGAAACGGGTGTGATTCTGCCGATGCTGATCTTCGCCTACGAATGGATCTGGGCCGAGGATTCATCCGTCCGGCCCTGGCTAGCCCGATGGTGGCGGCGGGGGCTCGCGGGATTTGTGCGGATCATTCCCTTTATTATTCTCACGCTGATTTATCTGGCGGTTCGAGTTCACGTGCTGATGGGATTTGCTCACGTGATGTATCCGCTTCCGGTTTCGACCATCCTCATGACCTGGCCTCTTCTGCTGATGATTTACCTGAAGCATCTGTTTTGGCCGTTCGGCCTTTGCGTTTTTTACGATCCGCCTTACGTCTGGCATCCCGGCTCGGCGCTGTTCATTCTTCCCATGATCGGGATTGTCCTGATTGCCGCCGGGCTCTGGCTTTGGCATCGCAGGCTCGCGGCAAAATCTCCGCAGACCGCCCGCGTGATGGCCTTCGCCTGCGTCTGGCTGACCGTGCCCTTTCTGCCCCTGGCCGATCTATCTCTGCTGGCCAAGGGCGAAAGCATCCACGACCGTTATCTTTACCTGCCCATGATCGGTTTTGGACTTCTCATCGCCCTGGCGCTGCGGTCGCTGCCTGCGTCTCCGATTCGCATTTTTGGCGAGCCGGCTTTTCAATGTCTGGCTTTCCTCGCGTTGGCCGCGTTTCTGGGAACGGCGGCCGCCAATCAGGAAGTTTACTGGGCCAACGATTTCACGCTTTATTCGCGCGGCGTCGCCGTTGATCCCAGCAACAACATTGCGCTCACCGATCTTGCCAGCGTTTACGGTGAACTGGGCCAGTATTCGGAAGCCATCCGGATGTATCACACGGTCCTCGCGCGCGCGCCCTATCACTGGTCGGCTCTTTACAATCTGGGCCTCACTTACTATCGTCTCGGAAGATTGCGCGAAGCCGAATATTATCTGCGCCGCGCCATCGTCAGGGACGTCAGCAGGGATTCTCCCGATGAGTTTTTCTATCTTGGAATGACTCTGCTGAAACAGGGCCAACTGAAGGAGGCGCAGTCCAGTCTGGAGCAGGCCATCAAGCTCCGCCCCGAAGGGCTCGCTTACCATTTCGCTCTCGGCATCGACCTTCAGCAGCAGGGAGATCTGGCGGGGGCCTTGAAGGAATTCAAGCTGGAAGAAAGACTCCACCCGGGCGAAACCTCCGCCCTACGTCAAGCCAGACTGATTGAAGAAGGATCGGCAAGCAAGCGCAAGTGACGCCGGACGATCCTTATTAATTATAGGTAGGGGAGCGGCACCCGGATTCCTGCTTTCCCCATCTCCGATGACATAATCTGTCATGCAGTTTCGACAAAAACAGGCAAACGACAGGTGTTCTTGAGTGTCATCATTACCTAGTAGCATATCAGTGTTTTTATGTACTGGTATTTCAATGAGTTAGGGGGGCCGACCTGCTTGCAGGTAGGCGACAAGTCTGGTACGCCAGTTGCACTAGAAAACGCGGGCCATGTGGTACAGATGGACTGTAAGGGAACTTTAAGGAGGAATGCATGCGAAAAAATTCACGCGGCTTTTCGTTGATTGAGCTGCTGATCGTTGTGGCGATCATTCTGATCATCGCGGCGATTGCTATCCCGAACTTGCTCCGTTCACGAATTGCTGCTAACCAGGCATCGGCCGTGGGTTCGCTGCGTACGTATGTCACATCCGAGGTCACTTATGCCTCGACGTACAACTCGGGCTATTCGGCTGCGCTGGCATATCTGGGACCGCCGGCTGCCGGCGCAAATCCGACCTCGACATTGGCGGGTTTGGTGGACAACATCCTTTCTGGCAGCAACAACACCTCAGTCAAGAGCGGGTATCAGTTCGATTACTCGCCTGGGCCGACCGTCGGAGGGCGCATTGATACGTTCGCCTTCTACGCCAGCCCTGTGACTCCGGGTACGACTGGAACCAACTATTACTTCACGGACCAGTCGGGCGTGATTCGCCAGAACTCGAACAACCAGACCGCGACTGTTGCTGATTCGCCGCTCGCCGGCTAATCGCGCACCAGTTCGGTTTGCAAGAGAAAGATCGGGGAGCCTTCTGGGCTCCCCATTTTTTTGCGGCATGCGGCGGTTTTGCGGACGGCGCGGTTTGGCCGCTGCGTCTGCCGGACGTGAGAGTCTTTCCCTCGTCCCGGTCGTGCGATATAGTGAGAGGCGGATTTCTGATTCCGCCGACCGCCGGGGCGAATCCGATTAGCGGTTGCTTCCGATTATGCTTGCCGTTGAAATTTCCAATCTGACCAAAGATTATCGGTTGGGATTCTGGCGCAATCGCTCTCATCGCGCCCTCCACGAACTTTCTCTCCAGGTGGAAGCCGGACAGGTTTTCGGACTGCTCGGTCCGAATGGGGCGGGGAAGACGACGACGCTTAAGATTCTGATGCGCCTCATCTTCCCGACTTCGGGCAGCGTGCGGATTCTGGGTCAGGATTTGAATGAGCTTTCGCTTCACCGCCGCATCGGCTATTTGCCGGAAAACCCCTACTTTTACGACCACTTGAACGCGGAAGAATTTCTCAATTACGCGGGCGATCTCTGCGGCCTTTCCGCGGAGGATCGGCGCAAGCGAGTCCCGGAGCTGCTGCGCGAAGTCGGCATGGAGGAGTCGCGGCGGCTTCCCATGCGCAAATTTTCAAAGGGCATGACGCAGCGCGTGGGCATCGCGCAGGCGCTCATCAACGACCCGGAGCTGGTTTTTCTGGATGAGCCCATGTCGGGCCTGGATCCGCTCGGCCGCCTGGAAGTTCGCAACCTGATTCTGCGCCT
>JBJKPU010000009.1:0-25536 GCA_046706005.1 Terriglobia bacterium | reverse complement strand
GCGCAGACGGCGGCCAACAGCGTGGGCTGTGCGCTGAACACGGTTAACGCCCAGGCCAACCCGGGCTCGACGAGCCCCTACACACCGCCCACGGGCAGCACCTGCCCGTAGTCGCGGGTTGACAATTTAGAAGAACGAAGGCGGGCGGCAGGCCGGAAGGTTTGCCGCCCGTTTTATTTATGTGCTCTGCCCGAGCGCTGACTGCGATGCGGGTTCTGTGCTGTTCTTGCTTCTTTCAGTTGAACGTCCGAACAACGGGCTCTGCCTCGCCGTGACCCTGTGGTGCTTGATCTTAAAGATCCGGCTGGCAGCAGCCGACCTGTCGGCCAATTCCGGTTGCTGTTCCAGCCTTGCCCGGATGAACAAGGTTCTGGTAACGTAGCATTTCCAACTTTGGCGCACGGGCGGCGCCTCCGCCTTATGGTCTATTCCCTGCCATTTGTTCTGTCTCTGCTGGGTGCGGCGTGCTTCGCGGGCTTCTTTGGAGCACTGCTGGGTGTAGGGGGTGGCGTCTTCATCGTCCCCATCATGGTCCTGGTTTTCCACCTGCCCGTGAAAATCGCCGTCGCTGCAAGTCTGGTTTCGGTGATCGCCACATCGAACGCAGGAGGCTCGTCCTATGTGGATCAGCGGATCACGAACCTGCGCCTTGGCATGTTTCTGGAGATAGCAACCACGACTGGGGCCCTGGCTGGAAGTGTTCTGGCCCTTTATCTGCGCGAGTGGGTGATGCTTTTCGTCTTCGCCGTGTTATTGGCTTACATGGGATACACAGCGTTCTCGACGCGCCGGCTGGACGACCAGCGAATCGCGTCGGGCGATTTTGCCAGGGCAAAGCCGGACCGCATGGCTCGCTATCTTGACCTGCGCGGCAGCTATCACGATGAAGCCGCCAGCCGTACGGTAGATTATGTTGTCAGCGGGGTTCCGGTAGGGGCGTCGATTTCCTGTCTGGCCGGTCTTGCCTCCGGCCTGCTGGGCGTGGGAGGCGGGGTTCTGAAGGTTTCCGCCATGAACGGCTGCATGAATGTGCCCATGAAAGTGGCTGTCGGAACGAGCAAGATGATGATCGGCGTCACGGCGGCGGTCGGTTCCATTCTATTCTTTATGGCGGGTCTGGTTCACTTCTATGTGGTCGCGCCGGTGGCTTTGGGGACCACAATCGGGGCCACGCTGGGAACGCTGATCATGAACCGCCTGCACAGCGGATCGCTGAAATGGCTTTTTGCAATTCTGATGTTTTATCTGTCTTACGGAATGTTAGCGAGGGCGCTCGCTCTGCACTTCAATTTGCATTTGCCGAGCCTCATTTGAGCAGTTGAGTCCTTGATCGCTCGTTTTGAGGCATGTTGAGAATCGATAAGAAAAGAGTTCTTCAATCATGACCACCGAGCAACCCATGGCCGAGCCCTCCAAGTCCCCGCCTTCACCGATGGAAGGCGAGCAGAACGTCTATGTCGGCGTCTATCGAGCGCTCCTGATCGGAATGATCGTGAGCACAGTGCTTTTCGCCATCGGCATGGTCGGGGGCCTGCTGAAACATGAACAGATTGTCTTTTCCTCGGCCTGGGTACGCAGCCATTATCACCTTTCCTGGTTGCTCCACGGCCTGTGGAGCCTTAATCCCACGGCGTTGCTCATGGCAGCGACCATAATCCTGATCCTGACTCCCGTGGCGCGGGTAGTGATTTCGATCCAGGCCTTCTATGTTGATCACGACAAAAAATACGTGGCGGTGACGACTATCGTATTTCTCGTGATTGTGCTGACGGTCGTGCTGGGAAGAATCGGGCTTAGATAAGGGACAGGAGTTTGCTTCGGAGCCGCAGGAATCGGACCTTCACCCGGTCAGGATTCGGAGATCCTTCGAATGTCTGCACCCACGCGCTTCAGCTTTTCCTCGATGCGCTCATAACCACGATCAATGTGATAAACGCGATCAATCAGCGTCTCGCCCTCGGCGGCCAGCCCGGCCAGCACCAGGGAGGCGCTGGCGCGCAGGTCTGATGCCTGAACGCTTGCACCGCTCAGCTTAGTGTGACCTCGCACCACAGCCCGGCGGCCGTCCACGGTGATGTCCGCGCCCATGCGCATCAATTCCAGCGCATGCAGAAAGCGGTTCTCAAAGATTGTCTCGGTTACCACCGATGTCCCTTCGGCCTGCGTCATCAGCGCCATGTACTGAGCCTGCATGTCGGTCGCGAAGCCTGGATATTCGTGCGTGGTGACGTCGGAGGCTCGCAGCGAACCTGCACATTCAACCTGCATCAGAGGCCACTGACCCACCGTATCCGACAGGCTTACGCTGACGCCGGCTTCAGTCAACTTGGCAATAACCGCGGAAAGATGGCTGTGATCGGCGCGCTCGATCTCAAGGCTGCCGCCGGTAATCGCCGCCGCCACCAGAAACGTTCCCGCCTCGATGCGATCCGGGATGATGGTATGTTCGGCGCTGTGCAGTTTAGGAACGCCCTGGATGCGGATAGTCTGCGTTCCTGCGCCCTCGACTGTCGCGCCCATAGCGTTGAGCAAAGAGGCCAGGTCGGCGACTTCCGGCTCGCAGGCCGCGTTCTCGAGAACCGTTTCGCCCTCGGCCAGCGCCGCAGCCATCATCAGGTTTTCAGTTCCTGTAACGGAAATCGTGTCGAAGGCAAATCTCGCGCCGCGCAGACCCTCCGCTTTCGCTTCCACGTAACCGTGCTCGATCGCAATCGTGGCGCCCAACTTTTCCAGCCCCTTGATGTGCAGATTGATAGGCCGCGCGCCAATGGCGCAGCCTCCAGGGAGCGAAACCCGGGCGTGGCCGAAACGAGCTACTAGCGGCCCCAGAACCAGCACCGAAGCGCGCATCTGCTTTACGAGTTCATATGGCGCGGTGGGATTCAGCAGTTGGCGAGCTTCAATCTCCAGCCGGTTCCCGTGCTCTTCGTGGGTCACCGAGGAATCCACGCCGAGCTCATCCAGCAGGCTTCGCATGGTCCCGATGTCGCGCACACGCGGGACATTGCGGAGCGTAACCCGCTCCGCTGTGAGCAAGGCTGCTGCCATGGCGGGCAGGGCGGCGTTCTTCGCGCCGCTCACGGCAATTCGCCCTTCCAGCGGTTTGCCACCCGTAATCAGAAATCTGTCCATAAGTGTGGACCGTCTTCCCGGCACTCCCGATTGTACGGCAAGTCAGCGCGAGGCGCGCGCCGCTTTCGCCGAGGCGTCGCGCAAGATTACGGCGGGATTCTTGCTTCCTTGCAGCAAGGCGCGCGCTTTCCGGAAGGAGATTTTCTTCAGTATCATCAACATTGCCACGGGCAATTGGCCCTTTGCCGAGCGCAGCGCGCGACGGGCTTCGGTGCGGCTCGCTCCCGCTGTTTCCATCAGAATCGATTCCCCTCGCTCGCGCAGCTTGCTGTTGCTGATGCGGACGTTGATCATCCGCCCTGAAAGCGTGCGGCCCAGACGAACCATCGTTGCCGTCGAGATCATGTTGAGGATCATCTTTTCGGCCGTCCCGGCTTTCAGGCGACTGGAGCCTGCGATTACTTCCGGCCCCACCATCGGAACGATGGACACGTCCACAAGTGCTTTGATCGGCCCTTCGGGGTTGCACGTCACGGCAGCAGTCATTGCCCCTCGTCGCCCCGCAAAGCGCACCGCCTCCAGCGTGTAAGGTGTTCGCCCGCTTACCGACAATCCAATCACGAGATCCTTCGGCGAAATGCGCAGCCTCTCCAGATCACGGCGCGCCTGTGCAGGATTATCCTCCGCTCCCTCAACCGAGCGGAACATAGCGCTGCGTCCGCCCGCCATGACAGCCATAATCTTATCCGTGCTGAACGTGGGCAGGCATTCCGTCGCATCCAGCACGCCCAGCCGGCCGCTGGTTCCCGCGCCTGCGTATATCACCCGCCCGCCGCTCGCGATTGTGCCCACGGCCATCTCCACGGTTCGCGTAATTTGCGGAATCACTTTCGCCACTGCCACCGCCACCTTTCGGTCTTCGCGGTTCATCATGGCGAGAATTTCCCGTGCCGGTCGACTCTCAAGGCCGGTCGAGGCAGGGTTCCGCGCTTCCGTCACGCGCGGATGGGGCTTGCGTTTCTTCTGCGAATCAGGCGTCATGGATAATTGGAATAGCGTCGGCCTTCAGGCCGGCCGACAGCCGGGCTCAGTCCCGGCGCGGCATCATCCGGAAAGCTCCCGGATTGACACGCAAGGCTGCAGAGTATATACGAAAAGATTTCGGCTCGAAAGCCGCACGCGATGGGAGGTAGCATGGGATTCCGTTTTCATTCTCGTTTTCTGATTATTCTCGCTGCCTTCAGCCTTGCGGCCCCGCCGCTTCAGGCCAGGCGTCCTGTGAGGCGCCGGGCCGCCCGGCCTTCCGGCATCAGCCTTGTCCGCCTGCGCCCCATCGCAGCCGACGTTGAGACCGCCATTCGCAAACATCAATGTCCGGGCGCCGTTGTCCTAATCGGCCACGACGGCAGAGTGGTTTATTTCCATTCTTTCGGGCACCGCCGCCTGGTGCCGCGACGGCTTCCTATGCGTTCGGACACGATCTTCGATCTGGCCTCCATGACCAAAGTTGTCGCCACCACGACGGCCATTATGCAGCTCTTCGAGCAGGGCAAGATTCGCCTGGACGATCCCGTCAGTGAATACTGGCCGGAATTCGCTGCCAACGGCAAGCAGGACATTACCATTCGCGAACTGATGACCCATTACTCCGGCCTTCCTCCTGATCTTGATCTCAGCCATGAATGGCACGGCTACGACACCGCGATGCAGATGATCGAAATGGTCAGCCCCATCATACCGCCCGGCACGCGATTCCTTTACAGCGACATCAATTACGAAACCCTGGGGGAGTTGGTGCACCGCATCACCGGCGAGCCGCTCAACGTCTATTGCGAGCGCCACATCTTCCGCCCGCTCCACATGAACTCGACCATGTTCCTGCCGCCGCGGCGGCTGCGCTGGCGCATCGCGCCTACGCAGCACGTCTACGGCGACCGCGGTCCTATCCTCTGGGGCGAAGTTCACGATCCCACCTCGCGTCGCATGGGAGGCGTGGCGGGTCACGCCGGACTTTTTTCCGACGCGCACGACCTTTCCATTTTCGCGCAGATGCTGCTTGACGGCGGCACTTATCACGGCGTGCGCATCCTCAGTCCGCTGACCATTGAGAAGATGACCACGCCGCAGACTCCGCCCGACAAAATCGCCCTGCGCGGCCTGGGCTGGGACATCGCCTCTCCGTTCGCTTCCAATCGCGGCGAGCTGTTCGACGTCGGCTCCTACGGCCATACCGGCTACACCGGCACTTCCATCTGGATCGATCCCGTCACCGACACTTACGTGATCATCCTCACCAATCGTGTGCATCCCGACGGGAAGGGTGACGTGGTCACATTGCGCGCGGAAATCGCTACCGTCGTGGCCTCCGCGCTCGGGCCGACCGACTCCAACAAGATTCTTGCCACGCGGCGCTCGCTCACCGGCTATTACGAATTGCTGCGCAGCTATCGCGAGAGCGGCTTGCGCAACGGCAAAGTGAAGACCGGAATTGACGTTCTGGAAAACGCGGGCTTTGAATCGCTCAAAGGCCTGCGCATCGGGCTGATCACGAACCAGAGCGGCGTTGACAGCCAGGGCCGCCGCGACGTGGACGTCCTCGACCACGCTCCGGGCGTCAAGCTGGTGGCGCTCTTCAGTCCGGAGCACGGACTCTACACCGATGTGGACCAGCGCGTCGCTTCATCGCGCGATTCGGCGACCGGCCTTCCCATTTACAGCCTTTATGGAAAGACGGAGCGGCCCACGCCCGAGATGCTGCAAGGCATTGACGCGTTGGTGTTCGACATTCAGGACGTCGGCGTTCGCTTCTACACTTACCTGACGACGATGGGCTACGCGATGGAAGCGGCGGCAAAAAGGGGAATTCCGTTTTACGTTCTCGACCGCCCCGACCCTATCGAAGGTTCCGTGGTAGAAGGGCCGATTCTTGAGCGCGACCTGCGATCCTTTGTCGGCTATTTCCCCATTCCCATTCGCACCGGCATGACGGTGGGCGAAATGGCGGAAATGTACAATCACGAGGAGCACCTCGGCGTGAAACTTCACATCATCAAAATGGAAGGCTACTACCGTACCGACTGGTACGATGAATCGGGCCTCAGATGGATTGATCCCTCGCCGAATCTGCGCTCGCTGACGGAAACCATTCTTTATCCCGGCGTGGCCATGGTGGAAGGCTCAAACGTCAGCGTGGGACGCGGCACCGACCGCCCGTTTGAGGTGCTGGGCGCACCGTGGATCGACGGAACTAAGCTCGCCGCTTATCTGAACAATCGCCGCATCCAGGGCGTACGATTCATCCCCGCGGATTTCACTCCGCGCAGCAACAAGTTCGCGGGCCAGCTTTGCCACGGAGTGCACATCGAACTGATTGATCGCCAGGCACTTGACACGCCGGAAATGGGCGTGGAACTCGCCGCCGCACTTTACGATCTCTTTCCCGGCCAGTTCAAGCTGGATCAGACTCTGCCGCTCATCGGCGCGCGCTCTGTGCTGGATCAGATCAAGGCCGGGGTTGATCCGGAGCGGATTGAATACAACTGGCAGGACTCGCTGCAGGCGTTCAGGCAGATGCGCGCAAAATATCTCTTGTATCCGTCGCCGACATGGGCGAAGAGTTCTTCCGAATAAGATACGCGGTTGATTCTTGGTCGCAAGGTGATATGCTTGGCCCAAGATTTGGGCGGAAAGCGGCTGTCCCGGCCGTACTGAGTCCTGAATCTGCGGAGGGGATAGTCATGAGGTTGCGAACTGCCGTTTCAATGGGGGCCATAATCATGTTCTGCGCCGCGCCCTCGGCTGTGGCTCGAAACAAGAAAGCACCTGCATACAGCGGGGTAACGGGGCAGTTGTATCAGTTGCTGGACAATTCTTACAGCGGCAAACTTTCTGATTTTTACCTTCTCGCGGATGTCTATACTGACCCCAACAAGCCCGGAACCGAGCTCCAGCACGTCCTGAGCGTAACCTACAATAAGAATTTATTCTTCGGCCGCTTCGTGGTCGAGGTTCGGAGCATTGACAAACCCACGCCCGCCCAATTGAAAACTTATACTCCCGAACAGATGTTCAAATTCGCGGAGACGGATTCGGAGAAGTTCGAAAAGACTCAATCCGGTCCTTTAGGAACGCAGGGTGATCTATACTTGCGGTCAAACGACAGCGGAGTGCTCGCGCCGGCGCCCATCACCGATGAGGTCCGCACCGAATTCGACAACTTCATAACCAAGTATATTCTTCCAGCAGTCAAGAAGAAGGAATAGCACGCTCGCTGCTTTGAATTATGCTGAATGGCATGCGCGGCAAGGCTATTGCGCGCGCGACCAGATTCGCTCGAACTCATTCTCGTAGCGCGACGCAATGGCGGCATCACCGAGGAATACGGCGTTCTCGTAATTGTAATCGTCGGCGCTCGTTGTCCAATTAAAACTACCCGTTTCCACCAGCCGGCCGTCGAAAACGGCAAACTTATCGTGCATCAGCGAGCGCTGGCCGCGGTAACCTCCGCTCAGCCGCACAGTAATTCCGTCAGCCTGGAGAAAAGGAATTTCCGAATGGCGCTCGCTCGACTGCCCCTCGTCGGCGACGATCCGAATCCGAACGCCGCGTTGCGCTGCGGCCTGAAGCGCTGCGGCGATTCCGGGTTCGGTCAGGCTGTACATGGCCACGTCAATTGTCTTTCGCGAATGATTGATGGCGGCCATGATCTTTTCACCCACCCGGTCCTGATCGGAAAAATAAACGCCACCGCCGCGCCCTATAGATTGCGGTTCGACCGCAGCAGACAATTGGTTCTGTGGCGAGTGCCTGCCGAACGTTGTGTGAAACCCGGCGATGGCCGCCAGGACCAGAATCACCGCTGCTGTGAAGTAAGAAATTGGACGTCGCATGCTCTTCGAAGTTTGCGCTGGTTCAGCGTACGCCGCTCACGCTTTCTGCGGAGCGCCTAAGCGGCTGGCAATCCACCCCGCCGTAAACGTGACCAACGTTCCGATGACAACATACCATGTCCAGGCGATTTGGGTGAATTTCAGAAGATTCGAAACCACGACCGCCAGCAGCACGGCGAGGCCCAGCACTGCTCCGATCAGGGTGCCGCGTCCCGTCGCCCTGCGGGTCAGAACCCCCAGCAGAAAGATTCCCAGCATGCTGCCGTAAGGGACGGAAGCGATCGTGAGTGCCAGTTCCAGCACGCTTTCGTGGGCGTATTGGGAGATCAGTGCGATCACCAGCAGTACGGCTCCCCAAAACAGCGTCATGCCGCGCGAGACTCGAACGTAATGCTTTTCGTCCGCATCGGCGCGAATGAATGGCTTGTAGAAATCAACTATCGAACTCGACGCAAGCGAATTGAAGGCGGCGCTTAGATTGGCCATGGCGGCAGCGATGATTGCCGCAGTGACCAGCCCCGCAATGCCCCGCGGCAATTCCGTGACGACAAAAGTCGGATAGATCTTGTCCGGACGGCTGAAAGCCGCAGCTGGAGGATGAAAATGATAATAGGCGAACAGGACCACGCCGACCACTAGAAACAAAGCAAACTGGAAAAAGATAATGACTCCGCTCGCAAGCAGCGCCGTCTGGCTTTGCCGCTTGTTTCGCGCCGCCAGCAGCCGTTGAACGATGAGCTGGTCGGTGCCGTGGCTGGCGCTGGTCAAAAATGTTCCGCCGATCAGCCCTGACCAGAACAGGTAGGGCTGATGCCAGTTGAAGTGGAAATTGAATATTGAAAACTTGTGGCCGGTAACATTCGCCAGGTGCGCGATCTCAGTCCATCCACCGGGAACGCCGTGCACGGCGATGGTGAGTGCCAGGACCGTGCCGCAAACGTAGATGGTCAACTGCGTCACGTCCGTCCAGATCACGGCGGTCAATCCGCCCTCGAAGGTGTAGAAGAGGGTCAGTACGGTGATGATGGCGATGGCTGCGAAGACGCCGGTGTGGAAGATCACTTCAATGACGATGGAAATTGCAAACACGCGCACGCCTTCCGCCAGCGCGCGGCTGGAAAGGAAAAGGCCCGCTGTAAACACTTTGAGCCCGCGGCCGAAGCGGCGCTCGATCAGTTGGTACGCCGTGTAAAGCTCGCCTGCAAAATACTTGGGGATCAGGACAAAGGCGACCACAACCCGAGCCACCAGGTAGCCCAGGACGAGTTGCAGAAAGCCCATATTCGTCGAGTAAGCCAGCCCCGGTGTGCTGATGATGGTGAGGATGCTGGTTTCGGCGGAGACCACAGAGAGCGCGATGGCCCACCAGGGAAGCTCGCGCCCGCCGAGAAAGTAGTCGTGAAGCGTGCGCTGGCGCTTGCCGAATCTCGCTCCCAGTGCGGTGACGGCGATCAGGTATGCGATGACAATCGCCAGATCTAACCCGCTGAAAGCCACTCAATCTCCCGGACGCGAATTGAATTTCCGGCTTCGGTGCGGATGCCGAGCGCGAGTCTAGCGGAGCCTCCGGAGAGTGTCAAGCGGACGATTCCTTGCCGGGAGGCTTGCCCGACGGGCCCGCGTTTGGGCGAGGTTTCATCCGGCTTTGGCAGTGAGCGAGGACATATTTCCGTACCTGCTCCGGCATTCGACGGTCGAGGCAGATTTCGCGCAGGTCATTGACGGCAAGGTCGGGCAGCCAGGCCAGGGCAGCGTGAAACGGCGCCAGAGGATTGCGAATCATGGCGAGCCGCAAATAATAGCGCGTTGACCATTTCCTGTCCCGTGCGATCTGCTCGACGGCGGCCGCGGGCAATTTTTCGTGTGCGAGCGCTTTCGATAAATTGGCCTCGGTCAGGTAGGGATTCTCCAAGGCGGCGCGCACGATTTCCGAATCGGCGGTGAAGAGCATCTTGGAGGCCACGCGTCCCGGCGAGCGCCGCGCCAGATTGATTCGCTCACCGCGCGGCAACGCGTCGATTTTCTTCAGAATCGCGTCCTCAGCGGCCATTTTGATATCGGCGGGCGCCGCTGGCGCCTGCGCGACCTTCAACAGGTCGAAGAGATGCAGGAACTTCAGCACGGGCAGCGAAATAAGGCGCGGCGTTCGCGCATGGCGTGCCAGTTCCAGGCGCAGGGCGTAACGGTTCTCGGCCTCGGGCCGGCGCGCAATTTCGCGGATGGCCTCCGCCGGCAGGTCACGGCGCTCAAGCAATCGGAGCAGGTCGCGCTCTTCGAGGTTGGGATTGCGCGCGAGCGCCGCCAGTACTTCCTTCGCCGTTTCGCGAAAGAATGGCGCAAGCAGGTTGCGGGGAGCAACGGCTGCACGCTCCGCTCGTTCCGCCAGGTCGGAATTCGTCCTTTTAGAACCCATGTTTCCGCAATTCTAGAGCAGAAGCCACCGAGTGAACAATGGTTCCCATGCTCATGGGCTGAGGTTGGAATGCAGGCGTTTTGTGCCCTGACTTCTCCTATCGCCGGTCCTGGGATCCAGGAAATAAGTGCTAGAATGTCGGGACTATGAAATGGATTCGATCCCTCTGGCTCTTGATAACTCTGATTGTACTTGCGGGAGTGACCGCCTGGGCGCAGGGAAAGCGCATGGTCATCGTTGACGAGGATACCGCGGGACCGCCGGGGGCGGATAATCTGGATACACCACTGCTTTTGATCCAGTCGCATGAGACCAAAATTCTGGGTATCACGGTGGTGACCGGCAACCAGTGGCGCGATGAGGAAGTGGCGCACGCGCTTCGGATGCTCGAAATCATCGGCAGGACGGATATTCCCGTGGTGCCGGGTGCCGTGTACCCGCTGGTCAGAACTCGGCAGGAAATGAAGCTCTGGGAGCAGCAGTACGGCAAGATCTTCTGGAAAGGCGCGTGGAATGATGACACTTACCACGCGCCGGATGTGATTCCGCCTCTGCCGGAAGGCATGCCTTCCACCAAACCTTCAAAAGAGGACGCGGCGCACTTTCTGGTACGGATGGTGAGAAAGTACCCGCACCAGGTGACCATCTACGAAGGCGGGCCAATGACGAATCTCGCGCTCGCTATCGGAATTGATCCTGATTTTCCGCGCCTGGCACGCGAACTGGTATTCATGGGAGGAAGTCTGAATCCGCAGACTGAGGATCCTGAGTATGCCGACACGCCGCGGCGCGGATTCAACCCTTTGTTTGATCCCGAAGCGGCGCACAAGGTCCTGACGGCGCCATGGCCGAAAATCGTCTGCACTCCGGCGGACGTTTCCATCAAGACGGAATTCAGTGAACAATTGGACAAGAGGATTGCCAGGAGTTCCGTGCCTGCCGCCCGTTACGTTACGGAATACTTCAAGCCGCAACCCTACAACTACATGTGGGATGAACTGGCGGCGGCGGCGTGGCTGGATCCGAGCCTGATTACGCGCAGCATTACGCGCTACATGGACGTGGACATCAGCCACGGGCCGAGCTACGGGAACATTCTGACCTGGACAGACCAGTCAAAGCCGCTGCGCCGCTTGCAGAAGGTCCAGATTCAACTCGACCTGAATGCCGGAAAGTTTTACGATTTCTACACCCAGCTGATGACTTCACCTACTCCGAAACCGTAAATCGTAGTGCAAATTTCAAATGCGGGTTCCGGCGGGCATCGTTCCGGAGATATACTTACGTCCGCCTGCAGGAGGTGAAGCGATGAACCGACGAAAATTCATGGAAAGTGTTGCCGGCACGGCCGCGATTGCGACCGCGGGAGTGCGAAACGCACAGGCGCAGAAGGGCCCGCCGCAATTCGATCCGGTTGAGAAAGACACACCCGCCGCCAGACCTGCGATCGCGTTGAATCACCTCGGATTCCGGCCGCGCGGGGGACAAAAGCTGTTGGTCGTACGGGCGACGGCGAGTCCCACCCCTGCGGAATATGAATTGCGCGACGTGGTGCCGCCTTTCCACTGGAAGCGGCCGTTGACCAAGATGGAAACCGACTTCGGGACTTTTTTGACGGCGGATTTCACGGATCTTGCGCGCCCGGGCATCTACCAGATTACAGCGGGCGGCGAGCACTCCGTACCGTTTTTCATTCGCGAGGACGTTTGGCGGCGGACGCTGCGGCGCTCTGTGGGCTATTACCGTTACCAGCGATGCGGGGTTGAAGTTCCCGGAGTTCACGACGTCTGCCATTTGGATGACGCTAGGCGGCGCGACACGGGCGAGCACGTGGACACGGTAGGTGGCTGGCACGACGCCGGCGACCTTCGAAAATGGATGGATCCCACCGTGCTCAACGCCATCGCTCTGCTGCACTTAATGCGCAACTTGGCTGCGCCGCGAACTGAGGATCCTCAGCACGAGGAAATTCTCGAAGAGGTGCGGCACGGCAACCTTTATTTTTTGAAGATGCAGGACACCGACGGCCGCATCTGGCATGACGTGGCGGGCGGTGTGAATGGCGACAACAGCGACAATCATTGGACGGACAACATCATTGGAACGGAGGACGACCGGTACATCAACACTCGCAAGGACGAGAGCATAGCTGCGATGTTCACCACGCTCGAAGCGATGATGGCGCAGGCATTTCGCGAGCGGGACGCGGATTATTCAAGCCGCTGTCTGGAAGCGGCGTCGCGCGCCTGGAAGGGCTCAGCGCGCAAAGGCTCAACGAACGCGACGGCCTGGTGGGCCGTAGCGGCATGCGAGTTGCATCGCGCCACGGGTCAATCGGGCTACCGTGACGAAGCGCTCCGGCTGGGCGGCGAGCTGCTTGTGCGGCAGAACACAGTGTTTGCCGCCGGGCAGCGAGTGGTGCGCGGTTACTGGACGGAGTCGCCAGCGGCTCCAACGGCGAATCCAAGCGGGCCGGCGATCGCGCCCTATTTCAACGTGGTGTATCCTGCTTTTCCCGCGCTTGCCTTGCTCGATCTCTATGAATCGTTTCCCACGGCTGCGGAGCGCGGCAAGTGGAAAGACGCGGTCAGGCTCTATCTGGATGAATTCATCCTGCCCTTTTCAGAGCGCAACGCCTACCGGCTGATTCCTTCGGGTCTTTACCTGGATCAGCCGACGCCGGAAACCTATCGCCCGCTTGCGGGCCGCCTGACCTATCGCTATTTCATGCCGGTGAAGAAACAGTTCTGGTGGCAGGGAATCAATTCGCACATCGGTTGCTGCGCGCTGGCGCTGGGGCGGTTTGCGCGGCTCGAGCGCGAGGAGAACCGCGACGGCGGCCGTTACGCCGATCTCGCTTACCGCCAGCTTGAATGGATCATGGGCGCGAATCCGTTTGGCGCCTGCCTGATGACGGGTGAGGGCATGCGGAATCCCTATCCGCACTCGCGCTTCGTCGGATTGATTCCCGGCGGCATTATGAACGGCATCGCCGGAAACGCTGCTGACGAACCGGTTCTCGATCAGGCCTACGCCATCGACTGGCGCACCTGCGAATATTGGAGTCCCCACATAGCTTTCTACCTGTGGTCGGTTTCAACTCTGGAAAATGCGGCGTAAGCCGGGGCAGTACCAAAGTGCTATAGGCACGGTTCCGGCCTTGTGCTTAGATGGGGCTTGTAAGGAGCAAGCCATGGTGGCTTCGATTGTGGGTTCGATGGGAATCGTCAAGTATATTGCATTCGGGATTTCGATCTTTTTCCCCCTGATGATTGTGGTTTCGATGGTGGCCCTGAGGCATAACAAGGCTGAAGAGTAGCAGACCGGGCGCGCCGGGAGGACGGTCCGGGCGCGCCAATGCAGGCGCTCTCTAGTTTTCCCCAGATTTGCATCCCGTGGTTCGTCCTTCGGCGCATTTCCGCGTTTGTCATTTCGATTCGTCAATAATCCATCATAGCCCGTTGACTCTGCTATAATCCCTTCCGTCCGCCGGTCGAACGTGCACTTTGTCACGGCGGCGCATTTATCTGGAAATCTTCCTCGTGCTCTTTAAGACCTTCAGCGCAGCCACCTACGGAATAGACGCCCACCTGGTCGAGGTGGAAGTGGATATTTCAGCGGGTAGACCGCAACTCAATACGGTGGGCCTTCCGGACGCCGCCGTGCGGGAATCGAGTGAGCGCATTCGGGCGGCCATTCGAAACTGCTTCCATGATTTTCCTTTCCAGACGATCACTGTGAATCTGGCGCCCGCCGACGTCAAGAAAGAAGGCTCGGGTTTCGACCTGCCCATTGCGCTGGGAATTCTGGGCAACATGGACCATGTGCAGACCCGCGACCTGCGCTCGACGCTCTTTCTGGGCGAGCTATCGCTGGATGGCGGACTGCGCCCCATCAAAGGAACTCTTTCGATTGCGAGCATGGCGCGGCAAAGGAAGATCCGGCGGCTCGTGCTGCCGGCGGAAAATGCTTCGGAAGCTGCCGTCGTGCAGGGCATTGACGTCTATGCGATGCGCAGCCTGCCGGAGGTTCTGGACTTCATCAACCAGACGCGGGAATTCCAGCCGGCCAGGGTGAATGCCGCTGAAATGCTGGAGGAGGCGGGGCAATACGCTGCGGATTTTCGCGACGTGAAAGGCCAGATTCACGCCAAGCGCGCCATCGAGGTGGCGACCGCTGGCGGTCACAACATCCTGATGATCGGCCCTCCGGGCGCCGGCAAGACCATGCTGGCCAAGCGCATCCCGACCATTATGCCTCCGCTTACTTTTGAGGAGGCTATTCAGACCACCAAGATTCACAGTGTGGCGGGATTGCTGGAGCCGGGCGCGGGGCTGGTGGGCACGCGGCCTTATCGTGCGCCGCACCACACGATTTCCGATGCCGGGCTGATCGGCGGCGGCGCCGTGCCGCGGCCGGGCGAAGTCAGCCTGGCGCACCACGGCGTGCTTTTCCTGGACGAACTTCCGGAGTTCGCGCGCAACGTTCTGGAAGTGATGCGACAGCCGCTTGAAGACGGAAGCGTCACGATATCCCGCGCCGCCATGTCGCTGACTTTTCCCTCGCGCTTCATGCTGGCGGCGGCGATGAATCCCTGACGTTGCGTTGCCTGTTTGCCATGATTTCAGAGGAGGAAGGAATATAGCAAAGGTCGATGGTCACGTCGTCTTTCCCGATTATGATCTTTTCGGTAATGTTTTCAATTACTTTGCGCTTTTCTTCCTGTGAAAGCTTGGGCCAGCGTGTGTAGAGGTCCTTCGCCTCGGTGAGGATATCGTCGCTTGAGAGGTACTGGACTTTGAGGAAGTCTATCTCAGCCTGGAGGCCGGGCATCTGGTCATCAAGCTGCTTCGTTCGGGTTTCAAGGGGACGGTATCCGCCGGGAGGGACGAGTACGTACACGGCGAGTGCGTGCGCGCAATTAGGTCAAATCCAGCCAAGCTCTACGATGAACGCCACGCTCACGGTGAACCCGCTTACGCCCTCCGTTTCCGCGAGTCCCGATCCCTTGGTTGGAGGAACCACGGGGCAGCCCGTAGTGACTGTCACGGTGCCGGCGGATGTGGAAAACAACACTCAAGTGTTTATCAGCTCGAACAACAACAATGCGCTCGCGTGTTCTTGTTATATTTATCCGCCCGTAATCAATGCGGGCAGCAATTCAGTGACGTTTGAAATGTACGCGGAGCCGGTTTCCCAAGCGACCCAGGTGACCATCACCGCGCAGGTGGACGGACAATCGGGCTCGACTAATATAACTATCGAGCCGACGGGTTGGATGCCGCCGCCCACGGTAAATCCCGCGGATGCTGGAAGTCCGTCATGTCCGCTGGGTTGCGGTGGACCCATTAATCTTGCGAGTGGGAACGTCTGGGTTAGCGAACGTGATTACAGCCTGCCCGGCTTGGGCGGAGGTCTTGAGCTGACTCGCTCCTGGAACAGCCAGTGGCAGGATGCGGCGCCTCCGAGCATCGCCGGGATGTTCGGCAACAGTTGGCGCTCGACTTACGAGGAGCAACTGAGCTTTCAAGGGTCGAATACGCTCATGTATTGGCGGGCAGACGGCAGCGGCTGGACGTTCACGTACAACAGCGCGCTCGGCATATATGGCCTCAGTTCACCTCCCGACGAGCGGGCGCAGATCGCCACCGATCCCGTGACTGGCAATTTCAACCTGACGTTCGCGGACGGAATGGAAAAGGTCTTCAACAGCAACGGCCAGTTGCTGACCATCGTGGACCGCAACGGCAACCAAGTCAGCCTGACTTACGACGGGTCAAACCGGCTCACCACGGTCACGGACGCCGCAGGGCGCACGCTGACGTTCAATTACGGCAACGCCAACTCGCCCAATCTGGTTTCGAGCGTCCAGGACGCGACGGGCCAGATTGCGCAATACACTTACGACGCCAACAGCAACCTGACTCAGGTGCTCTATCCCGACGGCTCTGCCTTCAATTTCAGCTACGACGCGTCCAACATGCTGCTGAACGTGACGGACGCGGATGGGAAGCTGATTGAAGTTCACACTTATGATAGCCAGCATCGGGGCCTGACCTCAACGCGCGCCGACGGCGCCGACAGCGTCACCCTCACTTACACGAGTGCGGGCGTCACCACGCTGAACGATTCGATGAGCAACACGACGACTTATGGCTACACGACAATCAGCGGCAAGAATTATGCGACATCCGTCACCGGCCCGGGCTGCGACAGTTGCGGCGGTCGCGGCAACCAGACGCTTACTTATGATGCGTCGGGAAATGTGAGTTCTTCGACGGACGCGCTCAACCGCACGACCAATTTCACCTACGATTCGAACGGCAACGTGCTTTCACGCTCGATCCAGCTCGACTCAAACAACACTCTGACTTGGAGCTACACGTATAACCAGTTCCAGGAAGTGCTGACCTCGACCGACCCGATGGGCAACGTAACCACAAATACTTACGATTCCCACGGAAACCTGCTCTCCACCACGACACCACCCCCATCAGGCTCGGGCAGCGGTTTTACAACGAGTTTCACGTATGACTCAAAGGGCGAACTGACCAAGGTCACTGACCCACTAAACAATGCGACGACGATTGCTTATAACGCGGCGGGCCTGATTTCCTCGGTCACCGACGCGCAGAACCACACCACCAGCTTCGCTTACGACGCCCGCGGCAACCGGCTGACTTCCAAGGACGTGCTCAACAACACGACGCAGTTTACCTACAACGTGATGAACCGGCTGACCTCGATCACGCAGCCGGGAAATATCGTGACCAGTTTCGCCTACGATACGCGCGGGCGGCGCAAGTCGGTGACGGACGCGGACAATCACACTACCTCTTACCAGTATGATGACGCCGACCGCCTGCTGGCCGTGACAGACGCGGCGAACAACGTGACCAGCTATCAGTACGACACCGAAAATCACCTGGCTTCGATTACAGATGCTCTGGGCCGAGTGACGAGCTTTGCTTACGATGCGCAGGGGCGCGTGACCGGCACCACTTTTCCCTCCACGCTGAGCGAGAGCTATAATTACGATGCAGTGGGGAACCTGACATCCAAGACGGACCGGAACGGGCACACGATCACCTATACGTACGACAACCTCGATCGGCTGACCAGCAAATCCTATCCCGATTCGACCGGCGTCACCTACACATACGACAACGATTCGCGGCTGTCGCAGGTCACGGACCCAACGGGGACCTATTCCTTCACCTACGACAACCTGGGCCGGCTGACCGGCACAACGACCAATTATTCCTTCCTCAACAGCCGAAGTCTGATCGAAAGCTATTCCTATGACGCCGACTCAAACCGCACGAGCTTCACGGACCCCGAGGGTGGCGTGACGAATTACACGTATGACACGCTGAACCGGCTCGCCACGCTCACGGATTTCAGCAACAAGCAGTCTACCTTTAGCTATGATGCCCTGAGCCGACGGACAGGGCTTTCACGGCCGAACGGCGTGAGCACAACGTACAGTTACGACAATCTGTCGCGCCTGCTGGAGGTACTGCACCAGGCGGGGTCAAACCTGGTCGAGAGCAAGGCTTATACTTACGACGGCGCAGGCAACCGCCTTAGCATGACGGAGACCACGCCAGGCAGCAAGCACGGGACGACATTGACAAAGACAACGGACTACACTTACGACGCGATTTATGAAGTGACGCAGGCGGTGGTGAACGGCAACACGACCGACGCCGACACTTACGACGCGGTAGGCAATCGCCTGACCGACTTGTCCGGCGGAACGTACACTTACAACAACTCGAACGAGCTCACGTCTTATCCGGCCTATAGCTGGACGTATGACTCGAACGGCAACACGACGGGCGAGACGATAAGCGGTGGGGGGACGACAAGCTACACCTGGGACTACGAAAACCGGATGACCAACGTGACGCTGCCCAACGGCGGCGGGACGGTGACCTTCAAGTACGATCCGTTTGGAAGAAGGATCGAGAAAGTTTCATCGTCGGGGACGACGATTTACGCTTATGACGGTGACAACATCGTTGAGACGCTGGACGCGACCGGGACGGCCACGGCTGAGTTCACGCAGGGCTTGGGAATTGACAAGCCTCTGGAAGTTTACGAGGGCCACGGGAGCTACTACTACAGCGCTGACGGACTGGGCTCGATTGTCGCCCTCACCAAGTCGAATGGAAGCGCGGTGAACACCTATTTCGGCTACAACACTTTCGGGGCCATGCCCAAGGAACTAAAACCAACGGAGGGTTGCGTGAGGGTGCACGACGCCGTGATCTCAAGTATGGCGCAGTTCGCCGACACCCTTTGCAAAACGGACCAGCCTAACTCTTTCCACTATTACGAGAGGCCGTGGTAGGGGGCAGAGTGCGATGAAAACCGCTTCCGGAATCCCGATTGTTGCGCTTATGCTGTTTTGGGGTCTCTTCCCGCCGGGTTGCTTATCCGCGCCTTCATTCATCGTTACGTAGATGTGTCGCCGCTCTTCGAACAAGTCGCCAGCTACTACGTTCTTTTCACCTGGGTCTATGATGCTTTCAATGAATTGCCGTATCTCCGGCTCCGCGGCGACACCGGCTCCGGCAAGACGCGGTTTCTCTTAACTGTCGGCTCACTCTATTACAAACCAATCTTCGCCAGCGGGGCTTCAACCGTCTCACCCTTGTTCCGCATTCTCGATGAAATGCGCGGGACCTTAATTATTGACGAGGGCGATTTCCGGTTCTCGGACGAGAAAGCGGAGATCGTCAAGATCTTAAACAACGGCAACGCGCGCGGGTTTCCCGTGCTTCGAAGCGAAACCAGGAACGGCCGGGAATTCAGTCCGAGGGCCTATACGGTCTTTGGGCCGAAGCTTGTCTCGACCCGCGGCTTTTTCCAGGACCGGGCACTTGAAAGCCGATGTCTCACCGAGGAAACAGGCGGACGGAAGCTGCGCGAAGATATCCCGATCAACCTAACGGCCACCTATAAGCAGGAGGCACTTGAGCTTCGCAATATGCTGCTGATGTTCCGCTTTCGCAATTTCGGCAAGCGCCAGATCAACCCCACTCTAGTGGACCGGTCTATTGAGCCGCGCCTGGCCCAAATCTTCGTGCCACTCGTGAGCGTGATCGAGGATGGCGAAGCCCGCGATGCCCTCAGGCAAGTGGCGAGAGATTACCACCGTGACCTTGTATCCGACCGGGGAATGGACATTGAGGCAAAAATTCTCGAAATCATCTGGGAAGTCCAGCAGGAACCGTTTTCGCCGGGCCTGGCGATCAAGGAAATTGCCGAGCGGTTTATCGCCCGCCACAGCGAAGATTTTGAGCGAAAGATCACATCGCACTGGGTAGGAGGTATCATTCGCAGGAAACTGGGGCTCAAAACGGAGCGGCATGCGGAAGGCTACAAGATCGCTTTGGGCGAAACCGGGAAGCTGGCGCTGCTCTATGAGAAATACGGGCTTGCTGAGACGGAAATGAACTCTGTGAACTCCATGAACTCTGAAAATGGCTCGGACCCCTCGGAAGGCAATCTCTTTGAGGATACGGAATCACGGGAGTGGGCCGGACATTGAACCCAGGATGAAGTTCATCAAGTGCATGGAGTTCATGCGTCATTGTGGAGTGCAATCGGTGCAGGTTCAGAAATTGGACAGCCTATCCGTGCCGGTGGAAAAAGGAATGCGCAGCGGAGTGAGGGACGGCATTGCAGATGGGCTTGAGTTCGCGGATCAGTTCCGCTCCGCGCTCGGAGGGGTTGTCGGTCAGCCGTAGCGTGGACTTTGCGCCTTTCAAAGTCCGCGGTTCTTTTCGGGATAATTCTTAAACGTTCTCCCAGATTGAGGCGTCGGCGGGGGTTTCGCGGTTCCAATGGCTCAGCAGGCGTTCGCTGACGTTGCCTTTGCCGACGTGGAGAACCGCGCCGTCTTTGTTGCGGATCAGGTACACGCCCTTGGCGCTCGGGACTGAAATCCATTGCGCTCCACAGGTAAGAGCGTCCTTCGATTCCAGTCATGAATTTGTTTTCCGATTTTGGAGTTTCGATTTGAAACCGCGCTGCGGTAAGCCGTAGCGCAGACCACCGTTTCCGTGGTCTGCGGATTTTCCGTCAACCAGCCCGGCCGTGCCCGGGTTCAGGATCCGTCGCGCGTGAAAGGAAGAACCGCGGACCGCAAAAACGGCGGTCCGCGCTACTTGCTGAAATCCATTGCGCGCTCCACAGGTAAGAGCGTCCTTTGATTCCAGCCATGAATTTGTTTTCCGATTTTAGATTTTCGATTTGAAACGCGAAGAGCTTTCGCTCCTCAAAATCGCAGACCGCAGACGACCGCGATCTGCGCCACCCGTCTTCAAAAGAAAAATCCCTCTTGATATTCAAGAGAGAATCTACCATCTCGCGCCGCGGCGGGAAACCTCCTTGAGGAAAGCGGTTACGGAACGGCCCGAGGGGGTTCGCAGCTTGTAGTCATGAGGACTGCAGAAAATGCGGTAGCGAGCCCCATTGTGATCCACTCTGATGTACAATACCATTCGGACAGGCACATAACGTGCCACCGAAATGGACTCCAGGGGGACGGACTTCCAGCTCAAGAGCCGACGGAAGCGGAGCCTCCCGTCCAGGATTTCTATGTCGTACGAATTGGTAAAAACAGCGATTCCCACTGAACAGAGCAGGAGTCCAAAGGGCAATAAGAGAAGCATATACGGGAGCCGGTCCAAGGAGGGTCTCAACCAACCCCCAAGGAAGTCATAGGAAATGAGAACTAGTATCAGACCGAACCCTCTGGCGCAGTTAGTCGCGACGGGGGAGGTTCGGAATTTGAATTCCCGCAATGCCTCGTCCGAAAGCATAGTTGCTAGTGCGCCGTCCCCCCGTGACAATAGGGGATGACACCCACAATCAGGAAACCGGGGAGAAGGGAGACCCCTACAGAAATCCGCCCTCCTTCCCCGAGTCCCGCTGTGTAGGTCGCCGTCCCGTCCCGAGCCCAGTCAACGTTGCCACCCAAGACATCGCCCAGGGTTGCGCTGACGCTTGGATTCGAATCCCAACCGTGGGAAAACTGGGGGGTCTTGGGGACCACACCGTCCGACTTCTGCACCTGGACGCCAGCCACGCCGCCTGCTCCTAGGGTCGGATTTAGGGGCGAGAGCTTGACGGCTATCACCTTTGCAGCGTTTCCGTTAACGTCCACGACGTCAAGGTAAGATACGGATGCTGACGAACCGAAGACTACGCCCGCGCCGCCGGAGGCGCCTACCCCGATTCCAACGCTCTTTGTCTTCCCGCTTCCCCCAACTTCCAGGATCCTCGCGGCGTACGTCATCAGGAAGAAGCTGAGGCGCTGCAGCAGGCTCGGCTCGATGCACGGGCCGGAATTCGTCAGATCTTCTTGTCCGGCCGCGCCGCTGGCGGTTGCGCCGCCGCCTCCACCGCCGCTCAGCACGGTGCCGATTCCGAAGTCGATTCCGAAACCGAGACCCCAAACTCCACCGATTTCGCCACCCCCGCAGGACATGGAGCCGAACAGGCAGGACCCCCCACCGTCGTAGGGGCCGACTTCCCAGCCGCCGTCACCTCCTCCGCCAAGCCCGTAGTCCACGGGCTCGCAGCCCCACGCTTCGACATCCGAGCACTCGCGCAGCCCCGAGGGATCGCTGAGCGTGGCGGGATTATTCTCGACGTAGGCGTAGCGGTTGAGCGACTGCGGATCGAGAATGTTGCCGCCGGTGGGATCGGGCGTCATCCAGCGGCCGAGAGTGGGGTAATACTGCCGATTGAGCGTCGGCATGTGGTCGCTGAACCACGACTGCCGCGTGAAGCCCGCAAAGGCCGTGTCGTAAGACCCGCCCGTGAGCGATTCGATGTCGCCCCAGGGGTAGTGCACGATGTCCTCGGCCTGGGCCCCGGCCGCGGTCGTCACCATGCGAGTCGTCCCAAGGGCGTCCTTGTGCAGAAACATGTCCTGGTTCCCGCAGCAGATGTCGTATGCGAAAATCCGGCCGCCGACGCGCATGTACTGCGGCCACCAGTAAGGCGTGTTGTTGCCGTGCCAACCCGTGCTGTTGTAAGTCGCCGCCATGCGCCCGAACGCGTCCCAGAGTTCCTCCAGGTTCTCCGCCGGAACCGACTCCCGCACCTGCTCCCCAAGCGCATTATAGACCAGAGTCTCCGTGTTTCCACTGTCAATCGAAATCAATCTGCCCTCGGCGTCGTATTGGTAAGAGTGCGTGCCGTCCGAGAGCAGGTCGCCCGCCGCATTGTAAATGTAGCCTGTGGTGTCGATGCGATTGGTCGAAGGATCGAAGCTTAACTGTGGGCAGTAGCCCGAACCGCCAACCATGCAACTCATGTTGCCGAACGTGCCGTGCGTCGTGCCGTCCGCCGTGTAATAGTAATTCTGGCTCCAAAGCGGGTTCGAATTAAAATCCGTGCCTGTTGAACTGGTCAGCCGGTTCAGTGCATCGTACGTGTCGCTCGACGTGTGGCTGATATTCGTGTTCACGTTGTCCTGATACCAGTAACTCTGCACGTTGCCATTGTCCGCCCCGCTCGATCCAGGATCGGCACACGAGCTAGGCGCGCTCGCACTGTAATACTTGTATACCAGGCAGTAGTCCGCGGCGCCGCTGCCTGAAGTGCCAAGCTCCATCACCGTCGGCTGAAGGCGGCTGTTGTACTGGTAGGTCTCCACCGTATTCGTGCAGCTCCCGGCTGGCACGCAGCCGTCCGTGAGCGTATGAAGCCCGCCCCAGGGATAGTAGGCCAGAGTCGCCAGCGTTGCGGGATGGTACGCGTCATTGAACAAACTGGTGACGCTCACGACCTGTTGGTCGGTGTTCACATTATTTGTGACCGTGTACGGTCCCTCAGGGATCGTGTAGCTCGTCAGATCCCCCGCTTGGTCGTAACCATACGACAACTGCCACGCTGAACTTCCGCAGTTGAGCAGAGTGCACTGCCAAAGACTTGTGACGTGGCCCATAGGATCGTAGCTATCGACCGTGGCGGTCTCAATGGTGCTTCCGCTGGTTGTCGTCGTGTGCGTCAACCTGCCGAGCGGATTCAAAAGCGTGCCGCTCGACCAGCTCCCAATCGTTACCGAACTCTCATCATAATAGTAATTCGCCGTGGGCGTCACTCCGTCATTGTAACTCTTCGAAGTCAACCGGTGCATGGCGTCGTAGCTGTACGTCGTCGTGATTCCATCCGCGTCCGTGCGGGCTTCCAGGTCGCCGGCGTTGGCGCCGCTAGCGTAGTAGGAATACATCGTCTGGCCTGATTCAGGCGTGGTGGCGCTGGTCAGCCGGCCCAGCAAATCGTAAGCGTAGGTCCGCGTCTGCGCGCCCTGAGTGACAGTCATCAAATCATTCAGCGCATCGTAGGAGTAGCTGGTGGTGTTCCCCAGCGCATCCTCAACGCTGGTGACGCGGCCTAGCCCATCTGAGCAAACGGTCTTCCATTTGTTTGCCTCGTCGGTTGTCGTCCCGCAATTCGCGCTGTAACTTGTGCCGACTGACTCCCCGTCAGCGTGCTTGTCCGAGAGCACACGGCCCAGCGCGTCGTAGGTGTACGTGTCCGACGCGCCACTGCCGTAAATGCTGACCGTATGTACTCGCCCCATGTTGTCGTACGTCGTGTCCGTCTCGACACCCGCCACCACCTGAGTTATCGGCCGCCCTAAGCTGTCAAGCGTCGTCGTGTCCTTGCGCCACGGCGGGCTGGCGGCGATGCCGTTTGTTGTCGTGTCGACTTCAGTGGGACTCGGATAGGCGATTTGCGTGGACCCGCCGTCCGGATAGTCCGTCTCGGTCAGCCGATTCATGTTGTCGTAATGGAACTTCGTCTGCTGGGTGTTTGCATCCGTCGAGGAATTCATCATCCCAACGTAACAGTTCCACTCGGCCGTGGTCTTGAGGGAAGACATCGGCGGCGTGATTGAATCAGGAAAGGCGCCGCAGGAATATGAGCCGTACCCGTAGGTCGTTTTGTTTCCCCCGGCGTCCTCGCTCCACTGGAGAGTCCCGTTTGTGTTCCACAGGAAGGTGTCGGTCAGCCCTCCCGAAGATTTGGTATCCAGGTTGCCGTTGCCATAATACTGATACGTTGTACTCGCCACCACGTTGTTCGAGCCGTCTTCGACTGTGACGCTGCACGGGCGGTTGATTATGTTGGTGTTCGTCACTCCGCATGAACTGTCGTTATAAGACAGAATCGTCTTGCGCAAAACTGCCCCCGCGGCTCCCGCTCCCCAATCGTATTGGTCCGTTTCCTCCGGCAGCCCGGCGGAATTGTACGTGGTGTCGGTTTTAGCGGTCTCGCCGCCGAGCGTTGTGGTTACTGTGCGTTCAGTAATGGGTGTTGTCACCGACGTATTGTCGCAGTTCGTCGTATTGCCGTTGTAGCAGGTTTCGACGCTTCCGGGGGAATCCGGGAGAGATCGTGAGGTCTCATAGATCGTTTGAAAATTGAGAGTGGTGATTTTGCTGGCCGGATCTGTAATTGTCGTAGTCCACTTCGTCCCGGATTCGGAGTGAGCGTAAACCCACTGGGAACTGTGGCCAGCGTTGTCGTTCAAGGTTCGAGTCAAAGTGGCGGCGCTGCCGTCACTGCATGTAATGGCGTTGGTCGAGCCTGTACCGCTTCCGCCTGAGTACGCGTAGGTGATCTTGCCTCCCGTGGGCAGGTCTATTTCGCTGATTCGGCCCGTGACCGCCCCCGGATGGTTTGCGCCGAGCGTCGCTTCGTAATGGAAAGTGTAGGTGCTCGCGTCAGGATAAGTGATGTTGCTCACCAATTGCGCCTGCATTTCAGTGTTTCGTCCGTAGTCGCTGATACTTGAACATCCAAAATGCGTCTCAATTGTTTGCGTGGAGTACGTTACCGTTATGCTCTGATCATCGCCGTTCGAATCTTTGTAAGTGAATGTCCTGGAAGTGACGGGACTGCCGTTGGTCTGGATCGTAAAGAGGTAGCCAAGTGTGTCGGTGATGGTTGTTGTCGAGTTCGAGACGGTCGAACTGATCGAGTTGCCGTTGGGATCCAGCAGGCTGAGGTGCCCGGGTTTTGGTACCACTCGGAGTGAGAGAGTTTACATCACAGCTCCAAGTTGCGAAACTGGCTTCGGCATGACCCGAGGGCTATAGGCCGCCGGTACCGGCGGCCTATAGCCGAGCG
>JBJKPU010000008.1:0-2495 GCA_046706005.1 Terriglobia bacterium | reverse complement strand
CGTGACGGGGTTATTGTTGGCGTAGACGTACATGTTCCAGGTTTGCGGGTCGGAAAGGTTCACCACCTTCACGCCGCCCGGGTCGGGCGAGAACCAGCGGTTGTAAGTCGGGCTCATGCGGCGATGGACGGCGGTATTGTTGCCGTCGCCGTAGGTGTCATGGAACATCCCGCCGAACATGAAATGTTCGTCTCCGCTTCCCCCCAGATAGATCACCTGGCCGAACGGCGTGTAATCCTTCTCCCGCTGGACGGTCCCGTCGCTTTCCACGATCGCCCGCAGGTTGCCGTCCGCGTCATCGTAAAGCCAGTAGACCGCGCCGGTTCCTTCCGGATTATCATACCGCCCCAGCCGCCGCCCGGCAAAATAGATAAAGTCCGTCGTGTACGGCGCCCCGCTCACCTCCAGCATCCGCCCGCCCGCGCCGTACCAGAAATATTGCGCCAGCCCCACCACCTGCACCCGGTTGCCGTCACCATCGTAGATGAACGCCCCCGAACTGCCGCCGGCTTGCCCGCTCGGGCCGGCCCACGACCCCTAGCTGGAACGGCGTCCGCCCTGAGCATATCACGGAAAAATGAGACGATTGCGACGTTCGGGACGTTCGCGAAACTATTTTTTAAGTGCCTTAAAATGTGAATGTTAGTTAATAATTTCGCAATTTCCTGCTCCCAAAAAACACGCCGTTTGTGACTTTCTGTCACACCGCGTAATTTTTACCCGTGGATTCAAATATGTGTCATTTAGTGGCAGGGTCGATAGTTCAGGAGTCACACTGTGAGGCCTACTGAATCTCCTAAGTTGAAGTGCCTCTGGACAATTCGCCTCGCCTCGTTCATCCTGTTTGTTCGCTCATGGCTCTTCAAGTTGTCCAGCAGCGCAAGCGAGGTTTCATCTGCGTCAACGCCCATCCGGAGGGATGCCGGCGCAGCGTCGAGCTGCAGATTGAGCGCGTCCGCAAGCAGTTCCCGCGCGTTGAAGGCGCGAGGAACGTCCTCGTGCTCGGCGCCTCCACCGGCTACGGACTCGCTTCGCGCATTGCAGCGGCCTGGGGATTCGGCGCGCGCACGCTTGGCGTCTTTTTCGAGCGGCCTCCCAAAGAGCACTCGACCGCCACTGCGGGCTGGTACAACACGGCCGCTTTCCACGATGCCGCGCGGCGCGACGGGCTCGCCGCCTTCAGCCTGAACGGCGACGCTTTTTCCGACGACATCAAGCGCCAGGCAATTGAAATCATCCGCCGTGAAATGGCGCCCGTGGATTTGGTCATCTACAGTCTGGCCGCGCCGCGCCGTGTCGATCCGCGCACCGGCCAGGCGCATGATTCCGTGCTCAAACCGGTCGGCGAATCGTTCTCGAGCAAGACTATTGACCTCAAGTCGGAACAGGTCGTGCCGGTCACGCTTCCGCCTGCGGAGGAAAAGGAGATCGCGGATACCGTGGCCGTGATGGGCGGCGAAGACTGGCAGATGTGGATTGAAGCGCTGATTGAAAACAATCTGCTGGCCAAGGGCGCAAAGACTTTCGCGTATTCTTACATCGGGCCGCAAGTGACGTGGCCCATCTATCGCGACGGCACAATCGGCCGCGCCAAGCAGGATCTGGAGCGCGTTGCCCGCGAACTGAGCGAGCTCCTTGCTTCGCGAGTGGGCGGCGCGGCGCGGGTCAGCGTGAACAAGGCGGTCGTTACGCAAGCTGCGGCCGCAATTCCCGTGGTTCCGCTTTATCTCAGCATCCTGTTTCGAGTGATGAAAGAAAGCAGTACGGACGAAGGAACGATCGAGCAGATGGTGCGCCTGCTGCGCGACTTCGTGGCCAATGACGATCAGTCAATGCTTGATGATCACGGGCGCGTGCGGCTTGACCTGCCGGAGCTTGACCCTGCAGTGCAGGCTCGAGTGGCCGCCAACTGGCTGGAAGTAACCAGCGACAACCTTTACCAGACCACTGACTTTGCGGGCTTCAAGCGAGGCTTCGATAACCTCTTTGGCTTTGGACTTGATGGTGTGGACTACGGGCAACCTGTCGAAACCAACCTCTCCTGGTAACCCAAAAGCTGCGCAAATGAAGATTGTGTAATATTTACGCACTGTGACAATTTTGAACAATTGGGTTGTTTTCAAGTGCGGGCTATCAGCAACTTATAACACATAATAAAGGACTTATAATTTATTTTGGGGTTCGTCCCAAACGTCCCAATCGTCCAACATTTCGGCTGATAGAATCGAAGGAGGGGGCGTTGGCCGGTGCGTCCCGGGCGGTCGGCGTGCAAACATATTGCAGCGAATTCGCCTGCGTGATATATGCTCTGGAATCGTCCCGGGGGCGGGGCTGCACGGCTCAACCAACTTCAACGGCGCGCGTGCGAGGGCTGACGACTTTCACCGGCGCGCCCGCGGGCTTTTGCAAAAGTGGATTCATTTCCTGCCAACGTCAAATTCTGCAAGCCCTGGCGAAGCTACCAGCAGCGTGTGCTCTCCGGCCTGGACGGCCTC
>JBJKPU010000007.1:0-17544 GCA_046706005.1 Terriglobia bacterium | reverse complement strand
GGTCAGCGGTCCGGGCGGTGAAACGCCGATTGAAGGGGGTACGATCAATGACGGCAAATTCACCCTTGCTTTCGATGTCTATGGACCCTACCGGATGAACGTGACCGGCACGATCGGCGGCGGCACGCTGGAGGGTCAATACACCATTACGGGTCCGGGCGGCGCCACGATCGCTCGGGGAACGGTCAGCGGCAAGAAGGCTCCCGGCCCGGCGCTGACCATCGGCACGGAAGGCCGGGCCGTCGTTCATGTGGATGTCACGAACACCGGCAGCCGCGCGGGCGACGAAGTGGCTGAACTTTACATCCACGAGCGCGTCAGCGTGGTGACTCAACCCGTGGAAGAACTGCGCAAGTTCCAGCGCGTCACGCTCCAGCCGGGCGAGACGAAAACGGTCACCTTTACGCTTACGCCGCGCGATCTGGCGCAATGGAATATCAACATGCACTTCAAGGTCGAACCCGGGATTTACGATGTGATGGTGGGTGGAAGTTCCGATGATACGATCAGCCTGCCATTGCAGGTGGTCCAGCGGTAGGGCTTAACAAAATGATGCGCCGGCTCATTCCGGCCGCAGGCCTGCCCGCCTTAACATCGCGTCAAGCCTGGGATCATTCCGAAGAGTGTCGAATGCGGGCAACTGGTAGTAGAGAGCGAATGTCTGCGACTCCTGATGCGCGCGGGCCAGCACATCAAGGGCGCCTTCTTTGTCCCCCAGGGCGGCCAGCAGCCAGGCTTCAGAAACGACGGTCGGCGAGGGCGCGGGCCCGGAACGCAATTCATCCAGAATGGCTCGCGCTTGCTCAACTCTTCCCGCAACAGCGAAAGCCCATCCTAGGGCCCCAAGCATGAAAGCGCCGCGACGCGTGGCCGCGACGGCGTGCTCCAGCATGGCGATCCCGTTATCGTAGTTCCGCAAAGCGACGTGCGCCATGCCCGCGCCCCACAAGGCCAGGCTGTGGTCCTTCTCGAAAGAGAGGGCGTCTTCAAAGAAACGCAAAGCCTCCTGCGACTCACCGCGCGCCAACAATCCAAACCCGGTGAACGCGTACGGAAAGGGGGCAAGCGGATCGGCTTCGCGAGCACGAGCAAAGGAATCCATCGCTTCGCGCTCACGATTCAGGATGCAAAGGACCAATCCGCTCAGGCCCAGCGCCCTGACGTGATTGGGCTGGAGATTGAGGGTCCGCTGCATCGCTGTTTCCCATGCCTTCCAATTGCGCATGCAGTATGAAAGCTGGCCGCCGACGTAAATGCTTTCCGCCGTCTCTCCCGCCAATGTAGTCGCGGTTGCAAGCGCCTCTTTTGCCGTAGCGTACGCCTGGCGAGCCGGGATCAGACAGTAGATGGCCTGGAGAAGATTCATTTCCGCCACACCAATCCAGGAAGGCGCGTGAGTCGGATCCAGGCGCACCGCCTCCTGATAGGCTTCGTAAGCTCCGCGCAGGTCTTCCTTAGAGAATCGGAGGAATTGGCCCTTGAGATAACTGCGGTAAGCATCCAGATTGCTCGCCTGCGGACGCTGGCGGATTTCATGAGTGCCGGAAGCGAGCCTGGACCTCACGGCCTCGACGACTCCGGCGGCAATTTCATCCTGAACGGCGAAAACGTCCGTGGCGTCGCGGTCATAACGCTCCGACCAGAGTTGGTAGCCGCTGGTTACGTCCGTCAGTTGGGCGGTGACGCGCAGCTTGGTTCCGGAAGTACGTACGCTGCCCTCAAGAATGTGGCCTACGGAAAGCGCCTGGGCAATGGACTTCAAGTCGCCGCCCAACTGCGGCGCGCGGAAGGAAGAGGTTCGCGAAGCCACACGAATCCCCTGAATCCGGACCAGAGCGTTCATGATTTCTTCCGCCATGCCTTCGCAAAGATATTGCTGGTCCCTGGCGGGGCTCATGTCAGTGAATGGAAGAACAGCGATGGCAACTTGAGCGCCTGCGATATCGTCGCGCGGAGCCGCCTGGCTGCCCGAATCTTTGGCGGTTTGTTCTTCACCGGAAGCGGTTCGCCGCGCTTCAGCCGATTCAGGCGCCGCCGAGCCGTATTTCAGCCCGGCTTTCTGCAATCCCTGCATAAAACGCTCGAGAAGCTCTTCATCGCGGAGCCACTTGTGCTGGTCCTCGCGAACGTTATTAAGGTCGAGGAAAATCGGGCTGAATTTGCGCAGCAACTCGATGGCCGCATGCGCCTCCGCCTGGCGGCCCAGCATCCCGGCAGCGGACGCGGCGGCGAGTTGGGTCCAGTGGAACCGCGGCATATTCATTTTCTTGGCGACTTCGAGCGCCTTCTCATATTCTCCTTTGCTGAAGTGATGAAAAAGTGAGGGGAAGTAATACCAGCCGGCATGATGAGGATTAAGATCGCTCATCCTGTCCGCCAGTGCCACGCCGCGCTCCCAGTCGCCTGAGTACGCAATCAGCAATGCCATGTATGCACAGATGCTGCCATTGCGGGGGTTGAGGGAAATGGCCCGCTCTGCGGCCGAGCGAAAAGCTTCAAAATCTCGATCAAAGAAATACACCAGGGCCAGCGAACTCCAGCCTCCCTGGCAGGCTTGATCCAGATTCACGGCGCGCCAGGCGGCATCGCGTGCGCGTTCCATCGGTTTATCCAGCGGATTTAAGCGGTGGATGTACTCCTGGGCGTACAAATTTGATAGCACCGCCCAGCCGTGGGCACGGTGAGGTTCGTGCTCGAGAGCCCGCTCGAATCCGGCGCGCAGCCGGGCGTGCTCTTCCGGAATGATTTGCTGTCCATAGGCAAAGGCGCGCAGCTCGAGTTCGGAGAAGTTTAATTCCTCCACCGGCCGCTCCCGCACCGGAGCTGCCATGGTGCGGACCAGTACTCCTGAACCGTCGGCGACGGTGGACACGATGCGGTCGGTGAGGTCGTCCTGGAGCTGGAATGCGCTCGCGTCGCTCATTTCTCTGTCGTACGACTCCGCCCAGAGTTGAGTGCCGGTGGCTGCATCCGTCAGTTCGGCGCTCACGCGAAGAGCGCGGCCCCGCTTGCGAACGCCTCCCTCCACAACAAAGCGCGCGCCCAGTTCGCGGGCCAGCGTGCGCACATCTCCTTTGCGCTCTTTGAGGGCTATCGCTGAACTGTGTGCGACCACCTGGAGATAAGGAAAGCTCGACATTCCCCCCGTCACATCTTCGGTCAGGCCGTCGGCCAGCGCTTCCAGATCAGCGTCGCCCTTCGGGCAGCGGAAAGGCAGGACTGCAACCCATAGACTCTGCGCAAGAGCTCGTGAAGAATCGGAATCGGCTGCTGAGGGCCGGGCAGAACCGGAACTGCTTTCGCGGCTCTGCAATTCAGGTTCGGGCTCTTTAACTCCCGGCGCCTTCGGCGCGGCACCGGGTTCGGGAACATCCAGGCCCGCTTTGCGCAGACCTTCGATAATGTGTTCCACGTACGAGGGAACCAGCCACTTGCCCAATTCCTCGCGGACAGTCTGGGGAAAATCCGGTTTGGCCTTGAGAAGATCCTTGATGGCTTTCTGGCCCTCGTCCTGCCGTCCCAGTTGTCCGCAGGCAGCAACGATGGCAGCGTGGTAGTAGAAATAGGTGGGCATATTAATGGCGCGGGCCACATCGAGCGCTTCCTGATATTCGCGCTTGAGGTATTGCTGCCAACATTTCCCGAAGCGGTACCAACCGGGGTGATTGGGATTCAAGGCCGAGGCTTCGTCAACCATTGCCATCCCGCGGTCCCAGTCTCCGGAATATGCCGTGAGGAGGCCGAGCCATGCTTTTGCGCCCCCGTCCAGAGGATTCAGAGTCAGGAGCCGCTGCGCCGCATGGCGGAAACCCTGAAAATCCTTCTGGAAAAAGCGCGTCGAGGCCAGGCTGTAATAACCGCGCTGGTTGACGGAATCCAAGGCCAGCGCCCGCCGGGTTGATTCCTCCGCGCGGCCCAGCGGATCCGGCCGCACGTTGAAGCGGTGCTTGAACTCTTCCAGATACATCAGCGCCAGTGAGGCCCAGGCGTCGGCATAGTCGGGTGAGCGCTCGACGGCCCGTTCCAGACAATCCCGGACACTCTTGTGTTCTTCGGGCGTCAGCAAATCGTAGTAGCCGAATTGCCGCAGCACAGCTTCGTATGGCGTCGTAGCCTCGACGGGCTTGAGCCGAATCATGGCCGCCATGGCCCGCGGCAGCGCGCCGTAAGCATCGCCGACGGTCGCGACGATCTTCGCCGTGATTTCATCCTGGAGCTCAAAAAGACTTTCGACGTTTGAATTGCGGTCGTAGTTTTCCGCCCAGATGTTCTCGCCTGTTCCCGCATCCACCACCCGCGCGCTGATGCGCAGGCTCGAGCCGGCCTTGCGTACCGCGCCTTCCATCACGTAGCGCGCGCCCAGTTCCTTTTGCGCCGAGCGAATGTCCAGCGTATTGCTGATGGAAGCCGCGCCTGACCCGTGGGCGAGGACGTGCAAGTAGGAAAAACGCGACAATCCCGTGGTGATGTCTTCCGTCAGGCCCTCGGCCAGCGCGGCGAGTTCGGCGTCACCGCTGGAATTCTTGAAAGGCAGCACGGCTATCCAAAGCTCATCGGCCATTGTGGCGGCGCGCGACTGTGAACTTACGATTGCCGAAGCAGTGGTCTCGGCAATCTCCGTGACGGCCGAGCCGCCGGAGGTGATGTCGCGCTTCAGCCGATGCAGATCCGAAAGCAGTCCGGAGGCTTGCTGGTAGCGAAACCGGGGATCTTTCTCCAGTGACTTGCTGATGATCTCTTCGAGCTTCGCCGGGATGTTCGGGTTCAGCCGGACCGGTGACGCCGGCGCTCGCCGGAGAATGTAATCGAAAATGGCTGCCGTGGTTTCACCGCGAAACGGCTGGCTGCGCGTCGCCATTTCATAAAGCACCACGCCAAAGGAGAACAAATCCGAGCGCGAATCGAGCTTCTTTCCCAGCGCCTGCTCCGGCGACATGTAGGCCACCGTGCCGACGGCCGTTCCGGGATTCGTCAGGTGGACGGCATTCCCGTCCAGCGTGGGCTGGGCTTGAAGCGACGACGGATCCTGCTCGGCCGCGCTTCCCTGCTTGGCCAGACCGAAATCGAGAACCTTGCACCGGCCGCGATCAGTGATGAAGAGATTGGCGGGCTTGATGTCGCGATGAATGATACCCTTGGCGTGAGCGGCGTCAAGCGCATCGGCAATCTGAATCGAAAAGTCCAGAATTTCTTCCAGCTCGAGCGAACCGGATTGGATGCGTTGCTTCAGCGTCTGGCCTTCGAGCAGCTCCATGGCGATGAAGGGCTGGCCTTGGTGTTCGCCGATTTCGTAAATGGTGCAGATGCCGGGATGATTGAGCGCCGAGGCGGAACGCGCTTCGCGCCGAAAACGCTCCAGCGCCAGCGGATCCTCCGCCACGTCGGCAGGCAGGAACTTCAGGGCCACGGCCCGGCCGAGCGCTGTGTCCTCAGCCTTATAAACCAGGCCCATTCCCCCGCCACCCAGCTTTTCCAGGACGCGATAGTGGGAAACAGTCTCCCCGCCCTGCAGGACCTCTCTTGGATCTTTCCGAGCTGGCAGGTCGTCGTTTTTCAAAGCCGTTCCCTGTCCGATCTTGCGGGCTGGGCGAGCGCCAGGAAAATTCCCGAGGGCACGCCCCAGGATTACCCCTCAGTCTGGCGGAGAAAACGCAATTCCGACGCCGTGTGCGTAAATGATATCACGGACCTTATTGAAAAACCTCGCCGCTCAAAAGGCGGGTGCCGCGAGCTTATCGCCCAACTGGAACAGCGCACCGCATGACTCTCCGGTAGCACGCGACGCCTGACGCCGAAGCACCCAAGATGTGAATTATTCAGCCAAACGCCCCAACCTCCCAGCGCCCGCTCGGGACGAGGGACGTCGTAAATACTCTTTCAGGGTCCGCGTGCCCGGCGTGAATTTGACGCCCGATGTGCTGATTCCACACGACTTATGAGTAACAGAGTCTCGGCAAATGTGACGCACATCACAGTCCTCTGTGACGGCCGTCACTGACCTTGTTACGTTTTGGACAGATTATCCGGTTCGACCGATTTGTTTGATTCGTTCAAAACGTTCGGAATGGATGAAACCTCAATTCAAATGACGCTCAGCCCGGTAATGGAAAAATTCGTTGATTGTTGGGGAGAGATGGGCAGCAAGTGGGGCGTCAACCGGACGGTTGCTCAGGCACATGCCATTTTTTATCTTTCGCCGGACCCGCTCAACGCGGATGATATTGCCGCCACACTTTCCTTTTCCAAATCGAACGTCAGCACGTGCCTTCGAGAGCTCGAAGGCTGGGGCCTGGTCCGGCCCGTTCACTTGAGAGGCGATCGCCGGCAGTATTTCGAAGCCATTAAGGATCCATGGGAAATGTTTCGCCTGATTCTGGATGAGCGGAAGCGGCGGGAGATCGATCCGACGGTTGCGGTTCTGCGGGATTGCCTCAACGAATCGAATCAGGGTACACCCGCGGATCGCTACACCAACGAGCGTCTACACGCCGCTCTTCAGTTTTTTGAAGTGATGATTCCTTTGTACGACGAACTTCGGCGTCTGCCGAAAGGCTCGATACCGCATCTGGTGAAGCTGCGAGCGCAGTTGCGAAACCTTGCGGGGCTGGATTGAGGCCTTTCCGGATTCTTGCCGGAATTCCAATTTGCTACGGGAGTGAAATCTGATGTCTTCCGCTACAAGACTAAAACTGAATTTGGTGATCGCAGCAGGAGCCGGAGTGCTGGTCTATCTGGTTCTCGGCCAGGTGCCGCGAACGTCGGCGATTCCCTATTTTGCCCGCAAGTACCAGACTTCCTGCTCAACCTGCCACAGTGATTTCCCGGAGCTCAATGATTTCGGGTGGGCGTTCAAGAAGAACGGCTTCAGGTTCCCCAAGGATAACGCAGAATTCGTGAAGCAGCCGCAGCAGATGCTGGGCGCGCCCGCTTACAAGAAGGTTTTTCCGCACGCCATCTGGCCGGGTGAACTGCCGGCCACCATTCCCATTGCGTTCCGTTATTCCGGGTTCGCGAACTTTAACAGCAAGCGCCCGCTTGCCGCGGGCTATGTTCCGCCGGTTGATATGTTCGCTCCCAACACCTTCACGATTCTTTCCGCGGGAGCCTTTGGCGGAGACATTTCCTGGTGGATTGACGACGACATTTCAACCGGAGGCTCGGGAGCGGACGGAGGACTGGGCGACGGCTACCTGCGAATCGACGACATCGGACACTATTTCGGCCTTCCCAAGAACGCCCTGAACGTCCGTTTCGGCCAGTTTGAGCTCGATTTGCCGTTCACGCAGGCACGAGGCATCAACCCGACCGATTATGACGTCTATGACGAAGCCGCCGTGGCGGGCGGCCCGGGCACGACGAACAACCCGTTCGTGCTGGGTGCGCCGCAGCGCGGCATCGAATTCGGCGGCTATCCGAATAACGGAAACTTCAACTGGTCGGTGGCCATCACCAACGGCAGCAATGACGGTCCGGCGGTCTCAAACGGCAAGAATATTTATGTCAACGTCTTCCAGCAGTTCAATCTGGACCGTGACAAGTCGCAACGAAAGGAAGTGCAGGCTGCCGGGCCGACCGGCCCGCACGACCACACGTCTCTGCGCGTGGGAGGCTTTTACGACTACGGCCAGAACGCGGTCAACGCCGACCACACCGTGTACCCTCTGTTCAGTTCAATCAATGAGCCTTATTACCGCGTAGGCGGATACTTCCGGTTCAAGTATCAGAGCAAGTTTGAGATTTACGGCCTGGGAATGTATTCGCACGACACGAACTATATCCCCAACATGACGACGCTGACCCTCGACCAGGGACCGCCCGTCAACTTCAGCGGCGGGTTTGCGGAAGCCGAATACTGGGTTTATCCCTGGCTGATTCCCATCATGCGCTGGGATTACGTCAATTCGCCTTCCGACTTTGCCGCCGGGCTGTCCAGGCACTTTTCCAGAAACCGCTTCAGCCCGGGCATCCAGGCGCTGATTCGTCCCAATATCAAGCTGCTGTTTGAATACGATTACACATTTCAGCAGCCCGTCCCCGGATCGAACACCTTCTACCGCCCCAACGGGGCTGTGGGAGGAATCGATTTCGCGTTCTAGCAGTTCGCACGAAGCCGCCTCGCGGCGGCTCGCAATGATTGATTCTCATGGAGGTTCGTATGAATTTATCGAAGGTAGCAAGTCGAATCATGGTCGTTCTTCTCGGCTCCGCTTTCATTGTCACAGCGGCCTGGGCCGGCGATATCAAGGGCCACGTGACGGCAACGGGGTTGAGGTCTCCCGCAAACATCGCAGTTTACGTTGAAGCGATCCCGGGCAAGACTTTTCCCGCTCCCGCAAAACACGCCATCATGAACCAAAGGGACTTGAAATTTCAGCCGCACGTGCTGGTTGTGCTCAAAGGAACCACCGTCGATTTCATGAATGACGACAACACGCTGCACAACGTCTTCTGGCCCGATATCGGCGGCAATCGTAAACTGGCCCGGAACCTGGGCACGTGGCCCAAAGGCCAGCACAAGTCCTTCACCTTCGACAATCTCGGCGCCGCCCCGCTCCTCTGCAACGTTCACCAGGAGATGTCGGGCTACGTGGTGGTCGTCCCCACCCCGTATTTCGCTGTCACGGATTCCAAGGGCGATTACGAGATTAAAGACGTCCCGCCCGGAAAGTACACGCTGAAAACCTGGAGCGAGGAAGGCAAGCCCGTGACCAAGTCCGTTGACGTTGGCGCCGGCGCCGCAACCGCCGATCTCACTGTTAAGCGATAGATTGCAGCGTACCCTGCGCCGTTTCCCGTGACGCAGGACCAGCTTCGACCTTTGGGCAGCTCATTGCCCGTGGACGAAAGGGATTCCGTGGCACAACGCTCCAAACTCGTCGATCTCGACTGGCTGGAATCGAACTTCCCCTGCATGAAGGCCTGCCCGGTCCACACTCAGGCCGGCCGTTATGTAACGCTGATTGCTCAGGGACGGTTCGAGGATGCTTACCGTTACGCCCGCCAGCCGAACCCGCTCGCTTCCATTTGCGGCAGAGTCTGCGGCCATCCCTGCGAGACGGCCTGCCGCCGAGGAAGTCTCGATTCCCCGATTTCGATCCGGGCCCTCAAGCGGTTTGTCACGGAGCGTTACGGCCCCGAATCCCGCAATCCCGTTGACGTTTTCGCGCAAAAGCCCAAAGTGACGCGGCCGGAGAAAGTGGCGGTGATCGGCTCCGGCCCGGCCGGCCTGGCGGCTGCTCATGACCTGGCCCTGCTCGGCTATCGAGTCACGATTTTCGAAGCGTCTCACGTTCCGGGCGGAATGATGTATCTGGGCATTCCGGAGTACCGGCTGCCGCGCGATGTTCTGCAGGCTCAGGTGCGTGAGATTCTCGATCTCGGGCCCGAGCTTCGGCTGAACGCGCGCCTGGGCAAAGATTTCCAGCTCGCCGACCTGCGGCAACAGGGCTACAAGGCGGTTCTGCTCGCCTTCGGATTGCATCGCAGCCGCGACCTGTCGATTCCGGGAAACGACCTCGACGGGGTCGTCAAAGGCATCGATTTTCTCCTGAACGTCAACCTGGGCTATCGCTTCTCGATCGGCAAACGAGTGGTGGTTATCGGCGGCGGCAACGTTGCCATTGACGTGGCGCGCTCCGCCCTGCGCGAGCAGCAAAAGCTGACGCTGGAAAATCTGAGCACGGTTCTGCTGCCCGACCATCTGACTTCCAGCGAGCAGGAAGTTGCGATGAAGGAATTGATGGACGTTTCGCGCGCCGCGCTGCGAATCGGTGCTCGCGAAGTTCATTTAGTCTGCCTCGAGTCGCGCGCCGAAATGCCGGCTTTCGAGGATGAGATCGAAGAGGGGATGGAAGAAGGCCTGAAGATTCATCCTTCGCTCGGACCAAGGCGTTTTGTGGGTGAGAAAGGAAAATTGTCGGGCCTGGAGACGATCCGCTGCACGTCAGTGTTCGATGAAAATCACAGGTTCAATCCCACTTTCCAAGACGGAACCGAATCCGTTATTACCTGCGACACGGCGATTCTCGCCATCGGCCAATCCTCGGACGTTTCGTTTCTCAAGCCGGAGGACGGCATCGAGACCACTCGCCAGGGAATTATCAAGATCGACCCCGACACGCTGATGTCCACGGCGCCCGGCATCTTTGCGGCGGGCGACATCGCCTTCGGTCCGCGCCTGATTATCAGCGCCGTGGCGGACGGCAAAAAGGCCGCGGAGCAGATTGATCGCTACCTGCGCGGCGGCCGGTGGGAACCGAAACCCAAGTACGTGCAAATCACCGTGCTGGACCATCATCAGATGGCGGCGGAGTACGACGAATATTCGCGTTTGAAAGTTCCCGTGATTTCGATCGACCGGCGAACCGGCGTTGCCGAAGTCGAGTCGGGCTACACGGAAGATCAGGCGCGGCGGGAAGCCTCCCGCTGTCTTCAGTGCTGGGTGAACACGATTTTCGACGGCAACGAAGAAGACGGAACGGAATGCATTCTCTGCGGAGGCTGCGTTGACGTTTGCCCGGAAGATTGCCTGAAACTCGTTCCGCTGAGCCAGCTACGGGTTTCAGAAGAAGCCAAGGTCCGGCTGACCCGTGACGCCGGCGCGTTCCAGGGAGCGCTGCAGCACCTTCAGGCGGAAGATTTGCCCGCCCGGGAAGGCTCCGTGATGGTCAAGGATGAAACGATTTGCATCCGCTGCGGCCTGTGCGCTGAACGCTGCCCCGCCCACACGATCACCATGGAAGCTTTCGAAGTGTTTGATCACGAACCGCAGGGAGAAAAAGTGGAGGTGTTTGCAAAGTGAGTGACGAACATAAGCAGGACTCACCTTTAGAGAACGAGAAAGCTGCCGGCACGACGGACACGGCCCCAAAAGCCAATACGGCGAGCCAGCCGGACAAAGCCGAGGCAGCCCCGAAAGATGAAAAGGGTTCCGAAGTCAGCCGCCGCAGCTTCCTGAACACCGTGTCCGCGGGCGCGCTGGGAATTGCCGCCGTCGGCGCCGGCATCGTGACCGTCAAGTATGTGACGCCGGGCGTTCTCTTTGAGCCTCCCACGCGATTTCGCATCGGGCCTCCTTCAAATTTTGAGGTCAACACCGTGACTCCGATGACGGACCAGCTCACTTACATCATCCGCGTTCCGGAAGGGTTTTATGCCGAAACCATGATTTGCCAGCATCTGGGCTGCATCACTGCCTGGCACCCGGAAGCCAATCTCATTGAATGTCCCTGCCATGGCAGCGAATACAAGATGGACGGAGCAATCGCGCGCGGTCCGACCGTTCGCCCGCTCTATCACTACCCGATGCGGCTGATGCCGGATGGAACGTTGGAAGTGGACAAAGGACGCCGCACGTGCGTCGAAGGTTGCTCGAAGATTCCGATTCTGAAGGTTTAGCCGGGCGCTGCAAAGGCGCTCGGGATTAGTGAGGTCCGCTGATTTCGGCGGCTTCATCAAGGGGCGAGGAATGGCCAACGCATCACGTCAGAAATGGATGGAGTGGTTGCGCGGAACGCAGGTCTGGAGATCGATTTTCCGCCGCGGTCCCGCCCGCACCAACCGGACTCGCAGCCAGGCGGTTTTCGGCAACGTCTTTCTGCACATCCTGCCGGTCAAGGTTCGGGAGAAGAGTCTCCGCGTCCGCGGAACCTACTACCTCGGTCCTTTTGCATTCTTCCTCTTCATTGTTCTCACGGTCACCGGAATCCTGCTGATGCTTTATTACCATCCGGCCGTCCCCGAAGCTTATTTCGATATCAAGGATCTTGAATTCGTCGTCGCCAACGGCATCCTGCTGCGCAACCTTCACCGCCTGGCAGCTCAACTGATGGTCGTGGTGGTGTTCTGGCACATGTTCCACGTTTTTTATCGCGGAGCGTACCGGCCGCCCCGGCAGTTCAACTGGGTGATCGGCGTGGGATTGCTTCTGGTTACGCTTTTCCTCAGCTACACGGGTTACCTGCTTCCCTGGGATCAGCTGGCTTTCTGGGCCATCACGGTGGGCACCAACATCATCCGTTACGTGCCGTTCGTAGGCCCTCAGATCCGATTCCTGGTGCTGGGAGGACACCTGATCGCCGGGAACGCCCTGCTTCGTTTCTATGTTCTGCATTGCGTCATCCTGCCGCTTCTCGCGGCGTGGATGATCGTCGTGCATCTCTGGAGGGTTCGCAAGGACGGCGGCTTGAGCGTCGGCGACAACAAGGAGCAAACAGAGTCTGTGAGTTCCGGCTCAGATGAGAGCAAACCGGAAGTGGTTACGGTGGGAGTGGATGATGGACAAAAAGAATAATTACGAAGCCGGTTTCGGATCCGATGCCGTCAAAGAGCCGCAGCGGATCGTCTTCATCACCAAAAAGACCTCGGCTGTGGTGAAGAGCTCCCAGCCGAAGCAATTGATGTCCTACCCGCACGTGCTTTTGCGGGAGGCCATCGCTTTCGAGATTTTCACCGTGGTGCTCGTGGCCGTGGCGCTTTTCTGGGATGCTCCCCTGCTGCAACTGGCCAACCCGGTGCTCACCCCCAACCCCGCCAAGGCGCCCTGGTATTTTGTGGGATTGCAGGAACTGCTCCATTATCTTCCGCCGGTCGTCGCCGGCGTCCTGATTCCGACGTTGGTCGTCGTGGCGCTGGTGGTGATTCCCTACTTCAACGTGAACGTCAAAGGCGAGCCGCTCTGGGGCGGAAACCGAAAGTTGCGCCTGATCATTTTCCTGGCGGTTGTCATTGGGCTGCTGATTATTTTCGGAATCCATGAGGCCTTCGATGTCGTGGGCCCCACCGCCGCCTTTGCCCTGCTTGCTTTGATCGCTTACGTCGCCTCGCCCGAGAGCCGCGGACTGGGAGGCTTTTTGCGCGATCGCTCTCTCTCCTGGTGGATTATGAGCTGGTTTATTGCTGTGGCCCTGACCCTAACCATTGTCGGGGAATTCTTCAGAGGTCCGGGATGGGCCCTGGTCTGGCTGTGGAGGTAAGATGCCCGCTGAACATAAGGGAGAAGTTTCAAACCGCTTCCGCCTGATCTTTGCAATCTCCACCGTCATCTTCGTCGCGGTGCTGGCCATCTCTCCCATTCGCGATCACTTCGCCCAATGGAAGCAGTATCAGAGGCAATACCTTCAGTTCGCCAGCACCCAGTCGAGTTCACGGGCGCTGGAGGCTGATTTCCAGGGCGGCATCAACCAGATCTGGCTGCCCAAATTGGACGTGGTTGACCGCTGCACAACCTGCCACCTCGGCATTGCCGAGCCGAGTCTGATGAGCGATTCCGTTCCTCAGCCTTTTCGCGCCCATCCGCTGATTCACCACCAGATTGAGACCTGGGGCTGCGTCATCTGCCATCGCGGCCAGGGCCGGGCCACCAATTTCGCCGAAGCTCATGAAACCACCCTTGCCTGGGAACGGCCGATTCTGCCCATCAAGTACATTCAGGCCTCGTGCGGCGTCTGCCACAAAGCCGATCTGCCGCAAACTCCGCGCCTCAACCGCGGCCGCGCGTTGCTGCTGCGCCTCAATTGCGAGGGTTGCCATCAACTGGAAGGAATCAGCCGCCCGGACATGCTGGGACCCGATCTCACCGACGTCGGCGCCAAAGTCAGCCGCGCCTGGATTTACAAATGGCTGAAGGATCCTCTCACCGTCACCGACAGTTCCGGCAACGTGACCGTGAACGGTTACCTCTCTGGCGGCGAGCCGCGAATGCCGCACTTCCGCCTTTCGGAAAAGGAGTTGGTGTCGCTCTCCGGCTACCTGAGCACGCTGGACAGCAAACCCTTCCAGCCCTACAAATTCGATCCCCAGGTGGTCGCGAAATGGAAAAACAATCCGGGCCTGCTCGATCAGGGCGAGCTTCGCTTCCGCCAGATGTTCTGCACGGACTGCCACTCACTGGCCGTGGTTCGCGCCGGAACCACCGAGCTCATCGGCGGAAACATCGGGCCGGAACTGACCAAAGTGGGCAGCAAGGTCAATCCAAACTGGTTGACCGCATGGCTGCGCGACCCGCAGGCTTACCTGCCGGACAGCATCATGCCCCGCTTCAATTGGTCCGACCAGGATCTCTACGCGGTTTCGCAGTACATCCTGCAGCGGCTCACCGATCCCAGTCTGCTTTCCGACGTGCCCAAGATGGGCGCGCCGACCGCGGATCAAATCAAGCTTGGCCGCCAGTTGTTCGTGTCGAAAGGATGCGCCAGTTGCCACAGGATTCAGGGCGTTCCGCCTCAGCGCGACTTCGGTCCCGACCTTTCCGAACTGGGCGCCAAGACTGATTCGCAGCTATTCTTCGGAACTTCCAAAATCCCCCACACCCTGGTGGCCTATATTCAGGCGAAAATAAGCAATCCTCAATCCGTCAATCCGCGCGCGCGCATGCCCCAATATCATCTGACCAACCCTGATCTGGACGCCATCACCACCGCGCTCCTCAGCATGACGGGACCGCCGGCCAATCCGGCCCTGGGAGACCTTGTCGTTCCTGCGGCTCATCCTGAGTTCCAACCCGCGGGCGATTTTGGGAAGGTCTTCGACCGCTACAAATGCTATGACTGCCATATGTTCAACGGCTACGGAGCGACCCTGGCACCGGATCTCTCCTATGAAGGCAGCCGCGCGCAGAGAAAGTGGCTGATTGCTTTCCTCAAGAATCCCGTCACACTGCGCCCGACGCTGACGATCCGCATGCCTCAGTTCAACATGAGCGACCAGGATGCCACGACCGTTGCCGACTATCTTGGCATGGTGATGCAAAGCCCCAAGGTTGAACCTTCCAGCGTGAATCCGAAAGATTTCACGCCCGCCGAAGCGCAACTGGGAAAACAGCTTTATGAAGTGAAATACCAGTGCCAGTCCTGCCACACCATCGGCTCGACCGGCGGATACGTTGGCCCGGCTCTGACCAACGTAGGCAATTGGATGAACGCCGCATGGATTGAAGAGTGGCTGAAGAATCCTCAGAGCCTCGTTCCCGGAACCATCGAGCCGCGACGCCAGTTCACGGATGACGAAATCACGGCGCTCACCGCTTATCTGATGACGCTTCGGCAGACCGGGAAGTCCGCAACCGGAGGAACAGGACAATGAGCGAGCTCGTCAAAGCCAGTCGCGCGCGAAAGGTTTTCCGGAGCTCGGCGTTCCTGCTCCTCGCTCTGATCGTCGCGGGTCTTTCCGCCTGCTCGAACAAAGCGGTCCAGGCCAAACAGAATCCCAATCTCCAGTCCTACGCTACCGAGCCCGACTGGAATGATCCTTCAAAACTGATCCCGCTCAATTATCAGCAGGCTCAGGGCCAGCGCGTTTTCTATCAGTATTGTGTATGGTGCCACGCGGATTCCACGCCCGCCGGTCCGTCCAACCGCTCGAACGTCACGCCCACTCCCGACCTGATGAACGACGGGTCCAAACTGAATGGCATGAGCGACGCTTTCATGCGCAACATCATCACACTGGGTGGTTCGGCGATGGGCAAATCGCCGATGATGCCCGCCTATGGGAAAACGCTGACCCAGCGGGAAATCGACGCTGTCATGGCTTTCACGCGCGCCATTGCTGATCCGCCTTACAAGAATACGGGCCGCCCGGGTTCACAATATTCGGAGAAGTAAGGGATAATGGGGCAAGGAACCCGGATTCTCGGTTCAAGGTTAAAAGTGGCGATGATGCAGGCGCCGGTTAAGTTCGCAAAGCTGTTTCCAGCCGTTTTCCTGGCCGCTGTGTTTCTGGCGTGTTCGGCGCCGGCAAGGGCGCAGGTCAGCCCGCAGGAGATTCTCAATCCCCGCGCCAAGGCCCTCGAAAAGGAGTATCTTCCCCGGCTCATCAGCTTCAATCATGCGATTCAGTCGCTTCGATTTCCGTTTCCGTTCGCGGTGCGGCGGTACGTTGGCCTCTCCGGCAAGCAGGATCCCGCGCCTGACACGCGCGGCCTGCAATTTCTCCATTACCAGCATCAGGTAATTCTGAAGATCAGCGGCGACTATCAGGCTGCTTATAACGCGGCGGTTCTCAACCGCAATCAACGCGCCGCCCGCGCCTTCGAGACGGTCGTCGTCCCGATTCTCCGCATCCTTCCCCGCGAGATGCCGGCTTCGGTTCCATGCGACGGCGTGGGAATAGAAATTTCCTACCATGTCCATAATGGCGGCGGCGGTTTTGATTTCGAGGGCGCGGAAGACATGGTCGCCCTGTTCAGCAAGGCCGACGCTTTTGGCTTTGCAAAACTTTCAGACAAGGCCGCCTGGCAGGAAGTTCTGAACCGCTCGCGCGTTTACGTGGACAAAGAGCAAATCGGGCTGGCGCTCAACCAGAGCGACCCCATTCCGCTGGAGGCGCTGGACGATTCGTCTCCGCAAAATTCCGGCCCAGCGCCGGTGGCAGAAGCAGCGCCTCCTCCCCCGGCAGCAGCACCGCCCGCACAGGCAGCGCCGGTTGAGGCTTCTTCCCCGGGAACCTCCGACCGTCTCGCGAATCTTGATCGCGAACTGGGCCTCAGGCCTGTGACACTGCCGCAGAAAATTCAGCGCCCCGCGTCCGGCGCCGCGCCGGCCGCTTCTCCCGCGCCGGTTGCCCCGGCGGCCGCCGCTCAATCCGAGCCCGCGCCATCCGCAACTCAGGCCGATGTTGCGCGCCTGCAGGGCCGCTATCAGGCGCAGCTTGATGAACTGGCCAAACAAGGCGCCACGGAAATGCATTTGGTCTCCTATGCCCCGCCTGCGTTCGTGCTCTTTCAGAATCGCGTTTATCTGCAGGTCACGCTTCGCAATCCGCAGGTTTTCAACGCTCAAACCACTTCGATTTACAAGCGCGCGGCGCGCAGCTTCGACCTCTTCCTTGCTCCCCAACTGAAATCGCTCCTGGCGCGCGTCCCCAGCGATCCCAGCCTGGCGGGCCTCGATATCACCGTCCTGAATGAGCTCGGGCCGAAGCCCGGCGGGTCGTCCGAAGCCGCCGAATTCGTCTGCCCTCTGGCCGGGCTGCGTCAATTCGTCAACGCCGAGGTCACCAATCAGGACCTGATCAATCAAAGTATTGTTCTGGTGAACGGCGTCCGCATCGCGCTCAATTTGCAGCAAGTCGAGTAGGAGGATCGAAGGCAGGTTACCCCGCGCGCCTCGCCGGGCAATTCCGTCTAATTGGCGTTCTTCAAAAGCGCAGTCCAGTTGGTGATCACAGTAATTGGCGATTGCTTGGCCTGGCCCACGGGCTCAAGCGTCAGGAAGCGCTGGCCGTCCGGCGAAGGAACATAATTGTTCCTCCTGCCAACCCCCAGTGGCATCAGCCGGGGCTGAAAGAGCGGTTTGGGTGTGCCGGGCTCAAAGGATTTCGAGCCGGTGTTCACAGCGACCGACATCATTTCATTGTTCGGGTCCTCATAGAACAGTTCCTTCCCGTCACTTCGCCACATCGGCGCATCGCCGCCCGCAGTTGAAATTTGCCACTTGCCCTGGAGCTTCGGGAAGGTCTGGACGTAGACTTCAGTTGTCCCCGTTTCGGTCGAGGCATAAGCAACGTAGCGCCCATTCGGCGAGAACACGCCACGAAACGCGACGC
>JBJKPU010000006.1:0-103152 GCA_046706005.1 Terriglobia bacterium | reverse complement strand
TCCTGAGGTTTCTCTTTGGCCGAGTCCGGAATGATGATGCCGCCCTTGACGGTTTCCTTTTCCTCGACTCGTTTGATCAAAATTCGATCGTGCAGGGGTCTCAGCGTCATGGATTACTCTCCTTTCTCCTGTTTGGTTTCCGAAGGCCGCAATCCTTCCCGGCCATCTGCGTTCTGACGGTTTCTGGTGCGCAAGCTGGCATGGAAAAATTGAGGCTTCAAACTTGATTTTAACCTGCTGATTCGCAGAGCGTTTATTGACTTTCCGAACGCCATGGTGCTATTAGCACTCTTTAGTTAAGAGTGCTAATTTAATCCAAATCATAAATTTTGTCAAGGGTATTCGGGCCGGAAGTTACCCAAAGGCCGGCCAAATCCGTCCTATAATGGCAAATTGGCTTTGCGGTTTGATTCGATTCTCTGGAGGGCGGCAAATGTCCCGGCAGGTGGATTGGGCGCGCGATTTGGCGCGGACTGGAACTTTACTGATTGCGTTTGGGCTGGCGGCAGTGGCCGCCCTGGCAACCGTCCATTCTTCTCCGCTTCTGCCCGACAATGATTCGGCGTTGAGCCAGAAACCGCCCGTTGCGCAACAGGCCGCCTCGCCGGAGGCACCGAAAGCTTCAACGGTGCCGCAGGATGAAACCGCCCAGCTTCAAGCCATCCTGAAAAAGGTCCAGACGCCAAGCCTTTCCGCCGTTGCCCAGACATTGGGCCTCTCGGCACCCGAGCCCGCCGCCGGAGCGTCGGATTCTCCGGTTGAAGGCCTCGTGAACATCGGCGATCTCGATGGCGACGGCGTTCCGGAAGCGGCCGTCAAGTGGCAAGCACCCGTGGCCGGCCAGGTGGGGCCGACGACTGCGGTATCGCCGGCCATCTTCCTGCTTTCATGGGACGGAAGCGAATGGCTTGCGTCAAAGCTCGTCACCTCGGATCAGGCGGTGACCATCAAGCATCTGCCCTCGGAAAGCGGCCGCCCGCCCGAACTCGCGGCCATCGTGCATCAGGGCGCCGTGCAAATCGCTTTTCCGGTCATTTTCCGCTTTCAGGCGCATCGCGCCGAGCTCGCGTGGGACGGCCGCTCGGATCAGACTTACTATCAGGGCCTGCCGTTCAGCGAGGTCGGCTTTCGCGCCGCCGCGGGAGCCGAGTTTCCGCAAATGGCCGTTTCCGGCCTGGCCGATCCCGGCCTGCTGATTTTTCCCCGCGACCCGGCCTCCCAGCGCGGCTTTCGCGTCCTCACCATTTATGAATGGAAGCGGGCGGGCTATTTCCCGGCCAGCACCCGGTACGAGCAGAATCCCGATTACACGCTCTACCGTTTCATTGCGGCGCTCCACCGGCATGACTTCAAGGAGGCCTACAGCCTGGTTGAGCCGCGCGGCTTCATCGCAAAAGGCAAGCTGACCGTGGACCGCTTTCGCCAGCAGATTGAAAAAGAGTGGCCGGAATTCGTGGACGATCAGATTTTCGACGCCGTGTCCGCCTCGGGCCGTCCGCTCCCCGGCCATACCTTTGAATTGCGCGATGAGGATCAGGTGAAAGCGATTTTCCGCCCGCGCTTCGGCCCCGGACCCAAGTTCCTGCTCCTCGGCCTCGAACGCGTCAAGCCGGAATAAGCGGTCAGCGTGCACTCGGTTCAAAATTTAGCCCTCGCCCTTTCAGGGAGAGGGTGTCCTGCGCAGCGTGACGGGTGAGGGTCGGTAGCCACGACACGCTTTTTGTGTCGTGGGCTCTTGCGTGCCGTTTTGACGCTTGCAATCATCCCGCGCGGCGGCATTCTCTTTCCATGCGCGCCTCAAATCCCAAAAGCGCAAACCTGATTCGCAGACCCGCAGGATCCGCGCCAGCCGGCGGACAAGCTTGCTGAAATGCCGACGTCCGAAATAAAGCGGTTGTGGATAGGGATCGTTGAAGTCAGGCCTCTGGGCCAAAATTGCGAAGTCCTAAAGGGCAAGAGAGGCGCCTTCGTCAACATCGTCACTTGGGCCTCGGACCCGAGCGAGTACAGGCGCAACGCCGAAAAAGTAATTGGGACGTTCCCGGGGCTATTCGTGTCGGACGTGACCGATTTGGAACCCGTCGCGGACCGGAGGGCGAGGATCGGCAGGTTCGGCGAGGAGATAGAAGACATGATCTCGCGCGCTGAGGATAACTCCAACGCGATCATCTTCGGGACGTTCCACACGTTTGAGAGAGACGAGGCTTAGGGCGCTCGGGGCTGGCGTGGACCCGAAAGGTCTGCCCATCCCGCAGGACCGCAATCCTTCGCAGGACTCAACTCGATTAATCTTTTAAGCTATTCCCGCCCCGATGCATGGGCGTGAACGTCATTGAGGGAAGCCTGTTCGGGGCCGTGGGGTTGGGATTCGAGTGAAGCCAGTTCATCCAGAAATTTCGTTTTGACCGTGACGAACTGTTTCCAGTCCTTGCGCGAGACGGATTGCGCGGGCGGAAGGTTCAGCGTCAGGAAGTTGCGGTAGCGGCCGTCCTGTTCGATTCCGAAGTGGAGGTGCGGCCCGGTTGAGTGCCCGGTCGTGCCCGAGAGTCCGATGATTTGTCCCTGGTGGACGCGCTCGCCGCGATGAACCAGGAATCGCGACAGGTGCATGTAAAGCGTGACGTAACCGTGCGCGTGGCGGATTTTGATCAGCCTGCCCGCGCCGCCGTCCCAGGCGGCAAAAATCACCGTGCCGTCTCCCACGGCCTGAACGCGGCTGCCGATGGGCGCGGCGTAGTCCGTGCCCAGGTGCGCGCCGTAGTGGTGGGAAATGGGATCCATGCGGTGATAGCTGAAACGCGATGTGACGTGGGCGTCAAAACGCAGCGGCGAGCGCAGAAACGCTTTCTGCATGGATTTGCCGCTCGGCCCGTAGTAGGAGGGCCGTCCTGACGGGTCGTGGAAAAGCACGGCGCGGTAATGATGATGCCGGTTCGTGTAATCGGCGGCCAGCACGCGCCCGTAACTCACAAACCGCCCGTTCAGCATCTTCTTTTCCACCACCACTGCAAACTGATCGCCGGGCCGCGTGTCCGTATTGAAATCGAGATCCCAGCCGAAAATATCCGCGATTTTCACGGCCAGGTTGCCGTTCTCGCCCTGCGCCTCCACGGCCTGGAACAGCGAATCGTGCACGGTTCCGGCCACGCCCACGACTTTGACGACGTAAGGAATCTTCTCGATGCGCGCGCCAAAGCCCTGCGCCTGGCGCGTGATCATCAGAACCTGATTCTGGTCAATCTGATATTTGATGGCGTGCAGTTGGCCGTCCGCTGAATCCACCAGCGTCACGCGGTTTCCGGCCCTCACCAGGCCCAGATTGTAAACCGGCCGCGTCTGCTGAATCACGTCGTGCACGGTCTGCGCCCCAAGGCCCTGCTGCTGCAGAAATTGGGAGAACGTCGAGCGCGGCGGAACTTTCTCCTGCAAATAAGTCAGCCGCAGTTGCGCAGCCATTTTGGAGCTCACGCCTGCCAGGTGCTCTTCATCTTTTTCGAAGGATTGCCACGCTCGGCCCCGCGCTACGGACCCTAAGATTATGAAAATGCCGAGTTCCAGCAGGAGAACGGGGATGGCGATTCGCCAGAAGAAGGAACGGCCCTGTTTCGGTGGCGCCGCCGGGTTGGAGTTCTGATCCTTTCCAAAAGGCTTGAAAGGATTCATCCCTTCCGCCATGCCCCGACAGTTTACCAGAGGCAGGCCGGGTTTCCGCAAGCATTTTTTGCGGTTTTTTGGCTGAATTCGCCCGGTCCCGGCCGGTTTTCGCCGGTGGTTCGGCCGGCTCATTTCCTCCTGATTGTTTCCGCCCCCATTTTTGGTAACATTAACTTCGCAGCAGGGAAGCGTGCGGCATGGCGACAGAACCCAATCCGGTCGAACACGGCGAGCCTTACATCACCTTCGAGCACGTGTACAAATCCTTCGGCGATCAGCCCGTGCTGGAGGACGTCAGCTTTGAGGTCCGCCGCGGCGAGATGGTTGTCATTCTGGGCCGCAGCGGCGTGGGCAAAAGCGTCACGCTGAAGCACATTCTCGGTTTTCTCCAGCCGGATTCCGGCACGGTCAAAGTGGCGGGCTACGAAGTTTCCAGCATGGAACGCGACGATGAGTTGAGCGACGTCCGCCGCCGCGTGACCATGGTTTTCCAGTCAGGCGCGCTTTTCGATTCGCTCTCAGCGGGCGAGAACGTAGCCTTTCCGTTGCGCGAGCGAGCCACGCGCGGCGAGCCGCTCGATGAGGACGAGATTCAGCGGAAGGTCGGCGAGTTGATGTCGCTCGTGGATGTGGAGCAGATGCGCGACCTGGCGCCTTCCGACCTCAGCACGGGCATGAAGCGCGCCGTCGCCATCGCCCGCGCTCTGGCCGCCGAGCCGGAAGCCATTCTTTACGACGAGCCCACCACGATGGTCGATCCTCTGATGGCCCAGACCGTCGGCGACCTGATCCTGAAGCTCAAAAAGCAGACCGGGCTCACTTCCGTCGTCGTCACTCACGACATGCGGCTGGCGCGCATGCTGGCCGACCGCATGGTCTTTCTGGTGGGCGGCAAAGTGGCGTTTTTCGGTCCGTGCGGCGAGCTCGCCAGTTCCTCCGTGCCCATGATTCAGGATTTCATTCGCCTCGATGAAGTGTCGCTGACGAAATAAGTTCTCAGTTTTTGGTTGTCAGTTGTCAGTTTGCAGTCAAAATGCTTGCGACCGCCGCTCATTCCTGAGAGGGCTGAAAGCTTGAAACTGAGAACTGAAAACTGAAGACTGGAAACTCAACTCTCCCCCATGAAATCCAAATCCACCATGACGCTGGACCGGGTAATGTCGCGCCTGGGCGTTGCTTCCCGGACGGAATCCCGCCGCGCCATTCTCGCCGGCAAAATCAAAGTCAACGGCCGCGTCGTGCGCGATCCCGATTGCTGGGTCCGTCCCGACCGCGACGTGATTCAGTTCGCGGGCGAGCGCGTCAAGCGGGCGCGCAAACTTTATCTGCTTTTTTACAAGCCGCGCGGCGTGGTCACCAGCCACGGTGATCCTGCCGGCCGCCGCACCGTTTACGATTGCCTGGGCGAGGCCGCCCGCTGGGTGGTGCCCGTGGGCCGTCTCGACAAGGAAACTTCCGGCCTGCTGCTCCTCACCAATGACACCGGCTTTGCCGATTTCGTCACCAGCCCCGCCTCCCGGGTCCCCAAAACTTATCTTCTAAAAGTGAACGCGCTGATGGATGATGCGACGATTGCCCGGCTTGCCGCCGGCGTCCAAATGAAGCGCGGCGATCACGCGCAGCCCCAAAGCGTCCGCCGCACGGAAGACCGCGGCAAATATTCCTGGCTGGAAATTGTTCTGACCGAAGGCAAGAACCGCGAGGTTCGCCGCATGATTGAAGCCGTCGGCTATAAGGTTCTGAAGCTGGTGCGCACCGGCATCGGTTCGCTTACGCTCGCCGGCCTCGAACCCGGCAAGTGGCGCGAACTTTCACCGGCTGAAATCGCGGCGCTGCGAAACCCGTAGGGGCGATTCATGAATCGCCCCTACCATTGTTACCGGCGAACGCGCACCTACTCGCCACCCTCCGCCGGTGTAATCACGATATTCCGAAACGACACGCGGCCCTGTTCGCTGCCCTGCAGGTAGATGGGGCCGGGCTCGCCCTCATTGCTGTCGAGCGCGCCGCCGGTGATGCCGGGAATCTCCTGCTGGTCGTAGATGGTTGTGCCGTCGTGCACCAGCGTCAGTTTTCTTCCCACCAGCGTAATGTCGTACGTCTGCCACTTGTTCGGAGTACGCGCCAGCGGCGTCGGTGGCGCGAGAAATCCGTAAACCCCGCCGATGCGCTGGTCGGGAGCGACCGTTGGCGAATCGGTTTCAATCTGCACTTCGTAGCGCCCGCGCAGATAGACTCCGCTGTTCGATTCCGGCCCGCAATTGAACTCGATGTGCAGCTTGAAATCCTCGAACTTGGGCACGCCGATCAGCTCCGAGCCCGGCCCGCTTTCGACCAGCGTGTGGCGCTCCACTTTCCAGATATGGCTCTTGGCGGGGTCGGCGAACTTCCATCCGGCCAGATTCCTGCCGTCAAAAAGTTTTTCCGATTTGCCCCATTTCGGTGCGGCCGCTCGCGCCAGACTCGGCGCGCGCACGCCCGTCCATTGCCAGGTCACTCCTTTGGGGCTCACGGCCGTGCCCGAAAGGCTGCCGCCCGCCAGCGTGCCTTTGATTTCCGTGCCGTCAGTGTAACCGGCGTCGGTGGGCGGATTGAATTCAATCTGCCCGTTCTCGATTTTGACGTTCGTTCCCGGCGTCGCGTGGCCGAAAAATCCCACCATCAGAACTTTCGGCTGGCCCTGGTCTTCTGAAACTTCAATCCAGGATGGCCGCGACGCTTCGGGCGTCTGCACCGTCAAATCCCATCGGCCCAGAAACGCTTTCACCGCCGCCGACGGCCCGCTCGGCGCCGCCGGAGCCGCGGGCTGCTGCTCGCACGCCCCCAAAAACAGAATCGCCGCACATAAAACCGCAAAACATGAAAATCGAATCACTTTCATCTCTTCCTCCTCAACTCTGCCGCGCCTGCGGCCATGCCGCTCCGTGCTCTCTGCGTCCCGCCTTTCTCTGCGTTAAAGGATTTTAAAAAAGCTCCAACACAGAGTTCACGGAGAAAAACCGCAGAGGCCGCAGACAAGCGGCTGCCCGCAATGCGGGTCCGTGGCTACACGCCATGCAGCAAAGAGAATACCGCCGCGCGGAAAGATTGCAAGCCTCAAAATGCCGGAAGCTCCGCTGCGGAAGATCGCGCACGCGTGGGCGTTTCATCTTGATGCGGGAATTTCGACCACGGCGGCTGTCTTCACAGTGTGCGGTTTGAGGAACGGGCGCAGCGGGACAGGAGCGCCCTGATCGAGAAGGATAAGCATCAGCGGGAGTGAGCCGGAGCCTCCAGGCTCCGCGCGGCAAAATCAATCACGGCCCTAAGTTGCTCGCGGTCCAGGCCGTCGAACCAGGCCAGAAGGTCGTCGAGGCTCGCGCCCGCCTCGATGTTTTCAAAAATCGTGGCGACCGGCATTCGCGTCCCGCGCAGCACCCACGCGCCGCTCACTTTTCCGGGAACGCTTTCGACCGCCTCGCACTGTGACCAGTCGAGCCCTGCCATACCAGCCAGTTTCCCACGTTTGAGGAGCAAACTCAACGCCGGTTCCGGACTTCGTGCGCGGCACCTCCGGCGCCCGGGTCGTCTAATAAACTTTTGAACTGGAAGTTCCGCCGGCGGCGGGCAGGTAGCAGTTGCGAGTGTAATCCATGACCATGCGGTCCGCATTAAATCGCCAGCCGAGGGTTCGAATGGCGCGTTTCATGCGCTTGATCCAGCCGCGCGGCAAGCCGTCGCGGTCGCGCTCGTAATAGAGCGGAATCACTTCATCCCGCAGGGCGCGATAAAGGTCCTCGCCGTCGCGGGCATCGTGCAGTTCCACATTGGAATGCGTGCGGCCGGACCCGATGGCGAAGCCGTTCAATCCGTCATAAGCTTCCGCCCACCAGCCGTCGAGAATGGAAAGATTCAATCCGCCGTTCAGCACCACTTTCTGTCCGCTCGTGCCGGAAGCTTCCAGCGGACGCCGCGGATTATTCAGCCACACGTCCACGCCCTGCACCAGGTGGCGTCCCACGCTGATGTCATAATCCTCAAGAAAAATAATTTTGCCCGCGAATCTCGGGTCGCGCATCAGCGACGCGATCTGCTGCAGCATTCGCTTGCCGTTTTCGTCCTTCGGGTGCGCTTTGCCGGCAAAGATGAACTGAACGGGCCGTTTGGGGTCGTTCATCATCTCGTCCAACTGGTCGGGATCCTCCATCAGCAGCGTCGCCCTCTTATAAGCGGCAAACCGCCGCGCAAATCCCACGGTCAGCGCGTCCGGACTCAGCACGCGGTTGAAAGTTTTCCGCGCTTCCTGATTTTCGCCCCAGCGTTCCGCCTGCTCCAGCGCGCGCCGCCGCACAAACTCCAGCAGGCGCGACTTCAAGCTCAAATGGGTTTCCCAAAGCTCGCCGTCGTCCACGCTTTCGATTCCTTCCCAGATTCGAGCCTCTCCGCTATGCTCGTGCCAACTGTTTCCCAGATGCCGGTCGTAAAGCCGGAACATCTGCGGCGAAAGCCACGTGGGAACGTGAACTCCGTTGGTGATGTGCCCGATGGGAATGGCCTCTTCGGATTTTCCGGGATAAAGTTCCGTCCACATGGCGCGCGAAACCAGTCCGTGAAGCGCGGAGACGGCGTTGGTCCGGCGCGAGTGCTTCAGGGCCAGAACCGTCATGCAGAAATCCTCGTTTCCGTCGTCGGCATGCACGCGGCCCAGTCCCAGAAATTTTTCCGGCGGCATTTCCAGTGAATCCCGCAGCGGCCCCAGAAATTGCTCCATCAGATCCTTGTGGAACTTGTCGTGCCCGGCCGGAACCGGCGTGTGCACCGTAAACACCACTTCGCGCGAGACTCGCGCCGCCGCTTCCTCAAATCCAATGCCTTCGTCGAACATCCTTTCGCGAATCGCCTCCAGCACGGCAAAAGCGCTGTGGCCTTCGTTCAAGTGGAGCACGCCGGGCCGGATGCCCATCGCCTTCAACGCCCGGTAACCTCCCACGCCCAGCATCAGTTCCTGGCGGATTCTCACTCGCCCGTCGCCGCCGTACAGCCGCGAGGTCAGTTCCCGATCCTCGGCGGCATTGCTGTCCAGATTCGAATCCAGCAGCAGCAGGTCGCACCTTCCCACTTTCATCCGCCAGACTTTCGCCTGAATCACGCCGCTCCGCGTTTCCACCTGGACGGTCACCGGTTCGCCGGACGTTCCGATGGCCAGTTCCATGGGAATCTGGTTGACGTCCGTCGCGATGTATTCTTCCTGCTGCCAGTTGTTGCTGTCCAGCCGCTGCCGGAAGTATCCCTGCCCGTAGAACAGTCCCACTCCCACCAGCGGAATGCCCAGGTCGGAAGCGCTCTTGATGTGATCTCCCGCCAGCACGCCCAGTCCGCCGGAATATTCCGGAATGGATTCATGCAATCCGTACTCGGCGGAAAAATAAGCGACCGGCCGCGGCCTTAGCACTCCGGCGTGCCGCGTGCCCCAGGTGCGGTCCGCGGTCAGATACTCACGGTGGCGGCGATAGGCATAATTGATGCGGCTGTGCAGAACCAGTTCCTGCGCTCTTTGCTCGATTTTCGGCAGGGGAATCTCCGCCAGCAGAGCCACCGGGTTGGCGTTCAACTGCTCCCAGCGGGCGGGATCGAGATCGCGAAACAGGCTCGTGGCATCGTGATCCCAGCTCCACCACAGATTGCGCGCCAGCCGCCACAGCCGCTCCTGCGTGGGAGCGATAAAGCGATCCAGGTTCCGCGCTTCGCGCACCACCGGCGCAACCTGGCCGGCCGCTTCCCCAAGCATTCGAATCTCGTCTTCGTGAAAGTCGCGGTCTTCCGTGGTCTGCACCACCAGAACGCCCTGCAGCACGCCCTGGTCAATCAGCGGCACTCCCAGGAACGACTGGTAAGCGTCCTCGCCGGCTTCACTGAAATATTTGAAACGGGGATGATTCCTGGCTTGATCGACCCAAACCGGCAGCACCTGCTCGGCCACCAGCCCCGCCAATCCCTCATTCAGCGCCATGCGCAGATTGCCGATGCACTGCGGCCGCAGTCCGACGGTCGCGGCCAGCACCAGATTGGCCCGGTCGGGTTCGAGAAGATAAATGGAGCAGACGTCGGTGTCAAACCGCTTGGCGATCAGGGCCACCACGTTCATCAGAGTTTCGGCGGGTTTGCCGCCGGTGGTGGCAAGGGCGCTGATTTCTTCCAGTGTCAGTACGTAACTCGCATCACGCGATTCTGCGGCTTCGCTCATGGTCTCCCGGCAGGAATTTGGACGAACGACAACCTGAAAATCCCCGACGAAGAAATATTAATAACGTTTTGGCAAAAAAGTCCAATTGATTTCGCTTACCGTCAGCATAATTTTTGACCAATGGCGGGAGGATTTGCGTCGGCTGGCGCATCCAAGGTGTCTTGTGTCGTGTGTGCGATTCGACGTAGCGCGGGCCCTTGCGGCCCGCGGTTCTTGTTTCGCCTGTGCTGTGGGCGCTGCATAGGGGCGTACGGCCGTGCGCCGGAATTCCGGACGTAGGGGAGGGCTTTGCCCTCCCGCTTCAGTTGCAAGGCACGATTCAGCAGCCGGGAGCGCGGAGCGCTCCCCTACATTTTTTATTCTCTAGCCCTCGCCCCGCTTGCGGGGAGAGGGTGTCGCGCAACGCGGGACGGGTGAGGGGCCGGTGCTGCAAAACCCACGACACAAAAAGCGTGTTGTGACTACCCGCTCTGCGCTTCCGGCTACCCGCCGGCTGGCGCAGACACGCGTTTTCGAGTGTCTGCGGTCTCGCCATCCCGGTCCCGTCAGCCGCTCGCCCCCACTTCCACGGCGATCAAACCTTCGTCTCCAGGACCAGCGCGGAAACCTCTGGTTTCTCGGGGCGGTAGTGCACGGGGACTGTCCGCTCATTGTATCTTTCCCTGAACCGCGCGGCGTCCTCTGCCTTGGTGAACACAAGCGACTGGGTCCCGGCGTACCGCATATCCTTAACTTTGTACGTGTAGGTGACTGTCAGTTTCGTCTCATGGCTATCCTTTTCACTGACGTCCTGGATGTGGAGGAACAGGCTCTGGGCTACCGGCCAATCGCGTGCCCCTTTCACGCGCCTTGCCTCCAACGCCTGGGACAGCGCTATTCCCGAAACCACAACTCCCCAAAGAGCAGCGAGTAAGCTCGCCCACCACGGCATCCCGAAATGCCAGGCGGCAAAGGCGCAGTAAAGCAAATAGGGTCCGAGAATCCTTTTGGGCACCTTCCTTAGAATCCATCGTCCTCCCGGCCCCGGCAGAAGCCACAGGAACAAAACGGGAAACACGGGTATCAGCGGGATGAAAATGAGCACGTCAACAGTTTTGGAGCTCATCGTCCCTCGCGATGATCGCCGGCTGGCGCAGGACCGGCGGAGCCCGGAGACGCGTAGAAGAGGAGCGCCGCTACGAAGAGAAAGGGCAGGGCGAGCGCGCCGTCAAACAGGAGGAAGCCAAGCGCATCGCCGAAGGTGCGCGCGCCTGGAAGCAGCGCAGACGCCGATACGAGGAAGCAACCTATGAAAACGTAACCAGCCAGCCGAGGCTTCCAAAAACCCAGAATGGCGGCGGGCACTGCGGCGAGCCACGGTAGAGCGGAGCCAGCCACCATCCAACTGTTGCCGCCCAACGGGCCATGAAGGAAACGCCATGCAAATCGGAATTGCCACGCGCCCAGGCCCAGACCCAGGGCGAGCCCTATCCACTTCGCCAGCCGCTTCCGATCCGCCGCGGCCGCGCTCTCCGCGGCGACCGGCCTTTTGCTGGCCTCCGAGGTGGGCGCGCGAAGGAGAAGCCAAACCACGGTAAGGGGGAGCGCGGTCGTGAACAGGACTAACTCGGCCAGCCCGCCGCGCGGGGCGGCAACAATCCGCGCCCAACCCATCGAACCAAAGACGGCAATGTTGTAGCTCAGCCAGGCCACTGCGATTCCGCGGCCTGCGAAGTGCGGCCGCGCGACCGCCGCCACCGAAAGCGGAAGCACGGAAAGCATCGCCAAAAGCGCGATCAGGAGAAAGAACGACTGGCGCGGGGTCTCGGCGAGACCGGAGAAACAGGCGGACATTCCACTTCCGAACGCCAGGACACCCATGAGGATGCCCAACCCAACCCCCGCCCAATGAGCAAACGTTCGCGACCGAAGTGTCGCCATCAGTCCGCTGGATTCGCGATTCACGTTCGCGCTTTTCAAATTCGCAACGTGCATGAAGAAAGAATACCGCCGCGCACGGCGATTGCAAGCCTCAAGATGATGCGCTCTGTGCGGGCTTTTCTCTGTGCCCTCTGCGTTAAAGGATTTTGAGAAAACTTCAACACAGAGGTCACGGAGAAGGTCCGCGGAGTCCGCAGAGCGAAGTGGGAAGGCCGGAAGCCTCCCGGCAAATCAGGCGAACCATTATTGTTGTTGCTGTTGTTGCTGCTGGTACTGCTGGGGGCGTTCTTCGACGGGTTCTTCGGGGGGCGTGGCGGCGGTGGAGTGCAGCATCTCATGGCCTTCGCCGTCGAGCGCGGGGCGCACGCGCACGTCCACGGAAAGCGCCTGCCCGGCGTGTCCCTTGTAAACTCCGCGCACCGGCGCCACGTCGCCGTAATCGCGGCCGTAGGCCACGCGCACGTGCCGCAATCCGACGGGACCGCCCAGCGTCGGGTCGAGTCCCGTCCATCCGGTTCCGGGCAGATTCGATTCCACCCAGGCGTGCGATGCCTGTCCGCCGACCACTTCTTCCACGCTCGGCGCGGCGCCGGCCGTGGCTTGCGGAACCAGATAGCCGGAAACGTATCGCGCCGGAATCCCGCGCGCCCGCAGAACCGCCAGCAGCAGGTGCGCAAAATCCTGGCAAACTCCCGCGCCGATCGTCAGCGCGTGCTCGACCGATGAATGCACGTGCGTCGCGCCCTTGACGTAGCGGAATCGCTGGTGAATCACGTTGGAAGCCGCCTCCGCGAATCCCTGGACGGTTCCGTCGCTGGTGATGGACGCCACTTCCGAAAGGTCGCGAATCTGCGGCAGGTGCGGCACGTAAGCGGTGGGCGCGAGGTATTCGAAAAAAGTCTGTGCGCGCTCGTCTTTCCCGCGCTCGAATTCCGTCAGGCTCACGGCTTCCGCTCCATTCGCATTCGTTTCGTGTGCCAGCACCACGGATTCCGCTTCCACGCGCAGCGTGCGATGCTCCTGCAGAACGTTGAACTCGTGCACCCAGTTCTCAAACGAATCGCGATAAGCCGCGGCCACGGTATTCGGATGCGTGGTCAGGCGGAAGGAAAGGCAGCTCTGCTTTTCATCGTGAATGGGACGCAGCCGCACCTCGTTGTAACTTTCGGAAACCGGCGCGTCGTAATGAAAATCCGTGATGTGCACCAGATGATATCGATTCATGCCGTCACCGCGTAATGGAAATAAGTCCGGCCGATGTCCTCGCCGATGGCGCTCAGCGTGCGCAGAATTTCCGTCAGATAAGGATGCAGCCCCTGCGCGAAAATTTCATCAATCGTGTCGTAGCGCAATCGCTCCAGGATTTTCCCCGTCAGCCGCTCGGCTTCATTCGCGTAGGAGCCCGCGCCCGTGCCGCTGATGGCGCGCAATCCGGATTGCACTTCCGTGGCGCTGAAGCGAATCGAGCACGGATGCAGCGGGCTCAGAATCAGCATCTCCGCCACTTTCTCCGGCCTGATCGGCGAATGATACTGCCGGTGATAAGCCTCATACGCGCCCACCGATTTCAGCACGGCCATCCACTGATGATTGTCCGGCGTCACGTCCGCGTGCGCCGCTTCCAGCAGATTGTGCGATTGCACGTCCACCAGGCGCGCCGCGGCTTCCGCGCGTTCCAGCGACCGCCCGACTTTCAAAAATTGCCAGCCTTCGTCATGCGGCAGCGTGGCGTCCGTCACTCCGTGGAAACGATGGCACGCAAACTTCACCATGTCGCAGAAGCGGTGCGGTCCCGAGGCGATTTCCTGCGTGGGAATAAACCGCCGGATGCCGTGATAAAAACCGTTGATGTCCTCCCACATCTCGCGCGAAATGCATTCGCGGATGGTCCTCGCGTTCTCGCGCGCTTTGGAAATGCACTCCACGATGGAACTGGGATTATCGGCGCGAAACGCCAGAAATTCGAAAACCGTCTGCGAATTCGCTTCCTGGTAAGCCATGCGGAAAGGCCGTTCCTCGCCCGCCATCACAATCAGCGGCTCCCATCGCAGGCGGTAAGGCTGGTTCGACTGCTCCAGCATCATGTGATAATTCACGTCCAGAATCCGCGCTGTATCCTCGGCGCGTTCCATGTATCGCCCGGTCCAGAAAAGCGAGTCCGCGATTCTTGAAAGCATTTCCGGCATTTACGATTCTCCGCGCAGCACCCAGGTATCCTTGCTTCCGCCGCCCTGCGATGAATTCACCACCATCGAACCGGCCTTCAGCGCCACGCGAGTCAATCCGCCCGGCACGATCGTCACTTTTTCGCCGTCGTACAGGCAGTAGGGACGCAGGTCCACGTGGCGTCCCGCCAGCCTCCGGCTTGCCGCGTTGTAGCAGGGCACGCGCGAGAGCGGCACCACCGGCTGCGCAATGTAGTTGCGCGGATCGGCCGTGATTCGTTCGCGAAACGTTTGGATCGTTTTCCTGTCCGCGTCCGGCCCCATCAGCATTCCGTATCCGCCCGATTCTCCCGCGGCCTTCACCACCAGTTCCGGCAGGTGTTCCAGAACGTATTTCAAATCGTCCGTCTGCGAGCAGAGATACGTCTGGACGTTTCGCAGCACCGGCTCTTCATCCAGGTAATAGCGGATCATGGCAGGCACGTAACTGTAAATCGCCTTGTCGTCCGCCACGCCGTTTCCGATGGCGTTCACCAGAGCGATATTTCCGGCGCGATACGCTCCCATCAATCCCGGCACGCCCAGCAGGGAATCGGGCCGGAACGTCAGCGGATCGAGAAACTGATCGTCAATGCGCCGGTACATCACGTCCACGCGCCGCAGTCCGCGAATGGTTTTCATGTAAACCACGTTCGCGTCCACCACCAGGTCGCGCCCCTCCACCAGTTCGATTCCCATCTGCTGCGCCAGAAAGCTGTGCTCAAAGTAGGCGCTGTTGTAAACCCCCGGCGAGAGCAGCACCATCTGCGGCTCGCCGCTCCTCCTGGGCGAAAGGCTTCGCAGGATTTTGCAAAGCTCGGCGGGATAATGATTCACCGGCAGAACTTCATGCGATTGAAAAACGTCGGGAAAAGTCCTGGTCATCACCAGCCGATTTTCCAGCACGTAGCTGATTCCGCTCGGAGTCCTGCCGTTATCTTCCAGCACCAGAAATTCGCCCGACGTTGAATCCCTCACCAGATCGATTCCGGAAATATGAATGTAAATTCCCAGCGGAACCTTCACGCCCATCATTTCCCGGTGGAAGTGCGGGCAGGAATAGACGATGGACCGCGGAATCCGTCCGTCCTTCAGGATTCGCTGTTTGCCGTAAATATCGCGCAGAAAAAGATTCAGCGCCACCACGCGCTGCGTAAGTCCGCGCTCGATCCTGCTCCAGTCCGATTGCGGCAGGATGCGCGGAATCAGGTCGAACGGAAACAGGCGCTCCGTTCCTCTGCCGTCGCTGTAAACCGTAAAGGTGATGCCCTGCATCAGGAAGGCGAGATCGGCCACCTGCCGCCGCTCTTCGAACTGCGCCGGCGTCAGCGTCGCCAGCTTTTCCAGCATTTTCTGGTAGCACGGGCGCGGCTTTCCCAGGCCGGCAAACATTTCATCGTGAAAATTTCCCAGCTCGTAGCCTTCAAACAGCCCCGCGCCCAAAGTTGTGGGCTCAAAACTCCCCATCTTTCAACTATAGCAGTTGGCGCGCGCCGCGCAGCTTAAGAAGAATTTATGCTGTGGATAGCTTTTTTCCGCCCTCTGACTTCCGGGTTCTTACTTCAGACTTCAAACTTCACCCTTCACACTTTTATTCCTGCCTTCCCACTTCAGACTTCTGACTTCAAACTTCACACTTTTTACTTGTTTTTCTATTTCTCCTCATTAATATGTAATCCGGCACATACAAGGAAAGTGAACGGTCGGGGCGCTTCACCAAGGGTGCTCCACGCATGAGGTGACTGATGTCCGGTCTGCCCGAGGAGCAGAAGCAAAAAATAGTCGAGGCCCTCCGCGAACGGGGCGCGTTCCGGAGCTGTCCGCGTTGCGGAAATAACGGGTTCACGCTGCTTGATGGCTACTCAAATCAGCAGGTTCAGGCTGACATCGGGGTCACGGTGCTCGGAGGCCCGAGCATCCCGACGATCGTAGTAGTCTGCAACAGATGCGGGTGGCTCGCGCAGCACGCTTTGGGTTTCCTCGGCCTGCTCCGTAGCGAGACAGGCGCGGCTGGCGGAGGTCAGGGATGAGCGATTCGCCCGGCCCCCCTTTCGAGAGCAGGATACTTACCGACGAAATAGTCCAGCGCATATCGCGCGAAACCAAGGTTCACCTCAACCTCGCCCAGGACATGATCGTGACCAACGAGGACAAAGTCCGCCTTTGCCTGACAAGCCACCTCAGCCGTGTTGAGGCCAAGCGGGGCTGGATCGCGCCATTCGCAATCTTCGTGAGCATTCTCCTTACGTTGGTCACCGCGCAGTTCCACGATCTCTACCTCAGCGCTTCGGCCTGGAAGGCTATGTTCATTTGGGCGCTCATCCTGGATTCGGTCTGGCTAGGCCGGGCTCTCCTCTCGGTCCGAAAGTCTTCGGGTGTCGACGACATAGTTGCGGAGATGAAACGCGTCGGTACTCTTCGCGCCAGCGTCGGCCCGGAGGCGGCGGCTTCCGTCGACACGGGGCCCCTACCCACAACGGCTCGTTCTGCGACGCTGACCGTATCCCAGATAGAGTCAATAAAGACCGCCGCATTTGGGAAATCCAAGCTGGTCGCGTCCTGCCTCGACGCCGCATGTTCGTGGTCACTTGAGGGTAAACTCATCCATCTGACGTTTGAAAGAAAAAACGCCTGGGCGGCGGACATGCTGAAGGGCCACGAGAGCTTTGATCGGCTGTGCTCCATATGCGAGAGGGCTCTCGGATACCCCGTTGACATTAGCATTCGGGTGAAGGAACCCGGCGATTCCTAGCGGTTAGCCACGGTCAGCGTTCTCCTGACCTTGGGCATTTTTTCGGGGCTGACGGAGACCCTGTGGGTCTGCGATTCGGTGAACGCTCCGGCGCACAGACCTGAAAGGTCTGCGCCAGGCGGCGAGGATATCTACTTTGAAACGCTATGAGGGCTTCGCTTTCGTCCGGGGCAGGCCGGGACGATACCTTTTCGCCGCGTGCGCCTTCACGGTTGCCACATGCGTTGCTCTCGGGCTCTTGCTCGCCCCAAGATCGATGGCGGTGAACCTGCTAGCTGGAGTAGCAAGCATCGCACTGGGGGTGCCGGTAGCTATATGGATCGTGGACCGATACATAAGATACCTGGGTCGGTCGCGGTGGTCCCGCGTCGAGGAACTTACGCATAGGGCAATAGCCGCTCACCTCTGCGACGCGACGGTGGAGGCGCTGATAGGGACGTCAGCACTGAGGGACCACCGGCCAATGGCACTAATCCTGGGCGGCCGAAACCGCCCCGACGCTAGGGCGCCAGAGGGGATGGCAACAGTGGCGGGCATGCTCCGAGACGCTCCTAACCCGTCGGACAACGACGTGTCGGACGATGTGGTCCGCTTCTACGAGGAGAACAGGTGGGACTTGGACGAGTTGTGTGACCGCCTCTTCTCACGCGTAGTGGAGTACTCGGGAGAGCAAGACCTGATCGATGCCCTTGCTGCGCTCGATGTCGCGCGGAGAGCCCTGCACAACTCGGTTGTCGCGCAGAAAACGATCGCTGTGGGCGGCATAGTCTCAAATCTGGCTGATTTCGTGGACGCGAGCGCGGATGTCTATCGCACGCTGCTTAGTCATTGGAAGGCCGAGGCCTAGCGGGCAGCTGGTAGCCACGACACGCTTTTTGTGTCGTGGGCTTTTCGGGGGCGCAGATACACGAACCCACGGCATAAAAAACATGCCGTGGCCACCCATGCCGGACGAAAATCCCAACGCCGGGCGTCAGGGCACGGCTTCAGCCGTGCCGTCCAGCCGCCAATCAAAAATCATCTGGGGGTTCAGCCCCTGAGGTGTTCCGGCATTGGGTCCATCGCGAATCCTGATCCCGCTGCGCCATAAGGATAATCTTCCGGCGTCCGAGCCAATCCCGCGCGGACGGGATTCCGGCGGATGTACCGAACCTTTGACTCAAACTCCTCTGCGCTTGTGATGTACTCGTCGGTGAACCCTCTTCCCCAGATTTCGGAACGGAATCCAATCTCTCTGCCGGCGCGAAATGAGAAACCGCCTTTGATCAACTGCACGGCCTTCTCAACGCTCGTGCCAGGCGGAACGGAAATCAGGGCATGAAAATGGTCCGGCATGAGAACGAATTCATGAAGGATGTAGGAGTTCCTGGCGCGGTAGGAACCGAGTACGCCGATGAAAAGCAGCGCCATGCGTTCGGATCGAAACAGGCTGCGGCGTCCCCATGCGGCCGACGTCACGAAAAACGTCCGCGTTCCCCGGAGGCGGGCGGGTGGCGGCCGGAGTGGGCGGGTTGGTTTCGCCATGCGGAACTCGGGGCTAAAGCCCCACATTATGGCATGGGGCGGCGGGTTCGGCACGAGTTCACTCGTGCCGTCCAGCCGCCAATCAAAAATCATTCGCCGGGCGGCACGGGCGTCCCGCCCGTGTCCGGACACGGCCACGATGGCCGTGCCACGGTTTTTTTGTAGGGGCAATTCATGAATTGCCCCTACGGATATTGCCCAGGACATCCTGAAGAGCCGCAAGTCCGGCGCAGCGGCACCCACCATGTCATTCCGATCCCGCAATGCGGGAGAGGAATCTGCTTCTCCGCGCAGCCCTCGCCCTTCCAGGGAGAGGGTGTCCCGCGACGTGGGACGGGTGAGGGTTCGCCGGCCTCTTGCTTCAGACTTCTGCCTTCAACCTTCACACTTTGCGTCCCGTCTCCCGCCTCCCGTCTCCGCAACTCGCCACCTGCCATCTGCCATCTGCAATCCTGAATCGCCATGTGTGCCGGCTGCACTTGACGGCGGCGGGCCGGTGTGGCAATCATCCCTACGATACGCGGCCCATGCGCGACGGAACCGGCGCTGCGGCCGATGAGAACTGGAGGGCTTCCATGTCACTCTGGCTGATGATCGGGCTCTACATCATCGTGAGGTGTGTCTCCTTCATGACCCGGACCGGCGAACGCAAGGAGGCGCTGCTGGTCCGAATCCTTTCCGGCGCCACGGCCGCTGCCGTTACCGCCGAGCTCGTGGCTTCACTCCTGTCGCCGAATCTTTGACCGATGGCCAACGGCGCGCGGCCCGTAGCGCGGGCCCCGCATTGCGGGACCCGCGGTTCTTTTCCCGCGTTGCGGCACCCGCGGCTCTTCCTTCAGCCACTGAGGCCATCATGCGCGCCGCCGGCGCAATTTCCGTCGGCGACGACCCTGCGTCAGGGCACGGCTTCAGCCGTGCCGTCCAGGCTCCATTGAATGATTAACGGGGGCTTCAGCCCCTGAGGTGTTCCGCGTGTCGCGCAGATATCGTTCTGTGATGTCTGCGCGCCGTAGCGCGGGCCCCGCATTGCGGGACCCGCGGCTCTTGTCCCGGCAATTCGCCCATCGCAAATCTCAAATCTGAAACCTTGAATCGCCGCGCGCGCGCCCCCACGTCATTCCGATCCCGCAGAGCGGGAGAGGAATCTGCTTCTGTCCGGGTCTTTGCCGCTTGCTCTGTGCCCTCTGCGCCGGCTCTCCGCGTCCTCTGCGTTAAGGTTTTTTCACGGGTGGCGCACTCGTAGCGCCGGCCCGACCGGCAGCGCAAATCGCGCCCCTTCCCTGGATTCTATCAGGCCAGATGTGGGACGATTGGGACGTTCGGGACGAATCTGAATAAAAATTATAAGTTGTTTATAATGTGTATAATACAGAAAATATTTTTATTTTCAGGCCCAAAAAAACACGCCGTTTGTGACATTTTGGCACACTGAGTAATTATTACACATGGAAGACTTTTTCCGTCACTTCGCTCTTCGAATAGGGGGTAGGGAATAAGGTTCGATGTCACTTGCCAGCCTGTCACTCGACTCAAATTGGAGTGCCTTGATGCCCGCAGCCCGCGCGCCTTCAACGTTATCGGCGTTGTCATCAATGAAGAGCGACTCCTCAGCTTTCGCTTCGAGCGCTGCAAGACAGTGAGCGTAAATTTCAGCTTCCGGCTTCAGCAATCCAAGCTCAGCGGAAAAGATTGTGACGTCAAATTGCTTCATCCACGCCGAATCTTTTCTGAGATAGCTCGCAAGATCCACGGGCATGTTGGAAAGCACCGCAGTCTTGATTTTCGCGGCCCGCAGCGTTTGATTCCACGCGATGATTGCCGGGTTGAATTTCTGCCAGAGCGCAATGTCGCCGGCAATCAGTTCGGTCACCTGCGCGGGCGATAGCTTTACGCCCGCGTCCGCGGCAATCGTCTGCCAGTACGATGAGCCATCCATCGTGCCGCGATCATACTCCAGCCGATGCCCCCAGAACGCCCGCTGAAAGCGCGCTTCGCCGATTCCCGACGTTCTGTAAAGTGGCTCAAAATCCCCGGGACGCGGCGCAAAACACAGAACGTTTCCGAAATCAAAAATCACATTGTGAATGGGCATGGCAATCAGTTGGCGGCCGTCAGCGATCAGCCTTGAGCAGCCGCTTTGAGCAGGTTTAAAGCGCCTTCCCAACGGCTAGCTCTCAAACAAAGACTCCACGAATTCTTTGGGGTTGAAAGGCAGAAGGTCATCCATTTGCTCGCCGATGCCCACAAACTGAATCGGCAAACCGAGTTCTCTCGCGATGGCCACGACCACTCCGCCCTTCGCTGTGCCATCCAGCTTGGTCAGAATGATGCCGGTCGCGCCGGCGTGTTCCGTGAATTGTCGCGCCTGCGCCAGCCCGTTCTGGCCCGTCGTTGCGTCAATGACCAAAAGAACCTGATGGGGAGCTCCGGGAACTTGCCGCGAGGCGGTTCGGCACATCTTTCCCAGTTCAGTCATCAGGTTGTACTTGGTGTGCAGCCGGCCGGCCGTATCCACGATCACCGGGTCGAACTTCCGGTTTTTGGCGGCGGCCAGAGCGTCAAAAACGACGGCGGAGGGATCGGCGCCGGATTTCTGCTTGACCAGCTCGACGTTCAACCGCCCGGCCCAGACTTCCAGTTGCTCAATTGCGGCGGCGCGAAATGTATCGGCCGCGGCCAGCAGGGGCTTCCGCTTCTGGTCGAGAAAATATCGGGCCAACTTGGCGATCGTCGTCGTCTTGCCGACGCCGTTGACCCCCACCATAAAAATGATTTCGGGTTGTCCCGCGGGAGGCGAAGAAGGCAGGCGGCGACCGTTGGCAGGCTGCTCAAGGATTTTGAGAATTTCCCGCTCGACTGCAGATCGGACTTGCGCCGATTCGCGCAACCTGCTGTGTGCAACTTCATCTCGCAGCCGGGAAAGTATTTCTCCCGTCGTCCGCACTCCGAGGTCCGCCGTGATCAGGGCCGCCTCAAGATTATCCAGCAGCGCGGGATCAACCGTCGGTTTGCCTTCAATAGCCTCTTCAATTCGTTCGGCGAGCTGGGCTTTGGTGGAGGCAACGGCTTTTCGCAGGCGGTCAAACAGCCCGGGCTTTTTTTCTCCGGAACCAAACAAAGGAGCCATAGGCAGACATTGTAGCGCATTCGGCGTTACACGTTCAGTCCCGACCCATCAGTTATCAGCTCGAAGCAACCAGTTAGAGGGCAGGATTCGGGCGGCCAAACGCGGCCGAGAGCCGAAAGGTGACTGCTAATGGTCATGGCTGAGGGCTGGGACCTGATGGCCAGCAGTTACACGCCCGCCGGCTGGACGGAAATCTGGCCTGCGCGGCGCGCTTCCTGCTTGCGCAGGGCGCCCTTTTCATAGGCGGAGCAAAGCGCGTCCACGGCGATGGGATCGTACTTGGTCCCGGCTGCTTTGCGAAGGATGCCGAGTGCGGAAGGGAAATCGCGGCCCGCCTGGTAGGGGCGGTCGGTGGTGATAGCGTCGAAAGTGTCGGCGACGGCGATGATTCTGACCAGCAGCGGCAGCTCGTCGCCTTTCAGTCCGTCGGGATAGCCCTGGCCGTTCAGTGCTTCGTGGTGCCAGCGGATGCCGGGAAGCATTTCGGCAAGCTGCTTGACCTGGCGGACGATCTCGAAGCCCATGACGGTGTGCCGCTTCATGTGCTCGAATTCCTCATTGGTCAGCACGCCCGGTTTTTTGAGGACGCGGTCGTCAATGCCGATCTTCCCCACGTCATGCAGAGTGGCGGAGAGCCGGACCTTTTCAACTTCACTCTCTTCCAGTCCAAGTTCCTTGGCGATCATGACGGAATATTGCGAAACGCGGCCCGAGTGGCCTTTGGTGTAAGGATCCTTGGCGTCCACGGCCGCCGCGATCATGTCGATGGAATCGATAAAGAGCTGCCGGTTCTGATCGGAAGCCTCCTTGAGATGGGCGACATATTCCTGGATTTCGTCTGCCATTCGATTGAAGCCTTCGGCCAGCTCGCCGATTTCGGTGCGGCTGCGAACGTCGGCGTGAACGGAGAAATCCCGCTGCGCAATCGCCCGGGCCGACACGAGCAGCTCTTCGATGGGCCGGGTGATGGATTTGGCCGAAAGCAGGGCCACAAGCAGGCTGATGACAATGACGGCTAGCCCGAGTTGGATCGTTTTGTCCCGCATTTCATTGACAGCGGCAAAGGCGTCGCTCTTTTTCATTTGGACGATCAGTCCCCACTGGCCGTCGAGGGCGGGCGAATAGGTGCCGACCATTGGCACACTCTTGTTTCCCGACAACATGTTGAACTCGTACGTTTCCGTCACATGAGCGTGGCCATTCCAGGCCAGGAACCGTTGCACAATGGGGACGGATGTCATGTCCACGCCGGCGATGTTCTTGTCGGCGTTGTTGGAGGCGACGATGCGCCCGGAATTGTTCACGACGTAGGCTTCAAGGCGCAGGTTCTGAGTCTCCTTCAGTTCCTCGACAATCGGTTGAAGCGTGGCCACGGCGGCCACCATCCCTGAAAAAGTCTTGCCTTTCATCATCGGACGCGCCATCACGATGACCGGCTGGCTGGTTCGGGTTCCGACTGTGATCGGATTGCTTTCGTAGCTCTGGCCCTGCTCGGCGGCGAGGAAGGCCGCTTCGAGTGTCCGGCGGACAAAAGTATCAGTGTTCACATTCGGCCCGCCCGTTTGCGAAGTTTGCGCGTAAGGGCCGCGGGCCTTGTTGTTCAGCGCCGTCACGTAAATGACGGCGGGGCGGTCGGTGACAAAGCTTTCGAGAGCCGTCTGCAACTGCTGACTGGTTTCATAATCAGGTCCCGGAATCGCCAGGGCAACCGGAACAACGCCGTCGAACAGTTCTTTGACCTGCTCGTGAAGATTGGCCACGTAAAGAGTGACCTGTTGCGCGAGTGATTTGGAAATGGTGTTCTGGAGAGACCTTTCCTGGTATTCCAATCGGTCCTTGTTCAATTGAACCATTTGGGTTCCGAAGAACCATAAGGGGAACACGCTGATCGTGATTAGAATCAGCAGGAGAACGTAAAGGATTCGCAACCGTCGGGGTCGGTTAGGTCTCATCGAAGATACGGTTGTATCTTATTTAAACCCTTCGATAAAATCAACAGAAGTTGGAGCGTCGGCGCCGTTTTGACTCGGACGAAGGTCTTTCTCCGGCAAGGAAGGCGCCGTTCAGCCGGAGATCGCTTGCACCTGAGTGCGGCTTTAACTATAATCCACCCGTTTCCCATCCAACAGGGTCAAGGAGAAGCCATGTCCGATGTTGATCTGAGCTTGCAGGTCGTCAAACTCTCGGAAGAATTGCGCAAAGCAGGTGGCTGGCCCGGGGAAGAGGTCCTCAACCGGCTTGCCGTGCAAATCGGCGCAGCCTTTGGAGCAAGGAAGGACGAGGTCGCAATTCTCTTTTTCTATCAGGATATGCTCAGCTTCGTCTACCCGGTGAAGTTTGCCCACATGGGGGCGATCCCGATCTCCAGCAGCCGGTCCCTGGCCGTCAAGACGGTCCGCGACCGCCACGGCGAGATTGTCAATAATTTTTCGACCTATAAGCATCCCACGGTTTTTGAAGGCCTGAGCCCTTCGGAGGGTGCGAAGGCTGCGCCCATTCAGAAGATCATGAGCGTGCCGATGATTGCGGAAGGGAAGGTGACGGGAGTGATTCAGGTCAGCCGAAAGGGAACACCCGGCGATCCTTTGGGACCTGACTTTACGCCCCAGAACCTTACTGATCTGACCACGGCAGGCGCGATTCTCGCCAAGGTGTTTCTGAAGCTTGTTCCTCCCGGAAGGCCTTCCGCTCCTCCTGCCAAGCGTTAGGCATTCTTCCATGGCCACGCATCAGCAATGGCCTTTTCCAATGATGTCTTCCTGCGGCCTCGTTAATCGTAATACTCAAGGCCCAGATGCGTGATCAGTTTCTCTCCTCGCAGATAGCGCAACGTGTTTTTGAGCTTCATGAGCTGGATAAAGAGATCGTGCTCGGGGTAGAGCCGTGCTGCCGTCATCGGGCTCTTGAAATAGAAGGAGAGCCATTCCTGAATTCCTCGGCGGGCCATTTCCGGGCACCGTTTGGCGAGGTCCATGAAGAGGACAAGGTCCAGGACAATCGGCGCGGCCAGGATTGAATCGCGGCAGAGAAAATCAATTTTGATCTGCATGGGATAGTTCAGCCAGCCGAAAATATCCAGGTTGTCCCAGCCTTCTTTGTTGTCGCCGCGCGGCGGGTAATAGTTGATCCGCACCTTGTGATAGAGATTCTGGTAGAGCTCAGGGTAGAGCTCCGGCTGCAGGATGTATTCCAGAGCCGAGAGCTTGCTTTCCTCCTTGGTTTTGAATGAGCCGGGATCGTCAAGGATTTCGCCGTCGCGGTTGCCCAGGATGTTGGTGGAAAACCAGCCGCGCAAGCCGATCAGCCTTGCTTTCAGCCCGGGCGCGATGATCGTTTTCATCAGCGTCTGACCGGTCTTGAAGTCTTTGCCGCAGATCGGCGCCCGGTTCTTGATGGAGAGCGCGGTCAGGGCCGGAACGTCCGTGGTCAGATTGGGCGCGCCGTTGGCATACGGAATGCCCATCTTCAAAGCCGCATAAGCGTAGATCATGCTGGGGGCGATTTCGCTGCTGTTCGAGCGCAGTCCTTTTTCAAAGGCCGCGAGCGACTGGTGGACGGCGCTGGGCCTGAAAAAGGTTTCCGTCGATCCGCACCACACCATCACCAGCCTTTTCGCGCCGCTTTCTTTCCGAAATCGCTCGATGTCGTCCATGACCATCCGTGCCAGATCCATTTTGGACTTGGCCTTTTTCACGTGCTTTCCCTCCAGCCGCTTGACGAACTTCCGCTCGAAAACAGCCGGCATCGGCTCGATCCGCCGCAGGAAATCCTCCGTCTGTTCAAGCTGCGCCAGCTCAAGAACGCCTGCTTTCCTGGCCGCCTCGAAGGCGTTGTCGGGAATGGGATCCCAGGCCGCAAAGACCAGGTCGTCGAGTTTGGCCAGAGGGAGAAAGTCTTTGATGCGGGGCGCGCGCTTCTCCGTCCGCTTGCCCAGGCGGATCGTTCCCATCTGGGTCAGGGAGCCGATGGGCTCGGCCAGCCCCCGCCGGATGTTTTCCACCCCGGCGATAAATGTGGTTGCCACGGCCCCCAGGCCGCAGAGCAAAACTCCCAGCTTGCCTTTCGGTTCTTCAATGCGCACGACCTTCTTAGCCACTTGCCTTCCTCCTCTTCCTCTTCTTTCGATCAGCCTGAACGAGGATTGCCGAAACTAAGAATGATGCAAGAGGAGATGCAGAAATGCAATCACCTTTTGTCCTACTGAATCGCCCCGGCATACTCATCCTCAGGGCGTCTTGGCGCAGGGACCGTTTCCCGGACGGCGGAGAGAGCCGAGGCAGTGGCGGGAATCACCCGGCTGGAGTCGAATTGGTTGTTGCTGAAGAACAGAACCCGGTCGTCCACGGGAATTGTTTTCGCAGGTTCATACTCAAAAATGCCCTCGGATTTCCGGCCGGCGCATTATACTTCCGGTTGCCCTTGCACGAACTTCCTGGATTCAAGTGTTCGTAAACCCAGGCTTGAATCCCCGGCACGTTTCCATTAAGTTAGACACCTCATCTATAAGATTCGGAGGCAGAAATGGTGAGCAGGATATTCAAGCGTATTCCCAAAATCTTATTGGCGATTGCTTTGGCCGCGCCTTTACTTTCCGCGCAGACGCTGCGAAGTGTTGCATCCCGCGCCGGAATTCTGGTGAGCACAGCCGCGGCGCCTTACTTTCTTCACCAGCTTGATTACACAAAGACGCTGGCCAGCCAGTACGACATGCTGGAAGCGGAAAACTCCATGAAGTGGGGGCCGACCGAGCCCCAGCAAGGCAAATTCAATTTCCGTGGCGGCGATGCGCTGGTGGCTTTTGCGGAAGCGCATGACATGAAAGTTCGCGGGCATAATCTCCTGTGGGCCAAGGACAATCCCCGCTGGCTTCGCGACGGCAATTTCACTCCCGAGCAGTTGCGCCAGATCATGCGCGAGCACATCATGCGCGTGGCCGGGCATTACGCGGGCAAGGTTCTGGAATGGGACGTCGTCAATGAGGCGATTGACAACCAGGGGAAGGTGGGATCCTCCATTTGGTATGACAAGCCGGGAATCGGCCTGGCGGGCAAGGGCACGGCGTACATTGCGCAGGCGTTTCGCTGGGCGCATGAAGCGGACCCGAAGGCATTGCTGTTTTACAACGATTATGACTGCGCGGGAATCAACGCCAAATCGGACGGCATCTACGCCATGGTCAAGCAATTCAAAGCAGAAGGCGTGCCCATTGACGGCGTGGGATTCCAGTTGCACATTCACCTCGATGCTCGAGGCGTTTCCACTTTTGCCAAAAATCTGGCCCGCTTTGCCAAGCTGGGCGTTCAGGTTCAGATTACGGAGCTCGATGTGGGCCTTCCCATCGGGCCCGATCGCAAGCTCCTTCACCCTTCCGATCTGGAAAAGCAGGCGGAAATCTACCGCCGCGTGGCCCAGGCCTGCGCCGATCAGCCTGCCTGCACGGCAATCCAGACGTGGGGATTCACGGACCGGTATTCGTGGATTCCGGGATATTCCCGCGGCAAGCTGGGCGATGCGTTGCCTTTTGACCGCGATTATCAGCCCAAGCCGGCCTTCCACGCCATGATGGAAGTGCTCACGAAGGCTGCCAATGATTCGAAAGTCGTTGCAGCCAGGAAGAAGTTTGCCGACCGCTAAGGTTCCTGAAAGATTTTCGGCGGCCGGTCCTTGACGCCCTGGGATTCACGGACCGGGTGTGCGTTTACGGGGCAAGGCCCCGTCGCATACATTTGGCTCCGGCAAAATTCATGTCCTGATATAATGATTTCGCGATTCCGCTCGTGATTTGACAAAATGACAGCCCTTTCTCCAAAACTCCTTGTGCGTGACACTGCCGGCAACACCCGCGAGGTGGAAGTCGAAAAGACTCCCTTCACGATGGGGCGGCAGGGCGATAACGAGCTCGTCATGCTCGACAGCCGCATTTCGCGCCGGCACGCCAGAATTGTTCAGGATGAGCAGGGTTTCCTGATTGAAGACCTGGGCAGCCGGCACGGCACTTTCCTGAATGGCGAGCGCGTGACGAACAGCCGATTGCGGAATGGCGATCAGATCGGGCTGGGCGTGGGCGACGCTTACACCATTGCTTTTGTCCTCAAGGAGCCCGAACTGCCTGTCCTGCTCGGCAAACTGGGACACGCAGCGGAAAGCCCCGCCCCGCAACTCGAGCACCTCGGCCTGCTTCTCCAGATGGCGCAGATGATGTGCCAGGCGCCGGCGCTCGAAGAAGTTCTGACCGTCCTCGTCGATTCAGCGCTGAGCATCACGGGCGCCGACCGCGGACTTCTGTTTCTCAAGGATGCGGCCGGCCGTCAGCAGTTGCGGCTGGCGCGGGCCCAGGGTGGAGTCTTCCTCGGCGATGACCAGAAGGATTACTCCGAGGCTGTCATCAAGAAAGTGGCCGCGACGGGTCGCGAAGAATTGATGCTGGAAGAGGCCATGACGGGCCGCGCATCGCAGGAAACGGGCACGCTCCAGCGCGGCACTCGCGGTGTGGTCGCCGTCCCGCTGCAAAAGCTGCCGGTTCTCGAAACCGGCGGTGAAACAATTCTCGGCACAACCCCTGAAATGCTGGGCGTTCTTTACCTGGATAGCCAGTCGCGCGCCACTTCGCTGACCGGGCTGGACCGCCAGGTGCTCCAGACGCTTGCCGTCGAGGGCGCAACGGTCATTGAAAACGCGCGGCTCTTCCGCCTGACGCGGGAGCAGGAGCGCATCCAGCACGAGCTTTCACTGGCGCGAAACATCCAGCAGAGCCTTCTGCCGCGGCGCCTTCCGGCCAGCGATTACTTTGATCTCGCCGCTTTCACCGTGCCCAGTTTCGCCGTTGGCGGCGATTATTACGACGCTCTCACGCTGCCCAACGAACGTTTCGGCTTCACCGTGGCCGATGTTTCCGGCAAAGGGCTGCCGGCCGCCATGATGGCCGCTATGCTGCAGGGAGCCTTCGCGGCCGTTGCCGCCGGCGATCCGCCGCTCGAGGAGCTTTCCCGCCGCGTCAACACCTTTCTTTGCGAGCGCACGCCGGCCGAAATGTTCGCCACCATGTTCTACGGAGTCCTGGCACGCACCGGTGAATTCTGCTTTATGAACGCCGGCCATAATCCGCCCATGGTTCGCCGCCAGAGCGGCAAGATGGAACTGCTTGAATCCTCCAACTTCCCTCTGGGTTTTTTCCCCAATGCTCCTTTCCAGGCGGGCCGGATTGAAATGACTCCGGGTGACACGATTCTCCTGTTCTCGGATGGTCTGCCGGAAGCGCAGAATGTGGACGGAGAGTTGTTGGGCGAGGAGCGGGTGGAACAACTGGTGGCTGAGTGTCCTCACAAGAACGCCAAAGGCATTTCCGATTTCGTTCTTGAAGGCGTCAAGAAATTTGTCGGGACGGCGCCCGCCTCCGACGATCTCACCTTGCTGGTCATCCGCCACGGGCAGAAGTAGCGCCCCCTGCGTCCTGGCGGAAGAGCCCGCGCAGCGATTCCAGCGTCACTTCCTCAAAACCGGCCGCAACCCGGTGCGCTCCGCTCTTGAGCAGGTCCTCCACGGGAAACGTCGAAGCAATCGCCACACATTTCATTCCCGCGGCCAGTACCGCGCCGATTCCCGGGAAGGAATCCTCAAAGCCGATGCACATTTTCGGGTCGGCGCCCAGCCTCTCCGCGGCCTTCAGATAAATTTCCGGATCGGGTTTGGCGTGCGAGACTTCATCGCCGCTGACCATGCGCCTGAAATACGGCCGGTAGCCCAGCGCATCCACGGCAAACTCCACGTTCTTGCACATGGCCGATGACGCCACGGCCATAGGAACCTGCGCGTCGTGGCATTCGCGGACCAGTTGATCGAGGCCGGGCAGAGGCCTGGCGTGGGCGCGGAAAGCGGCGCGAAACCTGGCTTCCACCTCCTCGCTCATGCGGCGGGATTCCTCGCGCGTAACGTCGGGGCCGAAGAAATGTCTTATCAGCGAGTCGTTCCGCTTGCCCAGAATCAGCAGCGGCAGTTCTTCATCCTTGAAGGCGATTCCGTGCTCGCGCAGATAGCCCGCCCACTTTTCGAGATGGAAAGGATTGCTGTCTATCAGCACGCCGTCCATATCGAAAATCAAAGCGGCGGGCGGCTTGGTTTGTTCAGGCATTGATCTCCCGTGCAGACGGCAAAGTTGATTTCTGAATTATGCAGGATGAAGGCGAAAAAGGGGAAGACGGCAAAAAAGGAATCGCCAGTCCCGGCGCGGCCGCTATCCGTCCTTGCTCTCGAGCGCTTTCGGATTTTCAATCACGTCGCTCACGCGGTCCACGTCCAGTTCCATGTCTCCGTGGTCGTCCACGTGGAAGGCGGGAGCAAATCGCGCGCCCCACAGTATTTCGTCGAACCGGTAGGAATAACGCGAGTGGACCGTCTGGCTGAAAGTGTCATCCACGCCCTTGATCAGAATCAGAAACTCCGCCTGCATTTGAGCCAGATCCTCGGCGGTCTTCTGCCACAGCGGACTCTCTTCGTTGATCGCATGCACAATCGTCCAGGTGATGGCGAGAAAGAGCACGCTCTCGCGTTCCAGCTTGAGCGGAACGTACTTGCGGCGCAGGCCGCCGTCCGCGCGCTCGACGGTCATCAGCAGCACCTGCGCTTCCACCTCCATCAGGTTGCTGACGCCGCGATTCACAATCCGGAATTGCAGACTCGTTCCGTCGGCGTAGGGCGCCACCAGCATCGTCCGGCTGAAGCCGATGCGCGCTTTGGGCCGCGAAAGCCTCGCCACCAGAAAGCCCGTCGCCACCGCGAATCCCAAGAGGCCCAGCATGGATTCCGCCGCGGCCAGCAGGTTGGTCAGTGTGGTCTGCGGATAAACCGTGCCGTAGCCGAGCGTGGTCAGCGTCTGCGAGCTGAAGAAGAACGCGTTTAGAAACCGGCCGAATGTGCTTGCCGCTCCCGCGCCGTGCAACTGGTCAACGCCGATCAGGAAATAGATGACTGCAAAAATCAGGTCCAGGCCGACCAGTCCGCCGAACAGGATTGCCAGCAGCGCATACCACGGCCGGTTCACCATGTAAATGAAGGGATGAATGTCGCGCCAGGTCGTGCCCCGCCGCCGCACGTTGAATTCGCCGTCCTTGCGAATCACCCGCCGCAGCTTGCCATCGTATTTTTCCGTCAGCCCGGGATCGAAATTCGGCTTGGCCATGGATTCGTATCATAATCCACCCCCGCTCCGAATGCTTGCCTTTGCTCGGATGGCCACCCGAATTTCATCCGGCCTTTGCCGCAGGGCCGTGAGCAATTTCGCCGTCGGCGTTTTCACTTGACATTGTTAACTTACATGTTAATATAGAAAGTAAGAACTTAGCCGCTCAGCCTGGCGCGGCAGGGAATCGGACAAACGAACGATGCCACAAATACTCAATCCAGGTCTGCGTTCGGAAAATGTGTTCACAGTAGCGCCCACCCCGCGATGCGGGGTGGGCAAATGCCAGGCTAAAGCTATGCTCTACAATAGTTTGCGACTCTCAGCTTAAGGTGAGATGTTTAAAGAACGCGACATTAGCGACTGCAGAAAATCGCTCGGCAGCCTTTAAAAATGCGCCTTCAGTGCGTGTCGAGGGCATAAAAACACGCAAAATTAAACAATCTTTTTTTTACGAACGAAGCCATTAAGTCATTGAAAACAAATTGTCTTCCCTCAAAACGAAGCCGAACGAAGCCGAACGAACCCGATTCGTTATCTCGGCACGGGTCGCAGGGCTGCGAGCAGTTTTGCCGGCGGCAACGTGTTGAGCACGTCCTTCTTTTCCAGCCAGCCGCGGCGCGCGGTCTTCACACCGTACTGCATCAGCCTCAAGTGGTCGGGGTGGTGAGCGTCGGTTGAGATGATGACTTTCATGCCGCGCTCTTTGGCCAGCTTCACGTGCCGGTCGCACAAATCGAGCCGCTCCGGGTTGCCGTTCAGTTCCAGAATCACGCCGTGCTTTTTGGCTGCGGCAAAAACCTTTTCGATATCGAACTGGAACGGATCGCGCTTCAGAATGTGCCTTCCGGTCGGATGGCCGAGGATGCGAACGTAAGGATTGGCGAGCGCCTTCAGCAATCGCTCGGTCATTTCATCAGCGGGCATGTTCATGCGCGAATGAACGCTGGCGAGCACGATGTCAAATTGCTTGAGCAACGAGTCGGGATAATCGAGCCGGCCGTCGCCCATGATATCCACTTCCGCGCCCGCCCAGATTTCAATGTCTTTCACTTTTTGGCGCGCGGCGTGAATGCGCTTGATGTTCTCGACGGCGCGTTTTTCGTCCAGGCCGTTGGCGATGGTCACGGCTTTCGAGTGGTCGGTAATCAGGATGTATTCGTAGCCCAGTTTCTTCGCCGCTTCCGCCATTTCCTCGACGCTCGCCTTGCCGTCGGAAGCCGTGGTGTGCATCTGCAAATCGCCTTTGATATCGCCGGGTTCGACGAGCTTCGGCAGCTTGCCTTCTTCCGCAGCTTCGATTTCACCCAGGTTTTCCCGCAGTTCCGGCGGAATCCAGGGCAGGCCGAGTTTCCTGTAAACCTCCTCTTCGGCTTTGCTCGCCAGCTTCTTTTCGCCTTCAAACAGCGCGTATTCGCTCAGTTTCCATCCGTTTTTTTTGGCGCGCTCGCGCAACGCGACGTTGTGTTCCTTCGAGCCGGTGAAATACATCAGCGCCGCGCCGTAAGCTTCTCGTTCGAGCAGGCGCACATCAACCTGCATTCCGTTCTTCAGTCGCACGCTGACTTTGTCCTCGCCCTTGCCCAGAATTTCCGCGACCGAAGGATGCGTTACGAAGTGATCCGCGATTTTGGAATGATCTTTTCCGGTGACGAGCAAATCGAGATCGCCGACGGTTTCTCGCCCACGCCGCAGCGAGCCCGCCGGCTCGACATGTTCCACCGTTTTGAATTCCTTCAGAAATGCGGACAACTCCGCAGCCGTCTTCGTCGCTGTGTCCAGGCGAAAGCGGCCGGCGGCGCGGCGGAACACTTCAATGGCCTTCAGGATATTGGCTTCGGACTTCTCGTCCATCTTCGGCAGTTCACGCAGCTTGCCGGCTTTGGCCGCGGCTTCCAGTTCATCCACGCTCTTGACGCCCAATTCTTTGTAGAAAAGCCGGACTTTTTGCGGCCCGACGCTTTGCAGTTCCAGCATTTCCAGCAGCGTGTGCGGAACGTTTTTCAGTTGCTCCTGGTGATACTGGCTCTTGCCGGTTTCGACCAGTTCTTTGATTTTGGATGCGAGATCCGCGCCGATGCCGGGAATCTCGGTCAACTTGCGATTCGGATCGCGCGCCACCTCTTCAAGCCGTTCGGGAAAACTTTCGATGGAGCGCCGCGCGCGCTCGTAGGCCACGGCCTTGAATGTCCACTTCGGATCTTCCTGGGTAATTCGCAGGAGGTCGGCGATTTCCTGAAAGACTGCGGCAATCTCTCGATTTTCCATTCGTGCCTCTTTCTTCAGCCGGAGCGCTGTTGACCGGTTGCGAGCGCCGGTCCCTCTCTGATTTTATACCCCGGGAGCGGGGCAGTTGGTAATTCCAAGTTCGCCGAGGTTTGATTTCCCATCCCGCGATGCTAGAATCCATTGGAGACTCTCATGCGTCCATCCCGCCTCGGCCTGCAAGGCAAGATCATGATCATCATCGCGATCGCGGTCGTCTCCGTGGTCGGCGTTTCCACCGTCATTGCCATGGTCCTGACGCGCCAACTGGTCGAGGAGGACACGTACCGCAAGGCGCTGGCGCAGGCCAAGAACATCGTTCACCAGATTGTGGATGAGCATGCCCTGAAAAGCCCCGCTCTGCTGATGGTTGATCTCAAGCAGATGCAGCACGATTTCCCCAGCGTCCGCGACGCCAATGTTTACGCGCACGATCCCGATCACCGTCTGGTGGTTTCCACTGATCCCAAGGGCCAGAACCTGGAGCTTGACAACATTCCCGGCATCCAGAATTTCAACGAATACGAGCAGGCCGACAAGGATCAAATCACCATCGAAACGCCCAACGGCCGTTACTGGATCATGGGCACCACGATCCGCGTTGCGGGCAAGGCGATCGGCTGCCTGAACCTGACGGTTTCCAAGTCGCACATGACGGCCATCACCCGCCAACTGGTGCTCCAGAATCTGATGGTGACTCTGGCCGGGCTCGCGTTCCTGATGCTGATTATCCACATTGTTTTTCTCAAAGGCGTGCGGGGTCCGGTGAAGGACATGATCGGCGTCATGGAGTCCGCGGAGGGAGGTTCGCTCAGCGTGCGCGCGCCCCAGGGGCGGCGTGACGAGATCGGAGAACTCGCCGGCCACCTGAACCGCATGCTGGAGCGCATTGAAAATTTCAGCGCTGAACTGGGGCGCAAGGTGGATGACGCCACGGCCACGCTGGCGCGCCGCAACGATCAACTGAAGCGGATTAACGAAGAACTTTTCGAAACTCAAAAAAGTCTGGCCCGGTCGGAACGGCTGGCGGTTGCGGGCCAGTTGGCCGCGGCGCTGGCGCATGAAATCGGCACGCCGCTGAATTCGATTTCAGGCCACGTGCAGCTTCTGGCGCGGCAGAGCGCCGAGACTCCGTCCATCTCCCGCCGCCTGCTGGTGATCGAGCGGCAGATTGATAACATTGTCCGGACCGTGAAGCAGCTTCTTTCCTGGACGCGGAAGTTCGATCTGAAAATCGAGCAGGTGGACATCCAGCGCCTGCTTGAGGAGTCGCTCCTGCTTTCTTCGCCGGCCCTGCAGCATCGCAGGATTGAGGTCGAGACTTCCTGGCCGCGGGAACAGATTCGCATCTACGGAGATCCGGGTTATTTCCATCAAGTGTTTTTGAATCTGATTAACAACAGCATGGACGCCATGCCGCGCGGGGGCAGGTTGCGAGTGGCGCTCAGCGGGTCCGCGGGCGACCGACGCCAGGTGGAAATTGTCTTTGAAGATACGGGAACGGGAATCGGATCCGAAAATCTGCGCCGAATCTTTGAGCCCATGTTCACGACCAAGCGTCTGGGCACAGGGGCGGGATTGGGCCTCGCCATCTGCGATCAGATCATTCGCCAGCACGGCGGCTCCATCCGCGTGGAGAGCGAAGTCGGGCGCGGAACCCGCTTCACGATTGTCCTGCCCGTGGACTGCCGCGAAGAAACCGGCGTCAGGGCGGGCGAGCCCGGCGGCGAAGTCGCCAAGACCATCGTTTGAGGAGACTATGGCAAAGCATCCGGCCAGCATTTTGATTGTGGACGATGACGCCGATACGCGTGAACTGCTGGGCGAAGTCCTGACCGGTGAAGGCTACAACGTCAAGACTAGCGGCACAGGCGAGCACGCGCTGGCCGCCGGGAAGCGCGAGCGCTTCGACGTCATCATCAGTGACATGCGCCTGGGGCAGGCGATGAACGGGCTCGACGTTCTCCGCGCTTACAAAACTGTGCAGCCGGAATCCGAGGTGATTTTAATCACGGCTTTCGGTTCCATGGAGACAGCCATTGAAGCAGTCAAGGCGGGCGCGTTCGATTATCTTTCGAAACCTTTCAAAATTGAGGAAGTCCTGCTTCAGGTCAGGCGCGCTCTTGAAAACCGCCGCTTGCTGCGGGAAAACCAGAGGTTGAAGGAGCGTCTGGCGGGCGCGCCTGCGGTCTCCGGCCTGGTGGGCCGCAGCCCCGCGATGCTCGAGGTTTACAAGAAGATCGCCATGGTCGCGAATTCGCGCTCGACCGTGTTGATTACGGGAGATAGCGGCACCGGAAAGGAGCTGGTGGCCAGGGCGATTCATGCCAACGGACCGCGTGCGGCGGAGCGCTTCCTGGCGGTTAATTGCGGTGCCCTGACGGAATCCTTGCTCGAATCCGAACTCTTCGGTCACGTACGCGGCGCCTTTACAGGTGCCACTGCCGACAAAGCCGGCATCTTTGAAGATGCGGCCGGCGGGACGGTCTTCCTGGATGAAGTCTCCGAGATGAGCCCCTCCCTTCAGGTCAAACTGCTGCGGGCAATTGAGGAAATGGAAGTGCGGCCGGTCGGCAGCACCAATCCCATCCACATCGACGTGCGAGTGGTGGCCGCTTCGAACCGCAACCTGGGGCAGATGGTCGAGGAAAAGATTTTTCGCGAAGACCTCTTTTACCGGTTGCGGGTGATTGAAATCGGCCTGCCGCCGCTGCGCGAACGTTCGGAAGACATTCCGCTGCTTGTGGACTACTTCCTTCAAAAACTGAGCGCCGAGAATGAGAGGGCGTACGTCGTGGCGACGCCGGCGCTGGAGGCCCTGATCAGTTACAATTGGCCGGGCAACGTTCGGGAATTGGAAAACCTGCTGGAATCCGTGGTGGCCCTGAACCGCTCAGGCACCATTACCCTGGAAGACCTGCCGGCCAAGTTTCGCGTCACCAGTCCCGAGGCTGCGATGGATGAAGTGCTTTTCGCTGACATGCCTTCGCTCAATGAGGTGGCAAAGCGATACGTCAGCCATGTCCTGAAATACACCAAAGGTAACAAATCGACCGCCGCCGGCATCCTGGGCCTGAGCCGGAGAACCATCTACCGCTTCCTTGAAAACGACGAAGGTCCGTCTGAAGGCGTCTCGTCCGATCTGCAAGTTGATGAAAAGGCAGAAGATTCCTGACCGGCAATCTCACCCTGAACATGCGCATGGGCAAAGCATGCGGTTTCGAGGTATGCTAATCGCAGGGGGCAAGGGACGGGCCGGGGACCTCCGTAAAGCATGAAATACAGCTACATCGCCAAATGCGCCGTGAAGCATCTCCTGTCGGGATTCAAGATTCCCTACATGGCGATGTTTGAGACCACGCTGATGTGCAATATGTTCTGCGAATATTGCATCTTCGGCGAGGAAGGCAAATTCAACGACCTCAAGACGCGAGGCCAGCGCGAGCGCATCTTCAAGCGTATTGATGAAATGGCGCAAATGGGCGTCTTCGCGCTCAGCTTTTCCGGCGGAGAGCCGTTGCTGAATCCCAACACCTGCGATTACATCGCCTACGCCGCTGACAAGGGCATGTGGACCTCAATGCCCACGAACGGACTGCTGATCCGAAAGTACGCCGAGGGGCTCAAGCGGCTCGACATGCTGGAAGTTTCCATCGATTCGCTCGATCCCAAGCGGTTTGCCAAGCGGCGCGGCATTGATGGCCTTTCCAAAATCATCGGCAATCTGGAATTCGTTCTGACCAAGCGAAAGCCGTTCACCACCCAGATCAATGCCGCCGTCAACTTGGAGAATCTGAACGATCTTCCCGGGGTTGCTCAATTCTGCAAGGAGCACGACCTGGTGCTCCATCCCGAGGCCGTCCACAACGTGATGCGCGGCGGTGAACTTCTGCCCGACGCGGAATTGCACGGCGAGCAAATCGATCAGGTTGAGCAGGCGCTGAAAAAGCTCCGCAAATCGTTTCCCAAGAACGTCCGCTTCTACTCGCACTATTACGACTTCTACCGCAAGGGCGGCTTCGGCCCGGATTTCCCCTGCCGCCATCCTTCCAAACTGATTTCCATGAAGCCCGACGGCTCGATCCATTTGCCCTGTGCCTTCATGACGCTTTTCCAGTCGCAGGCGCCGCTCCGCGAAATCTTCGCGCAGCGCGAAGTGAAGGAAATTATTTCCAAGGAAAAGACTCTTTGGGATTTCTGCAAAGGCTGCAAGATCGGCTGCCCGTATGAAGTCAGCGCCTACACGAACAGCCCGATGCTGGCCGCCGAATCGGCCCTGAATTTCTTCCGCTTCAATAACTGACGGCCGTGCGCCGGCTATCCTGAGCCCGCTCGTTTCGTCGGCTGCAGGCCGGCCTGTTAATCTGGCGAACAGCGCCGTCAATCGCGCTTTCCAGTAAGATAACCGACTAGACGTAAGTGATATTCAGCAGAACCAGCCGCTTCAATTCCTCGACGCTCCGCGCCTGTCTCAGTTCCTGATCGCTGATCAGGAGCATCAAGTGTTCATCCAGATCCTCGACAAAAATTGCGGGCAGGGGAGTCGCGACAAGCGCGGGGTAGCGCTTTCTGAACTCGTCGCGGTGCAGGAGGGCCGTCCGGAACGGGAGGCTGCGAATGAATTCGAGCCACTCCGGCTTGGCCGTGAACGTTCCGTAGGTCACAAGGCACAAATTGCACTCGTAGGTTTCAGGGGAGAGAGTCTTATGCAGAAAGTCGGCCACCTGCGCCAGCGGTGACGAATCCGCGTTGTAAACGAAAATGAGCTTTCGCTGTGGCCCTGGCATTCGACTCTAAACTTAACACAACCCTCTGCCTCTCATGAACCATTTCCGCCGGGATGCTCTCCCATGAACCGTTGCTCAGCCGCTACGGCGAGTCAGATCCCGGTAGAGAGTTCGACTTCTATGACGGGGCGTATCCGAATTTGTCTGGTTCAGGCCTACTCGTTCATTTCACAGTTAACTGCCTGAAGCTGGACGGCCGGCATAGAGAGAAAGTCGCGTTGAATTTGGCGTCAGGGCTGGGTTCGGCCCAAAAGGGGGGCAACTCCAGCTTGTTTTTCTTTATCTTAGAATAGATAATAGGCTGTCGGTCGAAGAACTCATTAGCCGGGAGAAACTTTGTCGATTCTGAAACGAAGGACAGTTTGGGTCGGCGTGTGTTTGCTGGCTGTTGTGCTTTCAGCCTGTACCGGAAACAACGGCCTTTTTGATCAGGGACGGAAGGCGCAGGAACGCAAGGATTGGGACACGGCCCTGGTTGATTTCGAAAAGGCTGCCCAGCAGCACCCCGACAACACCGAATATCTGTTGCACGAGCGCTTTGCTCGCGAGCACGCATCCCTGTTTCACTTGGCCAACGGCAAGCGCCTGCTGAAGCAGGACAGGATGGAAGAGGCTATTGGCGAATTTCAGAAGGCCGTCAGCATCGATCCTTCGAACCAGGCGGCCGGGCAGGAGCTCCGGCGCTTGTTGGCTCTGGAAGCGGAAGCAAAATCCAAGCGCCAGTCGCAGATTAAGCAGGCCATTCAGACGGGCGAAGAAGCCAGCCAGCCGAAGATCGTTGAACTCAAGCCGCTTCCCAAAGAGCCGATGGCCAGATTCTACGAAACCGTGGATAGCCGCCGGGCATATGAGACTCTGGGAAAGCTGGCCGGTTTGAACGTCACTTTCACCTCGGATTTTCAGCCGCGGCCGGTCACACTCGATTTGAGTGATATTACCGTGGGAGACGCGCTCAAGGTCCTGGCGCTTGAGACCCACACTTTCTGGCGGGTGGTGACGCCCAACACCATTCTGGTGGTCCCGGACAATCCGGCGAACCGGCGGGATTACGAGCAGGAAGTTCTCAGGACGGTTTACCTTTCCAATCCGATGAAGACCGCCGAATTGACCGCCATCACGACGGCGCTCAAACAGCTTCTCGGTTTGCAGCGCATTACGGACAATCCGGATGCCAATGCTATTGTCATTCGCGACACGCCGGACAGGGTGGCGGAAGCGGTGCAATTGATCCATGACCTGGACCGTGGTAAGGCGGAAATCCTGATTGATGTGGACGTGATGGAGGCGGATGCGGACCGCGTGCGGGACCTGGGCCTCAACACCACTCAGGCCCTGAGCTTTCCTTCGCCTTTCCCCAGCGGCACGCAAGGCGTCCTCGGCTTTACTCCCAGGAACGGAGTGTCCGTCAGCAGCATTACCGGGTTGCCGCTCAATCAGCTCGGCAAAATCAGCTCCGCTGATTTCAGCATTGCTATGCCGGGAGCAGTGGCTGCCGCATTGCTGAATGATTCACAAACGCGGATTCTCGATAATCCCGAGATTCGCGTGACGGACGGCGAAACGGCAACGCTCAAGATTGGCAGTAGCGTGCCGTTTGCCACCGGGAGCTTTCTGCCTTCCTACGGCGGCACCATTCCGAGTTCCACTGGCTCTTCCGGGACCGGATCGAGCTCTCTGGGATTGCTTGCCAGCACACAGTTCCAGTACAAGGATGTGGGTGTAAACCTGACCCTGACGCCTCATCTCATGCCGGACGGCGAAATTGAGCTGCACGCGAAAATTGATATTTCTTCGGTCGGGCAGACGTACAGCATCGGCGGGCTGAATGAGCCGAGCTTCGGACAGCGCAGCATCGAGCACGATATCCGCCTGAAAGAGGGTGAAGTGAATCTGCTGGGCGGATTGATCGAGAGTGAAAACAAGGTCACCAAAACGGGCCTTCCAGGTTTGGCAAAGATTCCCGGACTGGGCGACCTTTTCTCGACGAACGAGCACGAGAAAATAGACACGGAAGTTCTGGTAATGCTGACGCCGCGCATAATCCGCCTGCCTGAATCTTACACAGCGGAAGCCACAACGGTGCCGTCTCAACCTGCAGGGCCGAATCCTCCAGCCGCACCGCCTTCCGCTAGGCCGCCGACGCCCGCCGGACCACGACCCCGTGTGCGGCCGCCGCGGCCACCCCAATGATTTCCTTGAGCCCAAAAGTCGAAAAAATTCGGCGCTCTCCGCTTGGTTTTACTCTGGTCGAACTCATTGCGGCCATGGCAATTCTCATGCTTCTGGCTACTGTCGCCCTGCCCGTCGCCACTATTCAGGTTCAGCGCACCAAGGAGCAGGAACTGCGGGAAGACCTGCGGACAATGCGCGACGCCATTGATCGCTATAAGCAATTCACAGAGCTGGGGCTGATTCAAGCCAAGTTAGGGACCTTCGGTTACCCTCCTGACCTCCAGACGCTGGTGGATGGAGTGCAGTTGAAGGGGATGGACGCCAAGTATAAGTTTCTGCGAAAAATTCCCGTGGATCCGATGACAGGGGACAAGGACTGGGGCTTGCGCTCCATGCAGGACGACCCGGATTCAAGAAGCTGGGGCGGGGAAGACGTGTTCGACGTGTATTCCAAGAGCACGGCCACGGCTCTGGATGGGACACAGTATGACAATTGGTAAGCTGCGGGAAAAATTGAACGCTCGGGAACTGCGCATCGCCGGCGAGGGCGGGGGATTTACCCTGCTGGAACTGATGGTCGTTATGACCGTGATCCTGATTCTCGCCACTATGGCCGTCCCCAATCTCCGGATAGCGATCCGCCGGGCGCGGGAGGCCGTCCTGCGCGACGATCTCTTCACCATGCGAAAGCTGATCGACCAGTACACGGTCGATAAGCAGCAGCCGCCCCAGTCGCTGGATGATTTGGTGAGCGCGGGATACCTGCGCAAGATTCCCGTGGACCCGTTTACGGGATCGAGCGAGTCCTGGCAGACCGACACGGAGACCGTGCCCATCGGGCCGCAGCAACTCGTGTCCGGCATCGTGGATGTGCACAGCGGATCGGACGCGGAATCTCTGGACGGGAGCGCCTACAACACCTGGTAGGGTGAGCGATGGCCGAGTTTGTTTGCAAAGTCGGAACGGAAGCAGGCCGCGTCACGAGCGAGACTTACCAGGCCGGTTCGGAAGGCGAACTTCGCGCCCGGCTGGCCTCCCAAGGCTTTTATGTATTCTCCATTCGGCCCAGGAATCTGCTGCGCATTCGAATGGGCGGAACTTCCCGCGGCCAGGTCCGGACCGATGATCTGCTGATTTTCAACCAGCAATTCATGGCGCTGTCGAAATCCGGCCTGCCCCTGCAGAAATCGCTCGACCTGCTCGGCCGCCAGGCGCGCAACGAAGAGATTCGCGCCGCGCTGGAGACAATTCGGACCAAAGTCCGCGCCGGGGCTCTGCTTTCTGAGGCCTTTGAAGCGACGGGAAAATTTCCCAAGGTCTATTGCGCCACGTTGCGCGCCGGCGAGCGAAGCGGCAGCCTGGACAAGGTTTTGGGGCAATACATTGCCTTCCAGAAAACAGCCCGCGGCTTTCGCAAGAAATTCATCGGCGCGCTGATCTATCCGGCGTTCCTGGTGGTTTTTCTCACGGGACTTATTGTGCTCGTTGATTTCTTTATTATTCCGAGGTTTACGGAGCTCTATTCCGATCTCCATGTTTCTCTTCCGCCGCTGACCGTCTTTCTGATCAGCGTGGGCACGGCAATCCGCCATACTGCGCTCTACTTTCTGACGGGATTTATCCTTTTGGTGGTCGCAGCCCGGCGACTGGGAAAAACAGGACGCGTGCGGCTGGCATGGGAAAGGCTTAAGTTTCGACTTCCCATCGCCGGAACCCTGCTGGTGAAATTCAGCGTCTCGGAATTCACCAGAACAATGGCCACGCTGCTGCAGGCCGGAACGCCGGTCGTGGCGGCGCTGGAAACCGCCGGCGGCTCGGTCAGCAGTCCGCTGCTGGCCAAAGGGATTCGCCAGGCCAGGGCTGACGTTACGGCAGGACGCGGCCTGAGCGCCAGTTTGCGCGCTACGGGACTCTTTCCCGATATGGCGCTGGATATGATCGAAGTGGGAGAAAGCACGGGCGGGCTGCCGGCCATGCTTGACTCCGTGGCTGATTTTTTTGAGGAAGACGTCAACATTGATCTTTCCGCCCTGCTGGCGCTGGTGGATCCGGTCATGATCGCGGTCATCGCCGTGGCGGTGGGGTTTGTTCTGGTCGGATTCTATTTGCCGCTTTTTTCGCTGGCGGGGCGAGTTCATTAGAGGCCGGGTGTAACGATGAGCGATGAAAGAAGTCCGGAACTCGTGGCGGAACTGGAGCGTGCCCGCGACCTTGCCGATCGCTATCATTTTGATTTCATCGATCTCTCGGAATTCCGCCCCGAGCCCGAAGTCTTGCGGTCGATTCCGCTTGACCTGATGCTGCGCAATGAGTTTCTGCCGCTCGAAGTCCGAGAGGGCCGGCTGGTGGTCGCGATGGCTGATCCCACTGATCTTTCCCGGATGGATGATCTGGCCCTGCGCCTGGATAAGTCCCTGGTTGTCAAGGTCGCCGCTCCCAGCCAGGTAAAAGAATTTCTGGCCCGCACCGATCCCTCGCAGCGGGTTCTGGATGAAGCCACGAGCGAGTTCCGGCTGGACGTCATTCACGAAGAAGAAGCCGGAAACGAGAATCTTTCGCTCGAACAGCTTGTCGGCGTGCGGGATGTCAGCCCCGTGATTCGCCTGGTGGATTCCATCGTGTTCGCGGGGCTGGAACGAAGATCGAGCGACATTCACCTGGAGAGCCGGGACAACTCCATGGTCGTCAAGTACCGCATTGACGGTGTTCTGCAGCAGGCGATGGCTCCGCTCGGTCCCGAGTTTCAATCCAACATCATCACTCGCATCAAGGTCATGGCTGACCTGGATATCGCCGAGCGGCGCGTGCCGCAGGACGGCCGGTTCCGCGTCAGCTATCGCGGCCGGCCGATCGACTTTCGCGTATCCATCATGCCTTCGATTCACGGCGAGGACGCCGTGTTGAGAATTCTCGACAAGGAATCGCTGCACGAAAAATTCCGCCAGCTTCGCCTGGATGTGCTCGGCCTGCTCGATCATCAAGTGCGGCGCCTGCGCCGGTTCATCCGCGAGCCTTACGGCATGGTGCTGGTAACCGGCCCTACCGGCAGCGGCAAGACCACCACGCTTTATGCCGCGCTCTCTGAAATCAAGAGCGATGAAGACAAGATCATTACGATTGAAGACCCGGTGGAGTATCAGATCCGCGGGATCACACAGATTCCGGTCAATGAGAAAAAGGGGCTGACGTTCGCGCGCGGTTTGCGGTCGATTCTGCGTCACGATCCCGACAAGTTCATGGTCGGCGAGATTCGTGATAATGAGACGGCGCAGATTGCCATTCAGTCGGCGCTGACCGGCCACCTGGTTTTCACCACCGTCCACGCGAACAATGTTGTGGACGTTCTCAGCCGGTTCCTCAACATGGGTGTCGAGCCTTACAACTTTGTTTCCGCCCTGAACTGCATTCTGGCTCAGCGTCTGGTTCGCATGATTTGTGAGGCCTGCAAGAAACCGGTGTCCGTGCCGCGCGAGCTGTTCGAAGAATCGGGACTTGACCCGAAGGCCTGGGCCGATATGACGTTTTATGAAGGCACGGGATGCGAAAAGTGCAATCAGACGGGATTTCGCGGGCGTTCGGCCATCGGGGAGCTGATGGCGCTTTCCGACCGAATCCGTGAAATGATCCTTGCCAAACGGCCTTCCTCGGAAATCCGGCGCCTGGCCCGCGACGAAGGCATGCAGACTCTGAGGGAATCGGCGCTGGAGAAAGTGCGGCAGGGTATCACCACGCTGCGCGAAATCAATAAAGTGACCTTTGTTGAGTGAAGCGGCAACGCTGGCCGCAGGGACTGAAGGATGGATCTGAAAACTCTTACTGGCAAGCTGTTTTCGACGAAGCCCGCCGTAGCTCCGTTTGTGATGCCGGCCACGGTGTTTGAAGTCCAGCCCGGATTCGTGGCCGGTGCGCGATTGGAGAGAGGGTCCGGAAAGATTCGCCGGGTGGCTGTGCGCGAACTCGAAGCGGGCTGCGTGGTGCCCACCGCTCACCGCCCGAATATCGTGAAGCAGGAGCCGCTCGATGCGGCGATCAGAGCCGTGGCGGGCGATCTGGGAGGTGTAGCCGCACCTCTGGGTCTTCTTCTTCCCGACAGCGCTGTGCGCATCAGCTTGCTCAGCTTTGAAACGCTTCCATCAAACCCCAGAGAACAGGAGGGCCTGATCCGCTGGAAATTGAAGGACGTGCTGCCTTTTGCGCCGGAAGAAGCCCGACTGAGCTACGAGATTTATCCCGCTGCCGGACAGGGTGTGGAAGTAGCGGTCCTGGTCAGCCGCGATCAGGTGGTGCGGGAATATGAATCGGCGTTCGAACCGCTGGCAGGCGGCGTGCGGCTGGTCCTTCCCGCTTCGGCAATGTTGCTGCCGCTGCTGCCGAAGGGGGAGCAAGGGAGCGATTTGCTGCTTCACGTGTACGGCGCCTCGCTTGTGGCGGCGCTTGTTTACGGTGGCAGATTGCGGCTTTGGCGGTATCAGGCGCTTGAGAATGGGGCTGCGACGGCCTCTGAGGAAACCGTGAGCCGCGAGGCAGCGAGAGTCATGGCCAGCGCCATGGATCACCTGGGAATTGAGATTTCCCGCGTCTGGCTCTGCGCGCGTCCGCCGTTGACGCGTGAGCTCGAGCCGAGAATCGCTTCCGCCATCGCGACGGATTTACAAAACCTGTCCTGCGGTCCGGAAGCCGCGGTCTCTCTCTCGCGGGAGGAGAAAGTGTTTCTGGAACGCTACGGAATCCCATTCGCCGGCCTTACCGCCCAGGGGAGGGCCTAGTTATGCGTTTTCCGCTGAATCTCGCCCGCGCTCCGAGCTTCCGGGAGCGTTACGGCTTGTGGGTAGCCGTTCCCGGTTTCCTGTTGGTCCTGGCTCTGCTCGGCTGGCTGAGCTTGTCAACGCTTTCCAATTTCCGGCGGCTGCGCGGGGTGGATCGAGGCCTGGATGCGCTCCAGTCGCGGCGGCAGGATCTGCGGCGCGACGAGGATTCCCTGCGCCGGGATTTGGCGGAGCCTGAGGCGCGGCAGTTGATCCACGAGGCCGGGTATGTGAACCGGCTGATTCAGGCGCGAAAATTTTCGGTCGCCGATTTAACTCTTAAAGTCAGCAAGCTCATGCCTCCCAATGTAAGGCTCGACTCGCTGGGGCTGGTGCGGCCGGGGGAGCGGCCGCTGATTCGGTTTGCGGTCGAAGGCAAGACTTCACTGGATATCGAAGCGTTTCTCAAGCAGATCGAGAATTCAGACGATTTCAGCGACATCATTGTCACAAGCCAGGGTTATTCCGGCAACGGAAGCGGCAGCCCGGCGCTCGCCACCTGCACGGCTTTCTATATGGATGGCGCAATGCCGAAGGAAAGCGATACGGAGTTTGATGCGGACTCAGAAACGACAATCAATTCTACGAATCGCTGAACGCGCCGCGCTCGCCGTGGCCGTGTGCGATCTGCTGCTCTACGTCTTCGCCGCTCGGCCCGTCCGGGCGCGACTGGAGGGAGCGCAGCAATCGTACAGCCGGCTCCGGCTCGAAATGGCCCAGCAGGAGAGCCGGGTCGCCAGGTTTGAACACCTTAAGGCTTCGCTGCCGAAAGGGAAGATCGACCTTCAAGCGTTCCTCACGGATCATGTTCCTGCGCGACGCTGGTGCTTTTCGACCGCGGACCAACTCGTCCGCAAGCTGACTGAGAAGGCGCACGTCCAGCTTTCGAGTGTCGGCCCTCGGCTGGTAACGAGCAAGAAGGAGCCGCTCGACCACCTGTCGCTGGTGATTGCGGTGGACGGCACTTTCAGTGACATCGTCAATTTTACACACGCCGTGGAGACGGCAAATGATTTGCTCCTGATTCGTAACTTTTCCTTTTCAGCGAATCAGGGAAACACGCTATCGCTGAAATTGGGAACGGATCTTTATCTGACGCCATGAATGTGAGCCGCGGAGTCAACACGTGGGGACCGGCCGTCCTGGCGGTGGTGTGCATCTTTCTGGGCATTCGGCTGTATTCGGAGATGAAGAAGCCGCTTGTCCATGCTTCCCGGTCCGTCATGAAAATCTCAGCCCCTGCGGCTTCGACTCATCACGAACGGGCAGCAGGAATCGACGCAGCGTCGGCTTCCACGCTGGAAAGCCCGTTATTGCGTCTGAGCCTGGTCAAAGACCTTGAAGAGCGCCCTCTCCCTGAAATCGCGCGCAACCCATTCGATTTTGCGCCGTTGGCTCCTCCAAAGCATACTGAGGGAAGTGGTGGCGCGGGAGCAAGCGCGGCGGCTTCCGGCCCGCCTCCTCCACCGCCGATTCCCCTGAAGGCATTCGGGTTTTCAGTGGACAATCAGGGGCGGCGCGAAGCTTACCTCGCTGACGCGAAGGAGGTTTATGTCGTCAGCAAGGGAACGGTGGTTTCAAAGCGGTTTAAGGTTCTTCAGATTACCCCGTCATTGGTAGAAGTTGAAGATGCGACTTCTGGTCAAAAAGCGGAGTTGCCGATTCCGCGCCAAAAGTAATCTTGCTTTGCGAGGGCGAAGTGAAGGTTGCGGCGAGCGCGGATACGTGTTGCTTCTGGTAATGATGGTGGCGGCCATCCTTCTGATCTCGCTGACGGCGGCGCTCCCCAGCATCTACACTGAGGCGCAGCGGGAAAAGGAAACCGAGCTCATTTTTCGTGGAACCCAATATGCCCGCGCCGTCTTCTTCTTCCACCAGCAGTTCCACCGTTACCCGACCTCGGTCAAGGAGCTTCTGCGGACTAACGACATGAGCTTTCTGCGCCGCGCCTATCGCGATCCGATGACTCGCGACGGGAAATGGCGCTTTATCCATGCGACGGCGACCGGCATCATCATTGATTCCAAGAACATCACTGTTAAAAAGCCGGTGAAGCCGGGCGAGTCTTCTGCAGATCAGTCAAATGGTGAGAAGCCGGGCACCACTCCTCCGTCGGAATCCAACCCGCAGCAGTCGGAGTCGCCTCCAACAAACACAAATCCCTTTGGCCACGGAGAGATGCTTGGCGCTTACATAGTAGGCGTAGCCAGCACCAGCACTCGACAGTCGATTCGCGTGTACAACGACCATACGCATTATGACAAATGGGAATTCCTGGGCGTCCCCGGTGTTCCAGGTTCGGTGGTCCAGCTTTCCGTCCTCATTCCCGGCCTGACCGCGCAGCCCCCGCCCGGTGCTGGAAGACCGACATCACAGTGGCCGGGCGGTCCAACCCCTGGTTCGCCTAAGCCGGGAACCGGCCGCTCCTCGTATTAAGAAGTCTGTCCACGCCCTTCGCGGTAATGCTTTGGCATCCGGGAAAATGTCGCGATTTGTCTTCTTGCTGGGTTGGCAGCGGCAGGGACCTTTGGCAAATACAAGCTAGGCCAAACGTTCGGACGCGCGGATGGCGTGGCGATGGTGCACCAGCATTTTGAGCACCGAGCTGCGTTCCAGTCTCGAACAGTGCACTGTGCACAAAGAAAGGGCGGTCATTTGGCGGACGCGGTTATGAATGTGGCGCTGATAATCGAGAATCGTTGTGGGATTCATGCCGTTGTTGTAAGCCCACGACCAGTCGGAAATCCAGCGCACGATGGAACCATTCAAACGCAGCGGGCTTCGGTGCGCTTCGTCGCGGCGGGCAAGCTCAGCGAAACAATCGGGCGCCGTAAGGAATATCACGCGTCCTGTCCGCACCAGGATATCGGACCGCAACCCGCCGTGGCTGAGAGACCGGCCAAGTTCCTTGAGCCAGTCCGGGCCGGCCAGGGCCACAATCTGTTGTCCCACCTCGAGCCCGGAGACCACGAACTCCATGACCTCTGAAGGGTCGGGCTGCTTCCTGATGACTAGTTGACAGCCGTTGCCCCGCGCTGCGGCGCGAGTTTCACTCCCCGGGAATTGTGACATTAGAAGTATAATGCGTGAAAGTTTTCGTCAATGTCAACGTGCTTTTTGCGAAAAATCGCGGTTTTCAGGCTGAAAAGTGTGATTTTCGTGAATCAGCGTGACCAAAACCTGCCGGTTTTACACTGCCGTGACTTGGCGGGGAACTAAGGGTGCGTGCCTTTCGTATCCATAGTGGAGACGCGCGCGAGGAGATTCTTGATGATTAAGTTCCTGCTTTGGTGCATCCTACTGGTTCTTTGCTGGCCTCTGGCGATTGCGGCACTGGTGCTTTACCCGGTCGTCTGGCTCTTGTTGCTGCCATTCAGGATTTGCGGAATTGCTGTGGAAGGAGCATTCGAGCTGCTTCGCGCCATCATTACGCTTCCTGCCCGCTTGCTCAGCCACCCTCGGCGCGCCTGAGATTGCAGCGGGCCTCGGCTGAGCGATCGAAGCAGTGCAAGAGCGAGATAGCTCCGAAAGCCGGACCTTTCGCAGGCGAAAGGTTTCAAGCACCGCGTAGAATCGAGGAATTCGCGTCAATCCTTCTTACAGTCGCGGAACGATGGCCTTGGCGATGGCCTGTTTCGCGTTGTCCGGATCCTGGGCTTGTATCAGCCTGACCGTCACCATCACGTCGCCTTTTCGGAACATCAGGGGAGACATACCCATCAGGTGCATGATGGCGGCTCCGCCTCCTGATTGGTCGCTTTGGGCTTGCTTCTGAAGGTCTTCTTTTTCTTTCCCCTGAAAGCCGATCGTGTAAGCCTCATCGCCGATCCCGGGAAGGCTGACCACCGTATTCACTCCGGCGCTCATCGCTCTCAGCGAGGCCACGCCAAGCTTCAGGGCCAGTCGCGCGCCATCCCAGCTCACTTCATTGACCAGCACGGGCTGGCTTGAACCGGTGTAGTAAGTACATTTCGTGGTCGAGCCGGACGCCTGGTTAACGGTGATTCCCGTGAATTGAGTAGCCTCTTCCTTGGTCAGCAGTGAGCACACGTCTTTTGCCTGCGCCGGGGGCGATGTGTTATTCAGGCCATACTCCACCTTTGCCTGATCGAATTTCTTCTTGGCTTTGTATCCCAAGTAGGCGACCGTTGCGATGGCCAGCGCTCCCAGGACGAAAAACAACCCAAGAACGGCGACAAGGACTTTGACCAGCGTACTGCTTCCGGATGCCGCAGTCTGAGCCACAACCGGCCCGGCAGGCGGAGCCTGGGCGGGGGGCGAAGGCTGGGATTGTGCAGGAGCCTGAGCAGTCTGATTGGGCAGACTGGCGCCGCACTTTGCGCAAAACTTGACGTCGTCAGATGGGGCCGGTGCGCCGCACTTCGTGCAGAATCGGGCCATGGAACCCTCCTCTTATGCTCTGCCACTTCCAAACGGGGTTTAAAGCGAGATTAAGCTACACCACACTGTTTTCAAATGCAATCCCGACTCTTCAAGAGAAAGGATTCGCTTATGAAAAATACTGTTATGATGTTCAGCCTCGGCAGCCCACAAATCAGACAGGAGCCTTTGGCTGCGGGAAGTTGTAGGAGGAGGTGTCGTCGTGATGAAAGGGCTTGGATTCTTCGTTATGCCTGCCGGGTTGTTCCTTTGCGCGGCGGTCTTCGCCCAGCAGATGCCGAAACCCAACTACGATGAATCGAAGGCCGGTCATTTTACGCTTCCTGACCCGCTAGTTTTCAGCAATGTCAAGCCCGTCCGCAACGCCAGCGATTGGCAGAAGCGGCGCCGCGAGCTCGTACGCCTCTTTCAGGAAAATGTTTACGGGTTTAATCCTCCCACGCCGAAGCATATCCGGTTCGATGTGCTCGAGTCGGATGCTCACGCGCTCGACGGCAAAGCCATCCGCAAACAAGTCCGGATTACGTTTCCAGCGAGAAGAGGTGAAGTCCACGAAGATTTGCTGATTTACATTCCCGCCTCGGCGCCGAAGCCCGTTCCTCTGATTCTGGCGCTGAACTTCATGGGCAATCAGGCGGTGATCGACGATCCGGGAATCAGACTGCCCATGATATGGAACCACAAGACTTTCAAGCAGAATGTGGCGCCGGAAAACTCACGCGGCAAAGAGAAGAATTTTGAAGTGCAAAAAGTCCTGGCGGACGGCTATGGATTCGCCACCGTTTACTATGAACAAATCGAACCTGATTTCAAGGACGGATATAAATACGGAATTATTTCAAAGTTCTTCAAACCCGGACAATCCAAGCCGGGCCCTGATGACTGGGGAGCAATCGGAGCCTGGGCCTACGGCCTGAGCCGGGCGATGGATTATCTCGTGACGGACAGGGACGTGGATTCGAAGCGTGTCATTGTGATGGGGCACTCACGCCTGGGCAAGACGGCGCTTTGGGCGGGAGCTTTGGACACGCGCTTTGCCCTGGTGATCGCGAACTGTCCGGGTGAAGGCGGGGCAGCCGTTTGGCGGCGGCATTATGGCGAAACTCTCGAGAGCATGTCCATCGAATTCCCATTCTGGTTTTGCCGCTACCTGATGAAGTACGTAGGCCGGGAAAACAAACTTCCCGTCGACCAGCACGAGTTGATTGCTCTGATCGCACCGCGCCCCGTCTACGTGACGAGCGCCGAGAAGGACCAGTGGGCCGACCCGCGCGGCGAGTTTCTTGCCTGCGTCGCCGCCGGGCCGGTTTACAGGCTTCTCGGCAAAGAGGGTCTGGGAACGGATGAGATGCCTGCGATTAATCATCCCATCATGCACACCATTGCTTTTCACGAGCGAACCGGCATTCACGAAGTCACCGCGTTTGATTGGGACCAGTTCCTGAAGTTCGCGGATATGCACTTGCGCAGGCATTGAGCTTGCTCTGGCGATATTGCCAGTTATCCAGTCAACGCAGACGGAAGTGCGGATACCTTGCCGTTCCCCCAGTCGGAAAAGCAATCTGACAGGATCTAGCCGGCGGCGCTCAAAGCCACTGGTTTTCCGGGAAATGTGAGCTGAAAACGCTGGACCAGGTCCGGCACGGACTCGGGTTTCATCTCGAGACTGTATCGCGCACACAAACTGGCCAAAACAGACGGCTCAAGATTCGTGACTCCGCCCTGATCGGAAAGCTCACTGAAGAAGCGCTCGAACCCGGCTGGAGAGATGATCTCCAGAATGCTTGCCGGTTCATCACTGGCATTCCAGAACGTATGCCACTGGTTGCGAGGCTTAAACACAAGATCGCCCGGCTTGGCAAACACTACATCATCGCCAAGTAGAGCGCCTAGGCGGCCCCGAAGTACGTAGCTGTACTCGTCTTCGCGCGCATGCCGGTGTAACGGGGCGGCCAGCGCGCGTGGTGACATCGGGTGCTCCACCAATGCGAACTGCTCGCCCGCCTCTGCGCCCCAGATCATGAAGCGAACGCCAATGGTGCCCAAGAAACCCAGCTTCCCATTACGCGGACCTATCAATTTTGCAGCCATGAATGTTTCCTCCTAAAGTTAAATTTGCGTTCTTCGAGTTCGTGAGCGAACATTGTTGCGTAGAATTATTCGCTCTCGAAACTGGGATGTGTAACGAGATGCCTCCCCGTTACACATAAAAGATGTGATTATGGACATCGAGCTGACCGATGCTGAGTTAGTGCGGCAAATCGGCTCCGAAAACAACAGCGTCGCTGAAGCAGAGTTGTGCCGTCGCATGATGCCGAGAATCAAGCTTTATGGCTTGCGCCATTTGCGGGATGAATCCGCTGCGGATGACCTTTCGCAGCAGGTCGTTATCACTATGATCGAGGCTCTGCGCGAAGGCCGCCTGCGCGAGCCGGAAAAGATTGCTTCTTTCGTGTTGGGTACATGCCGGATGACAGTTTTGAACTTGCGTCGGGGAGCGGAACGGAAAGAACGGCTGCTGAGGCAATATGGAGGCGACGTGCCGGTGGCTGCCGGCGAGCCGATCCCTCAGCTCGACCACGACCTCCTGCAGCGTTGTGTTCAGGCCCTGAATGAGCGCGAGCGAACAGTGGTGGTGATGACCTTTTACGGCGAGGACACCGGCGCGGATGTTGCCGGATTCCTGGGCGTGAGTGAGGCTAACGTCCGAGTGATCCGCCACCGGGCGATTCGTCAATTGCGCGAATGTCTGGGGGTGGTTTGATGAGTGAGAATGACGCTCACACTACAGACTGTTCGAATCCTATCGAAGCAGAGGTCCTGTCGGATTACTGGCTGGCTGCACTGCCCTCGGTGGAAGCGGAAGCCGTCGAAGAGCATCTGTTTGCCTGTGATGGATGTGCAAGAAGGTTGCAGCATGTCATCGCTATGGCTGAAGGAATTCGCAACTTAGCGCGCGAGGGAAGTCTGCAAATAGTTGTGAGTGATGCGTTTCTCAGACGTGCCGCTGAAGAAGGCTTGCGTGTACGGCAATACGCTCCGCCGCGTGGTGGAAGCGTACAGTGCACAGTGACCGCCGAAGACGATATTCTGATCGGACGCCTGGCCGTCAATCTGGGGCGAGCTAGACGGATTGATGTATCGATCTGTGATGGAAGCGGAGTTGAGCAGTTGCGTATGCGGGATATTCCGGCAAATCCCAATGTGGGTGAGGTCATCTTGCAGGAGTCGATCACTTTCATCAAAGACGCTCCAACTACTACGATGATCGTGCGTCTGGTCGACGTTGATGACGCTGGAGGCGAGCGTTTGCTCGGCGAATACACATTCAATCACACACGCAGCATGCCGGGGCCGGCCGCATGGTGACCAATTGAGTCTGCCGCCTCGGCGTTCCAGCATCCGAAAAATGAGCGGGTTTTGGCCTGCGAAGTCTCCGTGGCTGCGCCGGAACTGGAACTCCAGTCGCGAAGCGGCCGGCGCAGACTTTGGGCGTCTCCAAATCTGCGCCTGAGAGTCCGCCGGTTACCTGGTAGCGATTACCAGGGATTGTCGGCGGTCGGGCCGTAGATTCCCGGAACCTTCCCGCCCATGGCTCGAAGGTAAGTGCTGAGCTGGCCGCGGTGATGGACGGAATGCTTCACCGCCATCGACAGAAAATTGATTCCCGGGGCCTGTAATTTACCCATGAGATCGATAGGTGCGGAAAGTTTTTCAGCCGGAAGAGCGCGAATGCGCTTGAGCGCCGCCGGAATCTTCTCCTTGTAGCGGGCAGCAGCGTCAGCGGGTTTCATGATGCCGCAGGCCTCGGAATCGTCGGGCGGTGACGCGAATGCGCCATCCGCAATTGAGTTGAGCAGCCATTCGTCATCGAGGGTAATGTGGCGGACCAACCCCAATGCCGTCTTGGACTTCGGGTCGGGCCGGTAATCCAGGCGGCTGGCGGGAACTGCTTCCAAAACGCCCAGCGTTCGCGGCATTTCGCTTTCGAATTCCGCGGCCAGAAAATCGGCAATTGTTTTCACTTCCTTAGCGTCCATTGAATATCCCCTTTCTCGGTTGAATATAGGCTCCGCCATCGCGCACTGCGGCAACCCTCTTGATCCATAATGCACCCGACAACTAGAAGTGTAACATCCAGCGTGGGCGTTACGGACGGGCAAAGTTTTTTTCGCCTTATCTCTACGCTTTCCGGAATTTTTCATCCGAAATTGCTCGGCGCGCGAATCTTGGATGTGTGCGATAATCACCCAACGTCGCTCTACATTTGATGAGCGGAGCTTTGTCTCAGGGGTGCCTGAATGCACTTAGCACGGCGAACGTCTGTGGCTCTGATGTGCTTGGTTCTTTCGGCTTTGCCGGCAAGGTCGCTGGCTGCCGGAACGAAGGACCAGGTTCAAATTCCCGATCCGCCGACTGTGACCTCGCCGGTCGAGCCCGCAGCTCCGGGCATGACCGGGGAATCGGTCTTCCGAGGCCTGGTTGAGCACAGCAAACTGCGGGATGCTGCGCTCCGAAAATACACCGTGCTTCGCACCTACCAGCTTTCAAATGATCACGGCCATGTGTATGCGCAGGAAACCGTGCAGATGAAGTTTAATGCTCCGGGCACGAAATCTTTCTCGCCGAAGTCCGCTGAAGGTTCATGGTTGATAAGAAAGCTGGTTTTTCGCGGCCTGATGGACAGCGAAATCAAGACGGCCGGCGGTGAAGGGCATCGCCGCAGCGCCATTGCGCCTTCAAATTACACTTTCCAGTTGCTGGGTGAGCAGCAGGTCGGCGTGTATCGCTGCTATGTTGTTCAGGCCATTCCGAAACGCAAGGGGAAATACCTGTTTAAGGGAAAGATTTGGATCAGCATGCCCGACTATGGAATTGTTGGAATCGAGGGTTCGCCTGACCGAAAGCTTTCCTTCTGGATCAATAAAGCAAGCTTCGTCCGACGGTACGAGAAGGTCGGTGAATTCTGGCTTCCGCAGAGCGATCGCACAGTCGTCGATGTCAAAGTAGTCGGCGAAAGAATCTTTTCCATCCGTCATTGGAACTATGACATCAATAGACCCAATACCTCCGCGAGCAATTCCACCGGGCCGGGTGATACCGGGCTCGATTCGCAGTGATTGTCACCTGCCATCTAGTGCACCATCCACGGATTAAATTCATTCTCACAAAGAACCGTGGGCTTTCAGCGATTGTACCCAGCGCAAATTGGAACCTGCCCTTTCCCCACGCCCGCTTGCCTAGCTTTCAAGCCGGTGGCGGCGGGGACGCTTGTTCGCTTCCAGGATTTTCTTGCGCACGCGGATGGACTTCGGCGTGGCTTCGACCCATTCGTCCTCAGCGATGAATTGCAAGGCCTGCTCCAGGCCCAGCGGCCGCGGCGGTATCAGGCGGATGGCTTCATCGGCGACTGAGGCGCGCATGTTGGTCTGCTTCTTTTCTTTGACCACGTTCACGTCCATATCATCCCATCGCGCGTTTTCGCCGACTACCATTCCTTCGTAAACATCGATTCCCGCCTCGACAAACAGTTCGCCGCGCTCCTGGAGATTGTAGAGGGCATATCCGGTGGTCTTACCGGCGCGGTCGGCGATCAACGACCCCGTCAAGCGCCGTGCGATATCCCCCTGCCATTCATCAAAGCCGTCGAAAAGTGTGTTCATCACAGCCGTGCCGCGCGTATCCTGCAGCACTTCGCTGCGCAACCCGATCAAGCCGCGCGAGGGAATCCGGAATTCCAGGCGCACTCGGCCGCCCGGCCTTCCATGCCCGACCAATTTGGTGTTGACGCCTTTACGCTGGCCGACCTTTTCCATCAACACGCCCACAAATTCCTGCGGGCAGTCGAGAATCAACTGTTCCATGGGTTCCTGCAATCGGCCGTCCACCTCGCGCGTCACGATCTCGGGCTTGCCCACGGCCACCTCGTATCCCTCGCGACGCATGGTTTCAATCAGAATGGCCAGTTGCAATTCGCCCCGGCCCAGCACCTGGAATGTGTCAGTTTTCTCGTCTTCCACCACGCGCAGTGCGACGTTGGTCAGGAGTTCCTTTTCGAGCCGCTCGCGCAGATGGCGCGAAGTCACCCAGGTTCCCTCGCGCCCGGAGAAGGGCGAAGTGTTGACTGTGAACAGCATGGAAATCGTCGGCTCATCCACGGGCACGTGGACCAGCGCACGCGGGTTTTCTGTGCTGGTCACCGTCTCACCAATCGTAATGCCTTCAACGCCGGCAATGGCGACGATGTCCCCGGCTTCGGCGCTGTCGATGTCAATTCGTTCCAGGCCTTTAAAGCCGAAAAGCTTCGTGATCCGCGTGGTCTCCTGTGTCCCGTCGAGCTTGACGATTGCAACTTCGTCGCCGCGCCGAAGCGTTCCGGAAAAGATCCGGCCGATGGCGAGCCTTCCGTGATATTCGCTGTAATCGAGATTGGCGACCAGCAGTTGCAGCACGTCTCCGGAATTGCCCGCCGGAGCTGGAATGTGCTTCACAATCGCCTCGAAGAGCGGGGCCAGGTCTTCCGAAGGTTCGCCGAGTAAACTGTGTGCCACGCCGCGCCGGGCGTTGGCATAGAGGATCGGAAAATCGAGCTGTTCTTCTGTCGCATCGAGGTCGATGAAGAGGTCGTAGATTTCGTTCACAACTTCCTGGGGGCGGGCATCCGTACGATCAATTTTGTTGATCACAACGATCGGAGGGAGCTTCGCTTCCAGCGCCTTGCGCAGAACGTAACGCGTTTGCGGCAACGGCCCTTCGCTTGCGTCCACCAGCAGCAGCACGCCGTCCACGAGCTTCAGCGCGCGCTCCACCTCGCCGCCAAAGTCGCTGTGTCCGGGCGTGTCCACGATGTTCACCTTGACGCCGTTGTATGAGATGGCCGTGTTCTTGGCGAGGATTGTAATACCGCGTTCCCGTTCGAGTTCGTTCGAGTCCATCACGCGCTCCGCTACATCCTGCCCGGCTTTGAAGATTCCGCTCTGCCAGAGCATGGCGTCCACGAGCGTCGTTTTGCCGTGGTCCACGTGCGCGATAATCGCGATGTTGCGAATCTGGTCTGTCATCGTTCCCTTCTGGATTCTTGAATGTCCGACCTGCCGGCTGCCGGAGGCTTCCTAAGCCTGCCAAGTCGCCGTATCGGGACGGAAGTCTTATGTTAGCAGGATTTCTTTGTTTACCGGTGGAGGCTCGCAAAGGCCTGGCCCGGGGCGTCTTCCCGCTATGTTACCATCAGGAATCGAGGCTGGCGGGATGGGCAGCCCGAGGCGAAAACCAATCCTTGGGGGATGCGTGGTCCGAATCGGAATCATTGGCCTGGCACAGGCCGGCAAGACGACACTGTTTGAAATTCTTACGCACGGACACGGCAAGGCTGCGTCGGGGAAGCAGGAAGCTCATCTCGGCGTCGTGCGCGTTCCGGACGCCCGGCTGGACCAACTTTCTGCGATGTACAAGCCGCGCAAGACGGTTAATGCCAGCGTGGAGTACGTTGACACGCCGGGTAGCGTGATTGATCTGGCGCGCACAGGGTCGCAGACCGCCGCACTGCGCGAAATGAACGCTCTCGCGCACGTGGTCCGCGCCTTTGACGATCCTTCAATAGCGCACGAAAGCGGCTCTCTAGACCCCAGGCGCGATATCGAAAGCGTCGAAGTCGAACTGATCCTTTCTGACCTCGCAGTGGCTGAAAAGCGCCTGGAGCGTTTGGAAAAGGACTTGAAGAAACAGAAGAATCCTGCGCTTGCGAAAGAGCGTGCGGCGCTTACGGTTGCGAAGCAAGCTCTCGAAAATCAAAAACCATTGAGAGAAATTGAATTCGATGCTGAAGATGAACGCGCGCTTCGCGGCTTTACATTTCTCTCGCTCAAGCCGATGCTCTACGTGCTGAACCTTGGTGAAAAGGACGCCGGAAGGACGGATGCGGCGGAAGAATTCGCACACCAGGCCGGGCTCAAGGAGAGGCAGCGAACCGGCGTGACGGCCATCTGTGGCAAAGTGGAAGCCGAACTGGCCCAACTTGCAGACGCCGAAGCGGCTGAGTTTCTCGGCAGCTACGGCCTCAAGGAATCCGCCATGGCGCGCCTGATCCGGTCAAGCTACCAATTGCTGGGATTGATTTCCTTCTTTACCGTGGGTGAAGATGAGTGCCGTGCCTGGACGATTCGAGAGGGCATGACGGCCCTTGATGCCGCGGGCGAAATTCATTCTGACATTCAAAAAGGGTTCATTCGCGCCGAAGTGGTTCCCTATATGGATCTGGTTGAGGCCGGAAGCATGGCGGAGGCGCGGGCGCGCGGGCATTTTCGCCTGGATGGCAAGGAATATGTCGTGCACGACGGCGAGATCGTCCACTTCCGGCACTCGGGGTGAAAGAGCTTTCAGTTCTCAGTTGTCAGTTTTTGATTCTGGGTTCCGGCATTTCGCGTCTCGGCCTTTGGCTCCTAACTGAGAACTGAGAACTGAAAACTTCCTCATGAACTACCTCGTCATCAGCCTTCTACTCGGCCTGGCCGCTGGCGCCGCAAACCTTTTTGGCGGCGCCATCGTTACCGCACGCGCCTGGAGCCGACCGTTCCTCGACGCCTTTGTTGCCCTGGGCTCCGGCTTCATGCTGGCGACAGTGCTGATCGAGATGGTTCCGGAAAGTCTGCACTTGGCGCCCGCGAGCGCGCCATTGCTGATCGTCGCCGGATACTTCATCGTTCACTTTTTTGAACACGCCTGGCCGGGCCATTTCCATTTTGGAGAAGAGACGCACGCCGAGGAATTCCTGAACGCTCACGTTGCGGACACAGCCCTGGGCGGCCTTCTGATTCACACGTTTCTGGACGGCGTTGCCATGGCCTCAGGATTCATCATTTCCACCTGGCTCGGCGTCATTATTTTTGGCGCTACCATCATTCACAACATCCCGGAGGGTTTCACGATTTCTTCCATCATGGTTGCGGCGCGCCGCAGCCGCAAGGCGGGCCTGTGGGGCGCCGGCGCACTCGGAATCTCCCGGATTGCGGGGATTCTGGTGATGGGACTGATGGCGCGGTATGCATCTTACGGCCTGGCGGTTTCCGCTGGAGTCACACTTTACGTGGCCGCGTCAGACCTGATTCCCGAGGTCAACAAGCGGCATGGCCTGAAAGTCGCTCTGACGGTTGCCGCCGGTGTTGTACTGGTGATTCTACTGAGGTGGCTCTTGCTGCCAACCCTTGGAGAATGATCTCCTCCTGTGGATTCTGCTTTCTGGTCTTGCACTCAGGATTTGCTTCATGTATTCGGAAAAGCTCCTCGATCATTTTCATCACCCTCGAAACGCTGGAGAAATCGAGCTTCCGACCGCCGTCGTTGAGAAGACGAATCCGGTCTGTGGCGATGCGCTCAAGTTGTCGGTCAAGGTGCGAAATGGAGTCGTTACAGAGGCTCGCTTCAAGGCCCAGGGATGCGTTCCCGCCGTGGCTTGCGGTTCATGGCTTGCGGGAACAATCGCGGGCAAGCACGTGAGCCAACTTCGCACGCTCACGCCGCAGGAAATTGAAAATGGTCTCGGCGGATTGCCCCCCGCCTCACGCCACGCCGCCACGCTGGCGATTGAGGTTCTGCAGCAAGTTCTGGCTCAGCTTGAGCCCTAGATACGGTCGGCTGGGGAGCGGCCCCACGATGTCCGCACTCCGGCCCGTGCTCAACTCAGCCGTTCGAAGGTTTCCGGCTCATCCACGTCCATCAGGACTCCCGAATCCTCCACCTCAACCAGCTCTGTGCGTTCGGCATATTCGCGAATCACGCTATTCGCGCCGCGGCCAGGGTCGAGAGCGGCCAATTCCTCGAAAAGCTCGCGGCCAATCAGGACGGGATGGCCGCGCCGGGCCTCGTGCGTGGGAATGATAACTGGTGCGTGCGAGGCTGCAAAACTGTTGGCAAGAGTGCGAATTGTTTCCGTGCGGACGGCGGGATGATCCACCAGGCAGAGCAAAACGCCTTCCACATCATGGCGCTCGACGGCGGCAAGCCCGGCCTGCAGGCTGGAGGTTTGGCCGCGCTGGTAATCGGGATTGACGGCGACGACGGTTTCAGACAGATCGATCGCACGCCGGATTTCTTCTGCGTGGTGGCCCAGCACCACTGCGATTCTTGAGACGCCCGCCTCGCGCAGAGTGGTCAGGATAGTTTCGAGAAAAGTGCTTCCCCGGTAGGGCAGAAGAGCCTTGTCGCGCCCCATGCGCGAGGACTCTCCGGCTGCAAGAATGATTCCAGCGATCACGGGGTGCTTTGCAATTTGGGTTTGTAGGACAACGAAGTTGCAGTCGCCAGGGAGCCGCGACGAACGGCGACGATTTCCGCGACAATTGAGACTGCGATTTCCTGCGGCGTCAGCGCGCCGATATCGAGCCCGACGGGCGAGTGTACGCGCTCAAGTTGCTCCGGTCCTACTCCGTCGCTTTCGAGAATTTTAGCGAATTCGATCAGCTTTCGTTTGCTGCCCACCATGCCGACGAACCGGGCGGGAGTGGAAATCGCCCAGCGCAGACAGGTGAGATCGGCCTTGTGTCCGCGAGTCGCGATAACGACATAGGAAAAATCGCTGAGGTGGAGTTTGGGGAAAATTTCCTCCCACGCGCCCGCGTGGATAGCCACCGCTTCGGGAAAGCGTTCCGCGTTGGCGAATGCCGGCCGGTCATCCACAATGATCGTCTCAAATCCCGCCTGGCTCGCAATCTTCGAAACGTGGCGCGATACGTGGCCGCCGCCGAAAAGATAGAGCGTGGGAATCGCCAGAATCGGTTCGACAAAAATATCGAGCGATCCGCCGCAGACCAGACCGGTGTCGTATTCAGGGTTGGCGTTCAGATTGAAGTGAAGTCGGCGCGGTTTTTCTTCGCGCATCACGTCCTGGGCCGCAGCCCAGACGTCCGCCTCGACGCAGCCGCCGCCCACCGTGCCCACAATCGAGCCATCGTCGCGAATCAGGATTTTTGAGCTCTCATAACTTGGAATCGAGCCCTGCACCTGAATAATGGTGGCAAGCGCCCCGCGCCTTCCCGCTCTTCGCAGCTTTGAAATTTCCTCGTAGACATCCATCAGGAGCTTCCGCGAGAGAACGCCTCTCGATCCTCTCTGTACTTTTTACTCTCGATTAAGCCTAATCTGTGAGGACGCGCAAGTCAATCCATCGCTGAAGGATAGGCCGGGATCGGTGAAGCGTTGCGAGAGCCAAGGCAGCAGGTGCTCCCTGGCGCGGATCGACGGATTGGACAGATTCTCCATTGCGTCCTCGGCCCATGATAGACTCGCCCACTTCGGCCGCTGAGCGTCGGCTGATAAGATTTCCGCTATTCCGGAAAGGGGAATTCCAATGAAAGCAGTTCGATTCCACGACCACGGCGGCCTGGATGTCTTGAGGTACGAGGACGCGCCCAAACCTGAAATCGGGAAAAAGGATGTTCTTGTTCGCGTACGCGCTTGCGCCCTGAACCATCTCGATCTCTGGTTGCGTACCGGCGTGCGCGCCTGGAAGTTGCCTATGCCGCACATTCTGGGCAGCGACATTGCGGGCGAAGTCGCTGAAGCGGGGTCGCTCGTTACCCGCGTGAAGAAGGGTGATCGCATCCTGCTGGCTCCCGGCGTGAGTTGCGGCCAGTGTGAAATGTGTTGGAAAGGGCTCGATAGCGCCTGCCGCTCCTATACGCTCTTCGGCGTGATGATGGACGGCGGCTACGCCGAATTTGTAAAGTCGCCGGAGGAAAACGTGATTCCGATTCCCGCCGGCATCAATTTCAATGAAGCTGCAGCGGTTCCCCTGGTTTTTCTGACGGCCTGGCATATGCTGATGACGCGCGCGAGGCTTCGGCCGGGTGAAGACGTGCTGGTGGTTGGAGCGGGGTCGGGTGTGGGCAGTGCCGCCATTCAGATTGCAAAGCTTGCAGGCGCGCGAGTCCTGGCTGTGGCGGGCAGCGACGCCAAGCTTGAAAAGGCCGCGGCGCTCGGCGCCGATGCGGGGATCAATCACACACGCCAGTCCATCGCCGAGGAAGTCCGGCGTCTAACCGATAAGCATGGCGTGGACGTGATCCTGGAACATGTGGGGGCGGCGGTTTGGGAAGATTGCTTTGAATCGCTTGCAACCTACGGACGGCTCGTGACCTGCGGCGTGACCTCGGGCGGGGAAGTGAAGCTGAACCTGCAGGCGCTATTCGGAAGGCAGAGGACGCTGCTCGGATCTTTCATGGGGGGCAAAGGTGAATTGATGGAGGTTCTGAAGCTGGTGTTCGAGCGTAAACTCCACGCGGTGATTGATTCCGAATTTCCGCTTCAAGAAGCAGCGGCTGCACAGAAGAAAATGGAAAGCCGCGAGTTTTTCGGGAAAATCCTGCTCCATCCTGAGTAGTTCCCGAGGTCAACCGGGCGGGCGAGTTCAACCGCGGCGGAGATAGGCTGATATCAGAATCACCGCTATGGCGAGCCCGAAGGCGATGGAAAGCCAAAGGTCACGGCGGCTTCGAAATCGCTCGAAGATTCCAAGCGGGACTGTCAGGCAGAAGGCAATGGCGAAAACGATAAGGGCAAGGCCGATCTTGAGCGCCAGGAATTCCCAGTAACGTCCCCAGGCGACGTACCACACGAGATGAACATTGTAAATGCCTGACGCGGTCAGCAGAAGGATTGCGGACCAGATGATCCAGCAAAATCTCTTGTGCGCGGTCCCTGTGAGCAAAGCGCGGGGTTCATCTTCAAGCGTCTCCAGCGAAGGGCGCAACACGAAGAGATAAAAAGCGATCCCTCCAACGCCGATGACTGCCGCGCTGACGTGAATCCATTGGGCCAGAGTGGCCATCAGGCGTCTTCCCGACTCCAATCCTCACCGAAGGATCCGGCTGTGCCGCGCCGGTGGTTTAAGGCTGCCAGGTCAAGACGCGTGGGCAGCAATTTCGTCAATCTGTTTTGCCAGGGCAAAGTCCTTTTCTGTCACGCCACCCTCGCTGTGGGTTGAGAGCGCCACTCCGAGCACGTTGTAATTGATGGTCAGGTCTGGATGGTGGTTGGCCTTCTCAGCCGCCTCGGCGATTTGGTTGACAAGCGTGATAACAGGCATGAATGACTTGAGAGTGTACTTCTTGCGGATTGCTTTGCCTTCGAGCGACCAGCCCTGCATTTCTTTCAGTTTCTGCTGAATCTCCGGCTTGCTGAGCGCCGGCATAAGAATCTCCTTTCCGGCACGACTGCCGTTCCCATGAAGTTGATTACTATTCACCGCCCCATCGCCAATTTCTTCGCGCGTGTGCGGCAACTCCCCGACGCACTGAGTATAGGAAGCCGAACAAAGCGTGTCAATGCGCGAAAGGCATAGGAGATAGCGCAGTCTGAAAGTTCGCCCGCCTGCACCCAGGTCTGCACAGTTGTGGTGCGATTCAGCGGCGTTTTCAAGGTTTGCGGCAACGTCGCTAAACGATGTTTGATATCGTTGAGTTTTTTATCGCGAATCGCTCGAGTTCGCTCAAGGACTTTAACTTGCTTTGTGACCCGGCGCTCCGCGAGCAACTTCATTGGCAGGGGCTGCGCAGTCTCCCGCGCAGCCCGTCTGGAAATGGATTTTAGTGAACCTTCAGGGAGGTCGAGGCCGAGTGGGTAAGCGGTCCGCTCGTCCCCGTAATAGTGAACGAATAATTGCCCTGGGGTGCTCCCGATACTGAAAACGTGGACGTGCCAGAGCCCCCCTGAACGGGATTCTGGCTGAAGCCGTAAGTAGCGCCGCCAGGGACGCCACTGACACTGAGCGCAACATCGCTGGAGAATCCGCCCGAAGACGAAATAGTGACCCTGTAGCTGGCTGTGTCGTTCCCTTTAAGCGTCACATTGCCGGGGGAAACGGAAATCGAAAAGTCGCCGGAGGCCGGTCCGTTTACTATCAAGGTCACGCCTGTGGAGTGGGTCAGGCTGCCGCTCGTGCCGGTGATGGTCAAGGGATAGGTCCCAGCGGCCGTGCTGCTACTGGTGGTGATGGCCACGCTGGGTGAACCCGAGCCGCCAGTCACCGAAACCGGAGTGTAGCTGGCGCCGCTCGGCAAGCCGCCGACAGTCAGGTCGACCGTCCCCGTGAACCCGTTCAAAGCCGTAACGGTTGCCGTGTAACTGGTGCCCGATCCCGAAGTCACGGTTTGACTTGAAGGGGAGACCGCGAGGGAGAAGTCTTCGGAAGCCGTGCCGATATTCAGGGTCAAATAGATCTGGCTGCTCAGGCTTCCGCTGGTCGCATTCAGCATGAGTGTGTAGGTGCCCTCCTGCGCGTGCCGGTTAGTCGAAATTGTCAGGACGGAGCTTCCCAATCCAGATCCGGTGATTGAAACCGGATTTGTACTGAAGCTGGAGCTCGTCCATCGTGGCAGGCCGCTGAGGCTGAGGCTCACGCTGCCCGTGAATCCATCAGAGGGCGTTACCGTGATCGTGTCGGTGCTGCTTGAATTGACGGCCACATTGATGGTGGAAGAAACCGCACCCAACGTAAAGCTGCCCGTGACGGGAGCGGTATTCACCTGCAGGGTGACCTGCGTTTGATGGTTCAAGCTTCCACTGGAGCCCGTGATGGTCACAGTATAGGCGCCCGTGGTTGTGGTGCTGGAAGTAGACACCGTCAACGTCGCCGTGCCCGGCGTGGTCGAGGTTACGGAAACAGAAGGCGGAATACTTGGCGTCGGACCCGAAGGCAACACGTCGGCACTCAAGTTCACCGTTCCGCTGAAACTGTTCAGCGAACTCACCGTTACGGTGTAATTGGCGCTCTGCCCCTGGTCCACAGCAGATGAGGACGGCGACGCGGAAATTGAAAAGTCCGGAGTCGCGGGAGGCGTCACCACCAGAACCAAAGGCGTCAGGCTCAGCACCGTGCTGTCGCTCCCTTGGACGTTAAAGGTGTACGTTCCAGCGGAGACGGAGCTGTCCGTAGTGACGGTCAGGGTTGAGCTTCCTCCTGTTCCGGCAATCGAGCCATTGTTGAAGCTGGGGCTCGCTCCAGTGGGCAAACCGACGGCAGTGAGGGCAACCGTGCCGGAATATCCGTTTAAGGGGCTTAACGACAGCGTGTAACTGGCGTTCGAACCCTGGCCGGCGGCCTGAATGGTGGGGGAAGCCGAAACGGAGTAAGATGCGCTGCCGCAGTTGCTGGCCGTGAAACCAAAGGAGCCTACCCGGGTACTCCAGTTGAAGGAACCGCTACTCAGCAGGTATTCGCTGGTGAAGTAAAAAGTGCAGTCATCCACCGGGTCAACCGACATGGCGCTGTAATCGCCCCAACGGTGGGAGGTGTTGGATTGTGAACCCCCGCCTTCCACAATGCTGTCTTCGCTCTCCATGGTATTCGCCGTATCACCAGGCAGGCGGCCTGTGTAGCGAATGCCCGGATGCATGGTGCTGCCGGAAACGCTATAGCCCAGGGCCATGTCGCCGAACTTATCCATGCCGATGGAGCCCATCCAGCGATAATTCGAGTCCGGAGCGAAGGTGCTCTTCTGCACCGCCGTCGGGGTGCCGGTAAGGCCCTGGATTTCATACCAGCGGACGCCGGTGTTGCTGCTGCCCGTATCCACCGAATGGGTGGCCACCAATGTGCCGACCCCATTCAGATTCCGGTAAGCCACGCGGTACATGAGGCGATCGCCAAGGGAATCCAGCAATTCCGACGAGCTCCCGGACTGCGGAATGCAGTTTCCGCCACCACAGGCCAGGCCGTAGGACGGCACCGAAATAGAGGTCGGGCCCTGGAAGGTGCTGTTGGCGGAATTGGTCCAATCTACGTGAAACTTATAGAGGTCAAGGGAACTGTAGCTACCCAGTTCCAAAAAGTAGTTGGGTGCCCCGGCCGGAGGCGGTCCTGTGGTTCCCGCCGCGCCGGAATCGCCGTCCAGGTCAGAGGGCAGCAGGCTCGCATCCCCATAGCCTCGCTGAAAGCACTGCATGGTTGCCGCTTGGCCTTGGAGCATTTTCGTGCGATCCATCGCGCAGGCCGCCGCTCCCACAAAAGAATTCCCCTGGAACGAGTTGTAGGAAACGTAGTAGCCGTCGGGCCAGACGCCAAGCTTGGGATAATCGGGAAAGTAGCCGCCGGGAATGGAAAATGCATAGAGGTTGTACGAACCGGTGGCGTCCGGGGTTTGAGATACCGCCACGCAGAGCCTATATGGTTTATTGAACACCGGTTGCATCAGCACCCAACGATTCGCTTGCTTGTCATACTGGGCAATGGGATCACCGCTGTTATTGTTGGAGCAAGGTGCACCCAGCGCGCTGAATATTGCGTTTCCGGCAATGGGGCCGAGAACCAGGTCGCCGGCGCTGTAGGTTTTCCCGTTGATCACCTCGTTGTTGTACTTGGCGAAGACCGCGTAATCAACGTTCACCCACTGCACATACTCCGTGAGGCCAACTGCCCCGTTCGTGTCCGGGGGCGCGTACGAGGGATAAAAGTTACCCAGACCAACGCCCACGCCTGCAAAACTCGACTCGTTCCCGGTGGCCACCAGCGGACCGGCGGAGGTTTGCAGGGCAGGGTCCGGCAGAAACCTCCGGGCGCCCGTCAGGGGATGGGGATGGCGCAGCCGAATCGTCAGTTTTTGCAGGACATTCGAAGGAATGGGAGGAATGTTGCGTAAGGGCATGGAGACCGCGTGGTTTTCTTCATGCACCACGATGGCCATGGAATGGCCAGGCTCCTGCTGCGCGGAGATAATTGTGGGCCAAACCGCCGTGGCCACGGCAATAGCGCTGAAAAGGATCGTAAGGCCGGCAATTCGTTTCCCCATTTTACCCTCCTCGGGTCGAACGCAAATCGAGCGCTCCTGCGCCTTGCACTACCTCACGGGGTAGAGGTCGAACAACTTGCAATTTGCTTCGTAGTTAAATTCGTTTCCTTATATCATATTTCTTCAAAATGCTTCAGTGACGCGTGTCACTACCTGAAAAGGTTTGTTCCCATCTCTGGAAGGACACCAATCTTTTAATTGCGAAGGGGACCGCGCTGCGGCTTGCCGTAGGATGTGTGGTGCCCTATCAATAAGCGTTGAATCGCGCTCTGTTTTGATCCGCCGTACTGGTTTTGTTTACTACTTATCCGCGCACGGTCCTTATGCTCGCTCCGGTACGACGAGGAGGGCGGTCCATTTTCACACCCGTATCCGCCATTCCGCCAACGCGTGGACGGGTTGGCTATAACGGCGGGTAAAGTGCTGCATCCGCGGGCCCCTGTGCTGATAGCGGATGAGAATCCGACTTCCCAAGAACAATCTTTGCACACAGCCCGAATGACCAACAAGAGAGCCCTGTGGCTTGGTCTCCTTTTCTCATCCCTGCGCGAAGGGCCGAGGTTTGTATTGACTCGGGAGGAATGGACTTCTAAGATTGGCTCGTCTGGGGCACCAGAAATCCACGCACGCAGGCTCGATTGTGATCGGAGAATCCTTTTCACATTACCGCGTAGTTGAAAAGCTCGGTGGCGGCGGCATGGGTGTGGTTTATAAGGCCGAGGACTCCAAACTCCATCGGTTTGTCGCCCTGAAATTTCTCCCTGAACATCTGGCTAAAGATCATCAGGCGCTGGAGCGCTTCCAGCGCGAAGCGCAGGCGGCGTCAGCCCTCAATCATCCCAACATCTGTACCATTTACGACGTCGATGATTACGCGGGCCAGCCGTTCATCGCCATGGAATTTCTGGAAGGGCAGACGCTCAAACAGCGAATAGCCCGCGGATCGCTTGCCGCCGACGAGTTGCTGGATCTGACCATTCAGGTTGCGGACGCTCTGGACGCAGCGCACGAAAAAGGCATCATCCATCGAGACATTAAGCCGGCGAACATTTTTGTCACCAGGCGCGGCCATGCCAAGGTTCTGGATTTTGGATTAGCAAAACTCACGGAACAGGCGGGTCATGTCGACGCGACGGTGGATGGTGCCGCCCCGACGATGGAAAACCGGGACTTGACCGGCTCCGGAGTGACGCTCGGCACGATGTGCTACATGTCGCCCGAGCAGGCTCTGGGGCAGGACGTAGATGCGCGCACGGATCTCTTCAGCCTGGGTGTGGTGCTCTATGAAATGACGACGGGTCGCCAGGCGTTTTCAGGCCCGACGACGGCGGCGATCTTCGACGGCATCCTGAACAAGGCAGTCGTTTCTCCGGTTCGTCTGAATCCGGAATGCCCCGCGGAACTGGAGCGGATCATCAACAAGGCGCTGGAGAAAGACCGCAAGCTGCGCTACCAGAGCGCCTCCGACATGAAGGCGGACCTTGCGCGACTGAAGCGCGATACGGACGCCAGCCGTTCGGTCGTCACAAGCGTTCCCGTGATGCCTGCAGCCTCCGCCATTCAAGGGGACAGCAGTTCCGACGCTGCTATCGTCGCGGGCGTCATGAAGCGCCACAAGAAAGTTCTGCTGGGGACGTTGGCTGCAGCCGTGCTAATCGTTGCAGCGGGCCTGTACCGGATGCTTCGCCGTTCGGCTGCTCCGGCTCCGAGCGGGGCGATTCACTCGGTGGCGGTGCTGCCCTTTGATAACGTTGGCGGCGATCCGAACACTGCCTATCTCAGCGACGGCATTGCCGAGAGCGTCATCGACAAGCTTTCCCAGCTTCCCAACCTGCAGGTGATCGCTCGTAGCACGACTTTCCGTTTCAAGGGCAAGGATGTTGACGTGCAGAAGGTGGGACGCGAGCTCAAAGTAGGAGCGGTTGTGACGGGACAGGTATCCCGGCAGGGCAACTCCCTGGTGATTGGAGTGCAACTCGACGATGTCGCAAAGGGAACGCAACTCTGGGGCAAGCAATACAATCCCGGCATGGGCAACACCTTCACTGTGCAGGAGGACATCGCCAGTGACGTTGCGCAAGAATTGCGGGTGAAGCTCACGCCCAGGGATAAGAAAGTCCTGGCCAGGCGCGGCTCCGTAAACAATGAGGCTTATCAGCTTTATCTCAAGAGCCGGTACAGCGCAAGTGCACAGGGAGGACGCGATTGGAAGCAGGGCCTTGAATACGCGCAGCAGGCGATTGCGAAGGACCCAACTTTTGCTCTTGCCTACGTGGAAGTAGCTGATATTTACAATCGGGTGGCTGCAGGCGGCATAATCCCCTACACGGTGGCTTATCCAAAGGCTGAGGCTGCGGCGAGGAAGGCGCTGGAAATCGATCCGACTCTCCCTCAGGCGCATATGGCACTGGCTTCGGACCTCACGGAGTTTGACTGGGATTGGGCGGGCGCCGAAAGAGAATACAAGCGGGCGATTGAACTCAATCCTAATTCCGCCGAAGCCCATGGTGGGTACGGCTTTTACCTCGGGATGATGGGCCGGGGGCAGGAGGCCATTGCGCAAATGAAGCAGGCCGTGGTACTCGATCCGCTTCAGCCGGGGGAATACGGTGGGCTTGTCTATGCTTACTACGATGACCACGAATACGATCAGGCGTTAAAAGAGCTACAGAAAATGCACGAGTTGGGTCCAAAGTCCGGACCCAATTTTCTAGACGCAATCCTTGATGTGGAGCTGGGAAAGTATAAAGAAGCCATCGCTATAATCAAAAAAAACTCGGGCAATGGCCCGATGTTGCCCCAATCTCTTGGTCGCCTGGGGAACGTGTACGCACGGGCGGGCATGACAGCGGAAGCGCAAAAATGCATTCGCGAGCTGAAGGAAGTTTTGAAGAAGGACGACAGGGTCGGAACGTACGAGTTGGCAATGGCCTATGCCGGCCTGGGTGACAAAGATCAGGCGTTCGCGTGGCTGAACAAAGCGTATGACCGGCACGACAAAGGGATGACCTTTGTTAAAGTAGATCCCCCGTTCCAACCGCTGCACTCCGACCCGCGCTTCCAGGCCCTCCTGCGCCGCATGAATTTCCCGCAGTAAACATACCTTCTCTCGAACGGTGCTCCATTCCCTACGACTCTAACGCCTGTGACTGTTCTTTTCGGTGAGCAGCGGCTAGAATCGGACTTCGAGGGAAGCGGCGGGCGTGTTCCGCCTTCGTGAAATCGAGCGTTTGCTGATGATTAATGAATTGAAATGGATGGTCAGGTACGTCCTGGGCATCGACATTCCCGGCGAGAACTTCCCGCCGTTGCCGGATGATACATTCATCATCTCTTATCCACGCTCCGGAAATACGTGGGCGCGTTTCCTGATAACGAACCTGATGCATCCCGAAGCCCCGGCATCCTTTGATTTGATGGAGCGGACCATACCGGATACGACGGGCCAGACCCGAAGGTCCTTTCGGAGCATTCCGCGCCCTCGCCTGATCAAGTGCCATCGGTCATTCGACTCAAGGGTAAAACGCCTGATCTATATGGTCCGCGACCCGCGCGACGTTGCGGTGTCCTTCTATCATCTTCAGCGCAAGTACCGGCTCGTGGAAGATGACTTGCCACTGGAGAGTTTCGTCGAACGATTTGTGACCGGTCACGTCAGCGATTTCGGGTCCTGGGGAGAGAACGTGGCGAGCTGGCTGGCCGCCCGGTTTGGCAGCCCAAATTTTCTGCTGATTCGGTACGAGGACCTCCTGGCGGAAACGGCCGCAGAGCTCAGTAAGATTGCCGTGTTTTTGAAGGTTGCGGCCGATCAGCAAAGGTTGTCTCTTGCCATCGAACGGAGCACTCCGGATCTGATGAGGAAACTGGAAGCGCTTGAGCACGATAAGTGGAGCGCCACGCGCGGATATCGAAAAGACATTCCCTTCGTTGGTCCCGCAAAGGCGAATACCTGGCAGGATTCACTCCCGACCGCATCGGTGACCTTTATCGAATCGGCCTGGGGGCCGTTGATGAAGGCGCTTGGCTACAGGCTGACAAAGGGTGGCATTCGCTCTCTTGCGCCGCCTTTCATTCCGGATGTTTCAGCGCAATCGGAAGAGAAGGCGAAGGATCGCCGGGAAACTAGCGGCGTTACGACAAGCAGCGAAAAGCAGAAGTGAAAAGCTCGCGCCGGCTTCCGGGTTTATGAGTCCGCGGTGATTTTCATTTTCAATACGTACCCTCTAAAATGACAATTTGAGGTAGCAAGCCGATGATCCATGAAATCCTGCCCGTCGGAATGCTGGTCTGCAACTGTTCGGTTCTTGGAGATGAAGAATCGGGCGAGGCTCTGGTCATCGATCCCGGCGATGAAATCGAACGGGTGCAGCGCATTTTGGCCCGGCACAAGCTGAAGGTGAAATATATTGTGGCCACGCATGCGCACATTGACCATGTGGGCGGCATCGAGAAACTGCAGCGCGCGACCGGCGCTCCCGTCCTGATGCATCGGGACGATTTGCCGCTCTATGAGAATCTTGCCGCGCAGGCGGCGTGGCTTGGAGCTGCGCCGCCCGAACGTGCCGAGGTGGCGGATTTTCTGAAGGACGGCGACCGGTTGCGATTCGGGTCGGTCGAGCTTGAGACGCTCCACACGCCGGGCCATTCGCCCGGCAGCATTTCGCTTTGGATGCCCACGGGCGAGGTCCGGCTCTTCAGCGGCGACACGCTTTTCCAGGGCAGCATTGGCAGAACCGATCTTTGGGGCGGCGACGCCCGGCAGATTCTGCGCTCGATTCATGACCGACTGCTGCCGTTTCCAGAATCCACTCCGGTATTCCCAGGCCACGGACCGGCCACGACCATCGGTCGCGAACGGGATGCGAATCCATTCTTGCAGGGAATGTAGAGCGGTCCCGCCACAGGAAATGGCAACTGATTGTAACCAGCCGTGCCGGATCCGGCCCAAAAGAATTCCAGCTTTTGCGCCTTTGCACTGGACGGGCGGTGCGCGTATTATTCTTTGCGCGAGAGGAGGTAAAAGCCATTTCAAATTCCACGCGAAAAGGTAAAAAAGGCCGCCGCAAATTTCTGCAGACCGTGACGCTTGGCGTGGGCTCGCTGGCTCTGCCCGCGGGCCAGGGCGGAGCGGTAGGGTCCGCGGGAATGCCATCGGCCGCGGCAGGAACAACTGCGACAGCCACAATCCAATATCCGAGAATCTTCCGTGGCCGGCAGCGAGAGATGATCGGATTTCCTCTGGGTGGCGTCGGTGCGGGATCGATCAGCCTGGGCGGCCGGGGACAGTTGAAAGAGTGGTGGATTGTGAACCGGCCGGACAAGGGCCGCAGACCGCGATACGCTTTTGCAGCCATCCGAGCTGTAAGCGGAAATCGAAAGCCTGTGGCGCGCGTGCTGGAAGCCCGCATCCTGCCGCCCTATTCTCGCGGGCCAAGCGATCTTGGTTCCGACAACGTCCCCGGTCTGCCGCGGCTTGAGAACAGCGTTTTTACGGGCGATTACCCGCTGGCCTGGATCGATTTTGAGGATTCACAGTTGCCCGTCCGCGTTTCACTGGAGGCATTTACTCCCATCATCCCTCTGGACGCCGATGAATCAGGTTTGCCCATGGCTGTGCTTCGATACCGGGTGGCCAACCCGCGACGCTCGGCGGCCACTGTTTCCATCGCCTGGTCGATTGACAATCCAGTGGGTTCGATGGCAGGTGCGAACGCGACCTCTGCGCACGGAAGACAGAACGATTACCGTGAAAGCGACGGACTGAAGGGACTGCTGATGCGCAATCCATTTCTCGGTTCGGCGGACCCGAAGGCGGGGTCGTTCGCTCTGGCGGTCCTCGGCGCGGAGCAGGGGAATCTCAGTTACCTGCGCGGCTGGCCGACGGCCGGCTGGTGGGAAAGCGCTCGACTTTTCTGGGAAGATTTCTCCGGCGACGGCCGGTTGGGACCGGAAGCCACCGCTCACACCGCCGTCGGCGCGCTGTGTTTTGAGAAGCAGATTCCAGCGGGCGCGACTGAGGAATACACATTTTTGATTGCTTGGCACTTTCCCAATCGAACCCCGAAGTGGTGCGGGTGGGCGGCGCCCAAAGGCCATGAGAACGATGTCATCGGCAACCACTATGCCACGCGATTCAAGGAGGCCTGGGCCGTGGCGGAGCATGCCGCAAAAAATCTTCCGAGCCTGGAAAAGCGAACCCGCACTTTTGCCGAGACGATTCGCCGGACGACTTTGCCTGGCGCCGTAAAGGACGCGGCGCTGTCCAATCTGTCCACGCTGGCCACGCCGACATTATTCCGGACCAGAGATGGCGCCTTTCACGGGTTTGAGGGTTGCGTGGATCATGACGGCTGCTGCTTCGGAAGTTGTACGCACGTCTATGCCTACGAACCGCTGACGGCGCACGTTTTTCCGCAGATTTCGAGGTCGCTGCGCGAACAGCAATTCGGATTTTCCACCAACGCCGAAGGGTTGATGGACTACCGTGAATTCTTGCCTTTCGGCATCGCACATTTTGGCGTCGCGGCGGCGGATGGGCAAATGGCATGCATCGTGAAGGTTTTTCACGACTGGCAGCTTTCGGGCGACACGGAATGGCTGCGCCGCCAATGGCCGGGCGTCAAACGCGCGCTTGAATTTGCGTGGATCAAGGGGGGATGGGATGCGAATCGTGATGGAGTGATGGAAGGTGTCCAGCACAACACTTACGATATTGAATTCGTCGGTCCCAATCCTTTTTGCGAAATGTGGTATCTGGCTGCGCTTCGCGCCGGCGAACAGATGGCGCGCGCCCTGGGTGACGCTCCTTCCGCCGATGAATATGACCGTCTCTATCGCCAGGGGAGCAAGTGGGTGGATGCCAACCTGTTCAACGGCGAATTTTATATCCAGAAGGTCGGCCCAATTGAGCGAAAGGACGTGGCGCACGGTCTCGAGGAAGGCATGGGAAACGCCGATACGGAACATCCCACCTATCAGGTATGTGGTGGCTGCCTGAGCGACCAGTTGATGGGGCAATATTTTGCGCACATTGCAGGTCTCGGTTTTCTTGCCGACGACGAGAATGTTCAAAAAACGCTGAAATCGATCTGGAAGTACAACTATAAGCAAAGCCTGGCGGACCATGTTTGCGTTGAGCGTGCTTACGCTGTGAACGGCGAGGCCGGGCTGGTGATGTGTGAGTACCCGGCAGGCGAACAGCCGCGCGTTCCGTTTCCATACTTTGCCGAGGTCTGGAGCGGCTCGGAATATGCTGCGGCAACTCTGATGATTTATTCGGGAATGATTTCAGAGGGCCTTCGGATTGTCGAGAGCACGCGAAGCCGTTTCGACGGTGAAAAGCGCAACCCCTGGAACGAGGCGGAGTGCGGTTATCATTACGCGCGGCCCATGGCGGGCTGGGGGCCGTTGCTCGCGCTCAGCGGTTTCGGCTATTCTGGAACTGAGAAGACCGTAATTGCGATTCCGCTGGCGGGGCCGGATGATTATTTTTCGTTCTGGTCGGCGGGAACGGGATGGGGCGGATTTTCCCTGCGACGGCAGGGACACCAAACCCAGTTTGCGCTTTCCGTGACAGAGGGAAGGCTGGATGTTCGAAAGTTGATCATCAACGCGCGAAATGCGGCAGCCGCGGCCACGGGCCGGGTTGGCAATCGGACCGTGACTTTCCGCACAGAGCGGCAAGGCGATGACGTTTCTTTCGTTTTCACGACGGATTTGAGCCTGCGCCCTGGGGATGAACTCGTGGTGACGCTTTAAGGCGGAATGCTTATTTGGGCTTTGGAGAAATTCAGACCATAAAGGGACTCGACGGATGAAACAGGTTGCCGATGTTCGAAGCAGGCGTAAGGCGCGCGCGGTTTTTCGCGGGTCACAAGTGATTTACGGCGAACGGCGACATCTGGAAGAAGTTTTGGGATCGGTGGAGCGGGCCAATCTGCCTGCCAGGCGAAAGCAGCAAGAAATTCGAATGCTGAAGATCTTGATCCGGTCTCGGACGGACGAACTGAACTCGATTAATCCGGCCTGGGACGGAAAATTTGCGAAAGCCGGGAATCCCAAAACGAAACAGGCGGAACTTCTGCGGCTCGCGGCTAACCTGCCTCGCGAGGATTTTCTGCTGGCAAGAATGCTGGCCGATCATCCCGCCGCGAGCGCCGGCTTGCTCGAATCGCTTGCAAGCCATCCTTATTCCGCCGTGCGCGAGAGCGTTGCGCGCCATCCTCGGACGCCGGCGGCCACGTTGCGGGCGCTCGCGGAAGACAGGCGCGAGCCGTTGTGGTTTCTGGTGGGGTGCAATCCTTCCGCGCCGCCGGAATTGCGCGACCAGTTCAGGGCGAAAATCAGACAAAAAGGGCAGGGATAACATCATTCGTCGAAGGCGCAAGCCAGCCGGCGCGATGACCCTTCATCAAGTGAGCAACCGGGCAGGCCGTCGGTTGAACCGAACGGCGAACGCTAAATTGTCCCGGTTTGCGATATGATGGGTGCATAGGATTTAGCTGGCGGAGGACGTAAAGGAGCAAGCCATGTGGGAATACGATCAGCCAATGAACCTGAAGATCGGCCTGGCGGAGATGCTGAAAGGCGGCGTCATCATGGACGTCACCACCTCCGAGCAGGCGAAAATCGCCGAGGACGCGGGCGCATGCTCGGTGATGGCGCTGGAGCGAGTGCCGGCGGACATCCGCAAAGAAGGCGGCGTGGCGCGCATGGCTTCCATCAAGATTATTAAGGAGATTATGAGCGCTGTCTCGATTCCGGTGATGGCCAAAGCGCGCATCGGCCATTTTGCGGAAGCGCAGGTGCTCGAATCGGTCGGCGTGGACTACGTTGACGAAAGCGAAGTGCTGACGCCCGCCGACGAAGAGCACCACATCCACAAGTGGACGTACAAAGTTCCGTTTGTCTGCGGCGCGCGCAATCTGGGCGAAGCGCTGCGGCGCATCGGCGAAGGCGCGGCCATGATTCGAACCAAGGGCGAAGCCGGCTCCGGCAACATCGTGGAAGCCGTGCGGCATTTGCGCGCCATCACGGGCGGAATTCGCCAGTTGACGACGCTGCGCGAAGAAGAATTGATGGCGCGGGCGAAGGAATTGCAATCGCCGCTCGATTTGGTGAAGTGGGTGGCGCAGAACGGCAAATTGCCCGTCCCGAATTTTTCAGCGGGAGGAATCGCTACGCCGGCCGACGCGGCGCTGGTCATGCAACTGGGAGCGGAAGCGTGCTTTGTGGGCAGCGGCATCTTCAAGTCTTCCGACCCCGCGAAGCGTGCCAAAGCTATCGTGCGCGCCACGACACATTACAATGAGCCTGCCGTCGTCGCCGAGTGCTGCGAGGAATTGGGCGAGGCCATGCGAGGCATCGACGTGGCTAAACTCGACCCGAAAGAATTGCTGCAAACACGCGGATGGTGAGCCATCGGCACAGGGCCTGTGCGCTCGATAGCGACTTCTCGGACGGAAGAACCGGCCAGGCCGCAAAGGTGTCAGCCTGGCGTTGGAGCCATGAATAACCATGGAGGTTGCAACTCATGGACGATCCACGATATCCAGTAGGTAAATTCAGTTGGCTGGAAAAAGTTACGGAGCAGGACCGGCGACAGTACATTCAGCAGCTTGAAGAAGCGCCGGGGAAACTACGAGCGGCGGTGAAAGGGCTGGATGAAAAGCAGCTTGACACTCCGTACCGCGAGGGCGGATGGACTGTGCGGCAGGTGACGCATCATCTGGCGGACAGCCACATGAATTCCTACATTCGCTTCAAGCTGGCGCTGACGGAGAATGAGCCCGCGATCAAACCTTACGATGAGAAGCTCTGGGCAAAGCTGCCGGACGCGGCGACCATGCCGGTTGAGGCGTCCCTAGCACTTTTGGAATCCCTGCACGCGCGGTTTGTGGCCATGTTGCGGGCGATGACACCGGAAGACTTTGCGCGCGTGGTGAATCATCCCGAACTCGGCAAGGTGAAGCTGGAAAATTACCTGGCGCTCTATGCTTGGCACTCGCGCCACCATGTCGGCCACATCACGGAGCTGCGGCGCGCCAGGGGTTGGAACTGAATTCTTTGAAAGCTTGAATACGCGAAAGGAGGCAAGAATGCCAATTCGAAATGCGGAAGCGGAATGGAAGGGAAATTTGATGGCGGGCAGCGGCCACATGAAGCTGGGCGCGGGAGCTTATGACGGGCCGTTCTCATTCAAGTCCCGGATGGAAGAGGGGCCGGGGACGAATCCCGAAGAGTTAATTGGCGCCGCGCACGCCGGCTGTTTTTCGATGGCTTTTTCAGCCACGCTCGAAAAGGCTGGGTTTGCGCCCAAGCGGGTGCACACCAAGGCCTCAGTGAAATTTGAAAAGGTCGCCGAAGGTTTTGCGATTACGGGCATCAATCTGGAGACCGAGGGCGAGGTGCCGGGCATCGAGGCCGCAAAGTTCCAGGAGCTGGCGGAGGCTGCGAAGACCGGCTGTCCCGTTTCGAAAGCCCTCACCGGCACGAACATCACTCTGAGCGCGCGCCTGATCTAAGCGCGTATTGCAGTCACAAGCCCGATTGAATAAACTCCCCTCGGAGTAATAGCGCGGATGGCCAGCGTGATGAGAAGCACGTTGCTCTGGGCCTCGCGGAACCGCTGGCTGAAGGAGCGCGTTCCCCGCTACGGGTTCGCGCGCCGCGCCGTGCGGCGATTCATGCCCGGCGAGAATTTTGAGGACGCTCTCGCGGCGGCGGGGCGTCTCCAGACGCAGGGCCTGAATACGGTGTTCACTCATTTGGGAGAGAATGTTGCCGATGTCTCGGAAGCGGAAGCCGTTCGCGATCATTACGTGGAAGTGCTCAGGAGAATCGAGCGGGCGAATCTTCGTGCTGAAGTTTCCGTCAAGCCGACCCAGTTGGGACTGGACCTGAGTCTGGACACCTGCCTCGCAAATCTCGAAAAGATCATCATTGCGGCGGGTGAACCGAGCACGGTCTGGGTTGACATGGAGTCGAGCCCTTATGTTGACCGCACGCTCGAGATCTATCGCCGCGCCCGCAGTTCATTCCCCAACGTCGGCGTGTGCTTGCAGTCTTATCTGAAGCGCACAGCTGCGGACTTGGAATTGCTGCTGCCGATTGGACCGGCCATCCGGCTGGTCAAGGGCGCGTATCTTGAGCCGCCGGAAATCGCTTTTCCGCGAAAGTCCGACGTCGACGAGAATTTCTTCAATTTGGGCCAGCGACTGCTCAGCCCGGAGGCGCGGAGCGCCGGCGCACGGGTAGCCGTAGCGACGCACGACCTCAATTTGATTCGCCGCGTTCAGGGCTGGATTCGCAGCTCGGGGTGCCCGACCGATGGCGTCCAGTTTCAAATGCTCTATGGCATCGGCCGCGCGGCCCAAGTTCAGCTCGCGAAGGACGGCTGGCGTGCGGCCGTCCTGGTTTCGTACGGGGACTATTGGTATCCGTGGTTCGTAAGGCGGCTTGCGGAGCGACCGGCAAATTGCTGGTTTCTGATTCGTGGGCTGGTGGGAGGATGACCTGGGAGGAAATCACAGGAGCGGGAAGGTTTCAGGGGAAGGGCAGGTCGGAATCCTCGCCCTGCAGGGCGACTTTGAAAGACACGCGAAGATGCTCGAGCGCATCGGCGCACACTGGAGGCTGGTGAAACACGCTTCGGACCTGGAAGGCTTGGTCGGCCTGATCATTCCAGGCGGCGAGAGCACAACGATGCTCAAGTTCTTCGAAAGCGCGGGATTTGGACAGGCCATTAAGGATTTTGCGGCGCAGGGCCGGGAAGTTTTTGGAACCTGTGCCGGAGCGATTCTGCTGGCAAAAGAAGTGCTGAACCCGCCGCAGGAGAGGCTGGGTCTGCTCGACATCGCAGTCGAACGGAATGCCTACGGGCGGCAGATTGACAGCGCAGTGCGCCAGGGGGAATGCCCGGATCTGACAGACCATCCGGTCGAGATGGTGTTCATCCGCGCCCCCATTATTCGACGCATGGGTAATGGTGTGCGCGTCCTCGGGCGCGCGGAAGGTGTTCCTGTCCTGGTCGAGCAAGGCAACGTGTTGGCGGCGACATTCCATCCCGAGCTGACCGACGACGAGACAATTCATCGCTATTTTCTCAATAAGTTGAAGGGTCGAAAGCCTTGATCATTTACAATTGCAGCCGGGCTATGGCGTTCGATCGAACGTCAGCCACTGTGACGCCGCAGGCTGAATGACGGAGGAAACTGTGAGAGAAACTGTTGATCATCATGACGCCGAACTTATGCTGAGGCTCTATGAGCTTCGGCGGGAAGAAAAGCTGCGCCGGGCGCGTGCGTGGTTCGTGCGGGAATTCAAAGCGAAGACGCTGTCGGAGGTTGCCGAGCAATGTCCTCCGGGGTCGGACGAGGATGCTTATTACCGCATGCTGACCGGCTACTGGGAAATGGCAGCATCCATTGTGAATCACGGGTTGATCAATCAGGAATTTTTCTACGAGAGCAACGGCGAATTTTTCGTTGTCTGGGAAAAGTTGAAACCGTTTGTGGATGAGCTCCGGCAAGCCAGGAAGAATTCTCACGTGTGGGAAAATCTGGAAGCGCTTGCGAAAGATTTCGAGCGCTGGTCGAACAAGCGCTCGCCAGGTGCGCTGAACGCTTTTCGCGAGCGGCTGGGGCTCAGCAAGGGCTGATTCATTGTTGAGCGAAACGGCGATCCGGCCGTTGAAAAGCCAGCCGGGAAGAGTCGACGGCTCCGTGCTGCGCTCTTTCTATTGACTTCCCGGCCGGGTGTTTTCCAAATCGCACGATCACCTATCCGGCAGGTGGTTGCTTTCCCCGTTTGACTTTCCTCCGCGCCAGTCGTATACCTGAAGTCTTCAAAGAGTGAGGCGCCCGCGATTCGCGTGAAGCCGGGCGCGACTCGGATGCGCTCCCCGCTGGCGGAGAGTGTTGCAGGCAAATCTGGAGGCCTCAGATGAAAATCCAACTGAAAATCAACGGTGAGCCAAGAGAAGACGATGTCGAGCCGCGTCTCCTGCTTGTACATTATCTTCGTGACATGGCAATGCTCACCGGCACGCACATTGGCTGCGAGAGTTCGATCTGCGGCGCCTGCACCGTGCTGGTGAACGGTGCAGCGGTGAAGAGTTGCACGGTGCTTGCTGTCCAGGCTGACGGAGCAGAGATTACGACAATCGAGGGAATTGCCTTCAACGGCACGCTTCACCCGTTGCAGCAGGGTTTCTGGGAGGAGCATGGACTCCACTGCGGATTCTGCACCCCGGGCATGATTCTTGCGGCGCATCAACTGCTTTCCCGAAATCCCCATCCCACGGAAGAAGCCATCCGCAAAGGGCTCGAAGGCAATCTTTGCCGTTGCACCGGTTATCAGCACATTGTGAAGGCGGTGCAGCACGCGGCAGAGCAGATGGGATCTCAGAGAGAAACGGCCCAGCGCGCGAATGATTCAAACTGACGTTATCGAGATGTCTGCGGGTGGCGATTCCTGAAGGAGGAACCATGGCGGCAAAACTTCTGGGCGAGAGAATCAAGCGCAAGGAAGACCCACGGCTGATCCAGGGCCGGGCGCATTACGTTGACGACATTACGCTCCCCGGAATGCTTTACCTTGCCTTCGTACGCAGCCCCTATTCCCATGCCAAAATCAACTCGATCGGCCTCGACGAAGCTCGCAGGAGCGCCGGCGTCGTAGCGACATACACGGGCAAGGATATTGAGAAAGCACTCGGTTCCGTCCCGTGCGCGGCGGGGATGGAAGGGCTCAAGGTCCCTGCGCATCCGTGCCTGGCACAGGGCCGGGCTCGTTATCTGGGTGAGCCGGTGGCCGTCGTCGTTGCGCGGAGCCGCTACCAGGCCGCAGATGCAGTCGCGAAAATCGAAGTCGATTACGAGGCGCTGCCGGCTGTGATTAATCTTGACAAGGCCGCGAGCGGCGCCCCGCTCGTGCATGAACATCTCGGCGACAACATCGCGTTTGTCGCCAAGCTCGAAGGCGGCGACTGGAAAGCGGTCGAGGTGGACAAGGAAGCTCGAGTTCTTAAGCAGCGCATTGTCAATCAGCGCCTGGCGCCGGTGGCGATGGAAACGCGCGGCGTGATCGCAAACTACTTGCCCGGTGAGGACTTGCTGACCGTGTGGTCCTCAACCCAGATTCCGCATTTGCTCAAAACGCAATTGGCAGTGATGACCGGCCTCGACGAAAGCCGGGTGCGCGTCATCACGCCGGAAGTGGGTGGCGCTTTTGGAAGCAAGCTGAACGTTTATGGCGAGGAAGGTGTGGCGTGTTTTGCTTCGCAAAAGCTAGGCCTGCCAGTGAAGTGGATCGAGTCGCGCGGCGAGAATATGCAGGCCACAATTCACGGCCGCGACCAGATTGACGATCTTGAGGTTTACTTCAAACCGGACGGAAAAATCGTAGGGCTCAAGTGCCACATCCTCGCTGATCTCGGCGCGTACCATCAACTGCTGACGCCCGCCATCCCCACGCTGACTGCGCTGATGATTTCCGGCTGCTATAACATTCCAGCGGTGTTTGTCGAAACCAAAGGTGTTTTTACCAACAAAATGGCGACCGATGCTTATCGAGGCGCGGGCCGCCCTGAGGCGACATACATCATCGAACGCGTCTTGGATATGGTCGCGCACGAACTCGCGATGGATCCAGCTGACGTGCGCCTGAAGAATTTTCCCGAGCCCGGCCGGGACATTACTCTCGCGACCGGAGTCAGCTACGACACAGCGAATTATCAGAAGCCGCTGGCCAAAGTGCTTAAACTTTCCGGTTACAAAAAGCTGCGGAAGGAACAGGAGCGGCTTCGCAAAAGGGGCAAGTATCTGGGCATCGGGCTTTCAACTTACGTCGAAATCTGCGCCATGGGTCCGTCGAGCCGCATGCCGGCAGGCGGATGGGAAATGGGGTCGGTCAGGGTCGAGCCCACGGGAAAAGTGACAGTTTTGACCGGCACGTCGCCGCATGGACAGGGCGAAGAAACCAGCTTCGCCCAGATTGTTGCGGAGGAACTTGGGATTCCGTTCGATGACGTCACGGTCTTTCACGGTGACACGGCGCAGGTGCCTATGGGCATCGGCACATTTGGCAGCCGCACGACGGCCGTGGGTGGAACGGCGGTTTATGAGGCGGCACGGCGCATCAAGAAAAAGATGGCGCGGCTCGCCGCACACAAATTCGGCGTCAAACCGGGGGAATTGGTCTTTGGCGACTCGAAGATCGGAACAAAAGACGGGTCCAAGGCCATGAAGTTCGGAGAAGTGGTGAATGAGGCCTATTTCGCGCGCACGCTTCCGCCCGGCATCGAACCCGGCCTGGTGGAGAATTGCGTGTGGGAGCCGCCGAATTACACGTACCCCTTCGGCGCGCATGTGGCGGTGGTGGAAATTGATTCGGAGACGGGACAAATCAGGCTTCGCAATTACTTTTGTGTGGACGATTGCGGGCGAATCCTGAATCCGATGCTGGTGGACGGCCAGGTTCACGGCGGGCTGGCACAGGGAATCGGTCAGGCGCTGTGGGAAGAACATGTGTACGACGAAAACGGCCAGATCCTGACGGGTACGCTGATGGATTACGCTCTGCCCAAGGCGCACGACTTCTGCTGGTTTGAAACCGCGAATACTGAAACTCGAACGCCGGTGAACCCGCTGGGAGTGAAAGGTGTGGGCGAAGCTGGAACCATCGGCTCGACGCCGGCCATCGTGAACGCCGTCGTGGACGCGCTTCGGCCGCTGGGCGTGCGCCATCTCGATATGCCGCTGAAGCCGGAAAAGATCTGGGCGATTCTCAAGCAGGCTGCCGCCTGAGAAATGAGAGCAACATGATTCCTGAGCCTTTTGAGTATCATTCTCCAAAATCACTGCAGGAGGCGGCGCGGCTCTTAGCCGAGTTCGGCGATTCGGGCAAGCTGCTGGCTGGCGGGCACAGTCTGCTGCCCATGATGAAGCTCCGCCTGGCCTCGCCCGCACACTTGATCGATCTTGGAAGCGTCTCTGAGCTACGATTCATTCGCGAAGCGGGAGAGCGGATTGAAATCGGCGCGCTCGCGACGCATTACCAGATCGAATCGTCCTCGGTGCTCAGCGCCCGCTGCCCGCTCCTGCCGGAAACCGCGCGCGAAATCGGCGACGTCCAGGTTCGTAACTGGGGAACGATCGGCGGAAGTGTGGCGCACGCCGACCCGGCCGCCGACTGGCCGGCGGCTTTGCTGGCCCTCGACGCTGAAATTCGCGTTGCCGGAACGCAAGGAGAACGCACAATTAGGGCAGCTGACTTCTTCGTTGATCTCATGGCCACGGCACTTGGGCCGGGGGAAATCGTAACGATGATTCGAGTTCCGGCGCTGGCGGCACATTCCGGCGACGCTTATGCCAAGTTCCGACATCCGGCTTCGGGATATGCCGTTGTGGGTGCGGCGGCGCGAGTGACTTTGAACGAGAATGGCTCGGTGGAGCACGTGAGCGTGGGCGTGACCGGCGTGGCGGCAAAGGCCTATCGGGCGGAGCAGGTGGAGAAGGCGCTCACGGGAAAATCGCCATCGGCTGCGCGTTTGGGAGAAGCTTCAACGCATGCCGCCGATGGCGTGGACGTGAACGCGGACCTTTTCGCCTCAGCGGGATACCGCAAGCAACTGGCCGCTGTCTATACCCGCCGCGCGCTTGAAATTGCCGTTTCGCGCGCTGTCGCGTGACGACTGAATTACGTTTCCGAATCTGAAGGTTACTCATGCAATTGGAAGGTCAAATTCGCATTCCGGCGCCGCGAGAGACAGTCTATTCGAAGCTTCTCGATCCTTCCGTGCTTGCCAAAGCTCTGCCCGGTTGCGAGCACCTGGATCCCGACGGCGAAAACCGTTACCGGGCTCGAATGAAGGTGGGCGTGGGAGCTGTAAAGGGCGCCTACGATGGGGTGGTTGAAATTCTTGACCAGCAATCGCCGGAACGATTTCGAATGAAGATCGACGGGAAAGGGCCGGGCAGTTTCCTTAAGGGCGAGGGGACTCTTGCCTTCGCCGAAGAAAGTGGTCAAACAATCGTGAAATATTCCGGCGAGGCACAAATCGGCGGTCTGCTGGCTTCGGTAGGCCAGCGAATGGTACAAGCTGCATCGAAGCAAATCGTGGGGCAATTCTTCCAGGCGTTCGCCAGGCAGATCCAGGCCAACTGAAGTGCCACCCCGGTTCTCATCGCACGTTCTTCCTCGCAAGGCCCGGCTTGCTATCGTCATCATTTGCATCGCGCCCTAAGTGTGCAGAGCGCTATAATAGGATGACAGGGAAGGCTCCGGAGCGAGACCGTTCCCGCGCACTGCCATGCCCGCATTGAAGGAAATCCTCGAACAGAACGTTCACGAGGCCGCGCCGGAACTCGTTGACCGGATGGAGAACGGCTTCGTGCGGTGTTACTCCTGCGGTCATCGCTGTCCCATTCCCGACGGGCAAGCGGGTGTCTGCAAAGTGCGCTTCAATCGCGGCGGCAAGCTTTATGCGCCGTGGGGTTATGTGGGAGGCGTGCAGTGCGATCCCATTGAGAAGAAGCCGTTCTTTCACGTCATGCCGGGCGCGCTGGCTTACAGCTTCGGGATGCTGGGCTGCGACCTGCACTGTTCTTATTGCCAGAACTGGGTGACCTCTCAGGCTCTGCGCGACCCGGGCGCTGTTTCACCGCCCATGAGCGCCACGCCGCGGGCCCTGGTTGCGGACGCTCTCGAGCAGGGTGGCCGCTTGCTCGTCAGCACATACAACGAGCCGCTGATTACCAGCGAATGGGCGGTTGAAATCTTCAAAGAAGCGCGCGTCCAGGGTCTCAAAACGGCATTCGTTTCAAACGGCAACGGGACGCCGCGCGTACTCGAATTCCTGCGGCCCTGGATTGACTTTTACAAGGTTGACCTAAAGAGTTTCGATGATCGCCACTATCGCAAGCTTGGCGGGCGACTCGAGCCGATTCTCGAGACCATTCGCGCACTCAAGGCCATGGATATTTGGGTCGAGGTCGTGACGCTCGTGATTCAGGGCTTTAATGATTCGGACAACGAACTGACGGCGCTGGCTGAATTCCTGGGCGAGGTTTCGCCCGACATTCCCTGGCACGTGACAGCCTTTCATAAAGACTACAAGATGACGGATCCGGACGATACTCACGCGGAAACGCTGCTGCGGGCAGCGGCCATCGGGCGGAAAGCCGGTTTACGGTACGTCTATGCCGGCAACCTCACGGGGCGCGTGGGCGATCTCGAGAACACGCACTGTCCGAACTGCCGCGAGCTTCTTATCGGGCGCTACGGCTACGTTGTTACAGACTATCACCTCACTGCGGAAGGAAATTGTCCCAAGTGCAATACGCACATTCCCGGGCGATGGGACTCGAAGTTTCAGAAACAGATCACCGGTCGGCCCTATTTCCCCCACCTTCGCCGCAGGTCCGGCGGGATCAGTGCGTCCGATGCAGAAAGTAGCCCGGGCCAACGCGCATTCTGTGGATAAGCGCGGGCGGCGAAATCCATCCCAGAAGCATTCCTCCGATAGCTTGCGTCAGCGCTAGCGGCCAGATATTGGCACGGCGGCGGAAGACCTCAGCGAACACGACTCCCGCCAGGAACGTGGCAATCATCAGGATAGGATTTGGAATGTGTGCCGACCCGAAGAGGATTCCGACCAGAATCGAGTTGAGCCAGGGCGTGCTGGAAATCTGCATCAGCCGGCGGTGGAAATAAGATTGAGTCAGGTATTGCTGAAAGGCGCACCAGACGGTATAAGCGCCAAGTCCTTCAAGCGCCCTCAAGATCGAAACGTTGGGAATTGGTCGATGCGCGATCAGCCCGTAGAGAGCCATCGGCACATAGGCAATCGCAGCGAGCGGGACGATAGTTCTTGTGCTGCGACCGAGGCCCGATGCCGTGAGGCCTAATGAGCGCAGGGAATCATGATGGAAGAAGTGCGACGCCAGGACAATCGAAAGCAACAGAATCCAGGCGTGCGGATGAGAGTATTGCCAGCGCCAGATGAAAAGGATGATGCCTGCATAGACGAGCAGCATTTCAACCGCCGTCGCCGCACGGACAAGAGCAGCGCGGCGTTTGACTGATGGCTTCGCGCTGCTTTGGCGAGGGTTACGCACAAGCTCATTTTACGCCTTAGCGGTCAAAGGTGGCTGGCGGAAAGCCGGCCTCTTGCGCTCTTCGCCCGATTTGCGTCTTCTAGAATTAGAATTGGGTAACGGATTCTACCGGTCCTGCCCAAAAGACTTCATTAACTCGACGACTTCTTCCGTCGTGCTGGCAGAAGGTTTGAACAGGTTTCCGAGGTCAAAGTCGGGGAAGCCTCTTCGAGTCAAAAGAGCCGGGATCCTTTCCCGGAGCGCAACCGGACTCGAGGCGGGCAAATTCATAATGGCGCGAAAGATTTCTTCATGGATTGGCTCGCGCCAATGATAGTTGGTGAGAATGGATTTCGCGGAAGCGGCCAGGGAACTTCCTGAAGGTTCCTGGCAAAGTGCTCTGAGAATGCGGAATTCGGCTTCGATGATTGAACCGGTTTCGGATTGGCCGCCAGTGCCAGGATTCTCAGTCTCAGCTTTCTCCTGCTGCGAGCTCCTGTCGCGGTGGGGGAACACGAAACGGATGGTCAGATAGAGAACCAGAAGAAGAATCAGCCCGACGATCTCAAGAACGAAAGCGCGAAAGAGGCGGCTCGACGGCAATTTCAGGAGTTGCTCGACGCGGAGACCGAGGCAATTCGCGGCGAAGAATGGTGTGACGGAGCAATCTTTGGTGGCCAGTGTGGCAGCGTAAAGAACGACTGCGCTCAAAACTAGCCCCAGCGAAATGCGAAGCCATTTCAAAGAATCACCTCAGCGCGAACGAATCGAAACTTGAATTCTCTCATCAAATCGTACACATCGTCGCTTACAATAACACCATGGGGGAAATTAAAGAAAATGGACGACGAAAGTGTCGAAAAAAAGAATCTTGAGGCCGATAATGCAGGCAAGGGAGCGACCGCGACGGTCACGGACCCGGTCTGTGGAATGGACATAACTATTGCCGATTCAGTAGGTTCCGCTGATTTTGGCGGCCACACTTATTACTTCTGCAATCCATCCTGTCTGGAAAAATTTAAAGCCGACCCGGAGAAATACGTGCCAGGGTCAGAAGGCCACAATCACAAACAGCCTGAGACCATCAAACAGCCCGAGACGAAGTCCGCCGCCGGGCGTGCGAGCGAGTACACCTGCCCGATGGATCCGGAGGTGCGGCAAGCGTCTCCCGGCCCGTGTCCGAAGTGCGGCATGGCGCTCGAACCCATGAGTCCCGCGCTGCCTTCGGTCCGCACCGAATATGTTTGCCCGATGCATCCGGAAATCGTGCGGCCGGAGCCTGGCTCGTGTCCGATCTGCGGCATGGCGCTCGAGCCGCGCACGGCAACCATCGAGGAAGAAGAAAATCCCGAACTCAAAACGATGACCCGGCGCTTCTGGGTGTCGGTGGCGCTTTCGATTCCGGTTCTGATTTCAGCGATGGGCCGGCACATTCCGGGAATGCCGCTCGATCGGCTGGCGCCGGAACGATTCTGGACGTGGTTTGAATTCGTGCTTGCAACGCCGGTCGTCCTCTGGGGCGGCTGGCCGTTTTTCGAACGCGGATGGCGCTCGCTCGCGAATCGCAGCCTGAACATGTTCACGCTGATCGGACTGGGCATCGGCGTCTCCTATTGTTACAGCGTGGTCGCGGTATTGGTCCCGGGAATTTTCCCGGCGGCGTTTCGCAGCGCCTCGGGCCAGGTGGGAGTTTATTTTGAAGCGGCCTCGACCATCACGGCGCTGGTTTTGTTAGGCCAGGTGCTGGAACTGCGAGCCCGCAGCCGGACGGGCGCGGCCATCAAGGCGCTGCTGGGACTGGCTCCGAAAACGGCGCGGCTGATTCAGGCGGACGGTTCGGAATCCGACATTCCGCTTGACCGCGTCAAGCCCGGCGACCGGCTGCGAGTGCGGCCGGGCGAAAAGATTCCGGTGGACGGCGTGGTGGTGGAAGGGAAGAGCAACGTTGATGAATCCATGATTTCCGGCGAGCCGATTCCGGTGGAAAAGCAGGCGGACGACCGCGTGACCGGCGCGACGGTGAATTCCACCGGGGCGCTGGTGATTCAGGCGGAGCGCGTGGGCAGCGAAACTCTGCTGGCGCGAATCGTGCAGATGGTGGCGGAAGCGCAGCGCAGCCGCGCGCCCATTCAAAAGCTGGCGGACATCGTGGCGGGATACTTTGTTCCCGCGGTGGTCGGCATTGCCGTGCTTACGTTTATCGTGTGGGCCGCGTGGGGGCCGAATCCGAAAATGGCGCATGCGCTGGTGAACGCGGTGGCCGTGCTGATCATCGCCTGCCCGTGCGCGCTGGGACTGGCGACGCCGATGGCCGTGATGGTGGCGGCCGGGAAAGGCGCGAGCGCGGGAGTTCTTTTCAAGAGCGCCGACGCCATCGAGCAGTTGCGCAAGGTGGATACGCTGGTCGTGGACAAGACGGGAACGCTGACGGAAGGCAAGCCGCGAGTCACGGCCGTGGAAGCGGTGAAAGACGTGGACGAGCAGACGGTCCTGAGCCTTGCGGCAGGTCTCGAGCGCGCGAGCGAGCATCCGCTGGCGGCGGCGATCGTGGCGGAGGCGGAAGCGCGCGGAGTGACCATCGCGAATGCCGATGAATTCGAATCGCTCACCGGGCGCGGAGTGAAAGGGCGAATCGGCGGCGGCGAAGTTGCGCTGGGGAATCGCAAGCTGCTCGATGAGCTTGGAGTGGACGCGAGCGCCGTGGCCCGACGCGCGGAAGAATTGCGCGCCGACGGGCAGACGGTGATGTTTGTGGTGAAGGACGCGAAAGCCATCGGCCTGATCAGCGTCGCCGACCCGATCAAGCAGTCCGCTCCCGATGCCATCCGGCGGCTGCACCGCGAAGGGCTGCGCGTGGTGATGCTGACGGGCGACAATCGAACCACGGCGGAGGCGGTTGCAAAAAAGCTCGGCATCGACCAGGTGGTGGCCGAAGTTTTGCCGGATGAAAAAGCCGGCGTGGTGAAAACGCTTCAGTCGGAGGGCCGCTTTGTGGCCATGGCGGGCGACGGCATCAATGACGCGCCGGCGCTTGCGGCAGCGCAGGTGGGAATCGCCATGGGGACGGGCACGGACGTGGCGATGGAAAGCGCCGGGGTCACGCTGGTGAAGGGCGATCTTTCCGGAATCGTGCGCGCGCGGGCGCTGAGCCAGGCCACCATGCGCAACATCAAGCAGAATCTGTTTTTCGCGTTCGTTTACAATTCGCTCGGCGTGCCGATTGCCGCCGGCGTGCTCTATCCGTTCTTCGGATTGCTCCTCAGCCCGATTATCGCGGCGGCGGCCATGAGTTTCAGCTCCGTGTCGGTTATTACCAATGCGCTGCGGCTGAGGGCGGTGCGGTTGTAGCGGGCGGCGCGGGACCCGCGGTCTTTGAGAGCGAACCGCACACACGGCACAATACGCCGTGTATGCGCCACCCGGCGTTGAGGCTGCGCGCGGTCAAGCTGTAACGCGAATGTAGCGCCCACCTTCAGGTGGGCAATTGGCGCAGCGACACGCGGCTGCCGACCCCGCCAGGCGGGGTTGGCGCTACAGAACGTGGCGCACACACGCCGCAATACGCAGCGTATGCGCCACCCGGCGGCCAAGCGGGATGCGGGGCGCGGGGCCTGGCCTCGTTATTTGCGGCTGTTGCGCCAGCGTTATATGTGATGGTAATGATCTGGCGGATTGAAGTAAGAGCTAATATACTAATCGATAGAGAAAGCAACTACGAGGGTGACATGGCAATCACCGACCTCTATTCAAAACGCAAAAAGCGGCTCGAAAAGGGGAGTGCACCGGATGTCTACCAGTATGATATGCTCCCCACGCCCCTCCGCACCCAGATTTCGTTGATCTGGACCGAATCAATCGGTCCCTATGGCCTGGACCGAACCGGGTATCTTGAACTTCCAACTAGCGGGCTCTGGCGGTGGATCCATAGGTCTCTGTGCAAGGAGAAGGGGGTGTATACCCTGTCAGACGGAACGATGACGCCGTCGGTCCAATGCCACCAGTACTTGTTGAAAGCAGGTACTGATGATGCCTTAGATATCATTGAGTTATCATTCCGGCTTATGGAACGCTTCGTTCCCAAAATGACGTATGAGCAACGTCATCTCGCTCAGCTGTCGCAAGAGCCCGGCGACGCGATTAGCGAGCTAAATCACCGGTTTCGTGAGCATGGCGTTGGATACCAATACCTTAACGGGATGATAGTTCGCGTAGACAGCCAGTTGATCCACGCTGAAGTCGTAAAGCCGGCGCTTTCGCTTCTTAGCGGACCGGGGTTCGAGGGGCCTGAGCAGGAGTTCATTAGGGCGTTCGATCATTATAGGCACGGCGACTACAAGGAGGCAGTCGCAGAGGCCTTAAAGGCTTTTGAAAGTGTATCAAAGGCGATCTGCAAGATCCGTAAATGGCCCCACGAGCCCAACGCAACCGCGAAGCCGCTTCTCGACGTTCTCTTCGCTCACGGACTCGTCCAGCCTGAGCTTCAGACGCATTTCGCCGGTCTTCGATCCGCACTGGAATCGGGTTTGCCGACGCTCAGCAATAGGACAAGCCGCCACGGCCAGGGCCCCGATCCGAAGCCAATCCCACCTCACTTCGCGGGGTATGCTCTGCACTTGGTGGCCGCGGATATCGTTTTTCTTGTCGAAGCGCATAAGGCACTCAAGTGAGCAAGACTCTCTCTTGGATTTCGAGCGCGGACCACCGCGTTTGTGCTCCCCCTTTTTTTGGCAACGGGCCGCAGGCCGCAAGGGCCTGCGCTACGGGCTACTTACTTCTGTCGCCGTTCTCGCGAACCGTTTCCATTTCCTTTGTGAGTTCTGCCACGGACTTGAAATAGCGGCCGTGCGTGTGGCGGATCTGCTCTTCGGTCGGGGCTTCCAGAACCACGACCTCGCGGTCCCGGTTGCCCTCACGGTTGAGCTTCCGCTCCAGCTCGAGCCGGATGTCGTGGGCGGTCTGGCGGTCTGATTCGTCGAATTTGCGGAATTGCACAAGCTTGCCGGTAGGACGGTCATAATCGATTAAGAACACCATCTCAGTTTCCATTTCGAGGCAAGACCTAGACGAGCTTCCTCAGGCGGTCTCCGAGCTTGTCGATCTGGGATTTTGTAAGTGCCGTCATGCCGTCCGCCGGGCGTAATTATACAGGAGGCGGTGGCTCGGATGTAGCGTGGACGTAGCGCCCACCTTCAGGTGGGCATTGAGTGTGGCGACGCGCGTGCCGACCTGAAGGTCGGCGCTACGGAACTAGCCGCAGGCCGCAAGGGCCTGCGCTACGCAGAATCTAAAGATTTCCTCTTGACAGGCCGTTTAGTGTAGTTTGATGGGGGGCGGGTGGCGCAGTCTTTGCGCCATTCAAAGTCTGCGGTTCTTCGAGACGTGCCGCAGAGTTTCGACGAACGAAACTCTGCGCTACAACCTGCGAAGTCGCGCAGGACAATTGTGAAACCGGCTGATGCTTATGCAGGAAGGAATTGAATACTGGCTGGCGCTGGGGCGCGTGGAGGGCCTGGGGGTTCGAGGCGCGCTGAAGCTGATGGAGCATTTCGGCTCGCCGCAGGGCGCCTACATGGCGTCGCTGACGGCGCTGGAAAGCACCGGCCTGCCGGCCAAAGCCTGCCGGGCGATTTTCGGCCAGACGGGATTGAAGGAAGCCGAGAAGGAAATCAAGGCGGCGGAAAAGCTGGATTTGAAGTTCGTCTGCCAGGCGGATGAAACTTATCCTCCGCTTTTGCGGCAGATTCCCGATCCGCCGATTGTGCTTTACGTGCACGGCGACGTCCGGGCGCTGTCGGGTCCGGCGCTGGCCATGGTGGGTTCGCGCAAGCCGTCGGCTTACGGGCTGCAGGTGGCGAACAGGCTGGGGCGCGATCTGGCGGAGCGGCAAATCGTGATTGTCTCGGGCATGGCGCGCGGAATTGATTCCGCGGCGCATCACGGGGCGCTGGAAGCGAAGGGAAAAACCGTCGCCGTGCAGGGGCGCGGCATGGACGACGTTTATCCGCGCGAGAACCGGCGGCTGGCGGATAAGATTGCGGAATCGGGCGCGGTGATATCCGAATTTCCGCTGGGGACGGGACCGACGCCGGAAAATTTTCCCATTCGCAACCGGATTATCAGCGGACTCTCACTGGGCGTTCTGGTGGTGGAGGCCAGCGAGTACAGCGGCTCGCTGATTACGGCGCGCCTCGCGACGGAGCAGAATCGGGAAGTTTTTGCCGTGCCGGGGAACATTACGGCTGCACAAAGTTTCGGGCCCAATCATCTAATCAAGCAGGGAGCGAAGCTGGTGGACCAGTGGATGGACGTGGTGGAGGAATTTACGCCGGAAGTTCGCGGGCAACTGCTGCCGCCGGAAGAAGCGTCAGAGGCAAGCGGGGGCAACGGCGACGGGAGTTCGCTTTTTGACCAGTCGCTGACGCCGGAGCAGAAAAAAGTTTATGAAGCGCTGCGCGTGGATGAGGCGCTGTTTGTGGACGCGATCTTCGGGCGGGTGGATTTGCCCGGGCCGCGCGTGCTGCAGACCCTGCTGGAGCTTGAAATGAGCGGATTGATTCGGCAGTTGCCGGGAAAGAATTTTATACGTAAGCTATGAAGAAGCTGTCAGCCGTCAGTTATCAGTTTTCAGTCAGGACGTTGGGAACTGCTCCTGGAATGGATCTCGCGCTGAGAACTGAATGCTGACTGCTGAAGGCTGATAGCTGAAAACTGAAAGCTGAGGTTATGGCCAAATCACTCGTGATCGTTGAATCGCCCGCCAAGGCGAAGACGATCAACAAATATCTCGGATCGGATTTCACGGTGAAGGCTTCGATGGGGCACGTGATGGACCTGCCCAAGAAGAAGCTGGGCGTGGAAATCGAAAAGAAGTTCCGGCCGACGTACGAGCCGATTCAGAGCAAAAAGGAAACGATCAAGGCCCTGAAGGAAGCCGCGGCCAAGGCGGAGTCCATTTATCTGGCCGCCGACCCGGACCGCGAGGGCGAAGCCATCTGCTTCCATCTGCGCGAACTGCTGGATTCGAAAAAGCGGAATTTCCATCGCGTGCTTTTCAATGAAATCACGCGCGACGCCATCCGCGCGGCATTCGAGAAGCCGGGGGAAATTGATTCGCGGCTGGTGGATGCGCAGCAGGCGCGGCGGGTGCTGGACCGGCTGGTGGGCTATCAGGTGAGCCCGCTGCTGTGGGACAAGGTGAAGCGGGGGATTTCCGCGGGGCGCGTGCAGACGGTGGCGCTGCGCCTGATTATCGAACGGGAACGCGAAATCCTGGCGTTCATCAAGAAAGAATACTGGACGATCACGGCGAAAGTCAGCGCGCACAATCCGCCGCCGTTTGAAGCGCGGCTCGTAAAATTCCAGGGCAAGGAACTGGAGATCGGCGATCAGGCGGCGGCTGAGCAGCATCGCGCCGCGATTGAATCCGGCAAGCTGGCGGTGCAATCGGTTGAGAAGCGCGAAAAGCGCAAGTATCCCGTGCCGCCGTTCATCACCAGCAAGCTGCAGCAGGAAGCCGTGCGCAAGCTGCGCTTTTCCGCCAAGAAAGCGATGACCGTCGCGCAGAGGCTTTACGAAGGCGTGGAAATCGGCAGCGAAGGTTCGGTCGGACTGATTACTTACATGCGGACCGACTCGACGCGCGTGGCGGAGACGGCGCTGACCGCGGTGCGCGAGTTCGTGCAGAAGAAGTACGGGAAGAATTATCTGCCGGAACAGGCGATCCACTACAAGAGCAAAAAAGGCGCGCAGGACGCGCACGAAGCGATCCGTCCCACGGACGTGACGAGGACGCCGGAATCGCTGCGATCGGTTCTCGCGCCCGACGAACAGAAACTTTACAAGCTGATCTGGCAACGGTTTGTGGCTTCGCAGATGAACCCGGCCGTGTTCGACCAGACGACGATCGAGATTGCGAGCGGCGATTATCTGCTGCGCGCCACGGGATCAGTGGAAAAATTCAAGGGCTTCCGCGCCGTGTACGAGGAAGGGAAGGACGAGCAGACGGACGCGGATGCGGAAGAATTGAAGCTGCGGCTGCCGGAAGTGGCGCAGGGCGAGGCGCTGGAATTGCTCGAGCTGCTGCCCGAGCAGCATTTTACGGAGCCGCCGCCGCGCTTCAATGAAGCGACGCTGGTGAAGGCGCTGGAAGAAAAAGGCATCGGGCGGCCGTCCACTTACGCGAGCATTCTTTCCGTGATTCAGAATCGCGCCTACGTGGAAAAGGAACAGGGACGGTTTTATCCCACGCAGTTGGGCATGGTGGTGAGCGATCTGCTGGTGAAAAGTTTTAATGACATTTTTGACGTCGCCTACACGGCGCGCATGGAAGAAGAGCTGGACGAGGTCGAGGAAGGCAAGCTGACGTGGACCGAGGCGCTGGACGAATTCTATAAAAAGTTCAAGAAGGACCTGCGAATTGCCGAACGTGAAATGGAGGACCTGAAGGGCGAAGGCCGGCCGAGCGACGAGAAGTGCGAGAAGTGCGGCAAGCCGATGGTGATTCGCCTGGGCCGCAACGGCCAGTTCTTTGCCTGCACGGGTTATCCCGATTGCGACGGAACCAAGGATATGAGTCCGGAACTCGCCGCCAAATACGGAATCGCATCGCCGGCCGCGCCGCCCGTGCCGGACGTGGGCGAGCACACCTGCGAAAAATGCGGCAAGCCGATGGCCGTGAAACGCGGGCGCTTTGGATATTTCCTGGCCTGCACCAGCTATCCCGAATGCCGCAACACCAAGCGCATCATTGTTAAGGACGGCAAAGCCACGCTGGCGCCGCCCGCGCCGGAGGTTCCCGAACAAGCCTGCGAAAAATGCGGCAAGCCCATGACCGTCAAGAGCGGGCGCTTCGGTTACTTCCTTGCGTGCTCGGGTTATCCCGATTGCAAGAATACGCGGCGGATTCTGATGAAGGACGGCCAGCCGACCGTCGCGCCGCCTCCGCCGGAAGTTCCTGAACAGGCCTGCGAAAAATGCGGCAAGCCCATGGTGGTGCGCAGCGGCCGCTTTGGATATTTCCTCGCCTGCAGCGGCTATCCCAAATGCCGCAATAAAAAGAAAATCGAGTCGGAAACCCAGCCGGAAACCGTGAGTAAGTGAAGGAAGAGCCGCGGGCCGCGCCAAAACGGCCGCGCGTGCTACCTGCTAAACCCTGTCAAGCGCGAAGGGACCGCAGGCACCAAAATCAGGTGCGCCGCCTGCCTACGGGCGCGGCACTTCACTAGACGGCACCGAATCCGCGCCCTACGGGGCTCTGGTCCCCGGTCCGACATCATGGAAGGGATTCGCGATTCCGTAGTGTTTCGCTGCGCCCTCGGCCTCGGCCAGTGCGCGCCCGAGGGCGCAATGGATGCAGGACTGGAATTGCGGTTCAGCCTCGTCGGCAAACTTGATGGTTAGGGCGCGGAGGTCCCTCGCGAACTCGACGACTTGGGTGTTAAGTTGAGGCTCTCCGCCACGCCGCTCGCGGCAATACACCAAATGGAAGACCCTCTTGTTGGCTGGTTTACCCCGTTTCATGTACTTAGTGTAGAGCGAATCTTTGGACGGCTCTGCACACCAGCTCTTCGCGAAATCGCACGCCCCCGCGTCATCGGAGTGAGCGCGGTTCGTACTCTTGTAATAGAAGAAGTCATAGAGGGCACGGGCCTGCACCAGTGACGTGTACATACCGAGGAGAGCCTGGTGCCGGCAGACCTCCTCGCCCCTGCGCTCCTTCTCCTTGGCAGCCGCCCAAATGACTGCCCCCTCGAAAAGCCACCTCAGAGCGTCGTACAGATCGTCAGAGAGGAAGGCAAGCTTACCGGCCGCATCAACGCTTGTCGCCATCTTGGGACTGTCCCCCCAATCGTAGCTCTCCCTTGGCCCTCACCCAGCCATTCTTATGCTTCTCCCGCGTCGTGGGGCTGCGGACATTGAAAATCAGTATCTGCCCCAGCCACCCGCATTCCTTGACCGTCTAATTGCACACCTGGCGACTACGTCGACATATGCGCCACACGCGCGGTGCGCCCCGCGGGCTCATTTACATCCCAGAGCCCGCTTGACGCTGCGAAGGGAGTCGCGCTGGCTCGTCCATCTCCCGATTCGCTGGCCCGTCCTCGGGTCGATAAACATCCAGGCGAATGTTGGCGCCACGATTTCGATGTCGGGTCGGGCGTCGCCTGGAGAGCCGGTCGTCGAGCTGCCGGAGCAGTTTTCGCCCTCGCAGGTAACCGACGAAGAGCCCCCCAGGTTGTCAGAGCAAAAGGTTCCATCGGGGCCGCTTGCGCACTCGACGTCGACCTCGCCAATGTGATTGACCTGTGAGCTGCTGACTTCCACGTGCTGGAGGATCGCGCCAGCGTTTTGCTTCGCGACTACCGTTTGGGTACACCCTCCGCGGGCTAGGGACCGCGCCCACTTTGCGGCTACGGCCTGGTCCCAGCTACCGGAGGGGACGATCGCTATGCGCGAAACAGACCGGAGAAAGGCCCGCGTCACGTCCCGCCGGCCAGTGAAGCGCACCGCCCCCTCGAGTTCGCCGACCAAGCCCGCCGCGATGCCGAGGGCCGCCTTGCGGGGCGGCATCGAGGGCCCCCCGGCGGGCCAGTCTCGTTGGTCGCTCCAGACTGCCTTGCCCCCGCGGAGAAGCTCAAGGGTGACCCTGATGTTTCTGATTGGCTTCATTGTGCCCGGTGCGTTGACGTATGAAACTTGAACGGTCGCATCCGCTTGCTGACGCCCTGCGGTGACGCACGCGCATCGGTCGTCCAAGAGGCCGCCCACGCGCTCCCTCAGCCACGGCACTGGGCACTGAATGTAAAGCGTCCTGATGTTCGCAACCGGTGTTCGCTTGCCCGCCGCTCCAAGAAGCCCGGCGACGCCAAGGAGGACGAACATTCTCGTGAGAAATACGAGCGCCATGTTTTTCATGGAGACCCCTCAGCCCTCATCCCGCCATTCTAATCCTTCTCCGGCGTTGCGGGAGCGCGGAGATTAAAAATCAATAACCGCGCCGGCCGACGCCAAATTTGAAGGAAGAGCCGCGGGCCGTAAAGGCCAGGGCTATCTAAGGGCGATTCATGAATCGCCCCTACGAATTGCCGCCCCGCCGTCGGACGCCATTGCGCCACCCGCCGCGCTACGAGGCTTGCCCACCTGAAGGTGGGCGCTACATGTCCCATTATTTGAGACGCGCTAGGTAGGCTGGGTGGAGAGTCCGAGGCGGCGTTCGATGAGCAGGACACGCTGCTCCAAAGTTTCGACCCGCTCCTGAAGCTGGTGCTAGGAAAGCTGAATGAGGGAGCGAGTCTCAAGAGACTCATGCTCAATTCGCGCCGACAATCTGGCTTCAACGCTCTCGATCTTTTGGTGAAGCGCCTGGTGGCCCTCTACCACCAGATCGATCCTGTGCAGAACGTCTTCGTGAAGCACGGCGGCGTGCCGCTTCACATCCTCTATTTTTTCGCTTAACCCCTCTACCTTATCGTTCAACTGGCCCAGGTTTCCGCTTAACCCCTCTACCTTATCGCTCAACTGGCCCAGGTTTCCGCTTAACCCTTCTACCTTATCGTTCAACTGGCCCAGGTTTCCGCTTAACCCTTCTACCTTTTCGTTCAACTCCTGGCGAAGCGAAGCGCCCAGGGCATCAGTCTTTCCGCCCAACTCCTGGCGGAGCTTTTCTTCGGTGCGTGAAACGATCCGCTCGATTTGTGCGAGTGACTCGGCGTCCATGAATCCTCCTGAGGGCAGGGCGACATTGTAAAGGCGTGAATGAAGAAAATCAATCACGCTTCGCGGGCCGCCGGAAAGAACCGCGGGCCGTAAAGGCCCGCGCTACGGGAGGGCGATTCATGAATCGCCCCTACGGATTCCAGGGCCGCCCGGCCGGTCGCAATCCTACTGATACAGGATGTAACTGGGCTGAGGGGTGAGGCTAAGGATTTCCGAGGGAGACATCAGGTGGTGGCCGATCCGGACGTCGTTCTTGTAAAACAGTTTGAATCCGGTGAACTGCACGGGCTGGGTGGCGATGTAATCCTGATAGGTTGAAACCTTGAGGACGGGCGAGCCGAAGCCGTCCATATCCATGACGATCTGAACTTCAGGCAGCGGTTTGATGCCGCGGAAGTCGGTGACCATCTGCTGGGTAAAGCGGTGGACGACCAGAATCTTGGGCGGCAGATGGTTTTCCTGCACCAGCCTGGCCAGGAAGCGCGCGGCAAAATTGATGTCGGCGGCGGTCATGGTGCCTCGCCAGGCGCCGGGCCGCTTGCCATCGACCAGAGCGAATTCCGGATCGAGCGCCAGTTCCACGTTCGGCTGCTTCAGGTAAGGCGCAAGGCGCGTCACTTCGGCTTCCACGGTGCTCCAGCCGGGCTGCACGTCAAGAAACACCAGGCCGTGAATCTGATTGCCCAGGCTGATGGCCTTTTCAATCTGGGCGGCAGGCATGCGCATCCTGTATTTCTCGTCGCGGCCCGGCACGGATTGCGCGGAGACGGCAATGTAATCAATGGCGGAAATCACCGGCGTGGAAGGATCGGCCTTGGCCCAGGCTTGCGACGTGTCCTTCAGCATGGCGACCACTTTGTCCTGCGGATACTCGCCCAGGACTCCCATGCGCTTGGAGTAAAAGTTGCCGTAGTAGGCGACGATCCGCTTGAAGGGCAGCAGCGCGCCCTGTTGCGGAGTAGCCCCCAGCGCCGGCCAGAATCGCCGGGCCGAGCAGCCTTCGCGCGGTGCTTTCTTTTCAGCCACGGGCGCGGCCGCAACTTTGGCGGCTGCCGCCGGGGCTTCGGCCGCTTTCGCTCCTTTTTTCTTTCCGGCTTTCGCCGCTGCTTTGGCGGGAGGCTTGGCTTTGGGCTTTTCGCAATCGGAAGGCGCCGGCAGGTTCGCGATGGCCTTCATTTTGGCCTGGTACGCGGCCGTGTCCACGGTCGGGACCGGCGCGGGAGACGGAGTCTCGGCGCTGGCGGAAGCCGCCTCGGAGGCGTGACCGTTCGCGGGCGGCGCGGCAATTGCCACGCCCGCCAGGCCCATTATGCAGATTGCAAGAATCAATCCCCGCGATTTCACAACACACTAATTTACACTCTTCCGCGGATTCCGGGAAGGGGGTGTAGAAGGTGGCAGAAGGCAGGTGGTAGGTGGCAGGTGGGGGATGGGGGAGAAAGGCGAAGCGCGGCGGCGAACGGTCGCTATGCGGACTGGGTAATCCGTTGCCGGAGCAATTCCCGGAGTTGGGAAAGTTGCTCCGTCGAGAGGGCGCGCTTGGGGATCTGCCGGAACATAGCCTTTGAAACGTAAAGCACAAAGAGGTTTGGTGTCTCGATGAATCGGATGTAGCCGGCCCATTGTGTGTTCGAATCGCCCGTGACGTAAACAAACCTGGTCCCCAGGTCATCAACCTGAACGCTGATCTTTCCTTTATAAAAAGGGGTGTTTTGAAGCGAGCGCACCAAAAGACGAGGCTTGATAAGATTGACCGCCAGAAGCGCCAGACAAACTACGATTGCGTAGACCGCCCAATCGGTGTCTCCGTCGAACAGGGAAAAAACCGCGCACGCGCCCAATACGCTGCAAAGAAGGATGTCGATAAGAAGGAAGACCATCCGCGACCGCCTGCTTCGAAGGTGATACTTGACGACTTCCTTGTAATCCTTTCCCGTGAGTTCGAATTCGGTCTGGATGGTCATGCTTGGCTGGCGTGCAGGCCGCCGCGTTCGCAGCACGCGCGCCCGTTCACTTTCCCTGAATATGACGGGTTTATACATCGAGAGGGAGCGAATGGCAAGGGGAAAGGAGAGCGGCGGTAGGGCCGCGACGCGTTCGAGGCGCGCCGGTTGCGCGGGCGGACGGCGCGGTGTAAAATCCGCGGCATGAAAAAGACATGGATGGCCTTATCAATCTTCCTCGGATTGCTTCTGGGCGCGGCATTGCTTTTGAGCGCGCCTCAAACCGTCGCTAATGAAAAGATCGAACGGCTCGACCCTGCCATCAACGCCATTGTGCCGCGGCACGCCAAACTGGTGCTGCTGGCCACGGGCATGAACTGGACGGAGGGTCCGGTGTGGACTCGCGCCGGATATCTGCTGTTCGCCGACATTCGCAACAACCGCATCATGAAGTGGACTCCGCCGGATTCGCTGACGGTGTTTCTGCACCCCAGCGGCTATCAGGGTTCGGCTCCTTATGGCGGCCCGGAATCGGGCTCGAACGGCATGACGCTCGATTCGCGCGGGCGGCTGACCGTGGCCGGCCACGCGCGGCGCGATATTTTCCGGCTCGAATCGCTCAAGCCCGGCGCCACGCTGACCGTTCTGGCCGACCGCTACGAAGGCAAGCGGCTGAACAGTCCCAACGATCTGGTTTACCGCTCGGACGGTTCGCTTTACTTTACCGACCCGCCTTATGGCCTGCCGACCCAGGGCGATCACGATCCGTTGAAGCAGCTTCCATTCAACGGCGTCTATCGCATTCCTGACGCGACGTCGCATCCCGCCGGCGCGCCGCCCGACAACGCTCACCTGCAACTGATTATCCGCAACCTGACGCGGCCGAACGGAATCGCGTTCTCGCCCCACGGAAAATATCTTTACGTTGACAACTCCGATCCTCGGCACAAAGTCTGGATGCGCTACGACGTGAATCCCAACGGCAGCGTTTCCAACGCGCGGGTTTTTTATGACTGCACTTCCGCAAAAGCGCCGGGAGGGCCGGATGGAATCAAAGTGGATACGAAAGGGAATCTTTACGGAGCGGGACCGGGCGGCGTGTGGATCTTTTCGCCCAACGGGCGGCACATCGGGACCATCGATATTCCGGTGGTGATGGCCAACCTGGCGTGGGGCGGCAAGGATTACAAGACGCTCTACGTTACCGCCAGCAAGAGCCTTTATCGCATCCGGCTGAAGATTCCCGGGCTCAAGCCGTAAGCCGGCCGAACTCGATCCAATCAGCATCTTCAGGAGGCTTCGCTATGACGTCGCGCCTTGCCGCATGCATTTTTGCGCTGTTTTTCTTTGCCGGAACGCTGGTTGCGCAGCAGCAGAAGTTCGCTTCACTCGGCAACTTCAAGCTCGAGAACGGCCAGACCATTCGCGACTGCAAAATCGGTTACCGGACCATCGGCACGCTCAACGCCGACCGGTCGAACGTGATTCTGTGGCCGACGTGGTTCACGGGAACGAGCGCGGAATTGCTGGGCAACGTGGGGCCGGGCAAGCTGGCGGATTCTACCAAATACTACGTAATTCTGATTGACGCGCTGGGCGACGGCGTGAGTTCTTCGCCCTCGAACAGCACGCTGCAGCCGCACATGCATTTCCCGAAGTTCACGATTCTCGACATGGTGAACGCCGAACACGAACTGGCAACGCGAATCCTTCACCTCAATCACGTTCACGCCGTGATGGGAATTTCCATGGGCGGCATGCAGACGTTTCAATGGATGACCGCTTATCCGGATTTCATGGACGAGGCGATTCCCATCGTTGGCTCGCCGAAGTTGACCTCCTACGATTTGCTGCTGTGGACGGCAGAGAAACTCGCTATCGAGGACGATCCGGCGTGGAAAGGCGGAGATTACGCTTCCGTGCCGGTGGCGGGGATGAGCCTGGCCGGGGACATCCATTCGATGAATCTGACGACTCCGCAGTATCGCGTGGACCATACGCCGCCGCAGGATTTCCAGAAGTTTCTAAAGACCACCGACGAAGACACGATGAAATCATTCGACGCGAACGACTGGATTCGCCAGCTTCAGGCCATGATGGCCGACGATGTTTCAAAGCCGTTCGGCGGGTCAATGCAGAAAGCCGCTGCGGCCGTGAGGGCACAGGTGATGGTGGTCGTGTCGAAGCAGGATCACATGGTGAATCCGAATCCCGCCGAGCACTTTGCAAAACTCCTGAAAGCTCCCGTGGTCGAACTCACTTCTGATTGCGGACACATCAGCACCGGATGCCAGGGCGCGTCGCTGGCCAGAACGGTCGGGGAATTTCTGGCGAAATAGTTCCGGCTCGTGACGGATGCGCAAACGGCGCGCTGAGCGGCGTGTTGCGGATGTCGCCTGCCTGATATAATCGGCAAAAGAAGGCGCATGGAAAATCGCGTGACCATCATCGGCGGAGGGCTTGCCGGCAGCGAGGCGGCGTGGCAGCTGGCGCGGCGCGGCGTGCCGGTGACGCTCTGCGAAATGCGGCCGACGCGGCAGACGCCGGCCCACAAAACGGCTTTTCTGGCCGAACTGGTTTGCAGCAATTCGCTGAAATCGAATACCAGCGGCTCGGCTTCATGGCTGCTAAAAGAAGAAATGCGGCGCGCGGACTCGCTGCTGCTGAGGCTCGCGGCGGAGTGCGCGGTTCCGGGCGGAATGGCGCTGACGGTGGACCGCGAAGCCTTTGCGCGCGCTGTGACGGCGGCAGTCGAGCGCCATCCGTTGATTGATTTGCGACGCGAGGAGGCGACGGAGATTCCGAGCGACGGGTTGAGCCTGGTGGCATCGGGCCCTCTAACTTCCGGCGCGATGGCGGAAAATCTGAAGAGGCTGACGGGATCGGAATACCTCGCGTTCTACGATTCAATCAGTCCTATTGTTGACGCCGAGAGCCTCGACATGACCCGCATTTTTGCCGCTTCGCGATACGGCAAGGGCGGCGAAGATTATTTGAATTGTCCGCTGGATGAAAAAGAATACCGCGCTTTTTACGAAGCTCTGAGCGGCGCCGAGCGGGTGGAGCGGCATGAGTTCGAAGATGCAAAATACTTTGAAGCGTGCCTGCCGATTGAAGAACTGGCGCGCCGCGGCTATGACACGCTGCGCTTTGGTCCCATGAAACCAGTGGGCCTGATTGATCCGCGAACCGGACGGCGGCCCTTTGCCGTGGTTCAGTTGCGCGCGGAAAATCTACGGTTCTCGAGCTACAACCTGGTGGGTTTCCAGAACCATCTGAAATTTCCCGAGCAGAAAAAGATTATCAGGATGATTCCGGGACTCGAGCAGGCGGAAATTCTTCGCTACGGACAGATTCATCGCAACACGTACATCAACGGGCCGAAATCGCTTGCGGCGGATCTGAGCCTTCGCAACGCCGCGGGCGTTTTTGTGGCGGGACAGCTTTCGGGCGTGGAAGGATACGTTGAATGCATTGCCACCGGCTTGCTGGCGGGCCGGGCGATGGCGGCCCGCGTGCTTGAGATGAATTACGAGCCGCCGCCGAGAGAGACGGCGCTGGGCTCTCTCATCAATTACGTGACGCACGCTGACGGCGCGAATTATCAGCCGGCCAATATTTCATTCGATCTGCTGCCGCCTTTGACGGATGTGCCGGCTAAAATCCGGCGCGATAAACGCGCGCGGAGAGAGAAGCAATGCGCGCGGGCTCTCGAAAGCCTGGGCGCGTGGCTGGGTTCATCGCAGGAAGACCGGAGTGAAACCGGCGGGCCGCTTTCGCTTTCCGGCGCGGTGGAAGAATCGCAGGCGCGCGCCGAAAGGTGAAATCAAACCGCCGCCCGCAAGGCCGTTTATGGACGAACTGATTGAGCGCTACATTCATTATCTTCGCTACGAGCGGAACGCTTCGCCGCACACGATCCGGAACTATCGCAGCGACCTGATTCAGCTTCGCGACTTTCTGGTGCAGCACAATGCCGAAGCAGGCGTCGATGCCAAATCGGTGACGCCGCTCAATGTTCGGGCCTTTCTCGCCTACCTTTTTGAAAACGAAAAGAAGAAAACCTCGGTGGCGCGGAAGCTGGCTTCGGTGCGCGCGTTTTTCAAATTTCTGGCGCGCGAACGGCTGGTGAAGAGCGACCCCGCGGCGGCGATTTCAACGCCCAAGCTGGACAAGACGCTGCCGCGCATCATGTCAGAAGAAGACGTGAACACTTTTTTGGACCAGCTTGCCGAGCGGGCGAAAGGCGGCGACTGGAAGATGATTCGCGACCGGGCGATGCTGGAACTCCTTTACGCATCCGGGCTGCGCGTGAGCGAGCTGGTGGGCCTCGACCTGCGAAGCGTTAATTTCGGCGAAGAATTCGTGCTGGTTCGGGGCAAAGGCGGGAAGGAAAGAATCGTTCCGTTCGGCTCGAAGGCGAAATCGGCGATTGAAGAATACCTGACGCCGCGGGAGCGGCTGCTGAAAGAAATGCGGTCGGGAAATCAGGCGCTTTTTCTGAACGCGCGCGGCGGACGGCTGACGGACCGCTCGGTGGCGCGGCTGCTGAAGCGCTACGTTGGCCTTTACGGACCGCCGGTGCGCGTGAGCCCGCACGGATTGCGGCA
>JBJKPU010000005.1:0-24102 GCA_046706005.1 Terriglobia bacterium | reverse complement strand
GAGCAGGCCGGCGACACCAAGCTCGCGCTTGAGAGATTTACCGAGGTGTACAGCCAGAATATCGACTACCGTGACGTCGCTGAAAAAATTCGGCTGCTCCAGCTTAAAACCTCATAAGCGGCTCGCCGCGGCGAGGTCATTCCAGCCGTTCAGCATCAGGCTCAGGACCAATTGCAGGACCAAGCTTCCAATCGCTGGCTGACCATTCTGTACATCGTTTTTTGCTTTGAGCTGGGAGTGTTTCTGCTGATGCTTCCCTGGGTCTCACTCTGGGGAAGAAACTTCTTCACGACCCACTTCGCCTGGCTCTCCGCCATCACCCATAACTACTTCGTCCGGGGAGGAATTTCCGGCCTGGGACTGGCGGACATTCTTCTGGCTTTCAACGAAGCATGGCGGCTTCGTCAATCGTTCGGGCTGGCCCCGCCACGTCCGCCCGCTCGTTGAAGTTGCAGCATGCACGTTCGCCTCGGTCGGGGTTGCGCAGTTGGAGGCATTTGCAACCCGGACCAGGCTCAGCAAGGTATGTCCGCAAACTTTCATCTCTGTTACATCACGGACCGGCGCTCGCTGGCATCGGAGTCGATCGAGCGTCGCATCCATTCGGCGATCGAAGCCGGCATCGACGCCGTGCAAATCAGGGAAAAGGATCTGCCGGCGCGAACCCTGCTGGCGCTGGCCGGCGCCGCGGCCGAGCGCGCCCGCGGGTCACGTTGCCGGATTATCGTCAATGACCGGCTCGATGTGGCGCTCGCTTCGGAATCGCATGGCGTCCACTTGGGGACTCGGTCCATGCCCCTTCAAGCGGCGCGATGCGCAACCCCCAAGGGTTTTCTCATCGGGGCGTCCTGCCACTCACTGGAAGAAGCGATTGCCGCCGATTCCGGCGGCGCCGATTACATCCTTCTCGGTCCGATTTTTGAGACGCCCTCAAAGGCTGGTTACGGACCTCCGTTGGGAGTCGAAAGACTGGCCGAAGTTGCGGAGAAAGTGCGAGTGCCCGTTCTCGCGCTGGGAGGAATTACGGTCGAGCGCGTTGCCACTTGCCTGAATCACGGAGCGACGGGCATCGCGGGCATTCGTCTTTTTCAGGAGGGTGATTCCATCGCCGGCCGCGTTCGAGACCTTCTGAAGATTTTCGATGCTGTGGGAAAGCCGCGAGCGCGCGAAGTCGGCAAAAAGAGTTTCTAAACCTCTCCCATCCAGGCGCCCCAGGGCTTCAGTTTCTCAACATTGTCGCAGACAGCTTTGACGGCGGCCGTAATGGGCACGGCAAGCACAAGGCCGATGCCGCCCCAGAGCCATGCCCAAAACATCATTGAGATGGTGACCGTCAGCGCATTGAGTTTGACCCGATGGCCGACCAGCTTGGGCGTCAAAAAATTGATGGCCAGAAAATGCACAACCATGACCGTTATGCCGATGGCGACGAACGGTCCCACTTGTGAATACTGTCCCAGCGCCACCATCAAGGGAGGAATAATCCCCAGAGCCACTCCAAGGTAAGGAATCAGGCTGAGGAAGGCCGCCATTGGCCCCAGCAGAAGCGCGTACCGGAGATGAATCAGTGAGAAGACCGGGGTAATGAAGGCGGCGGAAATCAAAGCCACAAAAATATTTCCCAGCACATACTCGCGAACCATCTGGCCGATGCCCTGAATCACCTCTTCCGCCTGCTGGCGCCGTTCCCGCGCAAACAGGTTCAGCGTGGAAGCCCAGATTCTGTTCTTCGAGGCAAGCATGAAGAACACCAGGAACGGGATGAACATCACCGTGATCGCAAAGGTATAAACCGAGCCGACGCCTCTCAGAAAATACTGTACCCATGGCGATTCCTGCTGCAGACGGATGGTCGGAAGGCTGGGCTGCTGGGAATTGGGAACGATAATGTTGGAAGTTCCCTGCTGAATGCTGCCCACAAATTTCTGAAAACTGCGCACCAGATGCTTCAACGGTTCGGCATAGGTCGGGAAATCGTGAACGAAGGCGGAAATCCTGTCGTAGATCCCGTAAATCGTCAGATAGACGATCGTCAACGCGAACAGAATCATGACCAGCGATCCGATCCAGCGCGGAATCTTCAACCGTTCAAAAAATCTGACGCCCGGCTCGAGCACGAAGGCGATGAACATCGAGCAGATTAAAGTGATGACGACGGAACTAGCGTAATTAATGGCGGCGACGATGATGGCGATGGCAATAATCCGCAGGCTGATGGAAGCCGCGCGGGCAGCCGGCGAAGTTTCAGGACGGGACTCAGGCATGATAAACGCTCGCGCCACAGATTCTAGCCTGAAGGAGGCTAAAAACCAAACTGGAGTCGCAGGTCGCCTTGCCGATTTGCCGCCCAGCGCCTAAAATCTCCGGAGAGGACCTGAAATGGCAGGCCATTACCCGGCATGCGGAGTTGGACTACGCTTGAATCTCAAACCCTCTGCCCTGCGAGTCAAATGCGTGTGGAAAGGCAAATATCATGGCTGAGCTGCGATTGGATCCGGCCTCGCGCCGGTGGGTGGTTACCGGCAAACGTCCCGTGCTTTCGAACGCTCTCGACTCCGGCGATCTCTGCCCGTTCTGCCCCGGAAATGAACGCTTCACGCCCAAAACCATTTGCGAACGCAAAGACCGCGGTGGCGCGTGGACGGTCAGAGTTTTTGCCGACCGCGCTCCTGTCTTCCGGATTGAAGGAGAACTTGACCGGGCCGGTGAAGGAATGTTCGACCGCATGAACGCTCTCGGCGCGCATGAAGTTATCGTCGAGACGCCGAAGCACGGCCTCACTCTTTCCCAACAAACCCCCGAACAGGCCGCCGAGGTGCTCCTTGTCTATCGCGACAGGATTCTGGACTTGAAGCAGGATCACCGTCTCCGATACGTTTCCGTTTTCAAGCGGCAGGGTTATGGCGCTCCGCCGCGCGAGGAACACGGGCATTCCCAGGTGCTGGCCACGCCGGTGATGCCCGCCGCCGTGGCAACGGAATACCGCTGGAGCCTGTTTCATTATCGGCGCAAGGAACGGTGCATCTTTTGCGATATGGTCGCGCAGGAAATTCAATCTTCCCGCCGGATCGTGGACCAGACACCCGGCTTCATCAGCGTGTGTCCCTACGCCGCAACGTCTCCCTATGAATTGTGGATCCTGCCGGTCGAGCACAGCTCCGCTTTTGAAAAGGATATTTCCTCTGATACGAGAAGGCTCTCGCTCGCGGCCCTGTTGGGCATGAGCCTGCGGCGCATGGAGCGGATCTGCGAGAAACTCCGGCTCGTGATCCACACCGAGCCCAACCTCCTGGCCAAAGGTCCTTCCGAGGACTGGTGGCAGACTGTTCGCGAGGACTTCCACTGGCACATCGAGATCACCCCCGAACTCGAAGCCGAACCCCAGTACCTCGGCAGCGAGGGCTTTTACTTCAATCCCATGCCGGCCGAAGAAGCGGCAGTGGTCCTTCGAGCTCTCGATCCGGAAGCGAAGCCTGCGGAGGGGCAGCGCTGAAAGCACCATGCGGAGGCCTTTGCCCGGCATGAGCTCGCCGCGCCGGCCGGTGAAATCCGCTCGAGTTGGGATCCTGAAGGCGTAGCCAGCGGCAGCGATTCGCCGAGTTGACGGCGGATTGCGCGGGCGGGGCGGGGGTGGTACTTCGGTGCTATTGCGAAAGGCGACCGGGGAGGTGTCCAATGGGGTTTCTATCGAGATTGGGCAGGGTGGTGGAATCCGTGGGCCTGGCGATGCAAAGTCGGAGGCGCGATGACGCGCAGCACGCGGCAACAATTGTCGCTGCCTGCACCCTCCTTTGCATGGTCCTGCTTTCCGGCCGACCGGCGCTGGCGCAGGCGGGCGCTTGGACAATGAAGGCCCCGATGCCCACGGCGCGCCAAGACCTCGCTGCCGGTGCGCTTGGCGGCCTGATGTACGCGGTCGGGGGCAGGAAGGTGGGCCCGCGCGACATCATCTATTCAACTGTAGAGGCCTACGACCCCGCCACGGACACGTGGGCGACGGAATCACCGCTCCCAACCCCCTGCTTCGGCGGCGGCGCAGCCGCAGTCGGCGCCTACCTCTACTACGTAGGCTGCGGCCACACCTATGCGTACGACGCCGCCACCAACAAGTGGTCGACTCGAGCGGCATTGCCGGCTCCGCCCCTCCTGAGCTCTCTTGTGGTGGGGGCCGGTGGTAAGCTTTACGTAATCGGGGGCTACACGATCGGAATCTTCTCGGACGCGGCCTATTCGGTCGTTGAGGCGTACGACCCAAAAACCGACGAATGGACTGCGAGGTCTCCCCTGCCCGTGGCTGCGTGCTGCATGTCTGGCGGAACGATCGACGGGACAATATTCGTCGCGGGCGGAGTGCAGATTCTAGGGCGATACCAAGATCGGGTTCTCGCAACGCTCCTAGCCTACGACCCCAACACCGACAGCTGGTCGGCGAAGACGTCGATGCCGGAAGACAACGCTGGGAGTACTTCCGGCGTCATTGGAGGGAGGCTCTACGTTATTGGGGGCAACTCGGGCCCGTCCTTCGACTACGATCCCAGGACGGATTCGTGGCGGACTGTCACGCCAGATCCGTACGGTGGCCACAGTGCCGCGGCAGGAGCGGTGGGCGACGTCCTGTACGTAGTTGGAGGCTACTCCGCCGACGTGCTCGCAGTGAACGAAGCTTTCAGTCCGTTTGAAAAAGTGGGGATTGATATTCGGGCGGGCGATCCCAATGACACCATCAACCTGAAATCCGGAGGAGTGGTGCCGGTGGCGATATTGGGCTCGGCGACGTTTGACCCCAAAACCGTCGATCCTTCAACGGTGACCTTTGCGGGCGCGCCCGTGGCCACGCGCGGCCGGGGCGTTGCCATGACCACGCTCGCGGACATGAATCATGACGGCTATCCCGACCTGGTGCTTTTCTTCCGCACTCAGGACATGACGGCGCTGGCCGGGGCGAGCGCGGGCAGTTCGGTTGAAGCCGTACTCTACGGCAAGACTTATTCCGGCACGCCCATCCGCGGCTCCGGCACGGTAAGAATTCTCAAGCCCGACCGGCACTGACGGTCCCCCGTGCCGCCGACCGCCAAAGGCTCCCAAAGGCTTCAGTTAAATCCCTCGCGAGCGGACCACGATTCGTGTTTCGCGTTGACTTGGCGTGCTCACCACCGCTAAAATATGCGTTTTTCACCTGACAGGCTCTCAGACGAATGACGGGCAAGACGATCTCTCATTATCGTGTCCTGGGAAAACTGGGCGGCGGCGGCATGGGCGTCGTCTATCAGGCGGAGGACACGCGGCTTGGCCGCCAGGTTGCCGTCAAGTTCCTGCCTGAAGCGCTGCTCCAGGATCGCCAGGCGCTCGAACGCTTCCAGCGTGAGGCCCGCGCCGCCTCTGCCTTGAATCATCCGAACATCTGCACGATTTATGAAATCGATGAGGCCGAAGGCCAGCCTTTCATCGTCATGGAGCTGCTCGAGGGGCAGACTCTGAAGGAGCACATCAGCGGCAAGGCGATTGACTTTGAAAAGCTGCTCGAATTGGGCATCCAGATCGCGGACGCGCTGGATGCCGCGCATGCCAAAGGGATCGTCCATCGCGACATCAAGCCCGCCAATATTTTTGTAACCGAGCGCGGCCAGGTGAAAGTTCTTGATTTCGGTCTGGCCAAGCTTTCCCCGGCGGCAAAGCAGTCGAGCGGGGCTGTATCCAGCGTGCAGGAGACCGCGGCCACTTTGCTGACCAGCCCCGGCGTGGCCATGGGCACCGTGGCTTACATGAGTCCCGAACAGGCGCGCGGCGAAGAACTCGATGCCCGCACGGATTTGTTCAGCCTGGGACTGGTGCTTTACGAAATGGCGACCGGCCGGCAGGCTTTCAGCGGACCCACGGCAGCTGTGATTCATGAGGCCATTTTGAATCGCGACCCCGTGCCTGCTTCGCGCCTGAACCGAAACCTGCCGCCGCGCTTCGACGAAGTCATCACGAAATCGCTGGAGAAGGACCGGCGCTTTCGCTATCAGGCCGCTTCCGCCCCGCGCACGGATCTCGAGCGCCTGAAGCGCGACCTCGATTCCGGCCGCACCACGGCTTCCGCGGAAGCAGTGGCGGCTCCGCCCGCCGAAAAAACGCTGGCCGTGCTCTATTTTGAAAATCTCAGCCGCGACGCCGAGGACGAATACTTCCGCGACGGCATGACGGAAGACATTATTACCGAGCTTTCCAAAGTCAAAAATCTGAAAGTCTTGTCGCGGCCATCCGTCCTGCCCTACCGCGACAAGCCTGTGGCGCCGAAGCAAGTGCGGGAGGAACTGAGCGCCTCCTACGTGCTGCTGGGCAGCTTGCGCCGCGCCGGCAATCGCCTGCGCGTGACGGCGCAACTCATCGACACGCTGACGGAAATCCAGCTTTGGGCGGAGCGGTTTGATCGCGAGATGCAGGATGTCTTCGCCGTGCAGGATGAAATCGCCCGCAGCATCACCCAGGCCATGCGCGTTGCGCTTTCCCCGCAGGAACAGAAAGCCATCGCTCAAAAGCCCACGGAAAGCCTGCAAGCCTACGACTATTACCTGCGCGGCCGAAGCTTCGCACGAAGGCTGACGCGTCCGGATTTGGAATTCGCTTTGCAAATGTTCGAGCGCGCCGTCGGCCTCGATCCATCTTTTGCGCTGGCGCACGCCGGCACGGCCAATACCTGCGGCCTGTTCCATTATTTTTATGAGCCGCACGCCAAGTGGGTGCAAAAAGGCCTTTCGGCTTGCGAACGCGCTCTGAAAGTCGACCCGCAGCTTCCCGAAGGACTTTCGGCCCGCGCTTTTATTTATTACGCGCAGGGAAAATACGATGAGGCGATCCGTTATGCGCGCATGGCCATCGAGCGCAAGCCCGATTGCGAAGGCGCCTATTACACGCTCGGCCGCGCCTGCTTCCAGTCCGATCGCTTGAAAGAGGCGGCAGAAGCCGCCGACCGCGCCGTGGAAGCCAGCGGCGACGATTACAACGTTTACATTCCTTATACGCTGGCGCTCGACCGGCTGGGCGAAATCGAGGCGGCGCGCAATCTTCGCCAGAAGCATATCCAAAGCCTCGAACGGCAGCTTGAAGCCGTTCCCGAGGATGTGAGAGCGCGCGTCCTGCTGGCCGGCAATTACGCCTATTTTGGGAACGAAGACGACGCCATCCTTCACCTTCGAAAAGCCGTCGCGCTCAGGCCCGACGACCCGAATGTGCTTTACAACGCAGCTTGCACGTACGGTGTTCTTAAGCGGAAAGAGGAAGCTCTGGCCCACCTGAAGAAAGCCTGGGAGGCCGGGTACATTGTTATCGGTTGGGCTGCCCGCGATCCCGATCTCGCCTGCCTGCATGACGACCCTGAATTTCAACGCATGGTGGGATAGTTCGCGCCGTGCCGTGGCCGGGCTGGATGCTCAATCGCGTGCCGTAATCGGCCTCCAGGCGGCGGAAGTGACTGCCGGAAACCCTTCCTCATCCCATGAATTATGCTTGACTTTGTTAACTTATGAGGTAACATAATTTATTGCTATATGATTCGGGCTGGCGGCAGGAAGGTGGCATTAACCGGCTGGAAGGCCGGAACGCTCTGTCCGGCTCGCTACTCCCCGTTCGTAGTGAAAGTGCTCGGCAGCCGCTCCAGACGCGGCTGGGAACGAGGTCGCAGCGGACCAATGATGCAGAGAATGTGCCCTTTGCGTGCCCTTCGAAAATGCTGCAAACCAGCATGAACATTGGCCGGGAGCTAGGCGGAGGGCCGCGAAAGCACGGCAAATTAAACAATCTTTTTTGACGAACGAAGCCGTTAACTCACTGAAAACAAAGGATTGCCTCTCAAAACGAAGCCGAACGAACCCGATTTTGAGGCCGCAAGGTCAGGCCTTTCGGTCGTCGGCCCAGTGGCCTGATTTCGGTGTCTATTAGGTCTACCACGTGCGATTGCGTTTCGATTGACACTTTCGGCGTTTAAAAGCTAGAATAGCCGTTTACCGTAATTCTTACAAAGGACGACACATGTACGCTGTTTTTCGCACAGGTGGCAAGGAATACAAGGCTTCACCGGGGGACGTGGTGCGCGTGGAAAAGCTGCGCGGCACGCCTGGCTCGACGGTGGAATTCAATCACGTTTTTGCGGTGCGCAAGCAGAGCCTGACGGCCGGCAATCCGCTGGTTGAGAACGCGAAGGTGAAGGGCACGATTCTGCGCCATGACCGCGCCGGTAAGGTGCGCGTCCTGAAATACAAACGCAAGAAGCAGTACCGGCGGACAATCGGCCACCGGCAGTCCTTCAGCGAAGTTTTGATCAACGAAATCGTCGCGCCCTAGCGCCGACTTGAATCCAGAGGGAATGGTTTATGGCACACAAGAAAGGTTTGGGAAGTTCGCGCAACGGCCGGGATTCGAATTCCCAGCGGCTGGGTGTGAAACGGTTCGACGGTCAGAAGGTTACCGGTGGATCGATTCTGGTGCGGCAGCACGGCACGCGTTTGAAGCCGGGCGAGAACGTGGGCCGCGGCAAGGACGATACGCTTTACGCCAAAGTCGCCGGCGTGGTCCGGTTTGAGGACAAGGGCCGGTCGGGCCGGTTCGTCAGCGTTCTGGTTCCGTCAGCGAATTAAGTTCAACGAGCGGTGGGACGGCAATCCCGCGTTGCGGGCCGATTCCTCACCGCTCTTGCTGTTTTTGCGCGCCTGTATTCCGGCAGAAATGGAACGCGACAGCGTGTTTGTGGACGAGGCCAAAATCCGGGTCATGGCCGGCAACGGCGGCAACGGCTGCGTGGCTTTCCGGCGGGAAAAATTCGTGCCTCGCGGCGGGCCAAGCGGCGGCGACGGCGGACGCGGCGGCAGCGTCTATCTGGAAAGTTCACTCCACCTCAATGCGCTGCTGAAATTCAGATACAATCGTGAGTTTCAAGCGGAGAACGGCCGCCACGGCGAGGGCTCCAATCGTCACGGCCGGAACGGCGAGGATTTGACGATTACGGTTCCCGTGGGAACCCTGGTCAGCGACGCGGAGAATGGCGAAAGGATTTTCGATTTTGACGTTCCCGGCGAGCGTTTCCAGGTGGCGCAAGGCGGACGCGGCGGGCGCGGCAACGCGCGGTTTGCCACTTCCACCAATCAGGCGCCGCGCAAATTCGAGCCCGGGAAGCCCGGCGAAGAACGCGCACTCGCGCTTGAGCTCAAGCTGCTGGCGGACGTCGGTCTGGTCGGATTTCCCAACGTGGGGAAATCGACTTTGATTTCACGCCTGAGCGCCGCCAAGCCGCGGATTGCCGATTATCCGTTCACGACGCTCGAGCCCTGTCTGGGCGTGGTCCAGGTTGATGAAGAGCAAACTTTCGTCATGGCCGATATTCCCGGCCTGATTTCGGGCGCGCATCAGGGCCGGGGGCTGGGCGATCGATTTCTGAAGCACATTGAGCGGACGCGCCTGTTGCTGCATCTGATGGACGTGGCCGAACAATCGGGTCGCGACCCGGTGGAGGATTACGCGACAATCATGGACGAGCTGAGGAGCTTCAGCCCGCGAGTCGCGGCCAAGCCGATGCTCCTGGTTGCTTCCCGGGTGGACGCGGCTGGAGAAAGCGCCCGTCTGTATTCTCTGCGGGAATTCTGCCGGAGCCGCGGCGAGCCGCTGTACGAGATTTCCTGCGTCACGGGTGAGGGGCTGCAAGAGCTGAAGCGGGCGGCGTGGGCCGTTCTCCAAAACATTCCGCGGGATCGCGCCGAAGTGCAGGCTCAGGCTCCGGATACTCAATAAGCTGCGTGTGAAAATCGCAATTTTTGGCGGAACTTTCGATCCGGTTCACAGCGGCCATGTGCGCGCCGCGCGCGCTGCAGCGCGAAAATTCCATCTGGACAAGGTCCTGTTTGTCCCCGCCGGCCACCCGCCGCACAAGCACGCGAACGAGCTCACGAGCTTTGCGCATCGCTACGCGATGGTGGCGCTCGCCTGCGCGGGCGACCCGCGGCTTTTGCCCTCGCTTCTGGAAGCTCCTTCGCCGGATGGCCGCCCGCAATATTCCGTCGAGACGGTGGCGCGCGCGCGGAGGCAGCTTGGGCGGCGCGACCTCCTTTACTTCATTGTCGGCGCGGATGCTTTTCTGGATTTACCGCACTGGAAGGATTTCCAGCGCCTGCTCAAGCTGGCTGAGTTCATCGTGGTCTCCCGGCCGGGATTTGAAAAACGCAAGATTCTCCATGCCCTGTCGCCTGAACTTATTCGCCCGGAGGCGGAGGATCGGTCGGACCGGATTCTGATTGGTTCCGCATCGGTTCACATCCTCAGCGGGGTGAACGTTCCGGTTTCCTCGAGTGAAATCAGGATGGCAGTGCGGCGCGGAAGGAAAGTAACTGGCGGCGTCCCGCCGCTTGTGGAACAATATATCCTCAAGGAGGAGCTTTACCGCCCGTCCAAGGCGGGTGGCCGATAATGGACCGGAGACTTCGGGAAGCCGTTGCGGCGGCACAGGGCCGCAAAGCCGCGGAATTGAAAGTTCTGGATGTGGCTGGAGCTTGCTCGTTTGCCGATTTTTTCCTGATTTGCAGCGCCACCTCCAATCGGCACGCGCAGGCCATTTCAGACGCCATCGCGCAGGAACTGGAGCAGAGTTCGGGGCTTCGGCCATCCCATCTTGAGGGCTACGGCCAGGGCGAGTGGATCCTGATGGATTATTTCAATTTCGTGGTTCATATCTTCAGCGAGCGGGCGCGGGAATATTACGACCTTGAACGCCTGTGGAAGACCTCGCGTCAAGTGCCGGTTCCGGAGGCCTGAGACGGAGCAGCCGGCCAGAAGGTTGCGGTTGTCGTATGCGCATCCGAATTCTATGGGAGGGCAGGACGAAGAACCCACACCTCCGCGGGTTGGAGAAGGACTATGCGGCCCGAATCACGAAGTTCAACAGCCTTGCCGTCGAAGAAATGACGCCGGTTCGAAAGAGGTGTGAAGCGGCGGCGCTCACTTCCGGCGAACGGAAACTGTTGGAGAAATTGCGCGGCAGCGTGAAGGTGCTTCTGGATCCGCGGGGAAGCGAATGGACGTCGCAGGAGTTCGCCGAATGGATCGGAAAACAGGCCGTGCGCGGGACGCGCGAGATCGCTTTCCTGGTCGGCGATACGGAAGGATTTTCCGCCGCTTTTCGCGATGAGGCCGACCTGCTGCTCTCGGTTTCGCGCATGACGCTGACTCACGAATGGGCGCGGTCGCTTCTGCTGGAACAGATTTACCGCGCCTTTACGATTCTTCGAGGCTTCCCTTACGCCCGCTGAACGGGAGCCGCGACGGAGCACTTTTGCCGGAAGAACAAAAAGGGCTGATTATCGTTTACACAGGGCCGGGGAAAGGCAAAACCACGGCCGCACTGGGAACCGCCTTTCGCGCCCTGGGCCAGGGCATGAAGGTCCTGGTGGTGCAATTCATCAAAGGTTCCTGGCATTATGGGGAACTGGACACGGCCGCGTTGCTGGGCGAGGACCGCATCAAGCTGCTTCCCATGGGCCGCGGCTTCGTGAAAGTGGGCGCGGAAAAGCCGGATCCGGAGGACGTGCGGCTGGTCCGGGAGGCGTGGCGATTCGCGGCCGGCGAAATTTCCCGCGGCGAATACGGGCTGGTGATTTTGGATGAAATCAATTACGCCGTCAGCTATAAAATGCTGGATGCGGAAGAAGTGGTTCAGGAACTGAAGCGCAAACCGGAAGGAGTGCATGTGATCCTGACCGGCCGCAGTGCGCACCCGCTGATCGTGGAAGCCGCCGACCTGGTGACGGAAATGCGGGAGGTCAAGCATCCCTACCAGAAGGGAATTCTGGCGCAGCGCGGGATAGACTATTGAGAAGGCGCAAGGCCCCGGGTGCGAAGGACAATCAAAATCCGCCGTCAAGAGAAAAAATTATGACTTGGTTCCGCAGAGAGAAGAAAGCAATCGAAGCCCCGCCCGGCGAGAAGCGCGTGCAGACCGAAGGACTTTGGGTTAAGTGCGAAGGGTGCAAGCAGATTCTCTGGAAAAAGGATCTGGAGGCGAATTTCCAGTGTTGCCCCAAATGCGACCACCACTTTAAATTGGGCTCGCGCGAACGGCTGGCCATGCTTTTCGACGACGGCAAATACACCGAACACGACGCCGCGCTCGCCTCGCCCGATCCGCTCAAGTTCCGTGACCGCAAGACCTACGCCTCTCGGCTGAAGGAAGCGCAGAAGGCCAGCGGTCTGAAAGACGCGCTCGTGACCGGCGAAGGCCTGATTGACGGCAAGCCGGTCATCATTTGCGCCATGGAATTCCGCTTTATCGGCGGCAGCATGGGCGCGGCCGTGGGCGAAAAGATTGCCCGGGCGATTGACCGCTGCATTGCCAAGCGACTTCCTCTGGTGATCGTTTCCTGTTCGGGCGGCGCGCGGATGATGGAAGGCGCCATCAGCCTGATGCAACTGACGAAAATCAGCGCCGCGCTGGCGCGCCTCGATGAAGTTCACGAGCCGTTCATTTCCGTGCTGACCAATCCCACCACGGGAGGGACGACGGCGAGTTTTGCCATGCTGGGCGATTTGAACGTCGCCGAGCCGGGCGCATTGATCGGCTTCGCGGGCCCGCGCGTCATTGAGCAGACCATTCGCCAGAAGCTGCCGGACGGATTTCAGCGCGCCGAATTCCTCCTCTCGCACGGAATGCTCGACGACATTGTGCCTCGCAAAGAGCTGAAAGCTTATCTGACGCGCACTTTCGATCTGCTGGGAGCCTGGAAGGCGGCATGAATCGGCCGCTCGAAAGCGTCCGTCATTCTTCCCCAATGCGATACGACGATTGCCTCAAATTTCTCGACAGGCTTGGCCACGAATTGCACGGCGCAAAGTTCGGCCTTGAAACGATCACGTTGCTCCTCGAGGCTCTGGGGAACCCGGAGCGTCGCTACCCGACGGCCATCGTCGCCGGCACGAACGGCAAGGGTTCAACCAGCGCCATGCTGGCGAGCATCCTGAAATGCGCGGGCCTGCGCACGGGCCTTTACACCTCGCCGCATCTGGTGCGGGTGAACGAACGCATTCGCGTGGACGACGACGCCATTTCGGATGAGGATTTTGCCGCTTCCCTGAATGAAGTCCGCGAATGCAGCGAGAAACTTCTCGAGCTCGGGCGGCTCGATTTCCATCCCAGCTTCTTTGAATACCTGACGGCAGCCGCGTTCCTGCATTTCGCGCGCGCGGGAATTGATTTCGCAGTGCTTGAGGTTGGGATGGGCGGAAGGCTGGACGCCACCAACGTGACCACGCCCGAGGTCGCAATCATTACCAACGTGGCGCTCGATCATCAGCAGTTCCTTGGGCAGACCATCGCTGCCATCGCCGGCGAAAAGGCCGGAGTTATCAAGCCGGGACGGCCGGTGATCTCGGCGTGCCGGCAGCCGGAGGCGGTGCAAGTCATTCGTGGCCGTTGCCGCGAAGCCGGCGCTGAACTAATCGAGGTGTCTGCTGCCGGCTTGCACATTTCGCGCGACGCCGACGGTTGCCCCTCATTTGAGCTTCCGGGCAACGGTATTTCGCCTTTAGGAATTGAACTGCCGCTTGCCGGTGATTTTCAGGTTTCGAACGCGCTCGCCGCCATTGCCGCTGCACGCCGCCTTGCGAAGTCCGGCTACACTATTCCGGACAGGGCCGTCGAGGCGGGGTTGCGAAGAACATCCTGGCCGGGACGGTTGGAAGTTCTTTGCCGGCATCCGCTGGTTGTCCTGGACGGCGCGCACAACCCCGCCGCAGCGCGGGAAGTCGCTACGTACGCCCGCCGGCAATGGCGCGGGCGGACTTTGCGCCTGGTTTACGGTTCGATGGTCGACAAAACGATTGAGGAAATCAGCAGCATCCTATTCCCGCTGGCGGAGGAGGTTTTTCTGACGCGTTGCGACCTGCCGCGAGCCGCAGAGCCGGAATCGATTCTGGAGCGCGCCTCTTCGCGGCCGCTCCGCGCAACTGTCGTTTCTGATCCGGTGCAGGCGCTTGAGGAGGCGGTGCGAGCCAGCCTGCCGGAAGACGTCGTTTTGGTTGCCGGATCGCTATTTCTGGTCGGCGCGATGAAGAAGGCGGCGTTGGAGGGTTCGCTGAACCTGCGTCCCGCGCGGCCCGCCTTCGCTTCAGAACTTCAGTGATGCCTTCCGCACAAACCACTGCCGCGAGTGCAAAGAATTCAGCCGGACAGCGCCCCCCGAAAGATTATTTGGGCTACGCCCGGTCCGTAGTTTTCACCAACAATCTCATTTACCTTTACACCGCTCTCTGCGGCACGGCCTCTCTACTTGGCTCGCTGTTCGATTCCCGTGGCCGCTGGCAGCACGGCTGCGCACGCGTGTGGTCGCGCCTCATCCTTTGGACCGGCCGCATTCGGGTCGATGTGAAGGGAGTTGAAAATCTGGATCCCAAGCAGACCGTAATCTTCTGCTCAAACCACCCGAGCGCGATGGATATTCCGATTCTCTTCGTCAGTTTGACGGTCCAGTTTCGATTCCTTGCCAAGCGTTCGCTTTTTCATCTGCCTTTTCTCGGCTGGCATTTGCGGCGGTCGGGCCACATTCCCGTGGACCGGGGCAGCCCCCGCAAAGCGGCCCGGGGATTCGAGCAGGCGGCGAAGCGCATCCGCGAAGGCCGCTCGGTGGTCATGTTTCCGGAAGGCAGCCGCAGCCGCGTGCCCGGCATGCTGCCCTTCAAGAACGGAAGTTTCTATCTGGCGATTCTCGCGGGCGCTCCGATTGTACCCATCACGCTGAATGGTTCGCGCGAAGTTCTGAAGCCGGATTCGCTGCATGTTCGCGCCGGCCGCGTGGAAGTGATTATCCACAAGCCGGTTTCAACGGAAGGATTGCAAGCCGGCGATGTCGCCCGCCTGTCGGAGAAGGTGCGCGAGGCTATTCAGTCCAGGTTCATTCCGGCGCCCGATTAGCCGCCAGGACCCGGCGCGCGAGCCGAAGATATCGGACCTTCTCACAGAAATGACTGCTATGAACATTAATATGAAAGGCCAGGTCGCCGTCGTCACCGGCGGATCAAGGGGGATTGGCGCCGCAACCGTTGGCGCTTTTGCGAAGGCGGGTGCTCGTGTCGTTTTCAGTTACAGGAAGGAACGGGATGCTGCCTTCCGGCTTGCCCGCTCGTGCGACGCGAGCGGACATGCGGTTGTGTCCGTCCGCGCCGACGTCACAAGAATGAAGGATGCTCGGAACTTGATTGAAACTGCCGTCCGGCGTTTCGGCCGGCTGGACATTCTGGTTGCATGCGCGGGAATCTGGAACGAGCGGCCGGCGCCAATCGAAAAAATGTCCGAGCGTGAATGGGAGCGGATGATCGCCGTCGATCTGAAAGGCGTCTACACGGTGATCCGGTGCGCGGCGCCGCAGATGATCAGGCAACGGCGCGGGCGCATCATCGCCGTCTCTTCCACGGCCGGGCAGCGCGGCGAAGCGCTCCATGCTCATTACGGCGCGGCCAAAGGCGGCGTGATCAGTCTGGTGAAGGGCCTTTCGACCGAACTTGCCCCGCATGGAATCCTGGTGAACTGCGTCGCGCCCGGCTGGGTGGCCACCGATATGTGCGCGGACGTGCTGCGTGACCGCCCCGCGGCGCGGAAAATCGCTTCCGGCATTCCTCTGGGCCGATTCGCCCGGCCGGAAGAAATCGCGCTGCCCATACTGTTCCTGGCATCTGAAATGTCATCCTATATGACGGGCGAAATCATGAACGTGAACGGAGGCAATGTGCTCTGTGGATAAGTGGGGGATGCCGTCCAAAATTCGCGGTGCGTGGCAGGTGCTTGCGGCCCTCACGCTGGTTGCCTGCGCCGGATTCGCCGCTCAGAAGCCGCAAAGCTCCAATCCGCCGATCCCGACCACGATTACTCCCAAAGCGCAGGATTTGCTCAATCAAACCATCCAGGCGCTCGGCGGCCAGGCCTTTCTGCATTGGAAAACGCTTTCAACAAAGGGACGCGTCTTCATGATTCAGCAAGGTCAGACGGCCGGCTTCGCTCCCTATCAGAGCACCATCGAGCCGCCTGATAAGCGACGCTTCCGTTACGGCAGCGGCCATCCTGTGACGCTCATCAACAACGGAGACCAGGGCTGGCAGATCGACCAATATGGCATGGTCCACCAGAAACTTTCGGACATCCGGCAGTGGAAGCTCGCCAATCGCTACAGTTTGGACAATATCCTTCGCTATCTGGTTCATGAGAGCGGCCTGCTCGCGCAGGATGCCGGGGTTGATTTTGTCAACAATCAGCCGGTGCGCGTTCTGGAAATCCTGGATTCCCGGCAGGCGAAAATCAAAATCTATCTCGATCAGGACACCGGTCTGCCGATTCAAGTCTCCTACCACGTGGTTGATCCAGGTACGCAGCAGCCGACGGACTATACGGACGTCGATAGCGACTATCAGAGGGTCCAGGGAATTCAAACCCCCATGCACCTGACGCGATACAAGGACGGAGATCGAATAGAAGAAGTATTCCGCAGCAAGGCCGATTACGATGCCTCGCATCCCGCGGACTTTTTTAAGCCGGCGCAGTAAGCGGAAGCCAATCTGCTATAATGGGCTTTACCATGTCATCCAGAAACGAACAGCTTCGTGTGCGCTCCACCACAATTCTCTGCGTGCGCCGTGATGGCCGCCTGGCCATGGGAGGCGACGGCCAGGTGACAATGGGTGAAAGTGTTGTCAAACAGAAAGCGCGCAAGATTCGCCGGCTCTACAATGAGAAGATCCTGGCGGGATTTGCGGGGAGCACGGCGGATGCGCTTTCTCTGTTTTCGCGCTTCGAGCAGAAACTCGAGGAGTATCACGGCAATTTGAGCCGGGCCGTGGTCGAGTTGGCGAAGGAGTGGCGGACTGACCGCGCCCTGCGCCACCTCGAGGCTTTGCTGCTGGTGGCCGACGCGAAATCTACCTATCTCGTCAGTGGGAACGGAGACGTGATCGAACCGGACGACGGCATTGTGGCCATCGGATCCGGAGGTCCCTACGCGCTCTCCGCGGCGCGCGCCCTGGCAAAAAACACCAAGATGGGCGCAAAGGAAATCGTTCAGGAAGCGATGCAGTTGGCGGGTGAAATCTGCATCTTCACCAACGCCCAGATCACGATCGAAGAGCTCTGAACCAGCCATCGGATACGAGGAAGGCATTTCATGGTTTTCTATCTTCCGGAGAACATGGAAACGACGACCGCGCTCGACGAACTGACGCCGCGGCAGATTGTGCGGGAACTTGACAAATATGTCGTCGGCCAGCCGGAGGCCAAACGGGCCGTTGCCGTCGCCCTTCGGAATCGCATGCGCCGGCAAAAACTCTCGCCCGAACTGGCGGAAGAAATCCTGCCCAAAAACATCATCATGATCGGCCCCACGGGCGTGGGGAAAACGGAGATCGCCCGGCGGCTGGCCCGGCTGGCCAATTCACCATTTCTGAAGGTGGAGGCGTCACGCTTTACCGAGGTCGGTTACGTGGGCCGCGATGTGGAATCGATGATCCGCGACCTTGTCGAAATCTCGATCGACATGGTGCGTGAAGAAAAAACCGAAGAAGTGGCGGAAAGGGCCGAGCAGAATGCCGAAGAACGCCTGCTTGACCTGCTGCTTCCCCTGCCCGCCCCCAAGCAGGAAAAAACACCGCCGCCCGGCGACGGTCAGGCAGCGGCCGCAGAGCAATTCAAGCGCACGCGGGAAAAGCTCCGCGCCCAACTTCGGGAGGGCAAGCTCGACGACCGTACGGTGGACGTGGACGTGCGCGAAAAGAGTTTTCCGGCTTTCGAGATCATCTCCCCGCAGGGCGTCGAGGAGATGGATATCAATATCAAAGACATGCTTCCGGGCCTTTTCCCCCAGCGGAGCAAGAAGCGCCGGATGCGCGTGGCCGAAGCAATGGAATACCTGATCCAGGAGGAAGAAAACCGGCTGATTGACATGGATCAGGTCACCCGAACCGCCGTCGAGCGCGCCGAGCAATCCGGAATTATCTTTCTGGATGAGATTGACAAGATCGCCGGCCGTGAGCGCGGCCACGGGCCCGACGTCAGCCGGGAAGGCGTGCAGCGCGACATCCTGCCCATCGTCGAAGGCACAACGGTCAACACCCGCTACGGGATGGTTCGCACCGACCACATTCTCTTCGTTGCGGCGGGGGCCTTCCATGTCAGCAAGCCCTCGGACCTGATTCCCGAGCTTCAGGGCCGATTTCCAATCCGGGTCGAGCTCCATGCGCTGACCACGGAAGACTTCATCCGTATCCTCAAAGAGCCGAAGAGCGCCCTGGTCAAGCAATATACGGCTCTGCTTGAGACTGAAAGCATCCGCCTTTCTTTCACCGACGATGCACTGGAAGAAATTGCGAAGTTCGCCGCCACCGTCAACGACCAGACGGAAAACATCGGTGCCCGGCGTCTGCACACCATCATGGAAAAGGCGCTGGATGAGATTTCTTTTGAGGGCCCTGACTTGAAAAAGAAGCAGGTCCGGATCGACGCGGCCTACGTCCGCAAGCAGCTTGCGGAAATCGTCAAGGACCAGGACCTCAGCCGGTATATTCTCTGATGCGCCAGCCGAGAGCTTTACCGCCCGCGGCCCCCGATACTTCACAACCTTACTCTCGATTGAATCCAGCCTTCGCTCGTCGCGGGCCGTTGTATCGCCTGCGCGTCGGTCTGGCGCTCATGCTGAGCGTCCTTCTCGCCGCCTGCGCGGCGCAGTCGCCCCCGGTGCCCCCGCGAATCGAACATCCCGAGGCCGTCAAGGACTTGCGCGTCGAGCAGGTGGGGCGGGCTTTCGAAATCTCTTTCACACTGCCCAGGCTTACGACAGACGGAGAAAGTCTGACCAAGCCCGTCGAGGCTGAAATTTTCCGCTCGGCCGCCTCGGCAAACCGCAAGCCGCCATTCGCTGCCTCCGGAAACCCATGGGTTATTCTCTCAACCCAACAGGTTCGGCAGGAAACACGCGGAAGCCATTTGAGGGACAGAATTGCACTATCGACTGAGGAATACAGCGCGCTGCTGGGTTCCAAGTTGCGTTTTTCCGTGCTGACGCTGACCAGAGCCTTCCGCCGGCGGGCGATTCCAAGTCCGCCGTCCAATACGGTCGATCTCGCTGTCCTGGATACCAGTGGCCCGGTTGTGCGGCCTACGCTTAAGACAACGGAAAAGGCCCTGGTTCTAAGTTGGATGCCGCCTCCGGCAACGCTCTCCGGCAAGGCTATTTCGAATCTCAGCGGTTACAGGATTTACTCCAGTCCGAGCGGCCAACCGGGAACTTTCATGTTAATCGGGAAGAGCCGCGTGCCGGAATTCTTCGATCGCGACTTTCAATTCGGCCGCCGCTATTTCTTCAGAATTCGCGCCGTTTTTAAAGCCGGGGAAACGACCGCGGAAGGCCAGGACTCCGAAACGATAGAAGCGGCTCCGGAAGACACTTTTCCTCCGGCGGCGCCGCAGGGGGTTAGCGCCATCGAAACGGCGGCGGGGGTCGAACTTGTCTGGCACCCGAATTCTGAACCCGATCTGGCAGGCTACAAAGTATATCGCCGGGAGGATGGGAAGCCTTTCGAGCTTCTCAGTCACGAACTCGCCCGGACGCCGGTCTTCCAGGACACCACGGCCGCGCCGGGCCGCGCCTATTTCTATGCCGTTTCTGCCGTCGATCTAAGCGGGAATGAAAGCCCGAAATCCGAGGAAGTCCGTATCCAGAAGCGATGAACGGGCCGAGAGGCATCGACGCAGGGCGCCGGAATGGTATAATGAGACGCTTGAAAAGTCCTTCGGGTCGCCGGAGGGACCAGAATGGGAACTCTTTCCAAAGCAATCGGGGCACTGAGCCCCGCGATGCGTCACGCGCTGGGCGTGGCCGGAATCATTCTTGGCATTCTGTTGTTCATTTGGCTGGTTGCCCGTCTTCTGCGCTCTCGGCGCAACAGTCCTGAAGAAATCGAACGTCTGCGCCGGCTCGACATTCATCAGCGAGGAAGAGTCACGTCGGGCCAGATCATCGACTTCGTTGATGCCAGTCCCGGAGAAGCCGGACCCTGCCTGGTGGTCTATAAATATGAAATTGCCGGCGTTGACTACGAAGTGGCTCAGGATCTGACGGCGCTACCGTCGGCGATTTCATTGGCCAAGCAGATGGTTGGACGGACAATTTCCCTGAAATTTGATCCCGCCAGACCGACGAATTCCATCATCGCCTGTGAGGATTGGAGCGGCCTTCCATCAACCGATTCAGCCTCTCGCAACAAACCCAGCCCGCTCCCCGCTGAGCCGAACACCGCCAACGAGCCCTCGGCCTCCTGAGGTTACCAGTCCAAAATCCAGGCCCTCATTGATCCCGGCAGAAGACTCAGCCTGGGAGGGAAGGAGATATTGAAGAGGGGCGATCCTTTCACTCCGGTTCGCCGCCCTGATGTACGATCCTCTGCGCAAAATAGTTCTGAACTTTCGCGTGGTCACGCAGAACCTCAATCAAGGCAGTTCTTAAGAGCTGCTCTTTCTCGTTCATCAGAGTCTTGCGGATGGCCGCCTTGACCTGAGGGTCGGAAAAGTCACGCTGGCCTGCCTGCAAAATGCCGAGCAGCTTCACAATGTGGTATCCGCTTGAAGTCTTAATGATTCCCGAAATATGCCCTGGCTTCAGCGAGAGCACCTCGCGCTTCAAGTCCGGGCTGGAGTTGAGCGCGGATAACGGAACATACCCCATGTCACCGCCGTTGGGTGCAGTGCGGGGATCTTCGGAATAATTCCTGGCGAGATCTGCAAAATCCGCCCCCCTTTGGAGTTCCGCGTACAGGGCCTGGATCTTGCGCTGCGCCATGACAGGATTCTTGGCGTCGTCATTCTTCAGGTTCCGAGTCTCCGAGTCGGGGCCGGGTGTGACTTCAATCTGCGCCAGCTGGTATTCGGTCTCCGGCACGCTGAAGCTCGCCTTGTTCTGCTTGTAATAGGCCTCCATCTCCGCATCGCTGACGGTAACATGGGAATCGACATCGCGAGCAATGAGCTTGGTAATCAGGAGTTCCGTCTTTATCTCCCGGCGCAGGCTCGCAAGATCCATTCCGTTACTGTGAAGCTTCTGCTCAAATTCCTCCTGCGTATAGGGGCTTTCGAGTTGGGCGATTTTCGTGTCCAATTCCGCTTCGGAAACGGTAATGCCGGATTCCAGCGCGTGAGCAACCAGGATTTGATTGTTAATCAGCTGATCCAGGACGCTCAGCTTGAAGCTCAACACTTCTTCGCCGTCAGCAGCCTTGTCTCCAGCCCCTTTACGGCTGTTATAAATTCTTTCCACATCCTGGCGCACAATAGGCTGGCCGTCCACCTCCGCCCAAACGTCCCCTCCCGATTGCGTCGGCTTGCTGCAGGATGGCAGGAAGGCCAGAAAGGCGGCGACCAGCGCAAACACAGCGACCGCAGGAATAGCGGGACGGTCTGCCCTTTCCGCGCCGCAAACTTGGCGGTGCTTACGCAAGACACCCAACGAGGGCAGTCGTTTATGTGATATAATCTTTCTACCGAACTGAAGAAAGAATCTTTCAAGAGGTATTTTCATGGCTCGCACCTGTGATATCTGTGGAAAAGGTCCTGTTTACGGAAACAAAGTAAGTCACGCCCACAACATTACTCGGCGCCGCTGGAACCCCAACCTGCAGACCGTCCGTACAATGGTCAACGGGGTCCGCAAAAAGCTTCGGGTTTGCACAGCCTGCATCCGCGCGGGCAAAGTCACAAAAGCCGCCTGACCGATCCTGCTCGCAGCCTGAGCACTCCGTGAGGCTCGGCTTACGCCAGGGCAATCAGCTCAATCTCCACCGCCACATCCCGGGGCAGCCGGCTCACTTCCACGGTGGCTCGCGCCGGCGGATCTTTTGAGAAGAAGCTGGCGTAGATCTCATTCATTCGTGCAAAATCACCAAGGTCCCTCAGGTAAACCGTCGTTTTCAAAACCTTCGCCAGGTTCGACCCCGCCGACTCAAGGATAGCTGCCAGATTCTTTAGAACCCGCTCCGTCTGGACGGCAATATCACCCTCAACCACTTTTCCCGTAGCGGGATCGATCGCAATTTGACCAGACACAAAAATCAGCTCGCCCCAGCGAATCGCCTGGGAATATGGCCCAATGGCCGCGGGAGCAAGTTGTGACAGTATGACACGCTTCTCCATCCGAACCTAGCCTCCAGAAAATTGAGATCTCTTCAGCGGAAGCGACCCGCCCCGGCCAGAGCTGCGCCCTCTCAGGGATGAATCTGCCGCTCCACCTGATGAACGCCCTGAATCTTCCGCAACTGGGAAATAACCTTCTCCAGGTGGCTCTTGTCCACGATATCCACGGTAACATCAATGAAGGCCTGGTTGTCGCCCGTCCGGGCCTCAATGTTCTGAATATTCGAGTGGACGCTGCTGATGGCCGCAGTAATGTCAGCCAGCATTCCCTGCCGGTCGACGGTGAAAAGCGTAAGCTTGACCTGATAGAAACTGTAGTTGGGTCCGGCCCATTCGACGGCAATCCGCCGCTCGGCGTCGTACATCAGATTCTGAACATTCGGGCAATTCTTGGAGTGGACCGCAATGCCCTTGCCGCGCGTGATGTATCCCACGATTTCGTCTCCGCGAATCGGATTGCAGCACTTGGCGCGATAAACCATCAGATCGCCGTGGCCGTGCACTTGCACTGCCGAGTCGCTGCTCAGGCGTAGCGCGGTCTTCATCCGTTGGGCGATCCCGTGCGCCTGGCCCGGTTCAACAGGGAGCGTGGGAACCAGTTTCCCCAGCGCGTGGCGCGCCGCCACCTTTCCGAAGCCGATATTCGCCCACAGGTCCTCGGCGTGGCTGCAACCGTAATCCCGGGCCACTCGTTCCAGGTCCTCGGGCGCAATCCGCTTCATCATCACGCCGTATTTCCGTGCTTCTCTTTCGATCAGCCGCTTGCCGATTTCCACCGCCTGAGTGCGCTGCTGAACGTTAATCCAGTGCTTGATCTTATTGCGCGCCCGCGAGGTCTTGACCAGCGCCAACCAGTCGCGACTGGGCGCATGATCGGGATGGGTGATGATTTCGACGATGTCGCCGTTCCGCAGATGAGCTTTCAACTGCACGATCCGTCCGTTCACCTTGGCGCCTGCGCAGTGGTGTCCGATTTCCGTGTGGATGGCGTACGCGAAATCAATCGGGGTAGCGTCCCGCGGCAGCACGATCACTTTGCCCTTGGGAGTAAACGTATAGACTTCCTGCGGATAAAGGTCGATTTTGAGCGTCGAAAGGAACTCACTCGGATCCCGCATCTCCTGTTGCCATTCCACCAGGTGTCGAAGCCACGCAAATCTCTCTTCCTCATGCGAGGCGAGTGGACGCCCGTCCTTATACTTCCAGTGCGCGGCGATTCCTTCTTCCGCCACACGGTGCATTTCCTCCGTCCGGATCTGCACTTCGAAGGGCTGCCCGTGCGGCCCGATCACGGAAGTATGGAGGGACTGATAAAAGTTGGGACGCGGAATAGCGATGAAATCCTTAATGCGGCCGGGGACGGGCCGCCAGGTGTTATGGATCACTCCCAGCGCCGCGTAACAATTTTTCACTGAGTCTGTGATGATTCGGATTGCCAGCAGGTCATAGACCTGTTCGATGGAGATCCGTTGGCGCTGCAATTTCTGCCAGATGCTGTAAAGGCGCTTAATCCGGCCTTCAACGCGCGCCGGGATCGAATACTCCTTCATCTTGTCCTCGACCAGCTTTCGCACTTCCGCCAGAAACTCCTCGCTGACCTTGCGCCTGCTTTCGACCGCCTTTTTGACTTCCTCCCAGCCTTGGGGTTCCAGGTACCGGAAGGAGAGATCCTCAAGCTCGCCGCGAACCTTCCCCATCCCAAGGCGGTGAGCGATGGGAGCGTAAACCTCCAGCGTCTCGCGTGAAATCGTTTGCTGTTTTTCCGGCGAAAGGTATTCCAACGTGCGCATATTGTGCAGCCGGTCGGCCAGCTTCACCAGAATCACACGCACGTCATCCACAATCGCCAGCAGCATCTTGCGGAAATTTTCCGCCTGCTGCTCTTCCGGGCTCAGGAAATGCATTCGCCCGATCTTGGTCACGCCTTC
>JBJKPU010000004.1:0-96843 GCA_046706005.1 Terriglobia bacterium | reverse complement strand
GGCGAGCCGCTTATGAGGTTTTAAGCTGGAGCAGCCGAATTTTTTCAGCGACGTCACGGTAGTCGATATTCTGGCTGTACACCTCGGTAAATCTCTCAAGCGCGAGCTTGGTGTCGCCGGCCTGCTCGTAGGAAGCCCCCAGGTCATACTGGAGAGCGAGGGTGGCCTCCCCATCCAGATTGGGCGTTTCCAGCGCGCGGATGTACCACTTGGCGGCAATCGCGGGCATTGCCTTTTCCGTGAAGCACGCAGCAAGCAGCGTGCAGGCCTGCAAAAAGTTCGGCGGAAAGGCGCCTTTATCCGCTACCTTGGCGACTTTCTGGAACTCGCCAATTGCTTCGTCCAGCAGGCCCATTTCGTGAAATGCAACGCCAAGGTTGTAGTGGGTTTCTGGGTCATCGCCCGCGGCCTCCGCGGGACCGGTTTCGCCCAGTTCGTCCAGCAAACCACTTAGGTCCGCGCCGGACGGAGCCGCGGGTTTTCCTGCTTTGCCTGGAGGAGCCTGGATGCCTTCCAATCCTTCGGCCAGATCGTCGGCCAAGCCTCCGAGAGGATTCGCGCTTTCCGCTGGCGCCCCAACTTCCGCGGCCGGAGGCTGCGCAGGCGATGGCGCGGCAAAGGAAGCCGGAAGCTCCCACCCTTGATCAGCCTGGCCTTCGGCGGCGGGCTCCTCCTTTACGGGAGCCTTTTCTTCGTTTCGTGGAGCTTCGGGCGGCGCCTCAGCGGCAGGAGCAGGCGGGGTCGGGCTTTCCAACAGCTTTCGCAGTTGGGCGACTTCCTTATTTTCAGGATGGTCCTTCTCGAGACCTTCAACCGCCTTGCGGGCTTCATCCGTGAGCCCTTGGGAGAGATAGAATTTGATTTCTTCCGCACTCTCCTCGAAGTTGAAGGGAAGAACTTCCACTTCCCTTTCCGGGGCGGCTCCTTCGGCCGGCTCGAACTGCGCCTCACCTTCCTGCGCCGGTTGAGGAGCAAGATCAAGTGGAATCTCCTCGGGGCCCGGCGGCGCCGCCTCCTTGGCTTCGGAAAAGCCGAATTCCTGAGACAAATCGAATTCCGCCGCCGGGGCTGCGCTTGCGGGTTCGCCGGCTGCAGGCTCTGCGACGTGCGGCGTTTTGGGCTCCGCCGGCGCGGCTGCTTCCGCGGGCTGCCCGCCTCCCTTGCGATAGCGGCGCGCATTGGCTTCATCACCACGCGCGGAATAGATCCGAGCCAGGTCCTCACCCGCCTTGGCGCTTCGCTCCGGCATATTCTTCCGGCAGATTTCAAACAGCGTGCGGTGAACGGTGATTTGATTTGGATAGACCTGCAGCACTTTTTCGAGCTCGGCAACGGCCTTCTCAGTAAGGTTGTAGCGGACAAAGAGGTCGCTGTTATCGACGGCCTCCTTGACCATCGCCGCCTCTTCCGGCGACTCGGCGGTCTCCGACTCGGACGGCGCTTCCAGCGCAGCATTCGCCGCGGAGAGCTCGCCCGCGTCAGCCGGAACGTAATCTTTGCCTTCCTTCTGCAGCACCTGCCTTAACAAGCCTCTGTAATCCTCGTTTTCAGGCTCGCGCTTGACGAGTTTCTGGAAGGCCGACTCCGCCTTGGGAAGGTCGCCCTTGTTGACGTAGGCGTGGCCCAGGGCTTCAAGGACCTCGGGGATGGTCGCCTCGTCCGCTGATTTCTCGGCCACGCTGTAAATCAGTTCCAGGGTGGGCAAATGATCAGGGGCTGCAGACCAGATCTTGCGCAGGGTTTCCATCAGAGGCTCGGTATCCTTCTGCGCGATGACTTCGTCGGCGACGGAACTGACGGCTTTGAAAGCGGCCTCCGCATCCTGCTTTGCCAGGCAGTGAGAGGCAAAGCTGGCAACCGGACTGAAGTCCGTGGGATTCGAGTGAAAAATCGGAAGCAGCAGCTTATCGGCTGCGTCGGGTTTGCCCAGAGCGACGTAGGCGTCGAAAAGCAGGCGCCGGGCGGCCGCATCTTCGCTCAACTGAGGCGCCGAGGTTAGAATCTTCTCAACTTCGGCAAAGTCCTTCTTCCGGCCGGCCTGGCGGGCGCGCAAGAGTTGAACCTGGGGATTATCGGGCTGAAGGGCGATGACCTTCGCCAAAGCCTTTTCCGCGGTGGATTCATCTTCCATCCGATCCGCGAGAGTGGCCGCTTCAAGATAGGCGTTTGCCGCCTCCTTCTTATCCCCCGTGCGCTCGGCGAACTCTGCAAGCTGCAACTGGCCCTGAGGATTGCCCGGATCGAGCTGGGCAATCTTGCGGACCACCGCCTTCGCTTTGTCATTCTCTTTCTTCTTTTGCAGCAAATTGAGCGCGGACGAATACTGCTCCCGCGACTCCCGGTTCAATCCCTGTGTGGAATAGAGGTCCCCCAGCTTGAGCATGGGCTCAACCGAGTCGGGTTCCAGCTTGGAGATCTTCCGATAGATGGCGATGGCCTTCACAATGAAGCCGTCTTTGGTGTAGGCCTCCGCAAGGCGGTAGAACTGCTTCATCCCTTCGGAATGCTTCTTTTCCCGGATGTAGAGGTCGCCGACAGTATTGAGCAGGATGAGGTCGGTGGGGTCTTTTTCCACAATCTGGAGATACTGCTTGATGGCTTGGGAAATCTTGCCCTCGCTCACATGCTTCTGAGCATCCAAAAGCGCTTTGGCTTTGTTAAAAGCCATCAAATGTTCTCCCGGAAAAGTCCCCTTATGTGGTTACGGCTGTTACGCTAACATACGCCCCAATTGAAGTCAACGCAAAGGGGCCGATTGCCGGGGTTCGACGAGAGTGTCTAACCCTTTTCCGCCCATGGAGTTGTCGAAAACGGCAAGGTAAGGGTCAAGGGGACGGCGGGAGGTTCGCGACGCCCAATCCGGGAGTGCCCTCTGCTCCGAATCCGGGCTCGGTTGACCCTCTCTGGGCATGATGGCATCATAGTCAAAGGCGAAGTTGTCCGGGAACAAAGGAGAAGTAAATGAAGACTCGAAGGTCCCGCGTGATGGTTGTTTCGGCCGTCGTCATTTTAGCGCTCGGCCTCGCGGTTGCAAGCCTGCCCGGCCTTGGCCGGGCCCAGGATGACCAGCAGTCTTCTCAGGGTCCGGGTTCGAACGCGGGGCAGACCGTCTACGCACCCAAGAAGACCAAGCCGGGCCAGCAGCCGGTGCCGTCGCCTAATGCTCCGACCCAGCCGAGCTATCCCGCGGAGCAGCAAAAGCCGGAGAAGATCAATCCCAACAGCATCTACACACTCTCCACAACCTCCAATCTGGTCAACGTCAACGTGCTGGTGACAGACAACAACGGGAACCCGATTCCCAACCTGAAGAAGGACAATTTCCGTATCTCCGATGACGGCGTGCCGCAAACCGTCACCAACTTTTCGACCGCGGAAGCCCCCATGACCGTCTGCATGCTGATTGAGTTCAGCGACAAGTTTTGGGGGTATTTGGAGCTGGCGCTCCAGGATGCTTATCAGTTCCTTGGTTTCATGAAGCCGCAGGACTGGGTCGCAGTTATTTCTTTCGACATGAAGCCCCACATTCTTCAGGACTTCACGCACAGCCGGGCCGAAGTGCGCTCGGCCCTGGACAGTTTGCGGATGCCGGGATTCAGCGAGAGTAACCTGTATGATGCTACGGCTTTCACATTGAATCGAATGCAGAAGATTCAAGGGCGAAAGGCCATTCTCGTCATCACGACCGGATGCGACACGTTCAGCAAGCTGACCCTGGATAAATTTCTGAAAGTCGTCAAGGGATCAAACACGCCCATCTATCCCGTAAGCATCATGGAGTTTCTGGTAGTGCGGTATGGTGAAAACATCTCGTGCGGACCGGGAACGGTCGGCTTTGGTGGAGGCGATTACCTGCAAGCGCGGAATACGCTGATGAACATGGCGAAGGATTCGGGCGGCACCGCGTATTTTCCACGCTTCGAGCAGGATATTCCAAACGTGTACGAGCAAATCGCCGGCCAGTTACGCCACGAATATAGTCTTGGCTTTATTCCCACGGATTCCTCCCAGGACGGGAAGTTCCACAAGTTGAAGGTGGAATTGGTGGACGGCCGGGGACAACCTTTGAAGATCGTGAATCAGAAGGGGAAGAAGGTCAAATACCGGGTCGTCTCCCGGGAGGGTTACTACGCCACCAAAACCGGCTAATCCGGTTGTCTTGGCCTTTTACCTTCTGCGTGTGATTCCCGGATCCGAGCAAACGTCGTGAGTCGAGAGTACGGCATCGCGACGCCGCACTTCAACCGCAGAACAAATCAGGTCTGCAGATTTTCTCGATATTCAGGCAGCAGAATCCGTCAGGCATCCGACGACCGAAAACCGTCGAGCAAAACCTTTCAGTGCCTGAAGTGCCGGACGCCCGTAAACATCATGGCCAGGCCCAGACGGTCGGCAGCGGCGATCACCTCGGCGTCACGTACCGAGCCCCCGGGCTCGACCACCGCCCTGGCTCCAGCCTTCGCAGCTTCCTCCACGCCGTCCGGGAATGGAAAGAAGGCGTCTGAGGCGACCACCGTCCCTTCCAGGGGATGCTTCTGGTCGCGCGCCTTGAGTACCGCCAGCTTAACCGCGTCCACGCGGCTCATCTGCCCCGCGCCGACTCCGGCTACGATGCCGTCGCCGACAAAAATGATGGCGTTTGACTTGACGTGCTTCGCCACCTTCCAGCCGAAAACCATCGCCCTCTTTTCCTCTTCCGAAGGCTGCCGCTTGGTGACGCACTTCCAGTCTTCGAATTTCGCTCCCAGCGTGTCGGGCGTTTGGACCAGCAATCCGCCGCCCACGCTTTTCAGCTGGAAGCCGTAATGATCGCCCGCCGTCGTTGACATATCCATCAGCCGCAGATTCTTCCTGGCCGCCAGCCGCTCCAGCGCCGCGGGCGCGTATCCGGGAGCGATGACCGCTTCGACGAAAAGCTTGGCCATTTCCTCCGCCGTTTCCGCTTCCACCGGCCGGTTGAAGGCGATCACCGAGCCGAAGGCGGAAACCGGATCGGCGTGGAGCGCGCGGCGATAGCTCTCCGGCTGCGTCGCCGCCGAGGCGATTCCGCACGGGTTGGTGTGCTTCATGATGGCGGTGGTGGGTTCCTCGAATTCCTGGATCAGCCGCCATGCGGCTTCCAGATCGACCAGATTGTTGTAGGAAAGTTCTTTTCCCTGCAGTTGCTTCGCCGCGGCCAGTCCCAGTCCGGGGGCGGTCCGGTCCAGATAAAGCGCCGCCTGCTGGTGCGGGTTCTCGCCGTACCGCAGGTCCATTGCTTTCCGGAAATTCATGTGCAAATTGGTGGGCAGCGCTTCTCCCGCCAGTTTCTGCAGCGTGGAGGAAATCGCGCCGTCGTAGGCCGCGGTCGTGGCAAAGGCTTTGCGTGACAGTTGCCGGCGCGTTTCGCGCGAAAGGCATCCGGCGTTCTTCCCGGCTTCCTCGAGAATCGCCGCATAGTCCGCCGCGTCCACCACCACCGCAACGTCCTCGAAATTTTTTGCCGCCGAGCGAATCATCGACGGCCCGCCGATATCAATGTTTTCGATGATTTCCTCGAATTTCACGTTCGGCTTGGCCGCGGTTTTTTCGAAGGGATAAAGGTTGACCGCCACCAGATCGATGGGCTGGATCGAATGCTCTTTCAAAGCCGCCTGGTGCGCGGTGTTGGAGCGAATCGCCAGGATCCCGCCGTGCACTTTGGGATGAAGCGTCTTGACCCGGCCGTCCAGCATTTCCGGAAATCCCGTCAACTCGGAAACGTCGCGAACCTTGACTCCCGCTTCACGCAAAAGCTTGGCGGTGCCGCCGGTGGAAACGATTTCAACGCCCAGAGCCGCCAGACCCTGAGCAAAATTCGCGATGCCTGTCTTATCACTGACACTGATGAGTGCGCGCTCGATCTTTTTCATTGTTGCTCCTTTATGAATTTCGGGCCGGCCGCAGGCGATCCGTAGCCCGGACCCGTCGATGCATCCGTCGTGTGGCCGTAAATTCGCGGAAAGCTTGCTGCGGCTGGACCGGCCTGAAGTCTCTGGGTGAACCAGAAATCGTGCTGGCTGCCGTTATTCGGCTTTGCCCGCGGTGAACTTGACCCTGCCGCCTTCCACTACGATCGTGAACTGGACCTGTTCGCACTTCAGCGACTGCTTCACCTGCTCGGTCTTCTGTTGCACGAACTTCCGGAAAGCCGCCGGATCGATATTCTCCACCTGCTCTCCGGCGCTCTTCTTGGCGGTAACCAGGGCGTCGTACAATTGATTTACTTTTTCGCCTTCCGCTTGCGGATTGCTGCACACCACACGTGTTCCGGCGTGGGCTGCGGATCCCTGGCGGCGCTGCGCAAAAAAGTCGCGCCCTTCCTCTTTGTCCCGCAGGCGCTTGCGCCAAAGTTCGCTGTGTACGGCATATCGTTGCGTCAGTTGAGTAAAGCGGAAGCGCTGGCCGAAGCTCATCACCGACGAATTGGACGAATACTTCTTGATCGCCTGCTCCACCCGGTAAAGCGTGTCGGTAGGAGGCCGGGGCTGGCCACCGTTGAAGTACGCTTCATACTCCACCTTCAGGCGGCGCATATTTTCTTCGAGCTTGGTCAACTCCTCATCAATTGTCACGGAGGATCCTCTGGGGGCTACTCTGAACTGAGATTATACAACTGCTCTCGCGGAGGGCGTCAATTGAAAAACGTCGCGAGACCGGGCGGGGCTACGGTCGAGCCCGGATTCATGAAGTCAGCCCCTTTACGTCACCGGCGGGGCGCCTTAAGTTGACCCTTTTGCGGATTCTATGCTGAAATGACCGACAGGCGGCGCGAAGACCGGGCAATGAGCTTCCGCCAGCCTCCTGGACTGTGAAATTGACCTTGAAGACTGCAAAGCCCGCCATTTCCTCTTTGCTGCGGCAAATTCCGGCCGTTGATGATCTGCTCGCCGGACAAGCGCTTCGGGCAGTCGAGAAGCGTCTGGGCCGCCGAGCCGTCGTCGAATCCTCACGAAAGACTCTCGATGCCCTCCGGAAGAGAATTTCCAGCGGCGAGACAAAGAAGTTTTCAATCGAGGAACTGGAAAGCGAAATCGTCCGTCGCGCCGAGAAAATCGTCCGGTTTTCTGTGCAGCCGGTTATCAATGCCACCGGCGTGATCCTCCATACCAACCTGGGCCGCGCCCCGCTGGCGCAACAGGCGGTTACGCATCTTGCGGAAGCCGCGGCAAATTATACCAATCTGGAATACGACCTTGAAGCGGGACATCGCGGCAAACGCGATGCGCATACGGATGCGCTTTTCCGGGAGATGGTGGGCGCCGAGCAAACGCTGGTGGTGAACAACAACGCTGCGGCGGTTTTTCTGACCCTGAACACGCTGGCCGAAGGCGGCGAAGTCGTTGTTTCGCGCGGGGAACTGATTGAAATCGGAGGCTCGTTCCGCATTCCGGATGTTTGCGCCAAGAGCGGCGCCATTCTCCACGAAGCGGGCACCACGAATCGCACCCGCCTTGCCGATTATTCCCGCGCCATCGGCGAGAACACGCGCGCCCTGCTGCGCGTCCACCCCAGCAATTTCAGGATCACCGGTTTCACCGAGCGTCCCAGCCTGGATGAGCTGGTCGGTCTTGCACACGAGCGTCATCTGCCGCTGATTGAGGATTTGGGAAGCGGTTGTCTGATTGATCTTGCTTCAGCCGGAATCCACGGCGAACCCGTCGTTGCTGCCAGCCTGAAGGCGGGCGCGGACGTGGTGACGTTCAGCGGCGACAAGCTGCTGGGCGGACCGCAAGCGGGATTGATCGTGGGGCGGCGCGAACTGCTGGAGCGCATCCGGAAAAATCCTTTGTTCCGGGCCCTGCGCGTTGACAAACTGACGATCGCGGCCCTGGAAGCGACGGTCCGTCTTTACCTTGACGGAAGGGAACAGGAGATTCCTGCCATTCGCATGATTCGCATGTCGCGGGAGGAAATCTCCGCACGGGCCGGCCGCCTGGCCGAACGCATTGCATCCCTTCCGGAATTCACCGCATCTCTCGAAGATGGCGCGTCGGTGATTGGAGGAGGGTCGACGCCCGGGGAGTCGCTGCCTTCCAGACTGGTTGCGGTGCGGCACAGGCATCATCGGCCCGATCTGCTGGAAAAGCTGCTTCGAGAGAGTTCGCCTCCGGTCGTCGCGCGAGTTGAGCGCGACCGGCTACTGCTCGATGTGCGGACGGTGCTCGAGGATCAGGACGAGCAGCTCGCGCTGGCCTTCGAGCGGCTCGCGAACCAATTGCCGCATTCCGGCTGAATAGATCACGCGTAAAGTTGCGGAACGACGGAATGAAAGAGACACAAGTGCGACGAACAGGATCGGGTATCGCGATGCGTTTCCGTTGCGCGCTGCCACGCGTGCTTTTATTTGGCATCGCGGTCGCGGTTTTTGCCGGCTTCGCCGCCGCCGGAAAGAAACCCAAGCACGAAACGCCGGCGGAGATTCTGGCCGGCCGCGTGAACAATCTGATTCGCCAGCTTTACGGGCTGCATCTCGATCAGTCGGCGGAATTGACCGGCCGGATTCAGAAGCTGGTAGTGGGCCATCTGGACCAATGGATGGCCAACCGCGCGCCGAACTTCGTTGAGGTGCGCGATGAACTGGAAAGCACGTTTTCTCAGGTGCGCTATCCGTTGTCGGCCGAGGTGACCGTCTTCCAGGCGCCCTGGCACGGCGACCGGCTGATTTTCGCCGGTTACACCATCGGCTGGAGCGAAGTGGACCAGGCCAGCACGGTCGTCGTCTACGAATCCCATGGCGGCCACACCCGGGACGTGGCGCTCACTGATTTTCTGCCGCGGACGGACGTCCATTACGATCTGGTGCCTCCCGACGCCAAAGGAGACTTTAGGATTATCGTGTGGGGCAACCGGAAAGGGCTCGACCATCTGCGCCTTTCGGCTGTGCTCTACTCATTTGACGGGCAAAGCCTGAAGCCTTTGTGGAAGGAAGAAAACTATTATGACGGCCGGCTTCAGGTCAGCGGAGACGAAGTGGTTATCAGATACCTCGACCGGAATGAATACGTTCGCGCCATGCAGCAGAAAACCCTTCCACCGCGCCACGAAGCTATCTACACGCTGACGGAGAAAGGGCTTCAGCTCAAAACGATTAAAGACATTCCCTTTTAGTGCTGATGGACGGACCAATCAGCCGCCCAGGCAGGATTTCACGTCTCAAGAATTTGCCCGCTCCAGATAAGCTCCCGTTGCAGTATCCACTCGAATCTTCTCGCCTTCGCCGATGAAAGGGGGCACTTGAACGATCAAACCGGTTTCGACCTTGGCGGGTTTGGTGACGTTGGTCGCGGATGCGCTCTTGATCCCGGGTTCCGTCTCCACCACTTTCAGATCCACCGTAGCGGGAAGCTGGACGTCGATCGCCCGCCCTTCGTAAAACTCGACCTTGATGAGGACATCGGGGATCAAATACTGTGAGCGGTCGCCGATGACGTCCTTGTGCATTGAAATCTGTTCGTAATTGGCCGTGTTCATGAAGTAGAAGAATTCGGCGTCGCCGTAAAGATATTGCATTTCCACGTCGTCGATGATAGCCCGCTCAACGTCATCCTCAGAGCGAAAGCGGTGGTCAACCATTGCGCCGCTGCGCAGATTGCGCATTTTCGCCTGTACAAAGGCGCGCAGATTGCCAGGCGTGCGGTGCTCGGCTTTGTAAATTGAAAACAAGTCGTTGTTATGTTTGATAACCATTCCGGGACGCAGGTCGTTTGCGTTCATCAATAATCACTCTCAGTTTTGGGGATGGGGCTTCGAATCAGGGTTGAGGTCAGGGAGTCAAATCCTGCACGAGCCCGAATGGTGATTGTACCCTTCCACTCAAGCGCCCGTCAACGAACGACGGACAGAGCACGGCGCCGGCGTTCTCGAAGGAAAGGGGTCGCCGCCCGCGAGCGAGCGACTCCTTCCTTCGGGATAGCACGGAAAACCTGCCTTACAGGATTAGTTGCGCGAACGCTTTTCCTGGCAGGAGAGGCAATATCTCGCCCAAGGGAGGGCCTTGAGCCGATTGGGCGAGATGGGCTCGCCGCAGGCTTCGCACTCGCCGTAGGTTCCGCCGGCAAGACGCTGCAGAGCGTTCTCAATTTCCTTCAGCTCGCGGCTGCGCAAACTCGCAGTCACGGCTGTAACACCCTGCTCGAGCGTACCTACCGCAAATTCGACTTCGTCCGGAGACTGCACACTGGTCGCAAGTGCTTCCGGGCTGTTCCTGGCAGAATCCAGTAACTCCTTGCGTTTCTTCAGAAGAAGCTTCCGATATTCAGTTGAATGTGTCTTCGTTGCTGTTGCCATACCGCACCCTTCCGTCATTTTTAGGGGGATCTTTTCAATCCGCCCTCGACTTCAGATGTCTCTGGGAACCTGAAGGTTGCAAAATATTTAGCAGAATTCGGAAAATTCTGCAATAGGTTTGTTTTAGGGGGTTTGGCAGGCTTCCTGGAGGGCCTGACCAGCCTGTGCTGATCTGCTCAGACCCCCAATTCGGCAGCCCCGAACGTGGAACAAATGGATTGCCAACTATATGGAAATAAAGAGGTTCTGGCCGAACGGCCATTCCTGGTCAAACCATTGGGCGACGCAGCGAAAACCAGTGCGGGAAGCCATTCGAATGGGATCTTCCGGCCGATACTTGTAGGAGCTTTCCGTCCAGATCGTCTCTCCTTTGCGGAACACGGCCTTGATACCGGCCCCCGGAATCCTCACGGTCTGGCGGGCCAGGGATCGAAGATGCATTTCCACGCGGCGCATTCGCGCGTCGTACAAGGCGAGGTGTCGAAATCTCGACAGGTCAAAGTCCGCGCCCAATTCACGGTTGATGCGCACCAGCAGATTCATGTTGAACGCCGCTGTAACTCCGGCCGGGTCATCGTAAGCGGGGATCAATTGCGAGGCAGGCTTTTCCAGATCGGTGGCCAGCAGCAGGGCATCGCCTCGATGCAGATTCCGTCGAATGCGCTTGAGGAATGTCTGGGCCGGTTTGCGGTCGAAATTTCCGATGGAGCTTCCGAGAAACAGCACCAGCAGGTGCTCTGCTTTGCGGCGTCTTTGAGCGACCTTGCGCAGGCCTTCGATGTACTCGCTTTCGAGCCCCAGAATGCTGACGGAATCGAGACCTTCCAGTTCCCGTTCCACCATGTGAAGAGCGGACCGGGAGATCTCGATGGGGTAGTAAGCGACAGGCTGGCGCCGGGCGAGCTCCTCCAGAATCCAGCGCGTTTTCTTGCCGCTGCCGCTGCCCAGTTCCGCGACCACAATGGGCTGTGGAAGCCGGTCGATGATTTCGCCCGCGTGCCGCCGGAGGATTCTCTGCCCGGCTCGAGTCAAACCGTATTCGGGGAGAAGACTTATCACTTCAAAGAGAGCCGAGCCCACTGAGTCGTAAAGGTATTTTGAAGGCAGTTGCTTTTGAGGTTTCTTGCGCAGGCCGTGGCGCACGTCGCGCGCGAAGTCTGACAAGCCGCTGAAAGGGGGCTGAAGAGCCAAAATTTCTTCCTGAAAACTGATTAGTTTGCTACGCAGCGAAAGCCGGCGTAGACGTACTGGTAATGGGGCTGAAACCAGTTGCGAAACGAGCCTCTTAACATACAGGCGGCGGTTTGGGATGACCCGCCCTTCATGACGTAGTGCCGGCCGTCAAAGAAATTGGCCGAATAGCCCGGATAAAACGGAAAAGGCTCAAAACCTGCGAACGGCTCAAAGCGTGTTGACGTCCACTCCCATCCGTTTCCCAGCATGTCGCCGGCGCCGAAAGCGCTGTTTCCTTCCGGATGAGCGCCGACGGGCGCAGCGTCCCATTGCGAGAAATCAAAGACGCCGCGGGACGGATCCGGTGCTTCCCGGCCCCATGGGGAAGGGCGTTCTCCGCCGTCCGGCGTACCGTACGCCGCCCGCTGCCATTGAGCTTCAGTGGGGAGCGATTTGCCGGTCCAGCGCGCGTATGCTTCCGCCTCCGCGTGGCTGACATAAACAGGCCATTCAAGAGGCAGCGGAATCCGGCCGAACATCGCGCGGTAGAACCAATCACCGCCTTGCTCAATCCAGAAATTCGGATGATGAATCCCTTCCGACTGGACCCATTCCCAGTCCTCATCCGCCCAAAAGCGGCGCTCCTCGTAGCCTCCGCTGCGAAGGAATTCCAGAAACTGGCCGTTGGTCACCATGGATTGATCCATCGTGAAGGCGGGAACCGTCACGCGGTGCGCCTCATACTCATTGTCCCAGCCGAAAACGTCCTCGCCCCGCTTCAGTCCAAGCGAGACTTCTCCTGCCGGAATGTCGATCATTTTTCTCTGTCCGTTTGCTGGTCCGGCGGATGCAGGAGCCGGAACGCCCGCGGTTTTGCGCTCAAGAGGCAGTTGATGGAACATGTATGCCAGCGTTTCCGAATGCATCAGGCGATGTTCTATGGCAACGTTCAGCAGTAAATCCGTTTGCCGGCCGGAATCGTTGTCCGGAGCATCCTCCAGGCGAGCGTCCAGTACCTGACGGACGCGACGGTTGTACTGGGCAACTTCTTCGAGCGAGGGCCAGTCGGAGGGTCGGTCTCCAGGCAGGCCGCCATCCACCGGATCAATGCCAAAAGCGAAAAGTTTATCGAATTCAGGATGGAAAGGTTTCAGATCCAGCGCGCGGGTGCTCAAAAGATTCCAGTCGAAGGCTTCAAGGTGCCCAATGTAGAAAACGATTCGATGCCTCTCCGGAATCGGGCGGTCGTAAAGAGCCTGCGGCACCGGAAGCCGAAAAATCCGGTCGGTATTGGCGCGAGCCTCAGTCAGGCGCCGACGAAGCTCTTCGCGGCGGGTTCGTGCAGTGGATCGGCCTGGCTTTGGATTCATGGGCTGGTTACTCCTAAAATCGGATTCTGCAGGCCTATAAAAAAGGGATGCAGCGGGGTCGGCGCCGGATACGCTCCTTTGAGCGGCGGGTGTCCGAGCATTGCGCTCGATTCACTTCCGCGCCTGCGAGCAACTCACTCGGCGAAGAGCAGGCTCGCCGGATCTTCGATTAATTGCTTGACGCGAACCAGAAACTGAACAGCCTCGCGCCCATCCACGATGCGATGATCGTAACTCAGCGCGACGTACATCATGGGGCGAATTTCGATTCGGCCCTCGACCGGCCGGGCGCGTTCCTCAATCTTGTGCAGACCAAGGATGCCCGACTGCGGGGGATTCAGAATGGGCGTGCTGAGCATTGAACCGAAAACGCCGCCATTCGTCACCGTAAACGTGCCGCCCTGCAGGTCTTCGAGCGCAAGCTGATGGCTCTCCACTTTGCGGGCAAATTCCTTGATGGCCGCTTCAATTTCGGCAAAGCTCATGCGGTCGGCGTCACGCAGAATGGGGACGACCAGGCCATCTTCTGCTCCGATGGCCACGCCGATATCGAAGTAGTGCTTCAGAACAAATTCGTCGCCCTGGATTTCCGCGTTCAGCCGCGGAATTTCCCGGAGTGCGGCGATGGAGGCTTTTACAAAGAAGGAGGAAATCCCAAGACCGACGCCATACTTCTGCTTGAAGCTTTCCTTCCACCGTGCGCGCAGGTTCATGACGGCCGACATATCAATTTCATTGAAGGTGGTAAGCATGGCCGCCGTGCGCTGAGCTTCAACCAGGCGCCGCGCGATGGTTTGCCTTCGGCGGGACATTCGGACGCGCTCTTCCTGCCTTTCACCGACCGTGCCACGCCGCGGCGGCAAGGGACGAGCGGGAGTCTTTGCTTCGGCCGTCTTCGGCGACGCTGCTGCAGGCGTGCCTTCGCCCTCGGCAGGCTTCTTCTGAAGAAAATTCTCAACGTCGCGCTGGCGCACCCGGCCGGAACCTTCGCTTGCCGCGACCAGTTCGAGATTGACGCCGTGCTCTTCGGCGACCTTTCGTGCCAGCGGAGTGGCCCGGCGCGGCGCGGAGGATGCCGGAGTGGGGGAAGGCGCAGTTTTCTCGCTCGCCGTGGCGCTCTTCGGCGCCGGCTTCTCTTCGCGGGGCGCCGGACGGTCTCCGTCGCCCGCGGCTTCTTCGATCACTCCCAGCACGTCGCCGATCTTGACGTTGTCGCCTTTCTGATGCTCAATGCGTGCCAGAACGCCGTCGCGGCTGGCGCCCACTTCGAGATCAATTTTCTCGGTCTCGAGCGAGACCAGGACGTCGCCGGCGTGGACGCGTTCACCCTGCTTCTTCAGCCAGCGGCCCACCGTCGCTTCCACGACGGATTCACCGAGTTCCGGAACTGTGACTTTTGCGGCCATACGAATTCCTCACAAATAGAGAAAGCTAGGATTTCTTAACCAGAACCATATCTTCAGCGGTCGCCTCCAGTTGGGAACTGAACGCCTGCTCGACAATAGCCCGCTGATTGTGCGCGTGCCGGGCAAGAGAACCCTCGGCAGGGCTTGAACTGCGGTTTCGCCCGACGTAACGCAGACGCCAGCGGCTGCCCATCAACTTGGCGAGCAAGGGCCGGGCGTATTCCCAGGCACCCATGTTTTCCGGTTCTTCCTGGACCCAGATGATCTCCTGAAGGTTCGAGTAACCCTCAAAGACCCGCTCGAGATCCGCTTCCGGGAAAGGGTAGGTTTGTTCAATGCGGCAGATTGCCACGTCCCGGCTTGTCTTCCGCAACTCGCTGGTGACGAGGTCCACGAAAACTTTTCCACTGCACAAAATCAATCGCCGGATTTCCGGCGCGCGACCTGTGGCCTCAGCGTCATCAATCACACGCTGCCAGGAACTTTCGGCCAGTTCGCGTGGAGAGGAGAAGACGATCGGATTCCGCAGCAGGCTCTTCGGCGTCAGGACGACCAGGGGAAGAGGATCAACCCGGAGCAGCGCCGCCTGCCTGCGCAGCAAGTGAAAGTACTGGGCGGCTGTCGTGCAATTCGCGATGCGCAGGTTGATTTCCGCCGCAGCCTGAAGGAACCGCTCGGGCCGCGCGCTGGAGTGGTCCGGTCCCTGTCCTTCAAATCCATGCGGCAGCAACAGGACCAGCGACGGCGTCAGTCCCCATTTGGCGCGAGCGGAAGTGACGAACTCGTCCAGCACCGTTTGCGCGCCATTGATGAAGTCACCGTACTGCGCCTCCCAGATGACCATGCGGCTGGGTTCCTGAAGGCTGTAGCCGTATTCAAAGGCCAGCGTGGCGGCTTCGGTCAGAGGAGAGTTGTGAATTTCAAAGGCGGTCTTCGCCTCCTGAAAATTCTGCAAGGGGCAGAATCTGGCGCCCGTCTTGAAGTCATGGAAAACGGCGTGACGCTGGCTGAAAGTGCCGCGCTCGACGTCTTCTCCCGTCATCCGAATGGCCGTCCCGTCGGCAAGAATGGAGGCCAGAGCCAGTTCTTCCGCCGTCGCCCAATCGATGGTCTTCTCGTCCAGATGCTCGAGCGCCTGGGCACGCCGCTCGCGCGCACGAAGCAATTTTCGGTGAATGCTGAAATCGTGAGGAAGGCTTAATAGGCTCTCGTTCAACTTGCGGAGCTTTTCTACCGGGACCGCGGTTTTAGTAGCCCGCGCTGCGCCCGGCGGCGGCGCTTCGGGAGGAGTGATGGTAATCCTTACGCCGGAGTCGAGCGACTTGAGCACTTCTTCAAGATTGCTCAGGCGCTCCCGGACCAATCGCTCGGATGCTTGCTTTTCAACTGTTCCAGCGCTGGCCAGGGATTCCGCCCAGATTTCGCGCACGGTGGGATGATTCTGGATTTCTTCGTAAATCAGAGGCTGCGTAAACGATGGCTCATCGCCTTCGTTGTGGCCGTGGCGGCGGTAGCCGACCAGGTCAATGACAAAATCCTTGTGGAACCTGGCACGGTAGGCGAACGCGAGGCGCGACACTTCGATGCACGCGGCGGGATTATCGGCGTTCACGTGAACGATTGGAATCCGGAAGCCGCGCGCCAGGTCGCTGGCGTAAGGCGCGCTGCGGAATTCCGTGGGGTCCGTGGTATAGCCGAGCTGGTTGTTGGTGATGATGTGAACGGTGCCGCCGGTGGTGTAGCCGGGCAGGCGGTAAAGGTTCAAGGTTTCCGCCACCACGCCCTGGCCGGCAAAGGAAGCGTCGCCGTGAATGAGAACGGGAAGAGTCAGCGTGGGGTCAAACTGCGGCGGGCCCGGTTCCCGGATGCTTGAGCCCGCGGCGCGCGCCATGCCTTCCGCCACCGGGTCAACGCTTTCCAGATGACTTGGGTTGGGGGGCATGGAAACAATCAACTCCACCTGCCGCCCTTCGTGAATGGCGCGGCTTGCGCCAAGGTGGTATTTCACGTCGCCGGTCCAGCCCAGGTTATTTCCGAAATTAGGTGCGCTTACGGCGTCCTTGAATTCGGCGAGAATCTGCCGGTAAGGCTTCTTCAGGATGTGCGCCAGCACGTTCAGCCGAGCGCGATGGGCCATTCCGATCAGCACGTTCCTCATGCCGGCTTCACCGGCGGCGGCCAGAACTTCATCGAGGATCGGAATCAGCATGTCCAGGCCTTCCACGGAGAAGCGCGTCTTGCCCGGGAAGGCGCGGTGGAGGAATTGCTCGAAGGTTTCGACCTGGGTCAGGCGCGCAAGCAGCGCCACGGCGTCAATCGGATCGGAGGGCGGGCGGAAGCGTCCCGTCTCGACCGCTTCGTAGAGCCAATGCCGTTCTTCCGGGTCGCGAAGGTGCGCGTAATCGTACCCAATCGAGGAGCAATAGACGCTTTTCAGGCCGCGGATGACATCCAGAGCGCTCTCTTTGCCCCGTGCGATAGGTCCCACGATGATCCCGGCAGGAAAGTGGCGAAGCTCTTCCTCGGTGATCCCGTGAAACTGGGCATGAAGCGTCGGGTCGCTGGGCGGAAGGCTTCCGAGAGGGTCGATCTGGGCGTCCATATGCCCGAATTTGCGAATCGACTCGGCGTAATTCACTGCAGCGACGACTTTATTAATGTGCTCGGGAGCGGGCGAACCGCCAATGGGCGCCGCGACATCACTCGGCGGATGCTTTTCAAAAGCCGCCCGGGTTTCCGCATCCACCGAGTTCGGGTCCTGGAGAAAACGCTCATAGAGTTCGAGCGCGTACCCGAGATTGGCGCCCTGAAATGCGTCCCAAAAGTTCATTTCTTTCACCCCGACAAACCGCTACCGTCTATTATCCACCAACAGCCCAAGTTTAAGGAACCCTGCCTGCCTTCGATTGCGCGCGGCTCTGCGCCATTTCCCGGCACGTGGTTGCAATTGCGAACTCCTCCCCGGAGTGGATTACCAGAACGCGCACAGGGGACTTACTTGCCGCAATATCCTGATCTGCGCCCGCCGCAAGGTTCTTTTCCTTGTCCAGATGGAGACCGAGGAATTCGAAATCCGCACACGCGGCTGCTCTGACATCCGGCGAGTGCTCTCCGATTCCTCCAGTAAAGACAAGCGCGTCCATGCCGCCCAATGCTGCGGCCATCGCTCCGATGGAAGAGCGGAGCCGATGAATAAAGATGTCGAAGGCGAGCTTCGCGCGCTCGTTTCCTTTGGCGATGGCCGCCTGAATATCCCTCATGTCGGAAGAGATGCCGGAAATTCCAAGCAGCCCGGAATTGTGATTCAGGAGCTTGTCCAATTCCTCGCCGGACAGCTTGTCGTGTCGCATCAGGAATGTGAGGATCCCGGGGTCAACCGACCCCGAGCGCGTGCCCATCATCAGCCCTTCGAGAGGCGTAAAGCCCATCGTCGTATTAATACTGCGCCCGTCACGAACTGCTGCAAGCGAGCATCCGTTGCCCAGATGGCAGGTGACAAGCCGCAGCCCGGCCGGCTTGCGCGCCAGGAGCTTCGCCGCCTGCCCGGCGCAATGCTGGTGGCTGATTCCATGAAATCCGTAACGCCGAATTCCTCGATCGAACCATTCGTAGGGTCCGGGATAGACCACCGCCGCCTGCGGCATGTGAGAGTGAAATCCTGTATCCACGACAACGACCTGCGGGACATCGCCGAGAACTTTTTCGACCGCTTCAATGCCTTGCAAGGCGGCGCGGTTGTGAAGAGGCGCGAAAACCGCCGCCTGCTCAATATCCTTTTTTACCTGCAATGTCACCAGCGCGGGCTGCGTCAGCCGCGGACCGCCGTGAACCAGACGGTGGCCGACGGCGGCGATTTCCCGGGACGAGGCCACCACGCGAGGCCCGGCTTCCAGAAGTATTCCGAGAAGATGCTCGGTTGCCTCGGCGTGAGAGCCGATCAAAGACTTTTCACTCGTGACTGTTCCGTCGGGCCCTTGCGACCGCACTCGCCCTGTGCCTTTGACATCCCATTCGATTCGAGCTTCCCACAGCGGAGCCATCGATTGTTCCGGAAGCTCCGGCGGAAAGTCGAACAGACAGATGTTCTGGCTGCTTGATCCGAGGTTGAGCACAAGAATCTTCATTCAGTAGGGCCACTTCCAGTTCCGGATCTCCGGCATGTCCTCGCCATGCCGTGCGATGTAGTGCTTGTGCTCAATCAGCTTGTCGCGCAGCATCTGCTTGAAGTGGGCGCCGGTGCGCTGCAGCCGGGGCACGCGATCCACCACGTCGCCCGCCAGATGAAAGCGGTCGAGATCATTCAGCACGGCCATGTCAAAATGGGTTGTCGTCGTGCCTTCTTCCTTGTACCCGCGCACATGAAGGTTCTTGTGATTCGTCCGCCGGTAGGTGAGCCGGTGAATGAGCCAGGGATAGCCGTGATAAGCGAAGATGATCGGTTTGTCAGCGGTGAAGAGGACATCAAAATCCATGTCGCTCAGGCCGTGAGGATGTTCGCTCGCGGGCTGGAGCGTCATCAGGTCCACCACGTTGACCACGCGAATCCTGATGTCGTCAAAATTCCGGCGCAGCAGGTCCACGGCGGAAAGCGTTTCGAGCGTAGGAACGTCGCCGCAACAGGCCATCACAACATCCGGCTCGCCGCCCTGGTCGTTGCTGGCCCAGTTCCAGATGCCGAGTCCCGCCGTGCAGTGCCGGACGGCGGAGTCCATGTCAAGCCACTGAAGGGAAGGCTGCTTGCCGGCAACGATCACGTTGACGTACTGGCGGCTGCGAAGGCAATGATCGGCAACCGACAGCAGCGTGTTCGCGTCGGGCGGAAGATAGACGCGAACGATACCGGCCTTTTTGTTGGCCACGTGATCGATGAAGCCGGGATCCTGATGGCTGAAGCCGTTGTGGTCCTGCCGCCAGACGTGCGAGGTGAGCAGATAATTCAGAGAGGCAATCGGCCTTCGCCAGGGAATGTTGCGAGTCACCTTCAGCCATTTGGCATGCTGGTTGAACATCGAATCCACGATGTGGATGAAAGCTTCGTAGCAGGAGAAGAAGCCGTGACGGCCGGTCAGCAGATATCCCTCCAGCCATCCCTGGCAAACGTGCTCGCTGAGAATTTCCATCACGCGACCGTCATGTGTCAGGTGATCGTCGGTCGGCAGAATCTCTTCTTCAAAAATCTTCGCTGTAACCTCAAACAACGCATCGAGCCGGTTCGACTTGGTTTCGTCAGGGCCCATGACTCGGAAGTTTGCGGACTTGGCGTTGAGCTTCATCACGTCGCGCAGGAACCGGCCCAGAATGCGCGTGGCCTCGGCAATCTGAGTTCCGGGCTTCGACGCGTCCACGGCGTAATCGTAAAAATCCGGCATCGCCAGATCCCTGAGCAGCAGCCCGCCGTTGGCGTGAGGGTTGGCGCCCATGCGCCGCTTGCCTTTGGGAGCAAGCTCCGCGAGTTCCGGAATCAGGCGACCGCTTGAATCAAAAAGCTCCTGCGGCTTGTAGCTCTTCATCCAGCCTTCAAGCATTTTCAGGTGCTTGGGATTCGTTCGCACTTCCGCGAGCGGCACCTGGTGGGCGCGGTGCGTGCCGGCCACTTGTTGGCCGTCAACCTTGTCTGGTCCCGTCCATCCCTTCGGAGTTCGCAGGATCATCATGGGCCAGACCGGCCGGTGGAAGTTTCGCTCCGAGCGGGCTACGGTTTGGATGGTCCGAATTTCCTGCAGCACGTCATCCAGAGTGCCGGCCATCTGCAGATGCATCTTCCGTGGCTCATCCCCTTCGACAAAATAGGGCTTGTAACCGTATCCCGTAAAAAGGGCATTCAGTTCCGAATCACTCATGCGGCCCAGCACCGTGGGATTGTTAATCTTGTAGCCGTTCAAATGAAGAATGGGCAGCACGGCGCCGTCGCGTTCCGGATTGAGGAACTTGTTCGAGTGCCAGCTTGTGGCGAGCGGGCCGGTTTCAGCTTCACCATCGCCTACCACGCAGCAAACCAGCAGGTCGGGATTGTCAAATGCCGCGCCGTACGCGTGCGCGAGCGAATAGCCGAGTTCTCCGCCTTCATGAATCGAACCGGGCGTCTCCGGCGCCACGTGGCTGGGAATTCCGCCCGGAAAAGAGAATTGCTTGAAAAGCTGCCGCATGCCGGCGGCGTTCTGCGGAATATTGGGATAGAGCTCGCTGTAGGTGCCTTCGAGGTAAGTGTTCGCAACCAATCCGGGCCCGCCATGGCCGGGGCCGGTGATGTAAATCGCGTTCAGGTCGTATTGATTGATTAGACGGTTGAGGTGGACGTAAATGAAATTCAGGCCCGGAGTCGTTCCCCAATGGCCGAGAAGGCGGGGCTTGATATGTTCCGGCTTGAGCGGCTCAAGCAGCAGGGGATTGTTGTAGAGATAGATCTGGCCGACGGAAAGATAATTGGCGGCACGCCAGTAGGCATCCGTCCTGCGAAGCTGGTCCGGGGCGAGGGCATGAGATGATTCTGAGGTTGAAGTCTTCTTCGCCGGTTTTCTCTTTTGAGCCATCGCTTTACCCCTTTCCAAAACGGTTTCGCGCCAGCGGCTTCGAGGGGGGCGGATGATTGAAGGATCTGCCAGCCGCCGGAATCAAATGCCTCCCCGTTACTTCGATCGCTCCGTCGCGGCGCCAGGCTTTATCTTTTAACGAGCAGATCTCTATAGTAACACCTTCGGGGGGAAACTTGTCTTCCGGCGGACGGCTTTGCGCCATTTCTGCGAGGTTTTGCAGATTCCGGCGGACCGGCGACCTGTGACGGGAACGATGGAATCAGGAAGCTGAACTTCAGGAAGTTTCGGCGAGACGGACGTCAAGAATGCGCGAGGTGAGGATCGTGCGAAAGTGGGGATGGCGGAATTCGAGGTGCATGCCCCGGCCGACGTAGCGCGTTTTCAGCATGGACCCGCCCCAGGTCGAGCCCTCGATGCGAACGGGAGTCGGAAGCGGGCAGAAACGCGGATGCCCGGCAATCAATGCCCAACCATCGCCCCGATAGATAATCGTGTATCGGCGGCTCAGGGTTTCGACGTGCAGCACGTCGCCCTCGGTCAGGCGATCGAGCTCGACGCCGCCCTCGACTTCAGATTGAATGATGTTGCGATTGACTTCATCGCTCAGGTTGGGGTGTGGGCGGAAGATATCCGGAACCGGGATTCTTCCTGTCTGGTCCTGCGTGCTCGCCATCCTTCTACCTTTGTCTATTCGGAAATGCGCGCATTAGAGATCGCGCTATCTTGTCCCACTCCTGCCGATAGATTAACGCTCCCCCCTTCGCAATGCAAGTGTGAAACGGGAAAGGTTCGTCGCGCCTTCGGTCCGCCCTGATTTCGACAGGCGACGGCCAGCGGCGCAGGTGCCGCCATTGCCCGCTAAGCGTCCTTGCTTGCGGCTCGAGCCACAAAAGCTTCGATGCGCTTCTCGTCTTCGGGCGAGATGCGCGTAAAGCAAACGCCCACACCCAGGCGCCTGACTTCATAACGAACCTCGGCAGCCGCCTTGCAAATGGGGCCGTCGTCAATGTTGAACCGGAGATGCAGGGCGGAGCCGGGAGCCAGCACATTTCCCGTCTCAATAAACATTCCCCCGACGCTGACATCCCTGGAAAAGCCGATAAATGTCCCACTTTCATGCTCAACTTGCGTGGCTAGAGGCGCGCGGGGATAGCGCCGCTTGTCCCCGTTGCGATGGTGAATCAGGCGCAAGAGGCGCTCCTGGTCACGGGGGGCGATGTCGGTGAATTCGAGCCCTGCTCCCCCGTTTGAGACCTGGTACCGAACCGCTGCCCGTGCTTCCATAAACGGCAGATGCCTGGCGGCGCGAAAGCGAAGTTTCATTTCCGTTCCGGGCGCAAGGGATTGATCGACGCCGATAAACAGCCCTCCGCCGCCCAGGCTTGCGGCTTCAGCCTGGCCTGTGGTTTCATTGACCTCAAACTCAACGGGGAAGGTAGCCTCAACGCGTGGAAACCTGCGGATATGTTCGCGGCTCAAAGACATAGGCCGTATCGGCTGGCGCCAAACAGCGAATTGATCTTAACCCAGTTGGCGGGTTGAGTCGAGGCGGAAACAAGCGTGTCCCGAATGGAAGCGCTTTGTTCGGGAGACCCCCTTTCTTGTTCCGGCGCAGGGGCGAACAATACCGTGCCGGAAATGCAGGCGGCCGCTGTCCTATTGCAACAACCCTTCAGATCCTCGGCTTGCCATTCTTGTTCTACAGCCGGCTCGGCAGAGACCTGGCGGCGATGACGGCCTGCTCCGTGACCCAATCCGTCGCGAGGGCCGTTTTTCCGCTTGAGACGAGAGGCTCGCCGTCAAGCGCGGCATTCGCAAAATTCCTGATGCAGGGCAGGTGGACGTTTGGGTGGACAGGCAGTTCTTCTCGTCCCGCCGGCCAGGCAATCTCCGGCCCGTTCAAGGGCGACATTTCAATTTGTCCGTCGGTTCCGACAATGCGAAACTCGTCGCGCTCGATGCGCGAATTCCATCGCACGTCCACGATGGCGCGAGTGCCGCTTTGATATTCGATCATCACTGTGGCGGAATCTTCCACGTCAAGCTGGTGTACAACGTTTGAGAGTTGGGCTGCAACGTTGTGCGGTTCACCGAAAAGGTAATTGCAAACGTCGATGCGGTGGGAAGCTACATCGTAGAGCGGTCCACCGCCCGCCTTCGCGGGATCGGTCAGCCAGGAGCGGGCTTCCAGTCCAGGCGCAAGCCAGGAATGGCAAGTGGCCCAGGCAAGCACGGGCTTGCCGATGGCGCCCTGCGCCAACAATTCGCGCGCGCGGATGACTTTGGGATAAAACCGGCGGTAATAGGCGACTCCGAGCAGGCGATTTGATTCGCTCGCCGCCTTCACCATCGATTGCGCTTCGGAGCAATTCAACGCCATGGGCTTCTCGCAAAGCACGTGCTTTCCTGCCATGAATGAGGTGACAGTCTGGGGCGCATGAAGAAAAACGGGAGTGGCAACGTAAACGGCCTCGGCGCCAGACCTCTCGAGCGCTGAGCTCAGGTCGGTGAAGGCCGGAACGCCGAAGGGTTCGGCCTTCGCGGGATCCCTTGTAACGATCGCGGCCAGCCGGCTGCGTTCCTCGGATAGGATGGCCGGCAACACGCGGCGCCGAGTGATATCTCCGATGCCGATCACAAGCCAGTTCAGCATAAACGCATCTTAGAACAGGCGGCACGGGGAAGCCAGACGTCTCCGAACGTTGGCCTGAATCGTAACGTGAGATTGAATCGAGGAGGGCAATCGTATTAAGGATTGCATCTTGACTGCCGGTCGGGCCCGTGCTACCCTCCGGTCGCTTTTTCCTCGGGTAAAAGATCTAATCCAGGAGGCGCGACCATGAGGCGGGATTCTCTCTCGTTTTTGGGGTGTGTCGTGGTGACGTGTGCAATTGTGATTTTCATCTTTTTGGGCCTGGGGCAGAATGCAATGGGGGCGGAGCAGACCGCTCTGAGGGCGGCGCCGGCGGTGGCGCCAGCGGCGGCGCAGGCGATTGTGCCGCAATTGATCAAGTTTTCCGGAACGCTGACGGATTTGGCCGGGAAGCCCATCTCAGGTCCGATTGATGTCACCTTTTCGCTTTATTCGCAGGAATCCGGCGGGACGCCGCTCTGGTATGAATCGCAAACGGTCAATGCGAATGCCGCGGGCCAGTACACGACTCTGCTGGGCGCGATGACGGCGACCGGAGTGCCGATGGATTTGTTCACCTCCGGCCAGGCGCGCTGGCTGGGCGTTGCGGTGCGCGGCTTGCCCGAGCAGTCGAGAGTGTTGCTCGTGAGCGTGCCCTACGCCATGACCTCGGGCAACGCGGAAATGCTGGGCGGGAAGCCCGCTTCCGATTATCTGCTGGCCTCGCAGAGCGGAACAAGTTGGACGACGACTGCGGTGGTTGGCACGACATCAACTTCAACAACCCTCGGGCGGACAGCGAAGCAGACCTCGACGGCCAGTCCGCAGAGCATCACGACGGGTGGGACGACGAACTATCTGGCGGCCTTCTCGAACAACAGCGGCGGGCTGGGAAATTCAATTATCTATCAGGACCCGACGACAAACGATATCGGCATCGGGACCAACGCGCCTCTGGCCAGCACTGAAATTGCAGGATCGCTGAGCACCCCGACGCCATCGGTGGTTCTGGATCTATCGCGCGGCTATAACGCGGGCCTCGCCTACATGTCGGCGGCGTCGTTCCTGCTTTCGAACCCGAAGGTGGGGACCAACAATTCGAGACTGGACATCGCGCTTCAGAACTTCAAGCGGACCATCGACGTGCTGCCGGATACGACGGTGATGTCGCTGGTCAGCAATGGGAACGTGGGCATCGGAACGACGAACCCTCTGGCTAAAAGCGAAGTGATGGGGACGCCAAGCACATCGACGCCGTCGGTGGTTCTGGACTTGTCGCGCGCTTACAACGCGGGGGTCGCTTACACGTCGGCGGCGTCGTTTCTGCTGTCGAACCCGCATGTGGGGACCAACAACTCGAGACTGGACATCGCTCTTCAGAACGCCAACCGCGCCTACGACGCCTTGCCGGATACGACGGTGATGTCGCTGGTCAGTAACGGCAACGTGGGCATCGGAACCACGAGTCCGACCGCCGTGCTGGACGTGGCAACATCAGACCCCGCCAATACGGGGTTGGTGGTTAGCGCCGCGGGCGGCAAGTTAATCAGCGGACAAAATAACGGAACGGAAGAATTCAGAGTGGATTCATCCGGAAGCATGATGACTAACGGGGGAATCACTTCATATTCGGTGTATGCATCAGGGGGCACCACAGCCGTTACGGGGATCAGTTCATATACGGGAGTTCATGGGAGGGGATCGGGGGCGGGTGGGACCTCTGACGGCTATCTCGGTACCGGAGTCCCAATCGGCCAAGCGAGCTACGCTGCGGGAGTTTATGGCATCTCGCCGGTGTACGGCGTTTACGGCACCGGTTCGGGGTCCGGGAGTATCGGAGTTTATGGGACGGGCTCACAAGGAGTTTATGGGACAGGCCCATCGGAGGGAGTGGTTGGGCAAAGTGACGCCGGTTATGGCGTTTACGGCACCAGCACGAGCGCGGCCGGTGTCTATGGTGCCAGCAGCAGCGACAACGGCGTTTATGGGTACAGCAACAGTTCGCACGGCGTCTTCGGACAGAGTGGCTACCTGGGCGTGCTGGGCAACGGCACCAACTACGGCGTTTACGGCCAGAGCAGCGGTTATGCCGTTTATTCCGGCGGTGCGTTTGCCGCCAGTGGAACAAAGTCCGCTGTTGTAGCGCTGTCGGACAACCGCGTGGTGGAACTCTATGCCACCGAGGCGCCGGAAGTCTGGTTCGAGGACTTCGGCACCGCTACTCTCAGGAAGGGCGTCGCCGAGGTCACGCTCGATCCCACCTACGTGCTGACCGTGAACACGAGGATCAATTATCACGTCTTCCTGACGCCACGCGGCGATTGCAACGGCTTGTACGTGACTCAGCAAACTCCCGGTGGCTTTCAGGTGCGTGAACTGCAAGGCGGAAAATCGAACGTCTCCTTTGATTACCGGATCGTCGCCAAACGTCGAGGATTTGAAACGGTCCGCCTGCAGCAGGTGGACGCTGACCCGAACACGGTGGTCACGATCCGTTCACAGAACCATGCGCGCGCCAGCCGGCCGGTGCTGCATGTTCCGAGAATACCGGCCGCCCCGGTACGGTTTGCCGCTCCGTCGGGCAGCGGCATCGGTTCCACGCAAACCGTTCGCCGGGCGCCTGTGGGCGTCGAGCGCTAGAGACGCGCAGGCCGCAGCAACGGTGCAGTCGGAGGGCGCAGAATAAAAACATGTCCTTCAAATTGCGGCGCCAGCCTTGCTCAATGAACTCGCGGGCGTGGCTGGTCTCCGGATGATGAAACCGGGTTGGCGCGAATGGATTTGACCAGGGCGCAGCTTCAAGTTCCAGAAAAACTCAAACACGCGTTAGGCCCGGGCTCACTCGCTTCGACCTTTAGGAGTCTCGGGCGGGGGAGGAGTTGGAGCAGCCGGCTGGAAACGGAAGCTGCCGGCGATCAGCAATAGGCTCGTGGCAAGAATAGTTGCGAAAGCAAGGCCCGGCAGGAAGGAGAAATCCTGCCCGCTCCGGCCGACGATTTCAAGCGCCAGAACAACCGTAATCAATCCACGCGGCATAATCCAGAAAATCGCTTCCTGCTCGCGCAAGGAAGTTCCGGCGAGCGCCCAGTGGCTTGAGGCGAGGGCCAGGGTTCTTGCCACGAGGATTGCTCCGACCACCGCAAGAACCAGCGGCAAGTGCCGGGCCAGCGCGCTGAAGTCCACAATGACCCCGATGAGGACGAAGAAAAAAGTGCGAATCACGAAGGCCAGCTCAGAGTGGAAGGCGAAAATATGGGACTGCTGCGTTTTGCTCAGCGTCGCCATGCCCAGGGATTCCTCAATTAGACTTGTGTCGGCCCGTTGAAGGTTAGTGAGGCCGATCCCGAAACAGAAGACCGCGATCAGGCCGCTTCCGCCTGCCTTTTCCGCCCCGGCATAAATCAGCAAAACGACTGCAAAGGTGAGCACATTCCAGGAACGGCGTTCTGACAGAAATGGAAGAGCGAAAGACCAGATGGCCGCGGCAAATCCCGCCAAGAGCACGGAGAGAAGGATTGAAATCAGGAAACGATGCAGAAACAGCGTAACAATGGAGCCGTGAGCAACTGCCAGATCGAGCAACGCGCCCACCGTGAGGACGCCAAAAGTGTCGCTCATGGTGGAGTCAAACATGAGGGTTAGCCGAACGGGTTTTGCCATTTCAAGCTGCTGCAAAATCGGAAATGCAATCGAGCCACTGGTGCACGCAAGAGCGGCCCCGGCCAGGACAGCCTTGGAGACCGGAAGATGCAAACTCCAGACAATGACCACGGCGGTCAGCCCCAAACTGCAAGCATAGGAAATTACAGACACCAGCAAACTCGCAGGGAAGTGCCGTAGAGAGTCGCGGGCGTCAAGCTCGAGGCCGCCTTCAAACAGGATCAGGATCAGCGCCAGAATTCCGAACACTCGCGTTACGGGCTGGAAGATTCCGGCGTCCACGACCTTCAGGACCGGGCCGAGCAGAACTCCCGTGGCCATCAGCACAATGACGTCCGGGACGCGCGTTCGCCGGAAAAGAGTGTTCGAGACGTACGCCAGAACGATCAACCCGCCCAGCAACCCGAATAGCAGACTTGCAGACATAGGCATATTTAACCATGAGCCGCCTCCGGGGGGAACCGGCGCGTATTGCCGGCAAACTCACGAAGGTTCAGGCCGGGGCCGTTGGAGGATGAATTCTTGACAAGGTTTAAGGCTTCCCCAAGAATGGGAATTTCGTTGTTCAAACGGATTTCGGCCGATTTCTTTGCGGGCCGGCAAAAGGAGAATTCATGCGCTGGAGTCAGGTTTTCATTCCGACGCTGCGCGAGGTGCCAGCGGAGGCCGAGGCGCCGAGCCACCGACTGCTGCTGCGCGCCGGATACGTCCGTCAGGTGGCGGCTGGCGTTTATTCCTATCTTTTTCTGGCGCAGAAATCTCTGCTCAAGATCGCCCAAATCATCCGCGAAGAGATGAACCGTGTCGGCGGCCAGGAGTTTTACCTGCCGGCGCTCAATCCCGCCGAACTTTGGAAAGAGACCGGACGCTGGGACCTGGACGTCATTTTCAAGCTGAAAGACCGCGGCGGGCACGACTTGTGCCTGGGCATCACCCACGAAGAGGAAATGACGAACATCGCACGCGGTGAATTGCGCAGCTATAAGCAGTTGCCGCAGATCTGGTATCAGATTCAGGAAAAGTTCCGGGACGAGCCACGGCCCAAGTCCGGCCTGCTGCGCCTGCGGCAGTTTCTGATGAAGGACTCCTACTCGTTTGACCTGGACGAAGCGGGGCTGGATGCAAGCTATCAGAAGCACGTGGACGCTTATACGGCCATCTTCAGCCGCTGCGGCCTCAAATTCCATCCGGTCGAAGCCTACTCCGGAATGATGGGTGGAAGCGTTTCGGGAGAGTTCGTCGCGCCCACGGATTCCGGCGAAGACTTCATCGCCATGTGCGAGTGCGGTTACGGCGCGAACCTTGAAAAAGCCGAATCGCGCGCCACACCCGTCGAGGATCCGCCGGGCGAGGCTGCTCCCGAGGCTTTTCCGACTCCGGGCCGGAAGACGATTGAGGAGCTAGTTCGTTTTACCGGCGAGCCCGCTACGCGCTTGATCAAGACCCTGACCTATATCGCCGAAAGCCGGCCCGTGGTCATCCTCTTGCGCGGCGACCACACGCTCAGCGAGACGAAGCTGGCGACAGCGCTGGGGACAGCTACTTTCCGCGCGGCGACTCCGGAAGAGGCGCTGAAGCTGCACGGCGCGAACCTCGGCTCGCTCGGCCCCGTAGGGCTGAAGGGAGTAACTATCATTGCGGATCGCGCCCTGGAAGGCCGGCGGAACATGATGACCGGGGCGAATCACGACGACGAGCATTTGCGCAACGTCACACCCGGCCGCGACTTCCAGCCGGAGCGCTATGCGGACGTTCGAGCGGTGGAGGCGGGCGATCCGTGCATCCGGTGCGGCAAGGCGCTTAGGATCATCAAGGTTCTGGAACTCGGCCACGTCTTCAAGCTGGGGCGGAAGTATTCAGAAGCGATGCGCGCTTCCGTGCTCGATCCGAACGGCAAGGAGGTCCCTCTGGTCATGGGTTCGTACGGCATCGGCCTGGAGCGCATTCTGGCGGCAGCGGCCGAGCAGTTTCATGACGACGACGGCATGTTCCTGCCGCGGGCGATTGCCCCGTTCGAAGTGATCCTGACCGCTGCGAACATGGATGACGCCCGCGTTCGCGCCGCGGCGGAAAGACTATACGAGGATTTACGCTCCCAGCACGTGGACGTGCTGTTCGACGACCGCGCGGAACGGCCGGGAGTGAAGTTCAAGGACGCGGATTTGATCGGTGTCCCATACCGAATCACCCTTGGAAAGAGGAAGTTTGAACAGGGTCTGGCGGAGGTTTTCGAGCGCTCGACAAAGCAGATTCACGATGTTAAGCTTGACCTCGTCAGCAGCCATTTGTTGGAAAAGCTGCTGAGCACGGACTGACCTTGGCGGGTTTTCAAGGGGGTTTTATGGAGCATGAGGATGCCGGAGCAGGCCGTATTAAGGCCATCTTGGCCTTGCTGTTTATTGCCGTTGTCATTTATTGCGGAATCAAAATTATTCCGCCCTATGTCGAAAATTATCAGCTTCAGGATTATGTCCGCAATCTTGCCGTTGATGCCACTGTCGCTTATCCGCCGGCCACAAGCCAGGGAGTAACCCAGAAAATTCTCAATAAGGCCAATGAGCTGGGGCTTCCAATCACCGCGGACGAGGTTCAGGTCGTCGTCGGCCATACGGTGACCATTTCCGTTGATTACAGGGTTCCGGTTGACCTCAAGTTCTTCACCTTCAGCCTGCACTTTACGCCGTCGGCCAGGAACACGAATCTGACTTAATGCTGTGCCAACCCAACGAACGCCCGCAACCCGAAAGACTTCGCGCCCGCGGAGAAGCCGCGGAAAACCGCGGCTGACTCCTTTTCGAAAGTTTCTCCTGGCCGCTGCCAGCCTGATTGCGGTAGTCGGTCTGGGGACATTCGCCTACTTCTACGTCCACTTTTCACGGATGATTGACGCCCGCCTGTCAGGGGATATCTTTAATAACGCCTCGACGGTTTATGCGGCGCCCAAGGATGTGGAGGTCGGCCAGCCCGCTACGCTCGAGGACTTTACCGCCGGGCTGCGGCGTGCCGGCTATACGCAAGGCCAGCGGGATTCCGGAGTCGGCTACTACCAGGTGGAGGGAAACAGGCTGGAGATTTATCCTGGCCCGGATTCGTTCTTTCACGGACCCGTCGTCCAGGAACAGCCGGCGGCGCTCACGTTTCAGCAGGCGCATTTGACGTCCATTACTTCGCTCGACAGAAGCAGAACCCCGCTTGAGAACTACTGGCTCGAGCCGGAAGTCATCACAACTCTGTTCGACAGCCATCGCGCCAAGCGGCGCCTGGTGAAGTACGAGGACCTGCCTCCCACCCTGATTCACGCCGTGCTGGCCGCCGAGGACCACGACTTCTTTTCCCACCACGGCCTGGTCCTCTACCGCATTCTGGTGGCGGCGCTGGCCGATCTTCGAAGCGATTCTCGCAGCTACGGAGCCAGCACTATCTCCATGCAGGTGGCCCGCAACATCGTTCTGATGAACACCCGGCGGACGTGGCGGCGGAAGCTGGCGGAGGCTTTTGTCACACTGCTGCTCGAGAGGCGGCTGACCAAGCAGCAGATCTTCCAGCTTTATGCAAATGACGTTTATCTGGGCCAGCGCGGCAGCTTTTCCATTTACGGCTTTGCGGAGGCGGCCAACGCCTACTTCAACAAAGACGTCCGAAGCCTGACGGTTCCCGAAGCGGCGATGCTTGCCGGTCTGATCCGCGGGCCCAACATTTACTCGCCCTATTCCCACCCGGGGCGCACCATTGCGCGGCGCAATCACGTGATTCGCGAAATGCTGGACATGGGCTTTTTGACGGCGGATCACGCTCAGGAAGCGGCTGCTTCGCCGATCGGCGTGACTCGGGAGAATGTGGAAGCGAATGAAGCCCCTTATTTTGTGGATATGGTTCGCGACCGGCTGCTCTCCCAGTTTTCCGAGCACGACCTGATTTCCCAGAGTTACCGGATCTACACCACGTTGGATCTCGGTTTGCAGCGGGCGGCTTCCGAAGCCGTGCAAACGGGTATGGTCGAAGTGGACAAGGAAATTCGATCCCGCCGCCATCGCCACTCGCCCCCATCCGATCCGAACCAGCCACAGGTCGCCCTGGTTGCGGTGGACCCGCACACGGGCGCGATCAAGGCGTTGGTGGGCGGGCGTAACTATGCGGTGAGCCAACTGAACCACGCACTGGCCCGGCGCCAGCCCGGCTCTTCCTTCAAGCCCTTTGTCTATGCTGCGGCGCTCAACTCGGGGCTGGACGGCTCTCAGCCGCTCATTACCGCCGCCAGCACTCTGCTTGATGAGCCCACAACTTTCCAGTTCGCGGGCCAGATTTACGAACCCCAGAATTACAAACAGGAATACCACGGCCTGATCACGTTACGCGAAGCCCTGACTTTCTCGCTGAACGTCGCTACGGTGCGGCTTGCACAAATGACCGGCTACGAGAAGATCAGGGACCTGGCAATTCAATCGGGGATTAACCCGGACATTCAGGCGACGCCGGCTATCGCTCTGGGTGCGTATGTGGCGACGCCGGTGGAAATTGCCGACTCCTATACGATCTTCGACAACGCGGGGACGTACGAGGGAGCCAAATTCATCCTGGCGGTGATGGATTCCTCAGGCCACACACTCTACCGTTCGCCTTCAGTTTCGCGCCAGGTGCTCGACCCTCGAATCGCTTTCCTGATGGACAGTCTGATGGAAAGCGTCATTGACCATGGTACCGGAGAAGGTGTTCGCAGCCGCGGCTTCACGCTTCCCGCCGCGGGCAAAACAGGCACATCTCATGACGGATGGTTCGCCGGGTTTACGTCCAATTTGATCGGTGTGGTGTGGGTCGGATACGACAATGATCACGAACTCGGACTTCCCGGCGCGAAGTCGGCACTTCCCGTCTGGACCAATTTCATGAAGAGCGCCGTTGAGCTGCCGGCTTATGCAAACCCTCAACCTTTTACGGCGCCGCCGGGCATCGTGAGCGCGGAAGTGGACCAGCACGGGAACCTGGTGACTGCAAGCCCGGTATCTTTGACCGATCCCGTCGGGGACGATCCGACAACCGTTCACGTGGAATATTTTATTGATGGCACACAGCCGCAACCGCAAAATCCCATCGAGCGCCTGGGAGGGATTCTGGGGCGGATTTTCCATCCCGGCGGCGTTCAGGCTCCAGCGGCGGCTGGAATGGTTCCTCCAATGAATCCTGCCGGCGCCCCGCCGGCGCCTGCCACACGTGACGCGACTCCGCCGGAACCGGCGGTGAAAACTCAGCCTCCGGAGAAGAAAGGCGGACTATTCAGAAAACTTTTTTCAGTTTTCCGGGGTGGAGGGTCAAAATCCTCGGAGAAGAAGCAGCCCGCCCCGCAGAATTGAGATCAGGAGCCGGCCGTTTTGGGAGGTGGACAATGATCGCCAAGGTTTCCGTAAAATTCGCAGCAGTTGTCCCCTTGATTCTGGGCCTCTTGATTCCGTGCCTCGGCTTTGCTGGGGAACATCAAAGCGAGCGCACGGTAGTTCCCTCTCCGCCAGCGAAAGTTCTGACGCCTTTGACGGACGAGCAGCGCGCCGACATCTTCATGGCGCGCAAGAAGTATGATGACGCCATTGATTACTACGAGCGCGCCCTGCGTCACGCGGGCGCGGGAAGGGCCCAGATCTGGAACAAGATGGGCATTGCCTACCAGGAAGAGGCGGATTACGGGCGTGCCCGCAAGTGCTACAAGAAGGCAATCCACCTGGATTCGAAACTTGCTCCTGCATGGAACAATCTGGGCACCACTTATTACCTGAGGAACAATGCGAAGAAGTCCATCAAGTACTATCGAAAGGCAGTTCGCCTCAAGCCGGATGACGCTTCTCTGCACATGAACCTGGGCACTGCCTATTACGCGAGGAAAAAATACCGCCAGACTGTGAAGGAATACGAGGCAGCGCTGCTCATTGACCCGAACGTGCTTTCCGAACACAGCGAGTCTGGCTCGATTGTCGCTGCCCGGGAGGCCGATGCCAAATATTATTTCTATCTTGCCAAGGCCTTTGCCTCCTTGGGTCGCGCCGCAGAAGCGGTCCGGTATCTTGAGCATGCCATGGAAGACGGGTACAAGAATTACCGGAAAATCAAAGAAGACCCCGATTTTCAAAAAATCAAGAATTACCCTGCTTACGTGGAACTGCTGAAGAATCCTCCGGTGGCCATCAAAGAGTGATAAGCGCTGACAGCCTCTTCCGCAAGGAGTCAGGGCATGCGGGTCCGGGGGCGGATGCTATAATGGGCGGCCGAAGGCACCATGAAAAAACTGCTGATTTTGCTGATCGGAATTTCAGTTTGCCTTCCGGCCCGGGGCGCATCGGCTCCTCGGATGGTGCTCGTTTTCCCTTTGGAAAACCTTAGCTCCCGCAAGGACGTGGGCTGGCTTTCCGAGGGCCTCGCTGAGATTCTGGCAAAACGTCTGGAATCTCCTTCGTCCTTTGTCCTCAGCCGGGAAGCGCGAAACACGGCTTGCAATCAGATGGGCTTCCCTCCCGGCGCGCCGCTGACGCTGGCAAGCGAGTACGTGGTGGCACAAACGCTTGGCGTTCAGGAAATGGTAATGGGCGATTTTTCAGTGACCGGGGATAAACTGACAACTCGAGTGCGAGTGTTGGATCTCCGCCGCTTGAAACTCTCACCCTGGGTTGAAGGCTCAGGTGATCTGGCGGATCTGGTGGACCAGGAAACCCGACTCGCCTGGAGACTTCTGAGCATCTCGGATCCGCAATTTATCACCGGCGATGAGAAAGCCTTTGCGGCGCGCTTTGCGCCCCTTCGCCTGGACGCTTTTGAGAATTACATCCGCGGAATCCTTTCCACGGACGACGATTCCCGCGTCCGGTTTCTCAAACATTCCGACAAGCTTGATCCTTCGGACCATCGGGCGGCCTTCGAGCTTGGGCGGTTTTATTTCAACCGGAAGGACTATGCGGACTCCGCCTCGTGGCTGGAGAAGCTGAACGCTACGGACGGATCCTATTCCGAGGCCCGGTTTTTGCTCGGCGTGGACTACTTTTTTCTGGGGCGCGAAAGCGACGCGCAAAAGGCCTTCACGGCGCTTTCGAAACGCATTCCCCTGGATCAGGTGATGAACAACCTCGGCGTCATTGAGGCACGGCAGGGCCAATACGAACAGGCAGCGGCGGACTTCGCCCGGGCCTGGCGTGCCGACCCCACCGATTCGGATTACGCCTTCAATCTTGCCGTGGGTTTGTGGTATGAGAAGAAGTACGGTCGAGTGATTGAGTTGCTCGAAAAGGAGATCAAGCAACGCCGTGATGATGCGGACGCCCACAGCCTGCTGGCGGCCGCGCTGGGTGAAACCAGCAACGAGGCGGCAAGACGCCGGGAATTGGCTTGGCTTGCCGCACAGGGAGATGCCTCCCGCCCCGATGCCACATCGGATTTCGCGTCTCTGACGCGCATCAAGAAAACCTACGACGGCCGGGCATTCCATCTGCTTTCCCTGGCAATTGAAAATGCGCAGCAAAGCCGGCTGGCTCGAGAGCCTGCGCCTGAGCAGGGAAGCGCGCTTCTGAAGCAGGGCCAGGAACTCCTTTCCCAAGGTCAGATGGGCGCCGCCCAAAGAGAATTGGAACAGGCCGCGGCTTTGCTTCCCGCTTCGAGCAAGGTACATTTGCTGCTTGGCCGGGTGTATGAATCGGAAGGAAAGCACGAGGCCGCGGCCCGCGAGCTGGAACAATCCTTGAACCTTCAAGAGTCCGCGGAAGCCCATTTGTGGCTGGCCAGGGCCTATCTGGCTCTCCACCGGCCGCAAGCGGCGATGGACCAGGGCCGCTCGGCGCTGAGGCTCGATCCTGCCAGCACCGAGGCCGAGAATCTGATGCGGGAGATCCGAAGAGACGGTCAGGGGAGCAAGAACCCATGAGATCGAAGGCTTCAATTGTGGCAGGATTGATCGCCGGGATCGTCGCCTTGGCCACTGGTGTAAGCGGCGCTCATGCCGCCGGCGGACAGCCGGTCATTGTGGAAGTGAATCTTTCCGGCATGGTGCAGTCGGTGAGCGCCGATTACGTGGTCAACGGCATCCGCTACGCCAACGACATCGGCGCCAACGCCGTCCTTCTCGAACTCAGCACTCCGGGCGGGCTTGAAGCTTCAATGCGGGACATTATCGAGGCGATTGTTGCTTCGCGCGCGCCCGTCATTACTTACGTTGCTCCGAGCGGCGCGCGGGCGGCTTCGGCGGGCTTCTTCATTCTCATGTCCGGCGATATTGCGGTGATGGCTCCCGGGACGAACACCGGTGCAGCGCATCCCGTGGTCATCGGCGGAATGAACGTGGGCAAGACCGAGGAAACCAAGATTGAAAATGACGCGGCCGCTTATATGCGCGCCATCGCCCAAAAAAGGGGGCGCAACGTCAGCCTGGCGGAATCCGCGGTGCGCGAAAGCAAGTCCTTTACCGACCAGGAAGCGCTCCAGGAGCACCTGATTGACGCAATCGCGAATAGCCCGGATGACATCTTTAAGCAGTTCGACGGCAAAATCATTCAGCGGTTCGACGGCTCAGCCACGACGCTGCACCTTGTGAACGCCCGGCTCGTCCCTTACCGGATGCCCCGCTTCAAGGCGTTTCTTTCCTGGCTTGCCGATCCCAATATTGCATTCCTGTTGGGCGCGGTGGGCGTGCTGGGCATCTACGTGGAGTTTACACATCCCGGCTTCATCCTGCCCGGCGTTGCGGGTGCGATTTGCCTTGTACTGGCCCTTTTCGGATTTCATTTGCTTCCTATCAATTACATCGGAGTTATCCTGATTGTCTTGGCGCTGGCTTTGTTTGCGCTTGAAGCAAAGCTGGCATCGCACGGCGTCCTGGCGGTGGGCGGTGCGATTGCCATGGTGGTCGGCTCGCTGGTGCTGATCAACTCTCCGTGGCCGGGCACGCACATCCATCTGGCGACTTCACTGAGTGTGACTCTGCCGCTGGCGGTGATTACGTTTATCCTTTTGAGGGCTACTCTTGCCGCCCACCGACTGAAGGCTGTGTCCGGGGAAAGTGCAATGATCGGAACTATGGGAGTGGCGGAAACCGATCTCTCTCCCAAAGGCAAGATTTTGGTAAAGGGTGAGATTTGGAACGCGCGCTCCTCAAAATTTGTCGCGCGGGGCGGCGATGTGATGGTCAAGAGCGTCGACGGACTTCGATTGGTTGTCGAACCGAAAGAGCTACCGCCCGGTTCTCCAGTTTCGGGGCCGGGCGAGGATGAGGGCAAGCCTTAAGGGCAATCATCCGACGGAATACGACGAGATTGCTGGCGCGGTGGAAATTCGCAAGGAGGGAGGTTGCAGAAGATGGAAATGCTTGCTTTTGTGGCGATTTTGATTTTCCTGGTCTGGCTGTTCAATTGCATTAAGGTTTTGAATGAATGGGAAGAAGGCGTGGTGCTGCGATGGGGCCATCTGCGGGGTGAACCGAAACGAGCCGGCCTGCGGGTGATTATCTGGCCGATCGATAAGTTGTACAGGGTTTCGCTGCAGATTGAAACGTGGGACGTGCCGGCGCAGGATGTCATTACCCGGGACAATATCTCAGTCAAGGTGAATGCTGTCCTTTGGTATCGCGTCATCTCTCCCAAACAGGCTCTGATCCAGCTGAGGAACTACCGTTATGCCGTCGAGCAGGCGGCCGCCACGGCCATTCGAAGTGTCCTGGGCGAGGTGGAACTGGATGATCTCCTCTCCCAGCGCGAAAAGTTGAACTTGAGACTTCAGTCCATCATCGATGAACACACGGAGGCGTGGGGAATCAAGGTTTCGCAGGTGCAGGTCAAGCAGGTTGATTTGCCGCCCGACATGCAGGCGGCTATCGCCCGCCAGGCCGTCGCCGAGCGCGAAAGAAGAGCCAAAATCATCAACGCGGACGGCGAATTCCAGGCTTCGCAGAAACTGGCGGAGGCGGCTAACGTCCTGGCCCAGGAACCGATCACCATCACACTCCGTTATCTCCAGACCCTCACCGAAATCGGCGCGGAAAAGAACACGACCGTCGTGTTCCCGATTCCCGTTGAGCTTTTGTCGGCTTTTCTTGGGAAAAAACCTCCAGCGGCGGAGGCCAAGCCGGCGGAAAAGGGATGAGGGGAGAAGTGTTGTTCGGAGCTTCGGCATGAAGCGGGAGGTTTGAGGTGGAACGTCGTGAAACGAGGCCGGAAGAGCGCAGCTCGTCGGCCCGCTATTTCGTCCTGGGATTTTTGGCACTCGTGGCCTTATGCGCCGTGTTCTTCTCGCTCGGCTTCCTGATCGGTTACAACCAGAGGGCGTCGAAGCAGGAGCCTGTCTCAGAGAACGTATCGGCCCCGAGCGAGATTCCGCCCACGGTGAATCCTCCGGCGCAATCGCCTGCGACCGCCTCGAAGGAAAATGCGACCAACTCGTCAACCCAGGCCGGCGGCCCGCCGCCTGAGACACCGAAGAAGCTCAGCGCTTCGTCAACTCAAGCCAGACCGCCGGCGTCGAGCAGGGAACATCGTGCAGTGTCCAGGCCGGGGCCGAAACGGACTTCCAAGACGGCCGCTTCCGCGTCGGTAGAACCCGCCGGCCATGCAGGAGCAGGCTATTCCATTCAGGTGATGGCGGCTCGCACTCAAACAGACGCGAAATCGCTGGCGGAACTTCTGAAGACGCGGGGCTATCCGGCTTTCGTGCTTCAACCGCAGACAATCGGTGCAAGTGATAACTATTTTCGCGTGCTGGTCGGCCCTTATACGAGCCGGGCGGCTGCGGAGAAGGTTCTCAAGAAGCTCGAGAAAGAGGGCTTTAAGCCGTTCATCAAACACTGAATATGCCCAGGGTCCGGCTTGGTGGCGAATTCCTTTCGCGGCAACGGTCCAATCCCGAATTGTTTTGACCGCGTTCCCCGGAACCTTTCCGCATGAGTTTTTTCGAGAGTAACTCACTGCAGCATCTGTTTGGGCGCCGGCTTTCGCGTTACGGAGCAGCGGCGCTCTCCGGCCTCATCTTCGTCGTGGTCTTTCCGCGGTTTGACTGGACGTGGCTCGTCTGGATTGCGCTGGTCCCTCTCCTGCTCGCCGTTTTGCATGAACCTCGCCTGCGCCACGGCTTTCTGCTTGGTTATTTTGCGGGAATGATTTTTTTCGCCGGAAGCTGCTCCTGGATCGTGAGTGTCATGGAGGATTACGGCGGACTTGATCCATGGATTTCGGCGGGCATCCTGATTCTTTTCTCAGGATTGTTCTCCCTGTTTTTCGGATGGTTTGGCTGGATTGAGTGCGCCGCGGCTCGCCGTTCCAGGCTGCTGGCTGTGGCCCTGGCGCCGTTTCTCTGGGTGTCGCTGGAACTGGGCCGCGCGTATCTATTCACTGGATTTCCCTGGGATCTTCTCGGCTATTCCGTCCGCCCGGCCGGACTGGAGCAGATTGCGAGCGTGACCGCAGTTTACGGCCTATCATTCCTGGCCGCAGCGACAAGCACGCTTGCAGTTTTCGCGCTCCTCAATCTCCGGCGCGCTTCCGCCTGGATCGTGGCAGCGGCGTGGTGCGTGACGCTCGTGGTCGCGAATCAACTGCTTCAGCCGCCCGCGCCTGGTACCGAACCGCAGTCCGCGGTGCTCGTCCAGCCGAACATTCCTCTGAGCGGCCTCGGACTGGATAATTGGATTCCCTGGCGCAATCCAGAGTCGCTGGAGAATCTGGTACAAATGAGTATTGAAGCAAGCCGTGCTGACCATCCGCCCTCAGGTGACTCGCCGCTCATCGTCTGGCCGGAGGACCCGGCGCCTTTCTATTACAATCGCGACCCGGTTTTTCGAGGCGCTATTGAAACGATGGCGCAGAAGGCGCACGCCTACGTGGTCGCCGGCACGGTCACCTTTTCCGGGCCGGGATTTACCAAGCCGAAGAACAGCGCTGTGGTTCTCGATCCCTCCGGCCGTCTTCTGCTCCAGTATGATAAAATTCACTTGGTACCGTTCGGCGAGTACGTCCCCTGGTGGGCCTTCCCCGGCAAAATCGGGAAAATCACCTCGCAAGTGGGCGATTTCCTGCCGGGATCGAAGGTCAGGGTGGCGACCACCCCGCAAGGGAAAGTCGGGGTCTTTATCTGCTACGAAGAGATTTTTCCGGAGCTGGTCCGGAGCTTCGCAAAGGACGGCGCGCAGGTACTGGTCAACATTTCGGATGACGCCTGGTACGGCGATTCGGCAGCGGCATTTCAACACTTTGAAATGGCCCGCTTTCGGGCGATTGAGAATCATCGCTTTCTGCTGCGCGATACGAACGACGGCATCACGGCGATCATTGACCCTTACGGCCGAGTCGAGAACCGGATCCCTCGGCACAAACTGAGCGTGCTGAAAGGTGGATTCAGCTATTTGAGCCGTGAGACCTTCTATACTTTGCATGGAGATGTATTCGCGTGGATTTCGGTTGTGATCGCAGCCGGATTAGTGGCGGCTGCCTTTGGGAGCGGCCGCAGGCAGAAAGGAAATTCATGATCGCCGGTCTTGCCCATGGGTTGCAGAAGGGCAGGCCGGTATAAGGAGCCAAAGTGATTGAGGATCTGACAAGAGAGTTTGACCCGCTGAAGCGGCGAGCTGAAGAACTTCGGAGTTTTCTTTGACTCGCCTACCCGCCGTCAGGAATTTGAAACTCTTGAAAAGCAGATAACCCGCCCGGATTTCTGGCAGGACCAGGAAAATTCCCAAAAGGTTCTGACGAAGCGCAAGCGGATCGAGTCAGAGCTCGAGGCTGCCGAGCGCCTGTCGAAGAAACTGGAAGACATTGGCGCCTACTTCGAGCTTGCGGGCGAAGGTGAAAATGTTCTGGCCGAGCTGCGGGCTGATATGGACGGCCTCCGCGCCGACGTGGATCAGCTTGAGATCACCACGCTGCTTCCCGGTGAAAGCGACCGTCTGAATGCGCTGGTGACGATTCATCCCGGCGCGGGCGGCACGGAATCGCAGGATTGGGCGGAAATGCTTTTGCGCATGTACAGGCGATGGGCCGAACGCCACGGGTTCAAATTTACGTTGAATGATTATCAGGCCGGCGAAGAGGCCGGCTTGAAATCCGCCACCTTCACGGTTTCCGGCGATTATGCTTACGGACTGCTGAGCAGTGAGAGCGGCGTGCACCGCCTGGTGAGAATTTCTCCATTCGATGCGGCGGCGCGAAGGCACACGTCTTTTGCCTCCGTTTTCGTCAGCCCGGAAATTGACGATACGATCACCATTGAGATCAAGCCCGAGGATCTGCGAGTTGATACCTATCGCTCCACGGGCCGCGGTGGGCAGCACGTCAACACCACGGATTCCGCGGTGCGCGTCACGCATATTCCGACCGGCACCGTCGCGCAGTGCCAGAATGAACGTTCGCAACATCGCAATCGCGAAATGGCCATGAAATTTCTGCGCTCGCGCCTTTACGAACTTGAACTCAGAAAGCGGCGCGAGGAGGCGCAGAAGCTCGAGGATGCGAAGGGGGACATTGGGTTTGGAAACCAGATTCGATCCTATGTTCTGCATCCTTACCGCATGGTGAAAGACCATCGAACCAAATTCGAAGTGGGCGACGCCGACCGGGTGCTCGACGGGGACATCGACCCGTTCATTCAGGCTTATCTGGCGTCCCGCCGCGCCGTTGCGAAGACGGGCTGAGCCTGATCAGTTGCGAATCGAACCAGGGTGGCAGGCAATTGCATTCGCGGGCAAAAGAGAAGGATTTGAAGCAAGTATCCATTTTGGCTGAAATCGTCGAAGCGCGCCGACGTGATGTGGCGGAAGCGCGTGCGCGAGTTCCGCTCGAAGCCGTGCGCGAGAGCGCCGCCCGGCGAACCGAGCGGCGCGACTTCGCAAATGCAATTTCCGGACCAGCGTTGAGCGTGATTGCTGAAATAAAAAAAGCCTCGCCATCGCGGGGACTGATTCGCCCGGAATTTCGACCGAAAGAAATCGCGCAGGCGTATGAATCGGCGGGCGCGGCGGCAATCTCCGTTCTGACGGAGGGCCGATACTTCCAAGGATCGCTTTCGCATTTGGCCGACGCGCGCGAGAGTTCGCGGCTGCCGGTGCTTCGCAAAGATTTCATTCTCGATGAGTACCAGGTTTACGAATCAGTGGCCGAGGGCGCTGACGCGCTTTTGCTGATTGTCGCTGCGCTCGAGGATGATGAATTGAAGAAGTTCATCGCTCTTTCACGGGATTTGAAGATTGCCGCGCTGGTCGAGGTGCACACGAATGAAGAACTCGAACGCGCGATATCTGCCGATGCCGCAATTATCGGAGTAAACAATCGCAATTTGAAGACGCTCAGTGTAGATCTCGAAACTTCCTTTCGCTTGCGCGAAAGGATTCCCTCGGGCCGGATTGCAGTTAGTGAGAGCGGCATTAAGACGTCGGAGGATTTGCGGCGCCTTGCGAATGGCGGCTTCAATGCAGCGCTTATTGGCGAGCACTTGCTTCTAGCTGAAGATCCGGGACGCGAACTGGCGGCGCTTTTGGCGGGCGCGAGAAGCGGCAGTTCCTCTTGAAGAGAACAGCGATGCCGACACCAATCAAAATTTGCGGAATCACTCGACTCAAGGATGCGCTGCTGGCAGTTGAACTCGGTGCTGCGGCGCTGGGCTTCAATTTTTATAAGCCCTCGCCGCGATATATCGAGCCGCGCGAAGCAAGCAAGATCATTCAGAAACTTCCGCCTTTCGTGACCGCCGTGGGAGTTTTTGCGAATGAAAAAGATGCCGCTCGCGTCCGGCGCGTGGCGCGGGGAGCGCGAGTGCGTGCCGTCCAATTGCACGGGCCGGCTCCGTCGCTGGCCGGAAGGCCATTTAAGAATTTTCTGCTGATTCGTGCTGTTGCGGTCGGTGAAAAGTTTAATCCACGCAGGCTGAAAAAGCTGGCTTGTGATGCAATCTTGCTCGATACGGCGGACGCCGCCTTGTTCGGAGGGACGGGGAAATCGTTCGACTGGAATTTTGCGAGGAATCTTTCCGAGCACCTGCCGGTTATTCTGGCGGGTGGGTTGACTCCCGAAAACGTCGGCCGCGCGATTCGAAAAGTGCGACCGTTCGCGGTGGATGTGGCGAGCGGCGTCGAATCCTCGCCGGGTGTCAAGGACGAGAAGAAATTGAGAAAGTTTTTTGCGGCGGTGGCGAGGGCCGGCAAAGCTTAAGCTGATGCTCGAGCCAATTCCGGGTAGAATAGGAGCCGGCCTCAAGTATTGAGCGCTCACTCGGGTTCTTAATCATGGGACATGCACAACAGGAATTGCAAAAGCAACCGGACGCTCGCGGCTGGTTCGGCGAGTTCGGAGGCCGCTTTGTCCCTGAAACTCTGATGTATCCCGTCGAGGAGCTCACGCGCGCTTACGAGGAAGCCTCGCGCGATGCGGATTTCCAGGCGGAACTGGCCCGGCTTTTCCGGCATTTTGCCGGACGCCCCACTCCGCTTTACCACGCGCGGCGGCTGACGGAACATTTGGGTGGCGCGCAGATTTACCTCAAGCGCGAGGACCTGCTCCATACCGGTGCGCACAAAATCAACAATTGCATCGGCCAAGGACTGCTGGCCCGCCGCATGGGGAAAACCCGCCTGATTGCGGAAACGGGTGCCGGTCAGCACGGAGTGGCAACGGCCACGGTTGCGGCGCTGCTGGGATTTGAATGCTGCGTTTATATGGGCGAAGAGGATATGGCTCGGCAGGCGCCCAACGTTTTCCGCATGAGGTTGCTGGGAACGGAAGTTGCTGGTGTTAAATCCGGCTCGAAGACTTTGAAGGACGCCATCAACGAGGGAATGCGTGATTGGGTGACGAACGTCCAGAACACCTATTACCTGATGGGCTCGGTGCTGGGACCGCATCCTTATCCGTTGATGGTGCGGGAATTTCAACGCGTCATTGGGCGTGAGGCGCGCGGTCAAATCCAGGAGCAGGCGGGGCGATTGCCGGATTACTTAATCGCGTGCGTGGGCGGTGGCAGCAATTCCATTGGTTTGTTCTACGATTTCATTCCGGACAAGGCCGTTCGGATGGTCGGGGTCGAAGCGGGCGGAAGGTCGCTCAATCTCGGCGAGCATGCGGCGCGGTTTGCGGGCGGGAAACCGGGTGTTCTGCATGGAACCTATACTTACGTTCTGCAGAATGACGACGGGCTTATCTCGAACACGCACTCCGTTTCCGCGGGCCTCGATTATCCCGCGGTCGGACCGGAGCACGCTGCGCTTTATCGGCAGGGACGCGCGGAATATACTTTCGCGAGCGACGAGGGAGCGCTCGATGCAGCGCGCACGCTGGCCCGCAAAGAGGGAATCATTCCCGCGCTTGAGTCGGCGCACGCCGTGGCGGAAGTCATCAAGCGAGCGCCGAAAATGAAGCGCGAGGAAATCGTGATCGTCAATCTTTCCGGCCGTGGCGATAAGGATTTGGGGATTTTTCAGTCGGCGGGAGTGCTCTGACGCCGATCCACTGCGGCCCGAAGCGCAACCATCCCATGGCTTCTGATTCCACATCACGGATTGAAGCGCGCTTTCGCGAACTGCGCGCGCAAGGCAAGAGCGGGCTGATCATTTATCTGACGGCCGGCGATCCTTCGCTTGAAGCGACTGGCGAATTGCTGCAGGCGATTGATCGCGGCGGCGCGGACGTAATCGAACTGGGCGTGCCTTTTTCCGATCCGCTTGCTGATGGTCCGGTGATTCAGCGAGCATCGGAGCGCGCGCTGAAATCAGGGACGACTTTGAAAAAGATTTTGGCGGCACTTGCGAGTTGGAAAAAATCTGTGAAGGCGCCGATAATTCTGTTCAGTTATTACAATCCTATTGTTCAATACGGCTTAACAGAATTTGCAAGTGATACAAGGAAGGCGGGGGCGGATGGGGCCCTGGCTGTTGACTTAACTCCTGAAGAATCAACTACATACGTGAAAGCGATGAGGGCGCATCAGCTCGATACGGTCTTCCTGGCGTCGCCCACCTCAACAAAGAGACGACTGGAGATTGCGGCCAAGGTTTCAACGGGATTTCTCTATCTGATTTCGCGCACCGGAGTGACGGGCGAGCGCGAACAGATCGCCTCCGGGCTGAAGCCGTTGATTGAAATGGTGCGCAGTGCGACGGACCTGCCGCTGGCCGTGGGCTTCGGAATCTCCACCCCCGAGCATGTGCGCGCGGTGCAGTCGCTGGCGGACGCGGCGGTGGTAGGCAGCGCGGTGGTCCACGCCATCGAGGAGAAATATCCCAAGGGCGGCGCGCAGGCGATTGAAGATTTTGTCCGCTGGCTGAAAGAAGGAAGCGGGAACGCAACTCGATGAGCGAAATTGACGATTGGCGCAAGCGCATTGACGAGCTCGATCGCCAACTGGTTGAGCTGCTGAACGAGCGTTCGCACTGCGCGGTGGAAATCGGGCACATCAAGAAGCGCCTGAAGCTGGCGGCGTGGCAGCCGGAGCGCGAGGCGGAAATCCTGCGCAACATCGTCAAGTCCAACCGCGGACCGCTCGACGATGCCGCCATCCGGCGATTGTTCGAGCGCATCATTGACGAAGCGCGCTCGCTGGAGCGGCATTCGATGGACGGCGGGTCTTACGAGAAAGGGAAGGAGTAGCGGGCCATGGTTGTGGTGATGGACGAAGGCGCGACCGAAGAACAGGTTCAGAGCGTCATCAGCAAACTGATGGACATGGGTTTTGATATTCACCGTTCCACCGGCGCCCGCCAGACCGTGCTGGGCGCGGTGGGCGCCAAGATTGATTTCGACACGCGCAACATCGAACTGCTGGACGGCGTTGACGAAGTGGTGCGCATCAGCGCGCCTTACAAGCTGGTCAGCCGGCATTTCCGGCCCGAAGGTTCCGTGATTCAGGTGGGCAACGGCGTCAGCTTCGGCGGCAAGCAGGTGGTGATGATGGCCGGGCCGTGCAGCGTGGAAAGCGCCGAGCAGATTGAAGCCGTGGCCGCGCTGGTGGCCGGGATGGGCATCAAGGTTCTTCGCGCCGGAGCCTTCAAGCCGCGAACTTCGCCATACAGTTTTCAGGGACTGGGAGCAAAGGGCCTGGAACTGATTCGCCGCGCCGCGGACAAGCACGGCCTGCTGGTGATTTCAGAAATCATGGACCAGACGCAGATTCCCATGATGCTCGAGGCCGTGGACATTCTGCAGGTGGGCGCGCGCAACATGCAGAATTACAATCTGCTGAAGGAGCTGGGAAAAGTTTCAAAACCGGTGCTGCTGAAGCGCGGAATTTCCGCCACCATCGAGGAGCTGCTGCTCTCCGCCGAATACATCATGGCGGGCGAAAATTACAACGTCATCCTCTGCGAGCGCGGCATCCGCACGTTTGAGAATTACACCCGCAACACGCTGGACCTTTCCGCCATTCCGGTGATTCAGAAGCTTTCGCACCTGCCCATCGTGGTGGATCCGTCGCACGGCACGGGCCGCCGCGACAAGGTTGCGCCCATGGCGCGCGCGGCGGTGGCGGCGGGCGCGGACGGTCTGCTGATTGAGGTTCATCACGATCCGGAAAAGGCGCTGAGCGACGGCGCGCAATCGCTCTATCCCGAACAACTCGAGGAATTGATGGGGCAGTTGAAGATCATCGCCCCCGCCGTCGGCCGGACGATGTGATGCGCGCCGCCGCCTTCGGCACGCGAAGCTGAAAAGTCTGCTCCAGCCGCGGTGCTCATTGCGCTCAAAGATGAAGTGTCCCTTGACAACACCTTAGCTCTTATCGAGAGGCACCCGCACCCGGCTGCTAGCAGGGTGCGGGGTCGGGGCAATGAGGGCCACGTGGCGAAATGCGAATTAGAACGGGCTTTGAAATCGCAGCCTCAATGCGCTCGGCGAGCGCAAAACATGTTCGCGCTTCTGGAACTGGATGCACGATGCGCCTGGGTAGCTCGTCGTAAGTTTTTCCTTTGAGTCTTCTCCCAGCCGCGGATTTCCGGACTCCGCCCCATTGCTTGAAGAAGAACGCCACACCTGCCCGCCGGCACTGGTCGCGGATCGCGACCACCCACTCTTCTCGAATCGGCCGCGCCCCGTGGCCGCTTTCGCCGCCCACGATAACCCAGGAGATACCCTTTAGGTGGATCGTACCCAAATCTTCCAGTAGTGGCTCAATGGAGAGGAAGCGAACCGCGGCCGGGGCTGCCTGCAAATCCTTGAGCCGGGGAATGCCGTATTTTTTGTTCTCAACGCTTGCACCCCACCAGATGTGCGGTTGGGTCGAGGCGAAATTAAGCTTTGTCGCGAGGAGCTGGCGCAGGCGTCCCGAGCGCTTTGTGAGAACCTGAAATGTGTGCCACCTCGCGGCAACCATCACCTCCGCGACAGCGCTGATATAATCGTCCGGCACGTTCTCATGAAACAGGTCACTCATCGAGTTGACGAAGATCATTTTCGGCGCACGCCATCTCAACGGCTCCGCCAGCTTTTCCGGCACAAGGCGGAGGTCAAATCCCTGTTCGTAAGGATGGCCCTTCACGCCCCTGAACCGCTCAGCAAATGTTTCCGCGTAGCAGTGCTTGCAGCCGGGGCTCACTTTCGTGCAGCCCCGAACCGGATTCCACGTCGCGTCCGTCCATTCGATCTTTGAATTGCTGGCCATTATGCCTCCATCCTTCAATTTGGAAATTCTAGAGCCGTCACGGTCGGCAAGGTTCTCTTCTCGTTGCCCGCTTGCATGCGGCGCGCCTGGGCAGGAGGGTTTGTGATGATCCGAAACTCGGATTCCAGCCGCAAGAGTGCATCACGGTAATTCGTTTCCGTGTACTGCGTCTCTCGTACTTCTTCGTGCAGCAATTGCCCGAAAGTGAGGGTCCGGCCGGCGAACACTTCCAAGAGTCGGTCGCAAACTTGGTCCAGAGGAGAGAATAGCAACAAGGGGGAAGGGTCGCCAGCCTTGGGGTTGAAGTCCCAGGAGCCAACGCCGTCTACGACCTGGGAACTGCACGCGTTCATAATGCGCTTCATTATGCTTGCACCTTTGGGGTGCTTGGAGGCAAACACAAGATGATGACTAGTCCCACCGCCTTCGCGGCTTCTGAATGCAAAAACGACAGGTATCCCAGCGCAGCCCTCGACAGCGGTGCGGATTGCACTGAGTACCGCCCCCTCCCGATCTCGTGGTTTCAGCCCAGCGATTTCCTTTCGCAGTGAATCGGCTCGTTCGGCTTCGAAGAATTCGTCAATCGAGCCATCCATAAGCGGGTAGCTGAGCTTCATGTTGATGCGGCGATAGTTGAAGAAGAACAGGCAATCGTTGCCGAAGCCTGCCAGAGCGTTGCAAATCATCCGAAGGGACAAGCCCTTGTATCCGCATGGGTCTGCGAAAACAAGCGTCGGAACAGAGAATTGATGCGACCCGAAGGACCTGTCCACCATCCGCGCTGTAAACCTTGGCGGATGTGCCAGCGTATTGACTCCCGGCAGGGACAGAATGTTACTCTTCAGCTGACTCGCATATTTTCGGTCGCCCTCGTTAAACCATAACCGGACCCACTTCTTTAGCCGATCATCCCGTATGACGCGCTCAGTAATTATCAGCGGTATCGATTTTTCGCCATTCTTGTAATTTCCGGGTCCCGCAAATAGATCCGCATATTCCACGATTCGGTTCCTTGCTAGCACGTTTGCCCACGAGATGAAATAGTCCACCACGACCCTCTGCTTGACGCGCGAGGATTCAGTGGGATGTTCAAAAAACCGCTCTTCGACGCCAAGGTTAGTAAATTTTGCCATCAGGACTTGTCCAAAGAGGCCGCCTTAGCGCCCCCCTAATTTCGAATCTTCTGTGAAGGAACCCGAGGCCATGGACCGTCCGGATGTCACGGCGCTCAATCGCGTTCAATTAACCTAGCCCCTCACTGACGGGCCCACCAACTGAGCCGGCACATAATGTTCGCTTTTTGTTCGCCATAAGTCAAGCCCGGTCAATCAGGGCACGGGCCCTTTCCCTTTCTCTAACCATGTCGCTTTATATATCAGGGACGGAGGAATCACAACAGGAATTGCGCGGTCCAGGCGCTATGGTTCCCGGTAGCGCGGCGGCAAAAGCAGATTCCTCGGCGCGGTGAAGAACGTCCGGCCTCGGAATGACGCGGAAGGCGCAGCGGAGGAGAAGGGCAAGTCAGAAGTGTGAAGTCAGAAGGCAGAAGTTAGAACACGGAAAATCAGGGCAGGGTGCGCACCTCACCCGTCCCGCGTGGCGGGACACCCTCTCCCTGGAAGGGCGAGGGCTGGGATTTATTTATCGTAGGCCGAGCGGCACGGCTGAAGCCGTGCCCTTTCGCCACCCGTTGTGCCGCCCCTTCAGGGCTCGGGAATTGTTTTTGGGGCGCGGTTGACCCAGGCCGTTGGCCTGGGCTTTGTTGTTTCGTCCCTTCAGGACTGGATTTGTTGGTTCGCCCCGTTGGGGCGCAGCCGCCTGTTTTCCCGGAACATCTGAGACGCCCCACCGGGGCGCCTCTACAAAGACATTCCTGAGGTCCGCTCCCCGCGCCGGGGCCGGTGCAATTCCAAATTTCAAATTGGAGATTTCAGATTGGCGGGGAAGGCCTCGAAAAGCCCGCAACATCCCGCGGAGCGGGATCGTGGCTAGCCGCTTCGGCGGGCCCAGGCTTCGACGACTCGAGGCATGGATGAGACCGTCAGGGGCGCGGATGCGTACTCGTATAATTCCGCCACGAGCTTTTCAACTTCCGTCCGATTGGCGAGGCGCTCGGCGACCACAGCGTCAGCGATGTTTTCCATGGTGAGCGGAGCCATCAGCTTGACCTCGCCGCTGATGCCGGCGGGCTGCACCACATTCATTTGAATGTCCTCAAACCCGGCTTCGCTGAGGAAGGCCGGAAGGCGCGGCCCGATGTTGGCATCCCCGCCTCGGCGCTTCACGATCTCCGAATAGAGCTCGAGATAGCGCCGGAACGCCGGGCAATCAGGATGGCAAAAGTGGGCGCGGAAGTCGATGTCCTCCAGAACCACGATGCCTCCGGGACGCAGGGCTTGCCGCATCCTGGCGACGGCCGCCTCCGGAGCCGGCAAATGGGTGAGAACGAATCGGGCGTGGACAAAATCAAACTTCTCTTCGAATGAATCCGTGGTGATGTCGCCGAGCCGGTATTCAACATTCGTCACCTGCACGGCCCGGGCCTCGCGCCGCGCGATTTCAATCTTGGCGGGGTCAGTGTCGATTCCGGTCACGCGGCCCTCGGGGCCCACGATGCGGGCAAGGTCAAGGGCAACGTCTCCGCCTCCGCAACCAACTTCCAGACAGGTCATGCCCGGCCTGACGCCGGCCCGGCGAAACAGCGCCAGCGTTGTGGGCTGCATCACGCGCGATAACACTCGCAAGCGCTCCCGGCCCGGGACTCCGCCGCGGATTGTGTAGTAGGGTTTCTCCATGATTCCGGAACGAACCGCAGAGTTTGAAATACATAAACTCTGCGCTACGCGCCATTCTAAACCCTGTCATGCTGTGAGGGACGGCAGATATTGAAAATCGGAAATCTGCGGCACCGGCCAATACATGATAAGCTTGCTACAAATGCAGGGAAGGGAGCGCTTTGATGCCGGACGTGCTGATTCATAAGGCGAGCGAAATGAAGCCGCAGACGCGGGCCGCGCTGGAAGCGGAACTGGGCCGCGCTCTGCGCGACGATGAAGAAGTGAGCATCATGGCGTTCGAGCCTCATGCCGCTCCGGCCGGAGAAGCCCGAAGCCAGGCTGCGCGCGGGCTGGTTGAGCACCTCAAGCGGATCGACGAGAAGACCAAGAACGTTCCGGATCGTGAGATGGAAGAGACCCTCGACGAGGCGCATCGCAGCGTCCGCCCTGGATATCGCGAGCGTGAGTGAAAATTGTTTTTGACACGAACGTGCTGGCTCGCGCCCACCAGCGCGCTCAAGGGCCGGCGCGCCGCGCCCTGCTCCATGCCGCTGCCGGCACGGACACCATCATCCTCTCTCAATACCTGCTTCAAGAGTTGGGCAGGATTCTTACGTATCCGAAATTACTCAATCGTTCAGGACTGACAGGCGGTGACATAGCGGAATACCTGGGCCGTGTTTCGACGCTTGTTGACCCCGAACCCGTTCCACCGAAACTGATGCGGGATCCGGCCGATGAACCCGTTCTCGGCACCGCGCTCGCCGGGGACGCCGACGTCATCTGCACATTGGATGCGGATTTTTTCGACGGCAAAGTGATTGCGTTCGCGGCGGCAAAAAACATCCGAATCCTGACGGACGTCGAGCTTCTCCACGCGCTTCGTGGTGCCCGATGAAGAGTAATTTTTTGAAGCCGGCCCGGAACCGGCGCGGAGACGCTGCGCCGCAGCGCCTCTACAAAAGCGTGCCCCCGAATCGCGCCGCCGTTATATAATTCGCGGCACTGGCCGAAATGGCCACGGCGTTGTTTGTCTTGCTCGGGAGGGAATCGGATTTCGTGGCCAAACCGGATACACGCTTCAAGCGAATTTCGATTGTGGGCCTGGGGCTGATCGGCGGCTCGTGGGCGCGGGCGCTGGAGCGCGCGGGCATTCGGGCGCGGCGCATCGGCTGCGACCGGCCGGCAATTCTGAAGCGGGCGCTTGCTTCCGGCGCGATTAACGAAGGTTTCCAGGACCTGGGCGCGGCGGTTCGCGGCGCGGACCTGGTGATTCTGGCCGCTCCGGTAGGAACGATTCTGGATCAAATCCCGCGGCTGAAATCCGCGGCCTCGCCCACGGCATTGATTACCGACACGGGCAGCACCAAAAAGCTGATCTGCCAGCGCGCGGGCGAAGTGTTTGGCAAAGAACCGCTTTTTGTGGGCGGGCATCCGCTGGCCGGGAAAGAGCGCACGGGCCTGGAGCAGGCGGACGCGGCGCTTTTTGACGGCGCGCGCTACGTGCTGACTCCGCTGAAACAGGCGCACCTCGCCGACGAGCGGGTCAGAACTTTCGCTACGCTGCTGAAGGCGATTGGCGCCCGGCCGTACATGGCGGAAGCGGAATTGCACGACCGCGCCGCGGCATTTTTGTCTCACCTGCCGCAACTGGTTTCCACAGGACTGGCCGCCGTGGCCGGCCGGCGAATCGAGAAAGAATCGCTGCCGCTGGAAGCGGCGGCCGCCGGATTTCGCGACATGACGCGGCTGGCGGAAAGCCCGTACGATCTGTGGAAAGACATTTGCGTGACGAATCGGGAAAACATTCAGACGGCGCTCGATTCGATGATCGAAGCTCTTGAGAAAATGAAAGCGCATTTGGGCGATTCCGCGCTGGAGCAGGAATTCGGCCGGGCGCGGCGGCTGCGCACGCAGTTGAAGCAAATTCCCTGAACTGCAGTTATAATTTCTTCCCAACTCATGCGATCCCTGACCGGGTTGCTCAAGTCAAAATGGTTCCAGGCGTTGGCGCTCGGCTTCGCGGCGGCGGGGCTTGTCCTCGGCATGCAGCGGAAGGGCTGGCTGGACGGGCTGGAACTGAAATCGTACGACTGGCGGTTTCGAACCCTTACGCGCGCGGGGGATCAAAACCCGGACATCGTGATCATCGCGATCGATGACGCAAGCTTCGCGTCTCCCGAAATGCGCGAGAACTTCGGGCGATGGCCGTGGCGGCGATTGCTTTACGCCGGGCTGATCCACGACCTGAATGAATGGGGCGCGCGCGCCATCGGAATCGACATTATTTTCCAGGGCGCCGATCCTCATGCCGGGGACGACGAAAAACTGATGGAAGCGCTTTCGGAAAAGCGCAACGTCGTTCTGGGATTCGACTTCAACGCCAATGGGCTTGAGGGAGTTTCAGCGAGCGAGCAGGAAGCGCTGCGGCGGAAGGTTTCAGCTTTCAGCGTGCCGGTGGGAGGCGTGACGCTGATTCATCCGCCGGATAATCCCGGCGTCGATTTGCCCAGGGACGAGTTTCTCGAGAAGGCCCAGGATATCGGGAGCTTCCAGATTCATCCGGACAACGACGGAGTGCTGCGGAGGGCGGATCTTCTCTTCAGATTCCAGAATCAATACTATCCCTCGCTTGCCCTGGCGATCGCCGCCGCGGCCCTGGGAAAAAGGCCCGCCGTGAAAATCCTGCCGGGGCCGGCGCTGGAATTCGCCGGGCATCGGGTGCCGATCAATTCCCGGGGGCAAATGATCGTGCGATGGCATGGGCCCGCGTTCACTTATCGGAACTACCCGGTCTGGAAAGTTTTCAATTCGGTGCTCGCCTACGACAGCGGAGGCAAGCCGGAGATTCCTCCCTCCGCCTTCAAAAACAAAATTGTGCTGATTGGAGCGACGGCCATCGGCGCCTATGACCTGCGCTCGACGCCCTTCTCGGCGGTTTATCCGGGCGTCGAGTATCAGGCGACGGTGGTGGACAATCTGTTGCGGGGCCAGGCCATGCGGGAGACGAGCCCGCACTTCCGAACGGCGGCCATACTGATCCTGGCGCTGGGGATTTCCGGCGTGGTCTATCTTTTCAATTCGGCGCTCATCTATTCGCTGATTTCACTGTTTATCGGCCTGGGCTATCTGGCCGCTGCCTGCGTGGTTTTTCAGGGCAGTGATTTGTGGGTGCCGCTGGTCGCGCCGCTGGCTTCCGGCGCGCTGGCGTTTACGGAAGCGACGATCACGCGCTATGCCACGGAAGGCCGCGAGAAGCGGCAATACCGGAAAACGCTTATGAAATATCTCTCGCCGCAACTGGTTGAAACCATCATGGAGGATTTTAACTGGGGCGAGCTGCGGGCCGAGAAGCGCGATTTGACGGTGCTGTTCAGTGACGTGCGCGGATTCACGACGTTCTCCGAGAAATTTCCTCCGGAAACCGTCATCGCCACGCTGAACGAGCACTTGAACATGATGGTTTCCGTGATCTTCAAACATCAGGGGACGCTGGATAAATTCGTGGGCGATTGCGTGATGGCTTTCTGGGGCGCACCGCTTTCCCAGCCGAACCACGCGGAGCTGGCGGCTCGCGCCGCGCTGGAGATGATTCAAGGGCTGGAAAATCTGAATAAAAAGTGGCAGAGTGAAGGGCGGCCAACGCTCCAGATTGGTGTCGGGATCAATTCCGGGGAAATGCTTTTCGGAAACATCGGGTCCGACCAGCGGATGGATTTTACGGTCATCGGGGACAGCGTCAATCTGGGGGCGCGGCTGGAAAGCGCGACCAAGGAGCTGCACGCGAGCATCGTGATCAGCGATTCGACTTATCGCCAGATCCAGGACCGCGCGAAAGTGAGGCCGCTGGGCGAGATTTCAGTGAAGGGCAAGGCGCAAAAGATCGTCGTGTACGAATTGCTTGGAATGGCCGGCGAAACGGCCTGAAGGAAGGGAAGCGTGCGACAGAAAAAGGTGCTCCTGTTTCTTGCAGTGATTTTGACGATGGCTTTGGCGGCGGCGATGGCGGCGCAGCAGGACCAGCAGCAGAATACTTCGCAGGACCAGCAACAGCAGCAGCAGAGCCAGCCGTCGGAGCAGCAAGCCGCCCCGAAAAAGAAATCGGGCGGATTTTTCACCGGCCTGAAGGCTGCCACCGGGCATGGCTCAAATTCACAGGAATTGAGCGCCTCGGCGGGAAGCAAAGGCGTGGGCGAAGGCGAACAAATCGCCAATGTAACTCCGACCGCGGCCGACCGCGAGGCAGTCGCCAAAATGGAAAGCTATTCCGTCCCCGAGCAAACCGTGAAGAAATTCGATGAAGCCGGGCATCTCCAGTTCAAGCGATAAGGAGAAGGGAAATGAGAATCCGATTGAGGAGACCGGTTTGCTGCCTGGGCGCCCTGGGGATGCTCCTGGCGTTGGCCGCGCCGGCCCCGGCGCAGTTCTTCAACAAGCTCAATAAGCTCGAAAAGCGCGTGAACCAGGCGGAACAGCTCCGGCAGAAGTACGGGCCGATGAACGACCAGCAGGAAATCGCCATCGGCCAGGAAGTGGCGACGCAGATCGTCGCTTATTTTCACATTTACCAGAATCCCGAGATGACGCAATACGTGAATATGGTGGGACAAACCGTGGCCGCGCAGTCCGAGCGGCAGGACATCAAATATCACTTCGCCATCCTCGATTCGGACGAGATTGAAGCGATGTCCACTCCGGGCGGATTCATTTTCATCACGCGCGGCGCGCTGAAGCTCTGCGATGACGAATCGGAACTGGCGGGCGTGCTGGCGCACGAAGTGGGCCACGTGGCCGCCAAACACGTTCTGAAAATGGTGGAGCGCGACAAGATTCTTCAGCAGGGAATGGATAAGGCTTCGGCCTTCGCGCCGGGCAGCGATTTTCTGAAGAAGATGTCGAGCGGCATTCTCAAAAATGTCATTGACCATGGCCTTGATCCGGCGGACGAGTATGACGCCGACGCGCGCGCCGTCCGATACGCGTATGAGGCCGGCTATCCCGCCGACGGGCTGGAACGATTTCTGGTGAAGCTCAATCAGGCGACGAACCAGGGCGCGCAATCTTTCTGGACGCGCACCCATCCTCCCGTCCCGCTGCGGAACGAGCGGATGCAAAGGATTATCGCCCGCAACGGCTGGGGCGGCGATCGTCCCACGCTGGAACAGCGCTACATGGCGGCGACGGCGGTGCTGCGGACAAAGCCCGGCGCGTGAGGCCGCGGCGCGCGGCGAAACGGATTCAGAAACTGAAATTAAAACCGGGGACCTGCTTCCGGTCCCTGTGGTGCTTTTCCGTTGAACAAAGTCTTCCCCAATGCCGACGCTGCAGTTGCCGATGTCCATGACGGCGCGACGATCATGGCGGGCGGATTCGGATTGTGCGGAATCCCGGAGAATCTGATCGCCGCCCTGCTTCGCAAGGGTGCGAAGAACCTGACGCTGATCAGCAACAACACCGGCGTGGATGATTTCGGGCTGGGGCCGCTGCTGAAGGCGGGGCAGGTGCGGAAAGTGATCGGCACTTACGTGGGGGAAAACAAGCTGCTGGAAAAGCTGGCGATTTCCGGCGGGCTGGATCTGGAACTGATCCCGCAGGGAACTTTTGCCGAACGGATTCGCGCCGCGGGCGCGGGCATCGCCGGATTTTACACGCCCACGGGAGTCGGCACGGTGGTGGCCGAAGGGAAAGAAGTGCGGGAGTTCCAGGGCCGTGAGTATCTGCTGGAACTTCCCCTGAAAGCCGATTTTGCGCTGGTCAAAGCCTGGAAAGGCGACCGCTGGGGCAACCTGATTTACAACAAGACGGCGCGAAACTTTAATCCCGTGATGGCCACGGCCGCGACGGTGACGATCGCGGAAGTCGAGGAACTGGTTGAACTTGGCGAACTCGATCCGAACTTCATCGCCACGCCCGGAATCTACGTGAAGCGGATTCTGCAGGGCGCGAACTACGAGAAGCGAATCGAGAAGAAGACGGTGGTGAGGAGGTAGGTGGCAGATGGCAGATGGTAGGTGGCAGATGGTAGGTGGAATGTGGGGAGCACGAACTTCCCCCGGGGAGTTTGCCCCTTATGCCACATGCTCCATGCCATCTGCCAGGGCCGGTTTCCATGGACAAACGTGAAATCATCGCGAGGCGGGTGGCGCAGGAACTGCAGGACGGTTTCTACGTGAACCTGGGCATCGGCATTCCGACGCTGGTTTCGAACTTCATCCCGGCGGGAATCGAAGTGGTGCTGCAGTCGGAAAACGGGATGCTCGGCGTGGGCAGGTTTCCGTTTGAAGGCGAGGAAGATCCGGATTTGATCAACGCCGGCAAGGAAACCGTGACGGAAATTCCGGGCACCGCGTTTTTTTCCAGCGCCGATTCGTTCGCCATGATTCGCGGCGGCCACGTGGACCTGACGGTTCTCGGAGCCATGGAAGTGGATGAGCGGGGCAATCTGGCGAGCTGGATGATTCCGGGCAAGATGGTGAAGGGAATGGGCGGCAGCATGGACCTGGTGGCGGGCGCGAAACGCGTGATCGTGGCGATGGAGCACACCACGCGCGACGGCCGGCCGAAGATTTTGAAACAGTGCACGCTGCCCCTGACCGGAACCGGAGTCGTGCAGTCGATTGTCACCGAGCTTGCTTATTTCGACGTCACGCCGCAGGGACTGGTCCTGCGGGAACTCGGCCCCGGCGCCACGGTCGAACAGGTGCGGCAGTTGACTGGAACCGGAATCAACCCTTCCTCGTCCCCCGGCGTTTACCGTTTGTAAATCCGCAGTCCGCTGCAATCCTCTTGCGCAATCAATCGGAAGGATGTTCTATAGTAATCAGGAGCGGCTCATCCAGGCTTCAGTGGTGAGGCGGGGATGAGCCGGAACAGAGTTCCCGAGCGCGCAGTCCGGCCTTTTTATGGAAATCAACTCGATTGTAATTCTCAGCCTGATGGCTCCGAAGGAGAAGGTCTGGGGACAGCTGGTGATGCTGGGCCCGGCGGGAGTGACGGTGCGCGGCATCGAGATTGAATCGTTCAATGATTTTCTCCGCCAGGTTGTGAATCAGGAGGAAGTGACGGTGGGCACGACGACCGTCTTTTACCCCATTCACCGGGTGGAGCGGATTGCCCTGGATGAGCCGAGCGGTTCGCTGCCCTCGCTGGCCGACCGCTTCCGGAGCAGAGTGGGCATTACGATTCAGGAGTACCTGGGCCTTGAAATCCCGCGAGTCTGAAACCCCATGAGCAACCGCGCCCTGACCGTCGCCAATCAGATCACCATCCTGCGGCTGGTGTTCGTTCCCATCTTTGCGATCATGGTGGTGAATGGGCAATACGGAGCGGCGTTGCTGGTGCTGGGCGCGGCGGCCCTTTCCGACATCTTCGACGGCATCGTAGCGCGAACCGGCCATCAGGTCTCGCCGCTGGGCGTCGCACTGGACCCCATTGCCGACAAGATTCTGATGATTACGGCCTTCGTGACACTTTCCTATCGCGGGCTGCTGCCGTGGTGGCTGACGATTCTGGTGCTGAGCCGTGACGTGGGAATCGTCATGATCGCGCTGCTCATTATCCTGGTTGCAGGATACCGCCCCTTTTATCCTTCGCGGCTGGGAAAGGCCTCGACGGTGGTGCAGGTGACGACGGTGCTTGCCACACTGGGACATCTGGTCCGGATTCCGTGGGTAAGCCACCCGCTGGTCGAGGGGTTGATTTACCTGGCGGCGGCGCTGACGGTGGTTTCGGCGCTTCATTATCTGGTTATCGTGCAGCACCGCTACGGCCGGCAGGAGCCGGAGGAGGCCGAACGGCCGGCGGCCCATGACCATCGTTCCTGAAGGCCCGCGCCCGGCGGAAAAGGCGCCGGTCAGGAGCCGGGAAGGGCGGCTTGTAAGCTGCAGGAAAAGTTCCGGTTTCCATTGACTCGACCGGCTGATTTGATTATGCTCTACGCCTGCTTTCCGGTGGGGACGCAGCGCGGGCGTCGGGAGAGGCGCTGCGGTTCGTTGACATTGAACATTGCGTATTGTAGTTTCACACGAGGGAGGAAAGTCTCATCCCATCCCCTATGAATCGCGACGGCAGCGTTGTCGAGCTGACACTCGAAAGCTCGCTGGACAAACTGGAGATGGTGGAAGAGGTCGCCCGGCGAGTGTCGGGGATGGCTGGTTTTGACGAGGAGGGCGAGTTCCAGATTGAAATGGCCGTGCACGAGACGGTCATCAACGCCATCGCCCACGGCAACAATGAGGACCCTCAAAAGAACGTCCACCTGAAGTTCCAGATCTTCGGCGACCGGCTGGAAATTAGCGTCCGCGACGAAGGAAAAGGGTTTAAGATTGATACTGTTCCTGATCCTCTTGCCGAAGAAAACATTTTGAACGTTTCCGGACGGGGGATTTTTCTGATCCAGAAATTCATGGATGATGTCCGGGTCGTCAATCACGCCGATTCGGGCACGGAAGTTATCATGGTAAAACGGCTGAATTCGAAAGTTCAGCCCAACCGAGGAGGAAGAGACCGTGAGCATGAAGGCCACAGTACGTCAAGTTGATTCCGTCGCCGTCATGGATATCAGCGGAAGGATTACGCTGGGCGAGGGCTGCGCGCAGTTGAGGGACCTGATTCGCGATCAGCTTGCCAAAGGCAACAAGCGCCTGCTGCTGAATCTGGCGGAAGTCAGTTACATCGACAGCTCGGGCATCGGTGAGCTGGTCAGCGCATTTACCACCGTTTCGAATCAGGGTGGGAACATGAAGCTTCTGAACCTTACCAAGAAGGTTCGCGACCTCCTTCAAATTACGAAGCTCTATACCGTGTTCGACGTTCATGACGATGAGGCCAAGGCGATCACCGCTTTCGGACCCGCCTGAGTGCCTCTGTCAGTCCCCGAACAAGCCCTATCGTAACTGTCCGGTCCGGGTGGAACGCCGTTTGCAAAACGAGCCTCCACCCGGAAACGGAACCGCCTGTTTCCTTGTTAAAACAATCGCGCAGGTTTGGTTGCCGACAGCCCGGCGAATGCCGTGGTGTCCGTCCGCCCGGCGTGATGCGACAATTTTATGGTTTGTGCGAAGAGTCCGGTTGAAGAATCCGGCTGAGTTTGTTGCGCAGAGTTTCGAGCGTGGCCGTATGCATCTGCGAGATTCTCGACTCGCACACGCCCAAACGGGCGCCGATTTCCTTCATCGTTAAGCCCTCGAAATAATACAGACGCAGGATGCGGCGCTGCCTGGCCGGCAGCCCTGCCGACGCCCGTTCCACCAAGGCGTTCATTTCAGCGCGGCGGCACAATTCGAATGGGGTTTCGCCGCCCGGGGAGGTTAAGGTCTCGCCGAGTTCCTGATCCTCGGTTCTGGACGCGCCCTGCAGACTCGAAATGCAGAGCCCGCGCAAGTCATTGAGAAGCGCGTTGAGCTTTTCTTCCGAAAGGGACATCTCGCGCGCGAGTTCCGTGCAGGAAGGCGCGCGGCCGAGCCGGCCGATCAGCTTCTGCCGGGCTTCCTCGATCCGGCGCCCCTTCTGGCGCAGCTGGCGAGGTCCCCAGTCCTGCTCGCGCAGGCTGTCCAGAATGGCCCCGCGAATGCGATGCGTGGCATAGGATTTCAATTCGACCTTGCGCCCGCGGTCGAATTTTCCCAGCGCATCAATCAGGCCCAGAACTCCCGTGTTCACCAGATCATCGAGCTGGACGTGCCGGGGCAGCCGGGCGTGAATCCGCTGGGCGATGGAATGCACTTGCGGGAGCTGTTCCAGAATCTCCCGGTTCCGCTGCACCAAAGCTCTGCTCAGGCTCACATGACAGGGTTCAGCATTCGCTCCCACGCCGGCCTCCAATTATCCATATCTTCAGAATGCAGGCTGCCCGATTCCAAGTCGTTGCAAGGCAAGCTCTAAGACGCTTGTAGTCCCGCGAGATTAGAACGCGATTAAACCTGGATTAAAAAGCTCTAGCCTGATTGGAGGAATCTAATCGGGGAGATGCGATGACGGGAGACTATCTTGACGGGCCGATCGGCTCAGCCGCGAGAATTCACCGCTTTCAGGCGGATGGACAAACGCCGGGTTCGAGGAGAAGAGGATTCCGTGCGGAAAGATCCCCCCTGAGCTTCGACCATCCGGTTCAATATCCACAGGCTTGTCTCCTCGGGAAGAGAGGGCCGGGTAGAGGTGGGGCGCGCCGCAGGAGTGGATGGAGGCATGACCCGGCAATTGACGCTCAGGATCAAATCCTTGCCGCGCCTGGCCAGGCTTGCCCGAACGGAACCGCCCGGTGAGCATTGGGCGACCGCATGACGCAAGAATGCTTCCGTTGCGCTCAGGAGCCGCTCAGGATTCGCGCGGACAATGGAATGCTGGAGCGGCCGGAAGGCAATCCTGACTTGTCTGGAATCAGGACGTTCAGAAAGGTTTCTTATTGCCTGCCGAACCAGTTCGGTCCATTGGATGTCTTGAGCCTGGTCGCCCGGATCGTCGGCCTCGATGGCCTCCTTCAGAAGAGCGAAGTCGCCGGAAAGGGCTATGGTGATTTCGAGCGCGGCGCGAATTGCGATTTCCAGGTCCTCCCGGCTCTGACCGGGAATGAGCGCAACATCGAGCGTTCCACGAAGGGCCGTCAGCGGCTGGGATGTCCGATGGAGCAGCCGGGCGTAGACATGGCGGGTTTCATTCTGCCGGGACGCCGGCGCCGGGCCGGAAATCGCGGGCGCAAACTTTTTTCGAGAGCGAAAACGCGTTTTGAGTTTCTGCATAGACGATCGGGGTTTATTCCGGCGCACCGAGACGGTAGCCGACTCCTCTCAGAGTGTGAATCAATTTCAAGTCGAAGCCGCGGTCCACCTTGTTCCTCAGATAGTTGACGTAAACGTCCACGACGTTGGTGAAATTGTCGAAAGACAGATTCCAGACGTGTTCAATGATCAGGGCGCGCGTGACGGGGCGTCCGGCATTGCGCATCAGGTATTCGAGCAGCGCGAATTCCTTGGGGGTCAGGTCAATCCGCTTGTCGGCGCGGCGGACCGTGTGCTGGACGCGATCCATGCGAAGGTCGGCCACCTGCAGCGTCAGACCCGGCTGGTGCGGGCTGCGGCGTAGAAGCGCCCGCACCCGCGCGGAAAGTTCTCGAAAGGCGAAAGGCTTGACCAGATAATCATCCGCTCCGAGGTCCAAGCCTTTCACGCGGTCCTCGACGCGCGATTTTCCGGTCAGGACCAGCGTGGGAAGACCTTTTTGGGCGGAGCGCAACCTTCGGAGCACCTCAAACCCATCCACTTCGGGCAGAATCAGATCGAGGATGAGCAAATCGTAATTGACGCTTTCCAGCAGGCCGAGAGCCGCTTCGCCGTCGGAAGCCACATCGACCGCATAGCGTTCCGCCTCCAGCCCCTTCTTCAGAAAGCTGGCAACAGGGCGGTCGTCTTCAGCCACGAGAATCCTCAAAGAACTGCGCCTTCCATTGTTTTGGCCCGATCGCACATCGCGCGCTTCCAGGCTGCTTCGGCTTCCGGCCTCGGCAACTCGTTTATGAGTCATTCCTTATTATCGGCAGGGATCGGCGCAATCTTTAGAATCATCTCAGGGTGGAATTTGACGAAGAAAGGGCTCAGCCATCCCTGGCCGGCGGGTGCCGAGCTGAAGCTCGGCGCTACCGAGGCAAACATAGAATGGAAACTGCGGAACTAGGGTTTTCTGATGCTGAATTTTTCCAGGCGGTACTGGAGCGTCCGGAAGGTCATGCCCAGAAGCTGAGCGGCGCGAGTGATGTTCCAGTTGGTCCGTTCCAGAGCCTCGACGATTTTGGCCTTCTCATGTTCTTCCCACGAGCCCTCGGGAATGACGGGCTGTGAGGGTGGCTGAGACGAAGGGGCAGCGGAGTCTTTCGGGTCCGTGATGGGGCGCGCCGAAGCTCCTTCCAGAATTTCCGGGGGAAGGTCGCTCAGAGCGATGCGAGGCGTTTCCCCAAGCACGACGGCGCGCTCGATGGCCATCTGAAGCTGGCGAATGTTGCCGGGCCAGTCGTAATTTTTGAGCGCGGCCAGCGCGTCATCGCTGAGGCCCGTAACTTCACGGCCGGCCGTCAGCGCCGCGCGCTGCATGAAGTGGAGCGAAAGCTCTTCGATATCCTCCTGCCTTTCGCGCAGGGGCGGGCAGGAAAGCGGAATCACCTTCAGGCGATAGTAGAGGTCTTCGCGGAATTTTCCCTCGCGCAGGAGCTGGTCGAGGTTTTTGTTCGTGGCGGCGATAATCCGCACATCGATTTTGATGGTTTCCGTCCCTCCCACGCGCAGGATTTCCTTTTCCTGCAGGGCGCGAAGGATTTTGGCCTGCATGGAGAGGCTTGTGTCGCCGATTTCATCGAGAAAAAGGGTGGAGCGATTGGCCCGCTCGAAAAGCCCCCGTTTCTGCTGATGAGCATCCGTGAAAGCGCCCTTCTCATGGCCGAAGAGTTCGCTTTCAAGCAGCGTCTCGGTGAGGGCGGCGCAATTGACGGCCAGAAAGGGCTGGTCCTTGCGAGGGCTGTGGTGGTGAATCTCGCGAGCCACCAGCTCCTTGCCCGTGCCGCTTTCACCCAGAATCAGCACGGTGTGCGAAGTGGGCGCCACTTTCAGGATCATCCGGATCATTTCTCTCGCGCCCGCGGAATGGCCGATGATCGTCTGCTTGAGCGCCGCAAGCTGGTCGAAGACTCCGCGAACGGTGTCGAGCAGTTTGGCGCGGTCAACCGGCTTTTCGAGATATTGATAGACACCGCGGCGCGTGGCCTCAATGGCGGATTCGATGGAGGGATAGCCCGTGATGAGGATGATGGCAATGGTGGGATCGGCGCGAAGGATTTCGGTCAGCAGCTCGATTCCGGTCATGCCGGTCAGGTTGAGGTCGGTCAGAACCAGGTCGAAGCGTTTCTGGGCAAGCAGGCGGAGCGCAGTCTCGCCGCTGGAGGTCGTGACCGCCTCGTACCCTTCGTCCTGAAGAATGTCGCGGTAAATTTCGCGCTGGCGCTCTTCGTCGTCAACAACCAGGATGGAGCCTTGGGACATGGGGATGGGACCTCAGGATACAGTTGTCGCCGCCGGGACGGCGGAATCGGTTTCGACGTGGGCCGGAAGAGGCAAATCAATCACCATCACGGCTCCCGGGCCTTTTGCTTGCTTCGCAAAAATGTGGCCGCCATGGTCTTCGATGATCTTGCGTGTAATGGCCAATCCCAGTCCGAAGCCGGTTGTTTTGGTCGAGTAATAAGGGGCAAAAATCCTTTCACGGTCTTCGTCCGGGATGCCGGGTCCGGAGTCGCGGAAAATCAAGCGGAGGCAGTTCAAGTCGCCATCCTGCTTCATGGCCTTCGCTTCCACCTGAATGCGCCCGCCGCGGGGCATGGCCTGGACGGAATTGGTCAGAATGTTCAGGAAGCAGGTCTTGAGCTGGCCGGCATCGGCGTTCAGACCGGGCAGATTGGGCGGAAAGCTGACCTGAATTTCGATGCCCTGGCGATGAGCCTGTTTTTCAACCAGGGCGACGGCCTGCCCGATGGTTTCGCTGATGTCACATGCAGCAAGCTTGGGCGGCGCCTGCCGGCCGATCACCAGAAAATCGCTGACCAGCCGGTTCATTCGGCTGATTTCATCCTTTATGTTGCTGAGGCTGCGCTGCAACTCCCGCGAGGAGGCGTCATTCCCCCGCGAATGCCTGGCCCGGAGCTGGTCAATGCTCAAGTTGATAAAGTTCAGAGAATTGCGAACCTCGTGCGCGACGGTGGCGGCAAAGCGCGCGACAAGAGACGATTTCTCCGCTTCCGCAAGGCGGTCCTGCAACTGCCGGTGCTCACGCAGCCGTTCCACCATCTGGTTGAAGGTTTGGGCCAGCCGCCCGATTTCATCCGACCGGTGGATCGGCAACGTGACCGACAGATTGCCCTCCGCCACCTGGTGAGCCGCCTGGACGAGCGTTCCGATGGGCTTGGTGAAGCGAAACGCGAGATACACGATGACCAACATTCCGGCGAGCAGCGTAATGATCACCCAGACGCTGCGGATCAACTGGAGACGGCGCAGAAGTTCGCCGACTTCATCGCTGATTCCGCCCAAATGGGCGTAGCCGATGACTTTATTCTTTTGCACTATGGGGAATTCCACGGAAAAGGTGGTCTGGCCGACCGAGGAGTCCACATCCACGGAAGGGAACTGGGCGGAGATGCTTGCCGGCGTGGGCGGAGCCATCAGGCGGCGGTGTTTGATTTTGATCTTTTTGCCCAGGCGGTGAGGGTCGGTGCTCGCCTGAACCTCGCCGTTCGGGTCGGCGACGGTCACCGAGGTGAACCCCGCGTTCTGAAAAGCTCTTTCATAAGATTCGAGGGTTTGCTTGCGGTCGTCGGTATCGGGCAGATGCGTCTGGGTCGCGTTGCTGATGGCCACCAGATCGGAAGTCAACCCTGTGACGTAAGCCTGGATTCTTCGTTCCTGATGGAGATATGTCACCAGCAGAATGGCGCTGGTGGAGGCCGTCGTGAGGAACATGACAAGGGCCAGCCGCGTTCTGAAGCTCAGACTGAAGCGCGTCCTGTTCACGCCGGCGCCCCTCCGTGGGGAGACAAAATGAAGCCCTGAAAGCACATTTTAGCTGAAGCCCCAGAAGGGGTCAACGAAGGGTCCAGGGGCGGAGCACTGCCCGAAGAAATTGACATTTCTGCGCTTAATCTTTTGCCGTCAGCTCAAAGATCTTGGCCTCGAGAAACAGGTTGAAAAGATTGGGATCCAGCAGGTGTGATTTGACCTCCTGGCCGATGATGTCCAGCGCCCGATCGATGGGAACTGCCCGCTTGTAAGGACGGTCGCGGGCGGTCAGAGCGTCAAAGATATCGGAAATGGTCATCATCTTGGCTTGCAGAGGAATTTCGTTTTCCTTCATGTGATAGGGATAACCGCTGCCGTCGAGCTTTTCATGGTGGGCGCGCGCGATGGCCGGAATATTTTTCAGTTCCTTGGTCCAGGGAATCTGGCTCAGGAACTTGAAGCTGTGGATGACGTGCGATTCAATCTGGAGGCGCTCGTCCGCGTCGAGGCTGCCTTTGGGAATGGAAAGCAGGCGCAGCTCCTCCGGGGCGAGCAGGGCTTCGGCGTCGCCCTCGGGATCCTGAAAGCTCCATCCCGCGATTTCCACCAGCCTTTCGGAGGTTTTTTCCGGCAAGACGCTGGGTTCATCCGCCTTGAGGATGAGATCCATGAAATCGTCCAGCTCCTGGAACTGGCGGTTGAGCTCGGTTTCGTTGTCGCCGAATGCCGCGAGATAATCCTGATTTCCTTCCTTCAGGACGTGGTCCAGCTTCTTGCGAAGCGATTCCACCTGCAGAACGCGCTTGATGTACCGGAAGCGCCGCTTGACCATCTCAAGCTGCGACGGATAGAGCTTCTTGGCCTTGACCAGAACTTCTTCGCGCACGCCGACCTTGCCGAAATCGTGGAGGAGCGAAGCGTAGCGGATTTCCTGAATCTCTTCGCTTGAGAAATACACATCGCGATAAGGGCCGGCTTCCGCGCGGTCCGTCGTCTGGGCCAGAGCCACGGTCAGCTTGGCTACGCGCTCGGAGTGGCCGAACGTGGTGGGATCCCGCGACTCGATGGCCGTGACGGAAGCTTTCACAAATCCTTCGAACAGGCGCTGAATGTCGCGATAAAGCAGGTTGTTCTCAAGCGCGACGGCGGCCTGGCTGGCGAGAGAAGCGGCCAGTTCCTGGCTGCGCTCCGAGAAGGTGACGACTTCTTCCTGCACAATTTTGGGCGATGTCAGTTTGACGGATTTCCGCCTTTTGCAGTTGATCAACTGCAGAACGCCGATGCACTCGTCCTTCTGATTCTTCATCGGCACAACCAGAAGAGATTTTGTGCGGTAGCCGAATTTCTCGTCGAATTCGCGGTTCAGCCGGAAAGGAAGATTCCGGATGCGGTAGGCGTCCTTGATATTCAGAATATTGCCCGTGGCTGCGGCGTAGCCGGCGATGCTGCGTGTGTCAATCGGCAGCGTGAATTGCCGGAAAGGAACCAGATGGCTGTAACTTTGCGTCAGCTTGAAAACCAGATGCTTCCGCCCGTTCTCATCCTCTTCAACCAGGTAGAGCGAGCCGGCGTCGCAACTGGTGATATCCCGGCTCTTGGTCAGGATCAGCTCCAGCAGAGCGTCCGTGTTCCGTTCGGTGGAAAGCGCCACGCCGATGCGGTTCAGCGTGACCAGTTCGGAAGCCACCTGATGAAGCTGGTGTTTGGTTCGATCGCGTTCTTCCTCCGTCCGCAGAACTTCAAAAGCGCCCCGAACCGTCCGCGCCAGTTCAGCTGCCGTCGCCCGGGTGGAGAGCACGGAAAAGAGGCGCTTTGCGACGGCTCCTTTGGGGGCTTGCTTGCCGTCAGTGAGATAGATCAGCTTCCAGCTTCCGCCCCTGGGCGCGCGGCGTTCGATCGAGGGCAGCTTGTCTTCCGCGGCGCTGGCCACGACCACGGCAAGACCCTTCGAATCCACTGGAGCCTTTCTCTTTCCATTGCGATCGAGCGCGACCACACGATGCGCGCCGTGCAACTGCCGCAGGATGGGCGCAAGCTTCGAGGGCTTGAAGTAATACAGTGTGTCTTTCATGTCCTTTTCACGCTGTGCCGACGGATTTCAAAAGCCTTGGCATTATACAACTTTTCGGCTGAAAACAACGCGTTTCGAGGTGAGCCGCAACATGCACGACCGGATCTGCGAGCAGCCATGGCCGTCCTCGACTTTATCGACCTCTCGGCGTCTGGAACAATCGAAAAGAAGCCTTCCCGCCGCGCTGGACTTTGGCCGTCGCGCAGAATATTCTGGCGAAAGCACGGGGGTTGCTCGCGATGGGCGAACAGAAGGGAATGGGGATGACGATCAAGCCGGGCAAACTTCATCTCGCGCAGCGCATGTCGCAACTGGGCACGGAAGGCGCGTTTGACGTGCTGGTGCGGGCGCGCGAACTGGAAGCGCGCGGCAAGGAAATCATTCACCTTGAAATCGGCGAGCCGGATTTTCCCACTGCGCCGAACATCGTGGAAGCGGGAATCAAGGCGCTGCGCGACGGCTGGACGCACTACGGCCCGCCGGCCGGCCTGCCCGAACTGCGAGAAGCCGTGGCGGAGGACGTTTCCAGGCGCCGCGGGATTCAGTTTGATCCCGCGGAAGTCGTCATCACGCCGGGCGCAAAACCGATCATGTTCTACACGCTGCTGGCGCTGGTCGAGCGCGGCGATGAAGTGCTTTATCCCAACCCCGGATTTCCGATTTATGAATCCATGATCAAATTCGCGGGAGGAATTCCGATTCCTTACGCGCTGCGCGAAGATCGCGCGTTTGACGTGGACGTGGCCGAGATCATCAAATCGCTCAGCCCGCGCAAACGCACCCGGCTGGTGATTCTGAATTCGCCGAACAATCCTACCGGCGGCGTGATGAGCCGGTCGGAAATCCTGGCGCTCGCCGCGACGCTGGCGAGCCGGAACGTGTTCGTGCTGAGCGATGAAATTTACAGCCGTCTGATTTACGAGGGCGAGCCGGTGAGCATCACGCAATTCCCGGGCATGAAGGAACGGACGATTCTGTTGGACGGATTTTCCAAGACCTACGCCATGACCGGATGGCGGCTGGGTTACGGCGTGATGCGAGCCGACCTGGCGAAGCAGGTGGCGCTGCTGATGACGAATTCCAATTCCTGCACGGCAAGCTTTACCCAGATCGCCGGCGTAGAGGCTCTGCGGGGCGACCAGAGTTCGGTCGATCGAATGCTCGGAGAATTCAGAAAGCGGCGGGAAGTCATCGTCGAAGGTCTGAACAAGATTCCCGGCTTTCGTTGCCCGCTGCCCAGCGGCGCGTTCTATGCGTTTCCCAATATCACCGGCACCGGTCGGAATTCGCGCGAACTGGCCGACGCTCTTTTGAATGAAGCCGGCGTGGCCTGCCTCTCCGGCACCGCATTCGGTTCCTGGGGCGAAGGCTATCTGCGATTTTCGTTCGCGAATTCGATCCAGAATATTCAAAAGGCGCTGGAACGGATTTCGGGGTGGATAGCGAAAAATATTTGATTGCGCTTGATGAATAGCGACATGGGCAAGCCTCGATTTCGTGTTTTTGCCACGTGCAATATTGGCAATGAGGCGCTCGCGAGGCTGCGCGAATGCGGCTATGAACTCGAAGTTTACGATCAGCTCGAGCCTCCGCCGAAAGCTTTGATAATTGAAAAGGTGCGCTCGGGAATCGACGGGCTCATCACAACTCTCCGCGATCCAATTGACGCCGAAGTTTTTGAAGCGGGGCGGGGAACGCTGAAAGTCGTCGCGCAGGACGCGGTGGGTTTCGACAACGTCAACCGCGCGGACGCGAATCGTTGCGGGATTCCTTTCACGAACACGGCCGACGTGCTGACGGAAGCGACGGCGGAGTTTGCGCTGTTCATGCTCGGAGCGGTGGCGCGCCGGCTCTATTCAAGCGAGAAATTGGTGCGCGAAAACCGCTGGGGCGCGTGGCATCCGTTTCTGCCGTTTCTGGGCGACGAAGTTACGGGCAAGACCGTGACCGTGATCGGCGTGGGCCGCATCGGGCAGGCGTTCATCAGGAAAGCTGTCGGCTTTGACGTGAATATGGTCGTTCCCGATTCTCCTGCGCCGCCGCGCGACTTTCTGGGAAAAATTCAGCAGGAAATGGATTTGCGCCATCGCAACGGCTTTTCGCCCGAGCGGCGGACGATTCGCGAAGCGAGCCTTGAGGAAGCTTTGGCTGCCGGTGATTTTGTCAGTTTGCACGTACCGTTGATTCGCGAAGGCCCGCGTGCCACCTACCATTTAATCAATGAGCGTACACTCAGCCTGATGAAGCAAACTGCCTATCTTGTGAATACCTCGCGCGGCCCGGTGGTGGATGAAGCGGCGCTCGCCCGCGCCCTGCGCCAGGGCGTGATTGCCGGCGCGGCACTCGACGTGTTTGAGCGCGAGCCGTTGCCGGCGGATTCGCCGCTCCGGAATCCTGAAGTTGAAGATCGCGTGCGGCTCTTCAATCATTTTGCGAGCGCCGGACGCATCACGCGGCTCTCTACCGATCCCGATCGCGGCATGGCGGGCCGAACGGTGGAAGCGCTGATTCAGGTTCTGGAGAGCGGCAAAAGCCCCGCCGAGATTCCTTACGTCGTCAACAAGGAAGCGTTTCGATAGCAGAAATCCGCGCGGCGCAGCGTCAGGCTGCGGGCGGAAGAAGTTTGACGTCCGGCGCTCGAGGTCGTAACTCGCGGTGACGGTCAATCCAGTAACCCCAGACCGGAATCAGCCAGAGGGAAAGGCCGGCGATTTCAAGCGCCCTCAGATTCGGCGGCGGCGGGCCGACCAGATTTGCCAGATAGATGGCGACGAGCACAACGATAAATGACCATAGCGCAAAAGTTCCTCGGCGATCCCGGGCCCGCGTGGCTTTGAGATAGAGCCTGACTCCAATCACAAAAATTACGCCTTCCACGAGAACCGTTCCCACGATGGAATTCCAGAGTCCCAGCCCGACCAGCGTGTGGCTGCCCGGATAAAGCGGCAGATCGGGCCGGTGAACGATGGCGTCCAGAAACCAGTGGCTCAAGACGCAAAGCCAAATCCATCCGGCCCCGCGCGCGTCCTTGCGGATCAGATAGTAGATGCCGGCCAGCAGAAAACCCCATCCGGTGACCGCCAGAAGGCTGTGCGACAAAGGATAATCGACAAGATCGAGGGGACACGCGGCCATCATGCCGGGAACGATGTAAACGCGCTCGACGTGGAACATGAGAAAAATCGGCCAGATGAGGTCCGGCCACTCGACGGCGAGAAACAAGGTGCCGAGCGAGGGACGGCGCGCCGGTTTTTTCGCGGCCATTCCGACGGCAAAATGCCCGATGAACATAATGTCCTTTGCAAAGCGCGACAATTCCAGTTTACAGGCATCGGGGAACTGCGCAAGGCTCTTTCCGGCCGGGGCGCATGAAAAGCGGCGTTTCAGCCCGCCGGCTGTTCATTAACTTATTAATTCGAGCCGAAATAAGATTAATGTGCAACAAACTTGGAGCCTCGTGCATCGAAATTAGGGAAGCGGCAAGCAGGCCTACAGAAGGGCAGAGGAGGGCGCCCACCAGGAAGCGAAGCGTCCGGCTACCGCAGGCAGGAGTTTCGAAAGGGGGCAATCTTATGAGCAGCAAAGCACTTCTTGTTATCCACGACCCCGCGATGGTCGCGGCGGTTTCCAAATCGCTCGCCCGGCCCGACTTGACGATGACCTTTTCCACTACGGTCGGCGACGCCCTGGCCACCCTCAGCCGGAATCAGATTGCCATTGTCTATTGTGAAGCGCGTCTCCCGGACGGCAGTTTTCGGGAAGTGATACGATACCTGCAGGCCGCCGGGCGGGAAACGCCTGTGGTGGTCTGCGGCAACTTCTACGATCGGGGAACCGAGGCGGAGTCCGCCACGCTCGGCGCCAACGCTTACCTCACTTTTCCTTTTCCGCAGAAGGAAGTCCAGCGGCTTGCCGACAAAGCTTTGAAGCGGCCGGGCCTGGAATCAAAGACTTCCCGGACAAAAGTCGCAGCCTGAATTCGATTGAAAGCAACTGAAAAGGGAAGGCGCCACGAAAAACGTGGCGGGCGGCGGCTCGGTTCTTTTAGGGTGGGGACGGTTGTCGGGTAGCGACCAAGCCGCCGCAGGCTCGCCACTTACTTCAACTTGGCTACAGAGTAAGACCTTGTGCCAAAGGGGTCAGTGACGTACGTCACCGATGTGAGGATTTTATTCAGATTTCCTGGCCTCTCCCGGCAATTACGCGCAACTTCAAGTAAACAAAGGGCCTCCCAAAAGATGAGGAGGCCCTTTTGTTCTTAGAAACCGCTTGCAGGGGGAAATCAGGGGTTGCTATTCGCTATCGTCGTCGCTTGCCTCGGCCTTCGGAGCCCCGACAGATTCGGCTGTAATCGTCCCGTCTTTCAGGCTTCCGCTGACCGATACCGCCTTGTCGGCGAACTCGCTGAATTTTTCCTGGGGCTCGACCTGATAGACCGTGCCTTCCGAAACCAGCACGTACTTCGCGCCGTTCGAAACGCACTTGGCCACGCACTCGGCGGCTTCGTCGCTTGCCTCCGAATGCTTGGCGCCGCAGTTGCTGTCACTGACCACGCCGGTCCAACTCTGCGCTTCGTCCTGGGGACTCGGAATGGCCAGGGGCTTCGTCTTGGCCCAGCTCAGAACGGCGATAGCCAGCACCGCCGCCCCTAAAAGAATCACTTTGCTCTTCATACGGATTGTTCCTCCTAACCAACTTTTTTCACTGACGCTGCCTCTCGGGTAAGCCCGTTAGCAGTCCGCAACAGGATAAATTAGCAACGAATCCACATCCCCTTTGAGTTTGATCGTCCGTAATCAGAGTCGAGATCCTGCCTTCCGCGTGTCAGCATTCGATGAAGGAGAGGGTTCCAAGGTTGCCGTTGCCACATTAAGTTTGCGTAAGGTTCAATTGGGGCGGGAGGGTCCGGCTGCCGGCGGATTCTCCTTCAAAAATGGAAGCGGTAACGGAGTTCACCGTAAAGCTCCCTGGGGTTTGCGTAATGCGTGCCGCCGAACGTATTGCTGTTGTCGAGCATATAACGGCGGTTGGCGACGTTCAGGGCATTGAACGCCAGCGACCAGGACTCTCCAAAGGATTTCCCGAGGGAAATGTCAAAAATCGTGTGAGCGGGCAGATGCAGGGGACCGTCACCATTGAGGAAGCCCGAGCCATAGCCGATCGTCGTGGTAGCCCAGGTTTGACGGGGCAGCGTGGCGGAAACAACCGTCGTAAACGTGTCTCGCTGGTCATGGTCAAGCCAGAAAAATCCCTTTTCCGGCGGTGAGAAATCCGTCAGGCCGCCCGTGACCCCGCCGAATCCCTGAGTAAACTGATGCGAAAAGGACAGGTGCGCGCGAAGACGGCCGGCAATCGACGGGGCGCGCAACGTGGCCTCCCAGCCCTGGATGCGTGCGCCCTGGATGCTCAAAGGCAGGAAGATGTCCGAATTGCCGACCTCATTGTGATCGAAGAAATTGCGGGCGTGAGTGCGAAACAGATCGGCGTCGAATACCCAGCCTCGATAGGGAACGGTCAGGCCGGCCTGATACTCTTCATCGCGTTCGCCGTGCAGGGGCAGAAAGCCGACCCCCTGCGCGAGCGCGAATTTGAGCAGCGGCCCGAAAACCGTGTCGAGAGGCGGCGGCTGATAATAACGGCCGTAATATCCTCGCAGCACCCAGCCGAACCTGGGGATACGAATCGCCGCGCCGACGCGCGGATCCACAGCCGTCTCATTGAGCAGGCCGGAATAGCGAGTAAGGCGCAGGCCGCCGTTCAGCGACAACCAGGAATTGACGCGGTATTGATCCTGGAAGAAGCCGGCCTCAAGGTTGCCGTTGGGAGAAAGAGTCTGCCGCAGCGCCGGGCCGGTGGCGGGATTGCTCTCGAGGCCGAAGAAGGTGTTGTCAAACTGGCCGAAGGTTTCAAGTCCAAGCTGAGCGTGGTGCCTGCCTTTAACGGCGTCCAGATTGATTTCAGCTCCGGCATAACTGGAGCGGCGATTGTCATTCAGGACGAAAGGCGTGTCGTTCGGGCCGCCCCGATAGTCGGCTCGATTGAAATGGTAGAAGGGAGAGACGTTCAGGACCACGCCGGGACTGAAGGTTCGGACCCATGACAAATTGACAAAAGCATCGCGCTCGATATCCAGGTCGCGGATGCCGGCGGCCTGCTGCTGCGGCGTGTTGGGAATCTGGTAATGGTCTCCGCGGACCGACGCCACCAGACGCAACTGATCCCTGGGCGTGGCGTTGAAAAAGAGCGAGCCGAATCCTCCCATGCCGCTGTCCATGCCGTGAATGACCGAACTCACGGGCGTCATCAGACCGAGATCGGACCGGTTGGCGTCCAGACTGGCGTAATAGGCGAAGCGGTCGGTGTGGCTGCCGAAGCTTAATTGATCGTTGGTCTGGTTGAAGCTGCCATAGCTGGCGACGAACTCGCCGTTGCGGTTGTATTCGAATCCCGAGCGCGGCACCACGTTGAAGACGCCGTAGGTGCGATTGCCGAATTCGGCGGAGTAGCCGCCCGTCTGCATCTCGATGTAATCGGCGTCCATGGGATCGAATTGCGGACCGACGTTTGACGCGATGTTGGTGTTGGGCACGGGCACGCCATCCACTTCCCAGGTGACCTGATGCCCGCCGCGCACGTGGAGCATGTCATGAACCATGTATGCGCCGGGTACGTAGTCTGTAATCGCCGCCATGCTGTTGGCGCGGTCGGCGCCGGGCGTGCGGGAAATCTCGCGGCGGCCGACCAGCGTTGTCGCCGCCGAGGATTGGGTATTAATGGTGGCGGGAGCGGCGGAAACCTGCACCGTCTGTTTGACGCCGGCAATCTGGAGCTGAAAGTGGTAAATGGGCGCGCTGCCCGATGCGACCGTGATCGTCTCCTCGTAGGCGCGAAAGCCTTTGGCTTTGACCGTCACCACGTAATCTCCCGCCGAAACGGAATCAAATTCCACTTCGCCCTCGGAATTCGACTGAGTGGTGCGGGTCCAGGCGGAATTCTTGGAATGCAGAGTGACCGTCGCATTCTGGATCGGGCGGTGTTCGGGGTCGTGAACGATGCCCCGCACGTTGCCGAAAATCGTACTGAAGGCGAGAGCCGCGGAAAGCGGCAGACTCGCGCAGAGAAGCACCAATCCTCTGATTGACACAAGAGCCTCCTGTCACGAACACATGAGCACGGCGCGGCGCCGAAGCACCGCGATGGAATCTGATTTTCTGGAAGAATCAGAAGGAAGCTTTGGGAGGCGGTTCAGGCGGAGCGAAAAAGCCGTGGTTCGCCACAACGCGGCTTGAGACCGGGCGGAAGAAGGCCGTCAGAGAAACTGGAAGCGAAGCGGCTTGCGGAAGAATATAGAAGAAATCTCCGCGGGTTGCGGGAAGCGTGGAGGCCGTTCCCTGAGACATGGCGCATTTGCAATCTATGGTCTTCCCCGAGTGACGCCGCATGGCCGCCATCATGGGGCACATGGACGACATCTTGCCGCTGCGGCCGTCCATCATGCAGCAGCGCCCGCCGCAGCGACAGCACATCATCGTGCAACCGCCGCTTGCTTGCGGAAGCAGCGGGCCCGCGGATGGCGCCAAACCCGCCAGGAGTGAGGCAAGGAGCACCCAAGCTGCCCTGGATTGCCGCATCGGAGCATTCTAACAAACTCCACGGGCCTTAGCCTGAAACTTCTGACCTCGCTTGAGCCTCTATTACGTTTTCTTCATGTAAAATTCGGCTCACTGGAGCTTTTTGTGCAACGATGAATAACCGTTGCGCATCTTATCGAAGGAATCGGCAAATGAGGTCGCCTAGAGGATGTTCCGGCAGCGTGAAAACGGCGTTTTAGGCTGGAATTTTGAGATCTTTTAGACTTATGAGATCGACATTGCAAAAGGGCATTTGGCGTGCCTATAATTCGCGTATTCAACGACCCAAAAGGAGGGACCATGAAGAGAATAGCGTTGGTCGCTCTTGATGATCCTGTCCGGGCAGGTAGTCTGGAGCGTATGCTCGCAGCCGCAGGCTTCGAGCCGAAAACCTGCGCCACAGTCGCCGACACGCTTCGCGCGCTCTCCAACGAGTCTGTCTCTCTAGTGTTCTGCCAGGAACGCCTGCCGGACGGAACCTATCGCGATGTACTCCGATTCTTCGGTTCCGAAGCTACATCCCTGCTTGTCGTCTGCGCGAACTTCTATGACAAGAAGTCTTACATCGAAGCGATGTCCATGGGCGCCTTCGATTACATCACGGCCCCCTATCTGCGGCGGGACGTGGAATGGATTGTCGGCAACGTGGCCCGGAAGCCGCCCCGGCCCGCAATCGCATCCGGCAACGAGCATCCTGCAGCCGCATAAAGCGGCAGGGCGGAATTATTCCGCGTTAAATTCCCTCGAACCCGCAAAAGTGCGCCCTCGAGAGCGCGCGCAAAACGTCTTGCGCCAATGCGCCGCTTCGCGTATACTCACTTCGTTTATGGCCATCGCTTACGCCAAGTCGTTTAGTGGCTATCGTTACTGGGGCTTTAGCCCGAGGCGATAGAGTGGCGTTGGCCTGAACGAGATTATCGAAGCAATCAAAAGCCAGCCCACTCGAAGCCGAGTGGGCTTTTTGTTTTAGCGGCCAGCCGGGAATCAGATTTAGGCCGGCGCCAGGATTCCCCGCGCCATGGGCCGACCGCTGATCGCAGAGAGCTGAAAGCCGCGAGGAGAAGAGGTCATGATTATTTCCATGAAGCCGGGAGCGAGCAGGGAGCAAATCGATCATATTTGCGACCGCATCCGCGAATTCGGCTACAAAGTCCATTCGATTGTGGGTGAAGAGCGGGTGGTGATTGGAGCCGTGGGTGTTGGTGACGTGACAGCGTGTCTGGAGTCGCTCGAAGCGGCGCCGGGGGTGGAAAGCGCGGTGCGCATTTCCTCGCCCTACAAATTCGTCAGCCGCGAGTTCAAACGGGAGCGCACTCGCATTCGCGTGGACGGCGCGGAAATCGGCGGCGAGGATTTTATCGTGATGGCCGGGCCATGCTCGGTGGAAAACGAGAATCAGATTATGAGGACGGCGGAGGGCGTGGCCAAGGCGGGCGCAAAAGTGCTGCGCGGCGGCGCCTTCAAGCCCCGCACCTCTCCCTACGATTTTCAGGGGCTTGAAGTCGAGGGCTTAAAGCTTCTGGCCAAGGCTCGGGAGGCGACGGGCCTGAGCGTGGTCACGGAAGTGATGAGCGACCGCGACGTGGATCTGATCGCCGAGTACGCGGACATCATGCAGGTGGGCGCGCGCAACATGCAGAACTTCGCGCTGCTCAAGGCATTGGGGCGTTGTCCCAAGCCCGTGCTTCTGAAACGCGGCATGAGCTCGACCATCAAGGAACTCCTGATGTCAGCGGAATACATCACCGCCCACGGGAATCCCAACATCATTCTTTGCGAGCGTGGCATTCGGACGTTCGAAACGGCCACCCGCAACACATGCGACATTACGGCCGTGGCGGTGCTTCAGGAATTGACTCATTTGCCCGTCATCCTGGACCCCAGCCACGCGACCGGCAGGCGAAGTCTGGTTCGTCCGCTGGCCCGCGCCGCCGCCGCCATCGGCGCCGACGGATTGATTGTTGAAGCGCATCTCAACCCGGAAAAGGCCTTAAGTGACGGCGCGCAGTCGCTCTCGCTGGAGGAATTCAGCTCGATGATGAGCGAGCTTGAACCTTATGTCCGCCTTTGGAAAGAAACGCGCGCCGGAGCGGCCGCCGCCGTTTAGTGCGCGGAGCCAATCGGCGGGAGGTGGCTGGCAAGCGGTTGATTTCCACATGCGCTTGACGGAAAATTAGCCTAGAGACATTGAAACAGGTACTGTCGAGCCCGGGAGAAGTGATATGTCCCAGACATTTGTTTGCGCGGTCTGCAATCAGCCCGAGGAAAACTGCCAGTGTGTAAAATACTGCGAGCTGTGCCATTCGAGCTATGACGTGCGTCTGACCCAGGATGGTCTCTATTATTGCCGGGACTGCCGAGAGGCGTGCGACTACAAGACGCAGGAAAACGCTTAACAGTGCAGCTTCAGCCGGCAAGACGTCCCGCCGAAATATCCGGACCATCCTCGAAGTCAGTTCAACGCTGGAACAACTGAGATGACGATTCGTCCTCCGGCCCGGGTCCGGTTTGGCGGCCATCCGTTTGGCGCCGTCGGAACCAGCGGCCGGCCGGAGGCTGTTCCTGTGGTAGCATGGCCAAAGCAAATCAAGGCTGAGACGCCGTGATTTGCGCCGGGTCGATTCCTCACTTCTTTAAGGTCCTATACGCGATCGTGATTCCACCGCATCCGGCGGGAGGCCAGTGAAGGGACAGGAAACCAGTCGCGCCGCCCCCAGCCAGCCGGCCCGAAAGCGTCTCCGGCTGCACTCCGTCCCTTTCCTGATCCTGATTCTGCTGATTATTTACAATTCCAACCTGCGCTGCGTCCGATCCGACAATACGCTGCCGCAGAGGTTTTTGCCGTTCAGCGTGGTGATGAACCACAATCTCTACCTCGACGGCTGGATTTCGCGAAAGCTGGTGATCTGGCATTCGCCGGAGGGACTTTATTTCGCGCGCGACGTCCATGGACATTGGCTCTCCAGCTATCCCCTGATTCTGCCTCTACTTCTGGTGCCGCTGTATTGGCTGCCCGGCAAGTTGCTCGCGGCGCACTGGGCCAGCCCCGCCGTCTCAAGCGCGCTGTTTCCGCTCGTCGTGGATACGATGGAGAAGCTGAGCGCTTCGCTGATCGCCGCGCTCTCAGTCGTCATCCTTTACATGGCTTTGCGAAAAAAGACGAGTGAAGGCGTCAGCCTGATCATCGCCGGAGTCTTCGGGCTTGCCAGCAATACGTTCTGCACTTCGAGCCAGGCGCTTTGGCGGCACGGCTTCACTGAACTTTGTTTCGCTTTCCTGATCTGGGCGCTCTGGAGGGAATCGTCAGACGCTTCCCGCGCCTTCTGGGCCGGCCTGGCGTTAGCCGCCGCAACGGCCAACAAGCCCGCGGACGCGGCCATCCTGCTTCCGTTTCTTCTCTATTTCGCGCTGCGCTCGCGGAAGGAGTTTCTTTACGCGCTGATTCCGATGATCGCCCTCGGCATTCCGGTTCTGGCTTACAATTTCCTGATTTTCGGTAAAATCCTGGGCGGCTATCCCAATCCCCTATTGGTCTATCGCCAGCGGCATCTCTCCGTAGCTTTTCGAATCCTTGCTTATCCCGGTCCTTTGATCAACCCCAATCGCGGACTCCTGGTTTTTGCGCCATGGACCATTTTCGCCCTTTGGGGCGCGGCGCGAATGTGGAAGGAAAACTCCTATGGCTGGGCGCGCCACCTGATCTGCGGAATGGCACTCGTCTATTTTCTGCAAGTCAGGTTCGGCGACTGGTGGGGCGGGCAGTGCTTCGGCCCGATCTATATGACGGACTTGCTGCCCTTCTTCGCAATATTTCTTCTTCCGGTTTGGGAGCGGATAAGGTCTGTTCGGAAACTCCGTGTCGGGTTTGCGGCCGCCGTCGCCGTAGCGCTCTGGGTACAGGTCCTTGGGGTTTACTATTATCCTCGTGGTTCATGGGGCGCATCTCCCGTTTCGGTGGACATTGCTCCGGCCAGACTCTGGGATTGGAAGGATACGCAAATCAGGCGCACCTGGCGGGCAGGTCCGGCAAGCCCAACCCTGGCCTACCGGTGGATCGGTTACCTGGACAATCGGCAGGTCGCGAATCCCACCGGGCAAGTCCCTCAGCCGGGAAGCCGGTGAACGGCGGGCATCAGGCCTGCCGCACGGATTTAATAACCCGCTGGGCGGGCGCCTTGCCGTGAGATGATGTCTGCGCTTCCAGAACGATCTCCGAAGCGAAAATCCGTCGGAGAGTGCTTTGGTTCAAGAAGAACTTTTCCAGACTAAATCGCGCCGTCCCTCTCGGCGGTATCCGCCCCCGAAGGTTTCAGAGCCCTGGCTGATGGCGGCGATGATTGCTGTTTTCATTCTCGCCCTGCCCGTCCTCCGGTATCCTATCGGCCGCGACCAGGCGACCTACAGCGTGATCGCGGAAGGTCTGCTCAAAGGCAAGCTGCTTTACCTCAATCTTTGGGACAACAAGCCTCCCGGCATTTTTTACATCTACACGCTGATTGTTACGATCTTCGGCAGGTCCATGTGGTTTGTCGGCGTGTTGGATTTCCTCTATCTGCTGGTCATCGGGTACTTCATTTATCGCTTCGCGGAAAAATATCTGGGATCGGCAGCGGGCGCCATCTCCGCGGTGGTCTATGCCGTCTGGCACGAGCGCGGCGATTACGCCAATGCCGCACAGCCGGAAACGTTTATCCTGCTGCTGGTTTTCGCGGCCTACTTTCTGCTTGCCGCCCGGGAAAAGCTTCCCGGTCATCGCCACTTTGCGGCGGGAGTTCTGATCGGTCTGGCCTTTTGGATCAAATACAATGCCGGCATTTTTCTGGTGCTTCTGGCCTTTCTTCCTTACCTGGATACCAGCCGCCTGGATCGGGAGCCGCGACGCCTCGGCCTGATGATTCCCTGGAATGTGTGGGTTCGTTTTGCCGTGATCCTGGCGGAAGGATTCGCCGCCACCGTCGCGCTTGGACTTGCCTATTTCTGGGTGGCGGGGTCATGGGCGGCGCTCGAGCAGGTGCAGTTTGAGGTCCTGCCGCGTTATGCGGAAATGGCCTACAGTCACACGCCTTACTACTTTTTCTGGGCGCTAGGCCAGATTTCCTCAAACCTGAAGCCCGGCGTGGAAGCCGCCGCCGCCGCGGCGCTGGCGATTGCCTGGTGGCGGCGCGAGCTGGCAAGTCTGACTCCTGTGCTACTCGCGGCTGCGGCCGGATTCATTGCCACGGCGTCACAGTTGAGAATGCATTCGTACTATTTTGAGGTTTGTTTTCCTTTCTTCGCCATGCTCTGCGCTTATCTTCCCGTCAAGCTGTTTGAGGGTGTACGCGCTCTCACGGAAAGATGCGTGGCTCTGCGAATGACTCTGGCGCGCGCCCTGCTTTGGGTGGTGTTCGTCGATTTGCTGTATTTCCCGATTCCCCACCCGCTTCTTTCCTGGACCGCGGATGTGAGAGGATTGGTCTTCTGGATAAAGAATCCGCGAAAGTCCTACGCGGAGTATTGGCGCGCCCATCCGGTTGAGCATCTGGCGGGACAGATTCAGCTGATTCACTACGTGCAGGCCAACACCGAGCCCTCGGACAAAATCTTTATCTGGGGAACGGCGCCCTTGATCTATTTCATGACCGGCCGTGAGCCCGCCAGCCGCTTTGTGTCGAACCTGGGCCCGATCTCGGCATGGGCTCCGCCGGAGTGGCGCGCGCAACTGGTTCAGGAAATCGAAGCGAATTCGCCGCGGCTCATCATCGTCGTCCGGAACGACGCGCTCCCGACCATCACTTACACGGAGCTTGATTCCCAGGAATTCCTGGCTGATTATCCCGCCCTGGCCGACTTGCTGGCCCGGCAGTACAAACAGGTGAAGTCTTTGCAGAATTTTGTCGTTTACAGCCGCCTCGGCACTCCACCAAAACGGAAGCATTCATGACGTCGCGGGCCACTCAGCAAACGCAACCACACCGTGCGAGTTGGATCTGGCTGGGTCTTGCTCTTGCCGCAGTCGCGATTCTGGCGCTGCCGTGTCTGAGCAATCCCATCGGCCGCGATCAGGCGACGTATTCCGTAATCGGCCGGGGACTATTGCATGGCCGGGTGCTCTACAAGGATCTCTGGGACAACAAGCCGCCCGGAATCTTCTTTATCTTCGCGGCCATCGTAAAAGTTTTCGGCTCCGTGATGTGGAGCGTCGGTGTTGTAGATATTCTCTGGTTGCTGGCCGTTTCGATCCTCATCTTTTTCTTCACCCGCCGATACCTTGGGATCGCAGCTGCCGCGATCGCCGTGCTGGTCAACGCCGCGTGGCACACCGGTGCCGGCTATTGGAACGCGGCCCAGCCGGAAACATTCATGACGCTGTTCGTCCTGGCGGGCTTTCTGCTGCTGACGGGAGCAAGCGGCGCTTCGAAATCGAGGTCACTTGGTTCCGGCATTCTGTTTGCCGCGGCATTTTGGGTAAAGTATAACGCCGCCGCGTTCTTGCCTTTACTCCTGCTCGTCCCGTTCATTGATTTGGAACGACTCGATGCTACGCCGCGCGCGTGGCGACTGCGGATTTCTCTGCGCAAATGGGCTGAAGTTGTTCTCTGGTTTGCCGTGGGCTGCGCTGTCGTCTCAGCGGGAGTGCTCGGATATTTTGTTCTGTCTCATTCGTGGGGTGATTTTATTCAAGAGCAATTCGTCATTCTGCCGCGCTATACACATCTGGCGCTGGCTCGGACGCCGCATTATCTCTCGTGGGCCGGCGAGCGGCTCCGGCAATGGCTCAGCCTGTGGACGATTGCGGCATTCTTCGCCGCGATGATTCTCGCCTGGAAGCGAAAACAGCTTGGCGCCGCGGCTCCGATTTTGATTGCCGCGGCCTCCGGTTTTATCGCGCTGGCGCTTGAGATTCGCTATCAGCCTTATTATTTTGAAACCTGCTATCCGTTTTTCGCGATGATCTGGGCGTACCTCGCGGTCGAGGCTTTCCGTGCCGTCCGCGATGTGTCGCGCATTTGCGAACGCCGCGGTTGGCGGCTCGCCCGCATTCTGGTCTGGTTCGTTTTTGCCGACGTCATTGCCTTGTGCCTGCCGGGTCCGGCCGTGACGCTGGCGACGCGTTACGAGGCGCTTGCCGCCTGGAGCAGAAATCGAGAACGATTTTACGAAAGCTATATCTGGCCGGGCGCTGCCGAGCATTTTCGGGACGCGCTGCACGTCGTGGAGTTTCTTCGCCGGCATTCCGCGCCGCCCGACGGCGTTTATGTTTGGGGGAACGAGCCGCTGATTTATTTCCTGAGCAATCATCGGCCTCCCACTCGATTCGTGTGGAATCTGGAGTTGATTGCTCCGTGGTCGCTGCCTGAATGGCGGCCGGAACTCATGCAGGCGCTCGGGAAGGCGCGGCCATTCTATATCATCGTCGCCCGCGATGATGAGGTTCACGATCTCTCATATACCTATAAGGATTCCGAGCAGGAGCTCAAGTCGTTCCCGGCGCTCGCAAGCTTTCTTGCCGATGACTACCGGAAACTTGAAGACGACATCACCTTTTCGATTTACGCCCGCCGCGATTTGCCTCTTCGCCGTTGATTCCGCATTTGGGGAGGCCACTCATTGTTTTTCGTGGCTTCGGTCAAATGCGCCGATCTTCGGATTGCGCACGAAAAGAAAAACAGCAATGGCAAGCGAAAGCAGACTCAGCACCACTCCCGCGCGCAATCCACGCTGGCGATAATAGAAGCGAACCTCATGCGTGCCTGCTCCGGCGCGAACGGCTCGAAAGAGCCAATCGGCCCGCAGAATCGGAACTTCCCGGCCATCGAGAGTAGCGTGCCAATCGGGATCGAAACGATCGAGCAGGACAACGTAACCCGGCCTGCTCAGGCTGACTTTCATCGTCACCTGATTGTCGCCCTCGTTGAAAGATTCAATCCTGCCGGCTGATTCCTTCGTGGCTTGAGGCTGAGAATCCGGAACCTTGCTGCCGAGCAGGACTTCGCTCTCCGGATTGAAATCCGGCGAATAAAGCGCCGCGAGCGTTTCCGCCGCGCCCGGAGAATAGCGCGCGGATGCAGCGACATAGGCTCGGGGAACGAAACATCGATTTTGATAAAGATAGCCGGGGAAGGGCGAGCCGTTTGAGACTTTCGCAACCTCCGCAAGATTCTGCATCTGCACAGCCCGTCCGACCACCTGGTATCGCACGTTGGCACGGCCGAAAAGGCATGCGGTGCGGTCGAGACTCGACGCCTCGTGGAGGGCATAGACCCAGAACTCGAACAGATCCGGCGGAAATGAAAGATCCACATCCGTGTTCGCGATGCTTTGTTCGTGGAACAGCATTCCGCCGTGCTCGAGAAGCAACCGTTCCTGGAATTCGTTCAGAGCGGGTTCAGAAAGATTCCGCTCCGCCGGAATCGAATTGAAATCGAGCATGGCGGTCGCCTGCCCGGTGGTTACGGAAGCCAGCGGCGACGCTCCAAAGACATCGGCGTAACGATAGGGCATCGCAGACGGTTCAAAGTGATCGAGCACCGGCGGGCGGTAATCATAAAAGCTCTGGGGCACCGTGGGGTTCACGCCGTAATTGGCGGCCACGAGTTCCAGCGCGCCGAACGCGAGGATAAAAGGGAAAGTGCGAATCGCCCACCGATTCCGCATCGCCAGCGCGTAAAGCCAGAGCACAGCGCCCAGCGTGTATCCCGTCAATTCCAGAAAGCGCCAGCGTACCATCAGTAGAAGATATTCGGCCGCCGACGCAACGAGTTTCGGCGCCAGTTTTGTTACGCTGGAATCCGTCGTGACGCGCTCCGTGACACGGAAGAGCCATTCGGCAGGAGCCAGAATCGCGCCCGGCGCAAGCCAGGAAAGAATCCAGATCGCGGCGGCCAGACCGAAGCAAATCACGGCTGGGAGGATCAGCTTGCCGAACTTTTCTTCGCCCGAACGGCGAAATGAATTCCGCACATCATCGATTGCCCAGCCGGCCAGCAGGGTCACGAAAAGGACGAATGGCGTGAGGAGCTTGATGGGGAAGCGCACCAGCTCGAGAGGCGGAAACAGGAGATACGCAAGCGAGAAGACCGGCGTGAATCGTCCGAAGGCAAGGAGCAAAAGGATCAGCGCTGACCAACCGGCAAATCTGCGCAATCGGTTGGTGAAGGATGCGCACGCCACGACGGCCAGCAGAATCGGAATGAATCCCACATAGAGCGACGGGAAAAACGGCTTGTTGGCGAAATTCAGGAGTGCCGTCCACAAAGACGGAGTCGAAAACAGCGGCGCGAAAAATCCCGGAAGCACGAACTCCAGAAGCGACAAGGGATGAAGTGACCAGTAAGTGGTCTGGCTGAAAGGCATGCCGAGCTGGCCGCGCAGGCTGTGCCGCAGCAGGCCGGCGGCGGGAATTAATTGAACCGCCACCAGCCCGAGCATCATCAGGCCGACGGTGAAAAAAGTGACAAAAATAGTTCGATTGATGCGCGAGAGAAGCGGCCGCAAAGTCCCCTGTCGGAAAAAAGCGTAGGCAAGGCAGAGAATAAAAGTCGCCAGCAGGGTAAAAGGTTCGCCGGCCAGAAACTGCAAGGCGAAGATCGCAGCCAGAAGCACCCATCGGCGCGCGCCACGGCCTTCCAGCGCGCGGTCAGTCACGAACAAGGCCCAGGGAATCCAGGCCGCGGCGGCAACTTCATTGTAAAAACTTCCGAGTGAAAGAACCGGACCGCTCAGGACAAAGAACAGTGCGGCAAAGAAGCTTGCCAGGCGCGACCGCCTCCAGGCGCGCGCCAGCAGGTAGGTTCCAACCGCGGCAAGCGCAAAGTGAATCACAAAGTGGAGCGCGAAAGCGATTTTAGCCGGAAGGATGACGATCAGGAGAGTTGTTGGGTAAAAAAACAGCGAATTCGGATTGGCCAGCAAGGGCTGGCCGAAATTGAGATAAGGATTCCAGTAAGGCAGCAATCCGCGCCCGACGACTTCATGGACGAACTTCATTTCGGGATAGGTCTGGTTCAGGATGTCGCGGTAGTAAAGCATCTGGCCCGCGAAAATCACTTTCCAGAACATCCCGAGCACCGCGGCCACGAGCAGTCCGCAGAGTCCGGCGTCTTGCCGGTTAAAGTGGAACGTCTCTGCGGGCGGCGGAGGCGTGCTTTCGGCAAGGGAGGTTGGGGAATGAGGGTCCATGGAGTGCGTTTTGAAAACTTCGCCGCATCGTCTGCGACGTGCGCTGCAACCGGATCTTAGCAGGATACCAAAGCCGCCGGGCGCAGTCCCGTCTTCATGCGCCAAAGCCAAAAAGCTTTTGGATTTCCCGCCGGTCAAAGCCCACCAGTTCAGGCTCCAGTTCAATGTTCATGCCGGTCCGAAGGTAAATAGTGCGGCGAACATGAGCGGCCACGGCCAGAACATCGGCCGCCGTTGCGCCGCCCCGATTCAGCAGCACCAGCGGCTGCGTCACATTAACCTGCGCTGCGCCCGACTGGTAGCGCTTCAGGCCGCAAATTTCAATCAGGAAAGCCGTGGGTACTTTAATTTCGGCGCCGCCCTCGGAGCGGCTGCGAATTTGGTCCAGGCGGTCGATTTCATTGCCGTGGAAATTGCGAACCAGGTTGGTTTGCAGAATATGGAAATCCACCTCATTCAAAGTCAGGTTCTTGAAAAATGATCCCGCGTTCCCGCCCTTTTCTTCGCGGGGAAAGGGAAATTTCCGATCGCGAATCTGGATGATGGCTTCGCGAATTTCCGCCGCGGACGGGTTCGCATTGCTCCGTTCGCTGAACCACGCTTTGACGTCGGGATAGCCGAGATTGGGCCGGCCGCGAACGTTCAAGCGCAAGGTGAGTGAGAGGATGACGAATTGATTGCGGGCGGTCGAATTAAAGATGCTGCGCCGGTAGCCGAAGCCGCATTCGGACGCGTTCAGCGTGTGAACATTTCCCGATTCAATCTCTATCACCTCGGCGCTTTCCAGCACGTCGCTGATCTGCTGCCCATACGCGCCGATGTTCTGCACCAGCGCCGCGCCCGCCTGGCCGGGAATATGCGACAGGTTTTCAATTCCCCACAATTCGCGCTCGACGGCAAGGCCTACAGTGTGGTCCCAGATTTCGCCGGCGGCAACCCGAAGGCGCACGTGGCCGGATTCCGCGGGCTCAACCGTCACGCCTTTTCCGGCAGGATGAATCACGAGGCCGTCGAAACCACTGTCGCTCACCAGCAGGTTGCTGCCTCCGCCCAGGATGAAGATTGCGAGTTCGCGGTTCCGCGCAAAAGAAATGGCCCGGCGAAAATCCTCCGGAGTTTCGGCTTCCACAAAGAATTTTGCCGGCCCGCCGATTTTGAACGTGGTCCAGGGCTTGAGCGGTTCGTTGGCGCGAATAGCGAGGTCGTCCACGGACAGGAGAATATCACACGCGCAGCGGGCGCTGCAGCCGCCTCGGCCGGAATATCAGAAAAAATGCTCTCGTGGGGGTTGCCGCCGGCGGGTGAACAGCAGGGAAGCGGCTTGATCAAACATCAAGGCCGATGGAGCGCATCAGTTCCAGCGCGTTACTCGTCTGGACCACTCCCGGCGTCAATTTGTAATCGAACCTGAGTTTTCCGTTTTCCAGGCGATCGGCAAAATGGAAATTTGCCGCCCGCGCTCCCAATTGTTCCGTGATGCGCGCCAGCGCCAGATCATGCGTCGTAATCATTCCGATGGCGCCGCGCTCGACCAGATTCCTGGCCAGCCCTTCGGCGCCGACCCGCCGGTCGTGTGAATTCGTCCCGCTCAGCAACTCATCCAGCAGGAACATCACGGGTATGGGCCCCGCGGTCATTTCAGTAACCAGCTTCAGCCGCGTAATTTCCGCGTAGAAGCGCGAAACGCCGCCTTGCAGAGAATCAAGCACGCAAATCGAAGCCGCCACCGCCAGCGGCGACATTCGCAGCCTCGCCGCGCGCACCGGAGCGCCGCATTGCGCGAGCACCGCGTTGATGCCCACGGCGCGCACCAGCGTGCTCTTGCCGGCCATGTTCGGGCCGCTGATAATCGCCAGCCGTAAATCCCCGCCGAGCGCCAGGTCGTTGCGGACGGCTTTGGCTTCCGGAAGCAATGGATGCGCCAATCCTTCCGCCAGGAACTTGCCCGTCTCGGAGGATGAGAATTCCGGAAAAACATCCGACGGATGTTCGTAGGCGTAACCGGCAATCGCGCCCAGCGCCTCCATTTCGCCCATGGCGGCCAGCCAGCCGCGAATCGAAGCGCCAAAGCGCTTGCGCCACGCCTCAATGGAAAAAGCCAAATGAAGGCTAAAGAACACGAAGGGATCCAAGGTCGACACAAACATATTTCGGCGCTGTTCCAGATAATCAATCAGCCGGGCCAACCGGGCTATCGCTCGCGAGGGCGGCACGCCTTCCACCTTCAGCGCTGATTGCAGTTCGATGAGTTTCGGCGCTGAAAATTCCTCGTGCTCCATCCGCTCCAGCACGCCGGCGAGCACGGAAAGGTCCGCCGCAATCTTTTCCGCTGATGACGGAATCGCTCCTGCTTCGGCAGGTGAAGCGTGCGCGCCCAACTCGGGAGCGATCTTCTCCAGTTCGTCCTTGAACCTCGAATTGAAGAAAAAATTCATCCCGCTCAATAGCACCACCGCCTGCCACCAGCCCCAGCTGATCCACGCCACGATGCTCAAAATCCACGCCGCGGCAAGCACGAAGGCGGCCACGCGCGCCGCGCCGGACTTCAGAATCGGCTCCGCCTCCGCCCACGCGGCCAGCGCCTCCGGATGCGCTCGCGAGCGGACGTCTTCTCCAAGGACAGCCAAATCCTGGCGCAGATCCAGCCTGGTTCTCAAATCGTCCACGGCCGCCTGGCGCGTTGCAATTTCCTCCACCGGTGCGGCCGAGAGTAGCCATTGCGCCAGCGTATTTTCGCCGGCTCGCGTCCTTGCCGTGCAGAGCAATTCAAAAAGTGAACCTTTGCCGAACAAGTCCAGGTCTCGAGCGTAGGGATGCGAAGGTTCAAGATATCGCTCCCCGGTTTCACCCTTGCCGATCCAGTGATTCCCGATTCGCGCCAGCGCCCGCCCGTAAAAAGCGACGGCGCGGTCGCAATTCTTCAGCCGGCGCATCACGCGAGTGTGCAGAGTCTCGGAAACGGCGATGCCCGCGCCCGGAACCAGCGCCCACAGAATCGAAACCCGCGGTGACCCTATCGCCCAGGCAATCATCGTCACGGCCGCAGCCGCCAGCGACACGCTCACCCAGCCGAATATCCTGTGCCGCCGGTCGAGCACGCGCCGCAGCTCGCCCAGCGATTTCAGCCGGGAGTTATACTCTGCCGCCGGGTCTGCTTGTGCTGGTTTGGAGTTCATGCTGCTCACGATCCGGGCGCCCGGCAGTCGGCAGGCGCCGCGACTTTACATCCTTCCCAGCGGCTCGGTCCGCTTTCGTGGATTGATTTTTTCGAGGAGAAAAATATATCACAACGGTTCGGCCGGGATGTGACTCTGCGCCGGGCCGGCGGAAGGGCCGATCTTGCCGACTACGAACCAGTAAGCCAGCAGGCCGCTGAGCAGAAGCACGGGCGCCAGGATGAAAGCCGGAAGAAACGATCCCGTGCGGGCGATCAGGATGCCGGTGACAATCGGCGCGACGATGCCGCCGATGTTGCCGGCAAAATTTTCAAAGCCCGTCCAGATGCCGACTTCCTCGGGCGGCGCGCAGGCTTGCAGGATGACCAGCAGATTGGCCGTGGCCAGTCCCACAAAGCCGGAGCAGATGATCAGCGTCACGGCCGTTTCGGCGGTTTGGGCGCGCGCGGCGGGAATAATCAGCAGGCCGAAGAGAAACGCGAAGCTGATGATTCCTTTTCGCGTGCGCGTTTCATCCCAGCCGCGCCGGACAAGCTGGTCGGCGATCCAGCCGCCCAAAGGCTCGCAGAGTCCGAAGACCGCGAAGGGCAGTGACGAGTAAAAGCCGGCTTTGATGATGCTCATGTGCCGGACCTTGAAAAGATACTCGGGCAGCCAGGTGAGAATCAGATACCAGAAGTAATCGAAGCAGAAGAATCCCAGGCAGATTCCCAGCAGGTTGCGGTTGAAGTGAACCAGACTGAGCCGGCGCTTCAGGCTTGCCGCCGCGGCTCGCGCCCGGCTTGCGCGCTCGCGCACCGCTTTCGCCGGGAAGACCGCGAACCACGGGATCAGCCACAAAAGCGCGGTCAGGCCGAGAAACACAAACGTCACTCGCCATCCATACCGGGCCAGCAGCCAGGGCACGAGCAATCCTTCAAAGACCAGGCCGGTGCGCGTGCCGAAATCAAAAAGTCCGGAAGGCGTGCCGCGTTCCTCGGGACCGAAAAGCAGGCTGACGATTTTTGTGCCGCCGGGCAGGTAAATGGATTCTCCCGCGCCCAGCACGACGCGCAGGAGAATCAGCACGGTCAGGGTTCCGGCAAGCCCCGTCAATCCCTGCGCCAGCGACCAGACGACGAACGCGCCGGCATAAACCCACAGCAGGTTCAGCCGGTCGGCCATGATGCCGATGGGAATCTGCATCAGCGCGTAGGACCAGAAAAAAGCCGAGAGCAGCACGCCCATGGTTTCCGGGCCCAGGTGGAGATCGTGGGAAATCAGCGGCATCGCGAAGGAAATGGTGGCGCGGTCGAAATAGTTGATGAGCGATGCAGTGAAGAGAAGCCAGACGACTGCCCACCGCCGGGCGTTGGTGATGCCGGAGCCTGCCGTGCCGTTCGCCGCTTGATTTGAACTGCCGGTCCCGAAGGCCACAATCTCATCCTTCCTGATCCCGCTTCGCGGGACAGACGCTGCCGGTTCGGGCGAGCATACCTCATTCCCGCGCGGTGACAAAGAGCCATCGCAAAGTTTGCGAAAGAATTGGCTGGCGCAGCCCGAATCAGGAAGCGGCTTCCGCTTTGCGAACCGGCCGGATCTTGGGGACGATCAATTGCAAAACGCCCAGCGCCGTGGGGTGCATCACCCCGCAGATAATGAAAAGCGGAACGTAGGAGTGCGTGTACTGAAGAATGTAGCCAGCCAGCGGAGCGATCATCGCGCCGCCGATGGCTCCCGCGCAGCCTCCGATTCCCACGACGGAAGCCACGTCGCGCTTGGGGAACATGTCGGAGGTCAGCGTGAAAACGTTGGCCGACCATCCCTGATGCGCCGAGGTGGAAACCGAAATCAGCGCGATCGCGAGCCATGGGCTGCCTGCAAATACCGCCAGGATGCCGGCGGGCATCGAAAATGCGCAGACGGCCATGGCTGTTTTGCGTCCGGCGTTCACCGACCATCCGCGGCGAATCAGGTAACCCGAAAGCCATCCGCCGAAAACGCTGCCCGGCACAGCGGCGATGTAAGGAATCATTCCAAACCATGCCAGCTTGGCGATTGTGAACCCGCGATCCTGAATCAGGTATTTCGGCAGCCAGAAAATGTAGAACCACCAGATGGGATCGGTCAGGAACTTGGCCATGATGAATCCCCAGGCGGCACGGGTGCTGAGAATAGTCATCCAGGGGATTTTTGATTCCGGCTCATCGGCCTCGTCCGCTTCCTGAGTTTCGATGTGCTGCAGTTCGCTCGCCTTCAGCCAGGAATGTCGGCGCGGCAGCCGGTAAAGCACCATCCACGCGATGAAAGCCAGAACGCCCAGCGCGCCGGTTCCCACAAATGCGGCGCGCCAGCCCCAGCGCAGAAAAATAAAGCCCACGATGGGAAAGGCGACGACGTTGCCGATGTTGGTTCCGGCATTGAAAATGCCCGTGGCCAGCGCGCGCTCGCGTTTGGGAAACCATTCGGCCACGGCTTTGATGGCGGCGGGAAAGTTTCCGGCCTCGCCCGCGGCCAGCATGAATCGCGCAAAACCGAAGGAAAGCACGCCGCGCGCCAGCGCATGGCCCATCGCGGCCAGCGACCACCAGATCATCGAAAGGGCATAGCCGATGCGCGTGCCCAGCCAGTCAATCACGCCGCCCGAAATCAGCATGAAGATCGCATAGCCCCACATGAAGGCGTCAACGATCCAGCCGTAATCGGCGTCGGTGATGTGGAAATTCTTTTGCAGCGTGGGCGCGAGAATGGCAATGGTGCCGCGGTCCACGTAATTGACCGTCGAGCCGAAAAACAGCAGGCCGCAAATCCACCAGCGCAGGCCGGGAAGTTTGAATCCGCCCCGCGAGGCGGCGGAGGATGAGTTCGTTTCGGTTTGGGGCATGATGAGTCCTGTCAGGCGCTCGCGGAGCGCGAAGTTTCTGAAATCAACGGCAGCACGTCGCCGCCGTGGCGCAGAACGGCGACCTGGGCCTGCCCGCCCGTCATTTCGAGTGCTTTTTGCAGCGCTTCCTGCGGCGTGCGTGCCGGCTCAAAGCCGATCCGCCGCTGAACATCCGCCGGAATTCCGGGTGAAACCATGATGCCGCGCGCGCGGTCGCGAATCACCCGGCCCACGTGAACCAGATGCGCCGCGCCGACCAGGTCGGTGATCTTTTTGTCCTCGACCATCTTCTTCACTTCTTCAAATCCGTGATAGCCGAGCTTTTCAACTTCAGGATGCTCGTCGGAAACGCCGTGCGGGCAGGGAGTCACCAGAATCACCACGCCGCCGGGCGCGACGGCGAGTTCCGAGGAATAAATTCCCTTGGCCGCCTGCCACAGGTCGTAATCGGCGGGGAAAGATTCCGCAATTACGATTTCCGCGAGGCGCGGCTGCGCCACGCCGTAAACCTGCTTTGATTTCTCCGCGCCCAGGCGATGCGCTGCCACCGGATCGCCGGCGACGACGTCCAGCACGCGCGCTTCCGCGTCCATCACGACGTTCACGATAAAGCGCAGTCCGGCCCGGCGCGCGATCTGCTCCACTTCCTGCCGCACGGAATTTTCCGCGATGCCCAGAATATCCGCGCCCGCGTACAGAGCGCTTTGCCAGTGCGTGTAGCCCGACACCTGCGGGCCGGAAACACCCGGCTGCACAATCGTCGCGCCGCCCGTAAAGCCCATCACCCGATGCGGAACAATCTGCCCCACGCCGATCACAAAATCCGCCTCGCCCAGCATTCGATTGACGTGGATTGGCGTGCCGTCAGCCGCCGCTCCGATTTCGCGCAGCTTTGATTCCTCGCGCCAGTGGTGAACGTGGACGGCGTAATCGGCGATGACCGCGGCACCCAGCTTTTTCTCAAGCTCTTCCCGCGTCATGCGGGCGTGCGTTCCGGCGGCAATCAGAATCTGGATATTTTGTTTCGCGACGCGGCGACTTAATAGGCGATTCAGAATGGACGGAAGCAGCCGCGCAGCCGGCGTCTGGCGGGTGATGTCATCCACCAGCAGCAGCACGCGCGCGCCGGAGGAAATTTGATCTTCAAGCCGTTTTGAACCTGCGGGCGAGTCCAGCGCCTCTTCCGCCAGCTTTTCCACGCCGGCCCGCGGCTCGATATGCCGGGGCTCCAGCGTGGCGAGAAAATTCGAGTCAGGAATTTCAAACGGCGGAACGTCCGCGTATGAGAACTTGATTTGCATTGGCCCTTGCCCGACGCTCGGATTCTATGCCGAAGACTCCGGGAAGTCCAAGCGCGATTTTCCGCGATCGAGCAGCAACCTGAACCCGATGCTGCCGGTGCAGCAATCCACTCTGGCTCTGCGCACTCTCGCCGCGCGGCTGTTCTTCATGAGGTTCGCCTGGCGCTACGCGTTTTTCACCCAGACGTGGTCCGGGTCGTCGGCCCAGGCGCCGTAGCGGCGCACTTCACCGGCCAGAACCCAGGTGTAATGCAGTTCGTAGCCCGGCGCGGCCACGACCGGATGGTAGCCTTTGGGCAGCATCACGGTGTCGCCGTCGTGGACCACGTAAACGTTCGAGAAGCCGTCCTTTTCGCCCGGCGCCGTGTAGGTGTAAATGAAGCCGAAACCCTGCGCCGGTTTGACGCGGAAGAAATAGATTTCCTCCAGCACGGCTTCTCCAGGAGGATTGCTCTTATCGTGTTTGTGCGGCGGATAGCTGGACCAGTTGCCGGAAGGATTGATGGTTTCGCCGGCCAGCAGGCGGTCGGCCGGCTGGCGCGTATCGAACGCGGAATAGACCGTCCGCGTCCAGTTGTCGCGGCCCGCGACGTTTTTGGTGACCGTCGAGGGTTCGATCAGCTGCGGCTCCGCTTTCGAAGATGAAGCGGCGGAAAACATTCCCATGTCGAGTTTTTCTGATACCGCCGTGAGCGTGCAACTCGATTGCGGCGGAATGTAAATCATGGTGGGCGCGCCGGAAAAGACATCCTCTCGGATGCCGGCTTTGGGGAAAGATTTTTTCCCCTGCGGACTGTCAATTTCCGCCGAAGCCGTGCCTGAAAACAGATCAATCACATACTCGCGCGGGCCGGTTGAAAACGAATGGCTCTCGCCCTTCTTCAGTTGCACGCGCGCGAAATCCAGAAACTGCATCGTCCCCGGAGGGACGACCACTTGAATTTTTCCATCGGTGGCTGCTTTGATCAGACGTTCCATCGTTTTTCTCCTCTTCCCTTAAACTATCCCGGATGAATCGGAAGCCCTGCCGCTCGCCTGCCGGCAGGATTTGCGCAGTTCCGCAGTGAAATGATTTCCAAATCCGCCCTGAATCCGGGCTTCGCACCGGCCGCAGGACTGCTTGCTTTCGAACGCTCTTCCCCGAAGCAAACTATTGTGCCAAGATATCCGCCTGGAGTTCAACCGTTGACTTCAACCGGCAAAAACCGGCGTGACTTTCTGAAGCGCATCGGCGGCGCGATGCTCGGCTCGGCGACGGCCGGCAAGCTGGCGGCGAGTCCGCCGAAAGAGCTTCCGAATCCCGTGGGCTATGCCGTCATTGCCTGGCCGCAGAAGGATTTTGACACCGCCTTGGCCGCCATCTCCGCCCTGCATTTCCAGGGCGTGCAGTTGCTCGGCTGGTCGCTCGATCAGTTTTCAAAGGATCCGGGCACGCTGCGCGCGCGGCTTGAAATTCTGAAGCTTCAGCCTGCGGCGCTTTCCTGCTGGGGCGTTCGGCTCGATCCCGCGCACGAGCGCGCCGAGGACGTGGTGAAATTCAAAGAGTACGTGGCCTTCATGAAGGCCCTGGGCGGGCGTCATCTTCAGATCACCGACGGCGGGCATCCGGGCGCGTCCTACTCTTCCGCCCAGATTCGTAATCTGGGCCGGCGAATGAATGAACTGGGAAAAATCGCCGGCGATTCGGGACTCGAGCTCGGCTATCATCCGCACTTCGGCACGCTGGGCGAAACGCGCCAGGGAATGGACAAGGTTCTGGCCGCCACCGACTCGCACCGGGTCAAACTGATCGTGGATGTTGCGCACATGACGCTTGGCGGCATGAATCCCGTCGATGTGATCCATGCGTATCACAAGCGGATCTTGTTTTTCCATTTCAAGGATCTGCGCAAGGACGTGGCGGCGCTCGCCGCCAAAAACCGCAACCTGGTGCGGCATTCCAAATATTTGTTTTGTCCGATCGGCCAGGGCGTGGTGGATTTTGCAGGAATCGTTCAGGCCATGCGCGAACTTGACCTGAAGTGCTGGGCTATCGTTGAACTGGACGGTTATGAGCCGCCGCCCGGCGGCCCTGATGAAGCCGCTCGCATCAACCGCGACGCCATGCGGCACCTGGGATTCAAAATCTGAAGACTAAGGCCAAGTGTGAGGGGTGAAGTCAGAAGTCTGAAGTAAGAGGCGGGAATTCAGAAGTCCGAATTCATTCCGCGGAACCCGAGCTATGACTGAGCGCAGGAAGAACCCACCGGCCGACATTCGTGCCCGAGCTTTCAAGTACGCGCTCCGCGCGGTCACGCTTTATCGTCATTTGCAGGACGGGAAGGACGGTGCGGGCTGGATCCTGGGAAAGCAGTACCTCCGCTCCGCGACCTCGATCGGTGCGAACCTCCAGGAAGCGCGGGCTGCGGAAAGCCGCGCCGATTTCATTCACAAGTATGGAATAGCGCAAAAGGAGGCAAGAGAAAGCCTCTACTGGCTCCAGCTAATGGCAGAGGGATTGGTCGTTCCTTTACCGAGGCTAAACCCACTCATTCAGGAAACGGAAGAGCTCGTGTCCATTCTGACGGCGAGCATTCTCAGGTTAAAGAAGAGAAAGTCGTAGGGTCCCTGACTTCAGACTTCTGACTTCACACTTCATACTTACTCTCGTCCGCTTTACCTATTTTTGAAACGTGAATGAAAGTTCGCGTCCCATTTTGAACACCGGCTTTTTTCGTTTGCGAATAAGGCCGGCATGTTCGGAAAGCGCGGTGACGAGAATCGGCATGGCGATAGTGGAATCGCAGTGGCAGGTAATCATGCTGGCATCGTGAGCGATTTTGCCCCAACTTTGCGCTTCCTCAAACGTGCAGCCGGAGAGCCCGCCCCAGTGCGGCGAATCGGTAATGACCTGCATCGCGTACTTATGGCCTTCCGCGGCCTGGCGCATGAAGGTGGCCGTCACTTCGCTCTGCTGGACAAAATTTTTGGGTGTGCCGCCGCCGAAATAAATCACGCCGCTCGCCGGAGCGTCGCCGGCCAGGTGCGCGGTTTCCAGCACGTCTCCGATCACGTCAAACATGAATTGATTCTTGCGCAGGTGCCGGTTTTCGGCGATGCCGATGCCGATCGAGGAATCGCCGATGGCGGGGCAATAGAGCGGAACGCCCGCCTTGTAGGCGGCGGTGACGATGCCGTCTTCCTTGGCGCGCTTTGAAATTTCCTTGCCCAGCAGGTTCAGAAACTCGCGCGTCGTGTAAGCCCGCGACTGGTCCAGCGTGGAGGCGAACTTCCCGATAAAAGCGTCCTCCTCGCGGAATTCCTCTTCGTCGGCCAGCGTGTCGTACATGCGGTCAATCAGATTTTTCTGCAGATGCACGTCATCAATGTCAGGCGAGCATTGGAAATGATAGCGGCCGAGCGTTTCATGAATATCGTGGAAAAAATTCGCGCCCGTGGAAACCAGGCAGTCAATCAGCCGGTTCTTGATCATGTAGACGACCAGCCGCCGCATGCCCGCCGGCACCATGGCGCCCGACATGCCCATCATGATCATCACGCGGTCGCCGAGCATTTTCTTCCACACCTGATAGGCGATCGCCAGGTTCCGCCCCTGGAACGATACGCCCTGCATTTTTTCCAGCACCGCGGCGACGTTCTTCTTGCCGTCGATTCCCGCGGGCCGCGTGGGTGTGGTCAGGATTTCATGTTTGCGCATGGTGTATCTCCCTTAAGAAGTGGGTTCTTTAAATTTCGGAAGGGGAGGCCGTTCTGCAAGGCCGCGTGATTTTTTCCCGGCCGCGGGCTATTCATCCACGCCCAGCAGGACCGAAGCCGCCAGCACCGTGGTCCACAGCCCGCGCTTGTCCCCGATGGCTGACTGCGTGACGTTCAGCGTGCGGACGATCTTGTTCGAAATGCGGTAAATTTCCTTTTTCTCGTCCCAGCTCTGATCGGAATCGAATTCCACGCCCAGCGTGGTGGCCAGCATTTCCGCCGCCAGCTCTTCGGCGTAATCGCCCGCCACTTCTTCCGTCTGCCCGAAGGAATGATGCTCGGAAAGATAACCGAAAGTGTTGCGGTCCGCCGGCATCGCCACGCCCACCGAGGCCGCGATCAGCCGGTGCGGCTCGCGCGTGGAGTTCTCGCTGATCACCACGAACGTCACCTGTCCGGGCTCCAGCTCCTTGATGCCTTCCGTGCGCGGAATCAGCTTGCAGCGCGGCGGAAAAATGCTCGACACGCGCACCAGGTTGCAGGCCGCAATGCCCGCGCTGCGCAGCGCCAATTCAAAACTGGTGAGTTTTTCGCGGTGTTTCCCGACACCTTTGGTCAGGAACATTCTCTTTGGCACAAACATCAGGGCGCCTCGTCAGCTCTAAGGGCCTTTCACCGCCGGCGAAACCCCCGAAATCGGTTGCCGGGCGGGAAGAATCCCGCCTTCCAGCCTTAGGGATAGCCGTGTAACGTAGCAAAAAGATGTGAAAAGTGTCAACGGATTTCTGAGGCTCATTTTGTGACCGATTGCGGGCAGGTCTTCGGGAGCGCCGGAATAGACATCGATGATTCCCGGCAAGGGCGGACCCCCTCTGCGGAACTAGCCGCAGAGAGTGTCGGCAGAATCTTCGCCATGCGCTCTACCGCCACTCAGCTTGCGTTTTGAGTGACGAACGCGTCGATGCGTTTCTGGTCTTCGGGCGAGATCTGGGTGAAATGGACGCCTATGCCCAGCCGTTTCACTTCATAGCGGACTTCGCCGGTCACTCTGCAAATGGGACCGTTGTCCACGTTAAAGCGGATGTGCAGTGCGGAACCCGGCGGAAGGGAATTTGCAGTTTCGATGAACATGCCGCGCGAGCTGATATCCTTGGAAAATCCGATGAAGACACCGCCTTCATGCTCCACCTGCGTGGCCAGGGGGGCGCGCGGATAACGGCGGCCATCCTCGCCCCGGTGGTGGATCAGGTGCAGAATCCGGTCACGGTCATTCGCGGCGATCTCGGTGAATTCGATTCCCACACCCTTGCCCGGGACGTGGTATCGGACTCTCGCGTTGGCTTCCATGAGGGGCATATGCTTGGCGGGGCGAAAGCGCAACTTCATTTCCGTGCCGGGTGACAAGGGTTGGGCGAGGCCGACGAACATTCCGCCTCCGCCGAGCGTTTCCGCTTCCGCGTGTCCGGGCTTTGCGTTCACCTCGAAGTCCACCGTAAACGCAGCCTTGACGCGCGGAAATCTCCGTAGATGGTCGTCCGATTTCGGCATGTAACGAGAAAAAATGTGGGGCCTAGCTACTGGCACATCCTACCCTAAGGACAGCGCGTGTGTCCATATCAAAGATAATACCCGAGAATTACACCCTCTCAGTCCTTGACTGGGCTCACCTGGGTGATATCATCCGCTGTCGGCCCAATACTATCTCTATGCGAGGCAAACAATGTGGAAACCGTCTTCGATCGTAGTTGCGGCATTTATCGTGGGCTCCTGTGCTTTTCTGCCGGCCGCGGCGGGACAGCAGGCTCCGTCTGCCCCTGTAGTTAAAATCGACCCGGGAAAGGTACACGGTGTCGAGCGGGACGGCATGATGATTTTCAAAGGCATTCCTTATGCGCAGCCGCCGGTGGGCGATTTGCGCTGGGCGCCGCCGCAGCCCGCGAAGCCTTGGGACGGCGTGCGCGCGGCCA
>JBJKPU010000003.1:0-26711 GCA_046706005.1 Terriglobia bacterium | reverse complement strand
GGGAACTGAGCTACCACGCGCGGCAAGCTCTGCGCCGCATGCGCCGACGCCCCACACTGGTCACGGCTTTTTGGAAGCAAGCGAAACTCTTTGGATAGTGTCACTATATTATATCACACTCAGTAGTACAGACCGTCCATTACCGAGCGCGCACTCCACAACATGCCCGGCCGATCTGACAGCGGTGACCACACCGCCGTGAACTGCGGGGCTTATAGCCTCAGTCATGGCGTCAGGTTAGTCTGCGGGATTATTGGTGTCAAACGGCTGCCATCTCTTCTATTTGCAATAGAATAGACCACACCAGAAGATCCCGTCTGAAACAAAGAAAAAGGAGGGACCGGGCCATGAGAATCGAGGGCCGTCTGCGTCTCGGCTACTACCCGCTTCCATTGCCGGAAGCCGAGCGCATTCGCAAGCACCTCCAGTTGACCCCTGGCTTCGTGGCGCTCGATCCTTGCGTCGGCGAGGGCCACGCGCTGGCTGCCATTACGGCCGGTGCCGAAGGCTATCGGTGTGGCGCCGAACTCGATGCATACCGCGTAAAGCAGGCGCGTGCGCGCGCCGACCAAGTCGTCCATGCAAGCGCATTCGATGTCCACTGTCCGGCTGAATCCATTTCACTTCTATATCTGAATCCTCCATACGATTTTGAAATCTCCGAAGGCAAGAACGAGCGCATGGAGGGCGTTTTCCTCCAGCACACCTACCGCTGGCTCAAGCCGGGCGGTCTCCTGGTCTTCGTCATTCCTTGCGGCAGCCTTGCGGATTGCAGTGAGATTCTGGCCTGGAACCTTAAGGATATAAGTATTTATGCACTCACAGAGCCGGCAAGCGTCAAGTACAACCAGATCGTGCTCTTCGGGATTCGCCGGACGCGCGGTGAACGCGAGCGAGTCCGCGATGATGAAGTGAGCCGCCAGCGAATGGATTATTACCGGATGTCGCGTGCTCTTGAAGAGCTGCGCGAACTCCATCCGCTCACAGATCGCCCGGCGCGTCTCTACGGCCTGCCAGGGGCCGAACCTATCACGCTCACCGATCGTGGTCTGCCCCTCGACGAAATCGAGGATTTGCTGGCGAAATCTCCAGCCTACCGCCAAGCGGGCCGCCTGCTCATCGGAAGAGAAGATCGGGTTGCTGGTCGGCCACTAAATCCGCTCCACGGAGGACACGTCGGTTTGCTCGCGGTTTCAGGAATGCTCAATGGAATTTTCGGCGAAGGGCCGACCCTTCATATAGCTCGATGGCAAAGCGTGAAGGTGACCGACACGATTGAAGAAACCGACGACGCAGGCGTGACAACGATCCGAGAGAAAGAACGCTTTTCACACGAGCTTCGCATCGTCTTCAAAGATGGCCGTGTAGCAGTCCTGAAATGAGGTCCCTGTGAAAAATGCCCATCTCCGCTTCGGAGCATTGCGTTATACACGCCGCACTCACGATACGACGATTGACGTTCGCGTTCGCATGGATCGCCTCATCCTTGAAGAGCGCCAGGACGGATGTGCCCTCGCACACCTAATTTCGGTGGTGGGGAACGATGCGGATATTGGCGGAATTTGGGCCGCGATCCTCGATGGTCGTACATTTTGGCTTTCGGCTCCCGGAATTGACGACGTGAACGCGACCATCGGCGAGAAGCCCCAATGCTGGCGAGGGTCTATTTCAATTTCCGACCGCAAGCGGCCACTTCGTCACCTGGTTGCGACTTCTCGTCAGCTTGCATTGACTGCGCCCGGAGGTGACAACGACTCGCGGCGCACAATAGTGTGCGCTGACGATCCGTCTTTCGTCCTTTACCGAATTGCCCAGCGCTACGGTTTGCCGGTTGTGCCCGAATGGGCGGAATGGTTCACGCAGGAACTTCAGAAGCGAAATGCCATCGTGCCGCTCACTGGGCTCAACTCCTCGCCCGTAATTGTGAAAGGCACTGGCAAAGCGTTCTTGCACTGGATTGGCAAGGCAGTGAAGCGCGGCGTGATTCAGGTGCCAGAGGACAAGGGGACGATAACCTGGCCCGCTTTCGTTCAGATATTTGAGCCGAAATCCAATCGCGTCGGCGAGTCGGAACAGGAATGTTGAAGATCTCAAAGACGAACTGAAACCGAAGCATGGGTTTCAGCGCGGGCGTGCGCCCATGGTGTGAGTGCGGCGCGAGTGCTCTGTCCAGAATCCCAGATGTCTCTCAAGCCTGCCTGGCGAAAAGCCGAAGAATGAGTTGAGCGGCGCGCGTGACCGTCAAAGGGCTGGTGGCGACATGAGGGCTACATTTCTTGCACTCTTAATTTTCGTGGTAGCACCCGCGTATGGGCGGCGCTACAGCACGCGATCTTATTCGAGGCACTATCGCACCACGCGTCACTCGCGGACCAGATCGTACCGGCTCCCACGCTCACGCAGCGGAAGGCGACATCGAGCTTCCTTGCGGTCTTATTCCGGCTCACGGGGATCCCGGCATGGTCGAGAAAGGCGCAGCACTGCCGCCAAGGACGCATTTAAGCGAGAACAGCCCTGTCCCTCCACCGGCAAGGGACACGGCCCATGTCCCGGTTATGTCATAGACCACGTCAAGCCGCTTGCCTGCGGCGGAGCCGACGCGCCTTCGAACATGCAGTGGCAGACCATCGCGGACGGAAAGGCCAAGGACAAAGTGGAGCGAATAGGCTGCCGCAAATAGAAGGTTCCGCTGGGAGCAGCGTTCAACGCGTTCGTAATTTGGGGGGGATGAAATGAAGAAGATGCTCGCGGCCTTTGCCATTCTGCCGCTGCTTACCGTTTCGGTTGTCTATGCGCAGCACATTCTCACCAACAAAGACATCCTCGACATGGCCAAGGCCAAACTCAGCGATGCCGTCATCATAGACGAAATCCACAAGTCGTCCTGCAAGTTCTCAACCGCGCCGGATGACCTGATCGCCCTTAAGCAAGCCGGCGTCAGCGATGCGGTGATCGCGGCCATGACCGAGGTGGGTGCAACTCCAAGCAGGCCAGCAGTACAACCGGCACAAGGCCCCACGCGTGATATCGGAGTATATTACAAGCATGGCGGGACATGGGTGACTGTCCCGCCGGAAGTGGTTGACTGGAAAACAGGCGGAGCCTTGAAGTCGCACTTTACTCTCGGCGTTGTCAAAGGCGACATTAATGGTGAAATTCACGGCCGGCAGAGCCAGACCGCGATCACAATTCCCGCCACGTTTCTCGTTGTAGTACCCGAAGGCGCTTACATCACAGAATACCAGCTAATCCATTTGCATCCCCACAAGCACGCACGTGAGTTTAGAACTGTAACCGGCGGAGTTTTCCACGTGTCCGGCGGCGCGACGCGAGACTTGATTCCCTTCGAGAGCAAGAAGGTAGGGGATCGGACGTTCGAGGTCACTCTAAAGGGACTCGAAACCGGCGAATACGGCTTTCTGCCAGCGGCAGCAGGTCCCACACGCCAAACGATGGCTACCGTCGGAGCAATGTACACGTTCCGAGTGGTCGAGTAGCGGTCGGGGCTGGGGCCCCCGGGAAGGCGCAGGGCCAGACACGGCAGGCGCGACTGCGGGCATTCACGGACCGAACTGCGGAATGCGGTGATTCATATAGTAGGCTGTCACAATTTTCTTTCGGGTCAAGCGCCTTGGTTTGACTCGAATCCGGCACGTGAGAACCACTTCGACTGCGATAGGCTTTCCGTCCTTAACCCGTGCCGCCACGATGAGCACACCTTCGGCAAAACCGGAAACATGAATGTACCGTTGTTTCCTGGTTGCGAGAGCTTGATTCGAACAAGCATTACCAGATTCAGAATCTGGAGTCCTACCAGTTGAACGATCTCGCAGTGGCTCTGGCCCCTGGAATCGAACCAAGATTAGCTGATTCAAAGTCAGCCGTCCTACCCTTAGACGAGGCCAGAATAAATATGGAGGAGAGCGGGAGATTCGAACTCCCATAGCCTTTCGGTGTCGTCCGCCCTCGAAGCGGATGCTTTTCCATTCAGCCAGCTCTCCAAACTATGGCGGAGAAGGTGGGATTCGAACCCACGGGCGTTTTATCGCCACTGGTACTCAAGGTCAGCGCCTTAAACCACTCAGCCACTCCTCCGAAATATGGCGGCGAGAGTCGGATTCGAACCGACAACGGTGTTACCCGCACACGCTTTCCGGGCGTGCCGCTTACCAATTCACGCACCTCGCCGAAAATGGCGGAGGCGACAGGACTCGAACCTGTATCGCTTTTACGCGAGCACGGCTTAGCAAACCGCTGGCTTGCCAATTCGCCACACGCCTCCAAACTTGGTGCTGGAGAGGAGATTTGAACTCCTACGCCTGGAGGTTTAAGCTCCAGAGGTATGCCTTTTCCCGTCACTCCAGCAGTCTTGGTGTCGCAGAGCGGAGTCGAACCGCTAAGCCGGAAGGTTTGAGCTTCCGAGGTATTCCAATTCCCTTCACTGCGACGAATTCAACTGGTGGCCGAGGTGGGAGTCGAACCCACAAAATCTCTTCAGTCTGAGTGAAGCGCCTTTACCAATTTGACCACTCGGCCCTAGCTTTGGTCCGTGGAGGGGGAGTCGAACCCCCAAGCCCTACGTTCTAAACGCAGGAGGTATGCCGATTCCCTTCATCCACGGTCAATTTTGGTGAGGTCGGAGGGCATCGAACCCTCAATAAGCCTTTCGGCCCCTACGGTTCTCAGCCGTAGCTGTATGCCAATTCCAGCACGACCTCAAAGTCTTGGTGGGGCGTGTAGGAATCGAACCTACTGCCCGCAAGCGGGTACCGGGTTACAGCCGGTTCCGGTCGCCAGTGCCGGTCACACCCCACAGAGAAAAATGGCGCTAAAAATAAAAAAGCCCCGAAAACTTTCTCGGGGCTTTTGGAATTCTGGTTTTATCGCTTCAGATTATCCACACCCCGGCGCACTCAGGCTAAGATAGCTTGATTGCTGCGACAGACGGGATAGGGATAACATTTTCACGACCGCATTCTCCACTAAACAATCAAGAGTGTATCAGGCGGCAGGCCGGTTGTCACGGCCCATTTTTGTCTATTTTATTGCTACCGGCTTGCCGTAGTTTTGGTCCCCGGTCCCCGAGTCGAACGGGACTCTATGGCTTTTCAGACCATCGCAACGACCGCGCTTGCTCACCGGGGAACTACTTTTCGAGCTCGACGTTCCAATAAATGTAAGCCTTGTAGTCCGACCATTCCGGCCGCAACGCGTGGATGTGCAGCCGGAAATTGAATCTCGGGTCGAACTGGTTAGGCTCCAGAGGCTTCTGCCTGATCGTAAGTCCAGCCTCTTGGGGAGTTCGATCCGATTTGCGCTTGTTACATTGGACACACGCCAACGCAAGATTCGTCCAGACCGAACTTCCGCCGCGAGCCCTGGGGAGGACGTGGTCAATGGTGTACTCCGCCGTTTCCAGCACCACGCCGCAATACTGGCAAGAGCTGTTATCGCGGATCGCGATGTTACGGCGAGTCATCGGAACCTTGAGCCGAAGCTTCCGGCTGATATGGTTCCTCAGCTTGATGACGCGTGGGATCCCCATCTCGAAGGACGGCGAGCGGAGGATGCGCTTCGCATCTTCCGTGACCACCACGGCGCGGTCCTGCCATTGCAAATTGACAGCCCTCTGCCAGGAGACAAAGGCCACCGGGAAACCCAGCGTGTCGAGAACGAGAGTGTCGGACATAAAACCTCTTCCAGGCTTGGAAGGAGCGCCGGGACTTCAACCCGGATTACCCGCTTAGAAGGCGGGCGCCCTATGCGATTGGACGACGCTCCCTCAGTCTTTGAACGGATCGAACTCGTTCTTCCCAGCCATCGCAACACCGAGCGGCTTGAGCGTGTGAAGGACTCGGACGGACGCGGAGTGCTCGGCCAGGACTTCCGGTAATCGCTTATAGCAGTGCGGCGACTCGTCAACTCCACCACCGCGCAGTTCAACCTGGGCTTCATTCACCCAGGCGTCCATCATCTCCTGAGTAACCTTCGGCTGGCGCTTCCACTCGCCGGTTGCCTTGTCCAGCTTGCCCTTGGCCTCCATGCGGCCCATGACGCGGCCAGCACCATGAACGGTCGAGTAGAGAGACAGTGAAGCATCGTCGTTCTCGACGCCCTCCAGAATCACGGAGTTTTCGCCCATCGTGCCGCCGACAAATCCGCGCTGACCAGGAAATGCCGGTGTTGCACCTTTGCGAACTACCCAGAGCGACTTTCCGCCGTGCGTCTCCTGCCACGCAAAATTGTGATGGTTGTGAACTGAGTCGAGCGCCTTCGCGCCAAGAATGTTCACCACTCGATCACACACCCAATCACGGCCAGCGTAGGCATACCGGCCAGCCAGCTTCATCGCGGCGATATAGTCCTGGCCTTCCTGAGTTCGAGCATCCAGCGCAACGGGAGCCGAGTCCATAACGTCCTTCGCGCCGGCTCGATTCAGAAACCGCGTGGCGATCTTGTGGCCAAAACCACGGGAACCGAAATGAACCCCAACCCAAATTCGCTCCGCCTCGTCCTGCAGAATGTCCACGTAGTGGTTCCCACTGCCAACGGTGCCAAGCTGAGCACGAGCCATGTCCCGCAGCGATGTGAGTTTCCACGCGGCAGTGTTGGCCCCTTGGGTGATCTGCCAAGCGTCGTCGTCCTCGAAAAGTTCGTGGTCAACGTCCTCACGGTTCTTGCGCCCGATCCCAAAGCTGATGGTTGACCAAACATCATCCATGATGCGGGCGATGTTGGCACGCACGTCCTTTGCGTCGGCATCCGTCAGCACTGCTTTGTTGCCGCAGCCGATGTCATAGCCGACACCAGAGGGGCTAATCAGGTTTTCGTGCGCGATGACGCCGCCGATCGGAACACCGTAGCCCTTGTGGTGATCGGCCATCATCGCGGCCTGCCCGAAGATCCAGTAGCAGGTGCGGATTTGCTTTAAGGCGCCTTCGTCAACCGGGGTTCCCCACACCGGAATGTTGTCGATGATTCGCATAGCGCTCCTTTGGTAGCCTGTGCGGGAGTCGAACCCGCCTCGACTGATTGAAAATCAGCCATCCTACCGATAGACGAACAGGCCATAAAACTGGCGGGGACGACCGGACTCGAACCGGCGTTCTCGGCATTGACAGTGCCGCGAGGACTCCAACTCCTCCACGCCCCCCGTACCCTCGGCGGAAGTTGAATCCGCGCCCCCTGGTCGAGAATCAGGAATCCTGACGACAGACGACGAGGGCAAAAATGGTAGCGGGGACCGGAATCGAACCGGCCTGTGTGGCTTATGAGACCGCCGAGGGACCACTCCTCAACCCCGCGTCAATCTGGTCGGGAAGACGGGATTTCAACCCGCGATCTCCGGTACCCGAAACCGGCGCCTTGAGCACTAGGCCACTTCCCGCAAAACTGGTCGGGATGAGAGGATTTGAACCTCTACCGCCCTGCCCCCAAAGCAGGTGGGCTTCCAGTTACCCTACATCCCGAAATTCTGGAGCGGCGTGCGGAAATCGAATCCGCTTCTTCGGCTTGGAAGGCCGAGGCACACCCTATATACCAACGCCGCGTGGAGCGGTCAGCGGGAATCGAACCCGCGGCATCCTCGTTGGCGACGAGGCATTCTGCCATTGAATTATGACCGCTCAATCTGGTGGACGCGGGGGAAGTCGAATCCCCACTCCCGGTTTGCAGGACCGGAGTGCTCCCGTTATCACTACGCGCCCCAATCTGGTACCCCGTGGAGGGTTCGAGTCTCCGACTTCCGGTTTGTAGGACCGGCGCTCTACCATCTGAGCTAACGGGGCAAATCCTGGTGCGGGCGACGAGACTTGAACTCGCACTTTGCCGAGTAAGAGTCGGGTATTCTGCCGCTCGAATTCCGCCCGCCTGGAGCCGACGCCGCGAATCGAACGCGGGTTTCGTCCGTACCGGGGACGCGCTCTGCCACTGAGCTACGCCGGCTGGAGGCCCTGATCGGATTTGAACCGATGACCTGCTCCTTCGGACGGAGCCGCGCTGGTCCGCTGCGCTACAGGGCCGAAATCTTCCCTTACAATTTTGGGGTGACTGACGGGAGTCGAACCCGCTAAAACCTGATCCACAATCAGGCCCCGCACCGTTTGGGCTCAGTCACCGTGGAGCTGCGACGGAGAATCGAACTCCGGTCTGCTGGTTACGAATCAGCGGCTCTGCCACTGAGCTATCGCAGCATGGTGGGGCCACCGGGATTCGAACCCGGACTTCTCCGCTTAAAAGGCGGGTATGCCGCCAGTAACATCTTGGCCCCGCAATCTGGCTCCTGGGGAGGGAGTCGAACCCCCATCTCGCGGTTAACAGCCGCGCGTTCTACCACTGAACCACCCAGGAGTGGTACCGGGCCGAGGACTTGAACCCCGATGTTGCGCTAATCGGGCGCACATCTTGCCGTTAGATGAGCCCGGCGTGGAAGGCGCGGTGAGATTCGAACTCACATATCGCCAGCTTAGGAGGCTGGTGGCCGATCCGGTTGGCCGCACGCGCCCGAATGGCACCCCCGCGAGAACTCGAATCCCGATCTCCACGTTCGTAGCGTGGTGTCCTATCCTTTGAACGACGGGGGCGAAACTTTGGTAGTGGTCCAGAGAATCGAACTCTGCCGTGCACCCTCGTCCGGAGCAATTACAGGCTTATAAGGCCCGCCCGCACACCAGTGCTGACCACTATGGAGGCGCGGCCCGGAATCGAACCGAGGTTGTCTGCTTTGCAGGCAGATGCCTTCCCACTTGGCTACCGCGCCTTGGCAGGAGCAGTAGGAATCGAACCCACGCCTGCGGTTTTGGAGACCGCCGCGCTGCCACTACGCCATGCTCCTGTGCTGCTTGGTCTTTCAGTTGTCAAAGAGCAAACAAAAGCCCGCTTTTTAGGGCGGGCTGTTTTGGAATCCGATTGTGCTCTGGATTCTACCCGCCCCCGCCGCGCCCTGGATTTGTCGCCATAATGGTGTTATCGACGGCCTGCCCATGGGCGCACACAAATATGCGACGCGGCCTACCTTGCCGTTCGCGCTTCGTTTCGGGTTTGGGGAATCTCAACATTGTCAACTCTTGAGCCAAAACTAAAAAACCCGCCTTTTGGGGGCGGGTCTTAGAATCCTGATGGTTTGTTCTGGATTCTACCCTCCGCCTCCGCGCCCTGGATTCGTCGCCATGATGGTGTTATCGACGACCTGCCAATGGGCGCACACAAATATGCGATGCGGCCTACCTTGCCGTTCGCGCGTTGTTTCGGGTTTAGGGAATCTCAACATTCTCAACTCTGGAGCCGACGACTGGATTTCAACCAGCGATCTCCTGCTTACAGGGCAGGTGCCTTCAACGCTTGGCCACGTCGGCACAACCAACTAATGCTACTGCAGGCGCAGGAAGAATGCAAGGAAAAAAACTATGATCCCGCCAGGTGAATTCGGGGAAACTGGTGCCAGCACGATATTTCCTGTTCTTCTGGAGCATCGTTCACGGTTCTCGGTAAGGTTTGGGCGTCACGCGCCGCTGTCATGCACCTCATCCGGGGCACCAATCCTCCGGCGTTACGCCACGGCCGCGTTCGTCCCAATCACAAAGGAAACCACGCCGATCTTCGACAAAGCGGCCCGTCGAGTAGAGCGATAACTTGTCACTGCGTTCCGTAAGTTGGTTAGACATTTGGCTTACCCCTTGGAGTGAATTCAAATAAGCCAAGTATGGAAGTTATGTGGCCAATATTACATGCAAAGAATTGAAGGAAGGGCGTTTTATGACGCGCGACAACATAACCGACATCCCAACATATCTCGCGGCCTACGGCACTGAGTTGGCCGGGAGAATTGTCGAGTCCCTGCCGCCTTTGCACCGCGTTGACGATCCCGCTTCGCCACTTCTCGGAAAACTGCGGCGCGAGCCTTATGCGGCCCAGTCTTTGGCTGTGATGGGCATCTTTCGTCGTTGGGAGGAGTCACGTTCCGCCGCGGCGGTTGCAGAATGCGGCACCGGCAAAACATTGATAGCCCTGGCCTCGATGTTCGTGCACAGCCAAGGGAGACCGTTTTGCGGGCTGGTGATGGCCCCGCCTCATTTATGCCAGAAGTGGGCAAGAGAGTCGTTCCAAACTATTCCCGGCGTGCGCGTATTCATGATTGACGGCCTGCGCGACGCCAGGCCGAACGTCGTTTCCGGGATCAATGAGGTCAAGCTGCGCTACGGCCAGATTGTTCACGAGGGCCTGAAGACGTCTCTCACCGAACTTCGTATGCGGAAGAATTACCGCTCGGCGCGCGAGCGTTGGGACGCACAGTGCAGCTCGCCCGCAATCATGATCATGGGGCGCGAGCGTGCCAAGCTTTCGTACTTTTGGAAACACGCTTACAACGTTGCCGAAAGCGGAAGATACCAGGGCACGATCGTGAATCCCGACACCGGCTGTCCCGTGTATCTCGGTGAAGATGGCGAACGGTTGATTCGCTCCGACTTCAAGAAGACCAGGCTCGCGGAATGGTTGAGCAAGGAAGCCGAGGCGAATGAGGAAGCAAACGGCAAGCGTCGGCGCACGCTCTACAGTGCTCTTTGGAAGGCCGACCGATCAAGAATCCGTCGCTTCGCGCCGGCGGACTTTTTAGCTCGCTATTTGCCACGCTTTTTCGACTATGCAGTGGCGGACGAAGTTCACGAACTCAAAGGTGGCGACACAGCCCAAGGTAACGCCCTCGCGAGTCTCGCCGTGTGCGCCAAACGCACGCTTATTCTGACCGGCACATTACTCGGCGGTTTTGCAGACGAGCTTTTCCACATCCTTTATCGGCTCGACGCCTCGAGGATGATCGCGATGGGCTTCGAGCATGGCGGGGGAGGGCTCCAATACTTCACCGAAACTTACGGACTGCTCGAAAAGGTAACAACAATCGAACCCGCTGACAACAAATGTTCGGAAGCCCGTGTCACTGAGCGAGTTCGCCGGCGGCCGGGTGCGTCTCCGCTCCTCTTCGGTCACTTTCTGATGGATTTTGCGGCGTTTCTGTCGCTCGAAGATATTTCCGATGCCCTTCCGCCTTACCGGGAGGAAGTAGTTCCAGTCGGAATGGATCCTGAGTTGAAGGCCGCCTACGAAGACCTGGAGCGGAACGTTAAGCAGGCTTTCCGAGACCATCGTGGCAATCAATCGGTTCTAAGCACAGGGATCAACGCCTTGTTGCTCTACCCCGATCGGCCGTTTGAGATCGGACCGCTGAGCGGGTGGGAGTACAACCCTGAGACCGAGCGGCGCGAGCGATTTGTGTTCGCCGAGCCGCGTGACCTCAGTCAAGAAATTGTTTACGCCAAGGAGCGCCGATTAGTTGAGGAAATCAAGTCCGAGCTTTCTCGCGAAAGAAAGGTCCAGGTGTATGCCGTATACACACAGAAAAGAGACGTGACGCGCCGCCTGGAAGCAATCCTCTTGAAAGATGGAATCCGCGTGGCGCGGCTGACCGCCGACGTGAAGCCCGAAGCACGCGAGGCTTGGTACGAACGGCAACTGCGCCAGGGCACTCAGGTGGTGATTGCACACCCCCGCTTGGTCGCGCTTGGATTGGACTTGCTCGCTTTTCCGACACTCCTGTTCTACGAAACCGGCTATTCGATCTTCACGCTGCGCCAAGCCAGCCGGCGGTCCTGGCGCATCGGCCAGCACCGCAATGTGGTCGTCAAGTTCCTCGCCTACAAGGACACCGTTCAGGAAACCTGTTTGCGCCTGATGGGCCGCAAGATGCTCGTGTCATTGGCAATGGAAGGCAAATTCTCGGCCGAAGGTCTTCAGGCCGTCGGCGACGAGGACATGTTAATGGCCATGGCACGCGAGCTTGTTACCGAGAAGGGTGTGGGAGATTCCGCTTCGGCCGTTTGGCGCGAGCTCCAAAAGCGCCACGAAGAAATATTTGGAACAAGGCAGGAATCAGAACCCGATATCGCGGCAGCAGCCGAGCCGATTATTTCCTCTGGTCCGCCGCCTCTGGCACCACAGCCGTTATTCGCGTTCGGGACGCAGACGGTTGAGCTTGGTAGAAGAAAGGCTTCGCGCCGAGTCTCCACGGCGGAGAATCAACTGGCTTTGTTTGGGCCATAAGGCTCAACAGAAAATCTGCAGGTCTCTCGCTGGGACACATTCCAGTTCGTGCCGCTGGTTTTTCCACACTTCTGTGCAAGAGCCTGTCGAAAACACGAGGCGTTCGCCTTCTATTTGATTGCCCCAGAGGTGTTTTCACCTCTTTGCACTGACCTTGTGCATTCGGTTGCTCGACCGGAACCGCGCTGAGCTAAGTTGACTGCGCATATCATTCTTGAATTTGAAATGGAGATGGTGGCGATGCCTTTAAGAATTTCGCACTCTGGCGATTTTCACCTCGATGAGGATCATTATTTTGCAGACACGGCCCACTGCATCGAATGGTTTGTCGAGGATGGCATCCAGCAACGCACGAATCTCTTCGTGTTAAATGGCGATCTCACAACGTACAAGCAGACCATTCGGGAACGAAAATTCTGGGTGGACGCCATAATCCGCATGGCAGAGCACGCCCCTGCCCTGTTGATCGCGGGGAATCATGGCAAGGAGCTTGAGGACGATTTGTGGCCGCTCTTCAAGGTGAAGGGCCGACATCAAGTTTTTCTCTGTACCGAGCCCGGATTCATTGACTTAGACCAGGTTGCCATTGCGGTCTTCCCATATCCGCGCAAAGAGGAGTTTGTGGGCGCGGCTGAGGACAGAAGTTTCGCTCAGGCGTTTCAAGAAAAAATCCAGGAGTTCAACCATCGTTTCGAGCAGCGGCCAGGTTCGTACCGCCTCTTCTTTGGCCACTTCGGTGTCGTCGGCGCCCAGGTTTCAAGTGGGCAACCGCTGGTCGGACGCTGCGCAGAATATTCGCTCGAACCCTTGCTGAATGTCCGGGCACAGTATAAAGGCCTGAGCCACATTCACTTGCGGCAACAACTCGGACCGCGTGTTTGGTACGCCGGTTCGCTCTCGCGATGCGATTACAGCGAGGTTGAAGATAAAGGCTACAACCTGGTGACACTCCATAGCCCGGGGCTACGTCCTGACCTCTCGGACCTGGAAATCGAGTTCAGGATGTCGCCAACGCGCAAAATGGTCGAGCTCCAGGCTGTTTATGAAAACGGCGAACTGCGGCTGCCTAAAGACTTGGATCCGGTGGCATTGAAAGACTCGCGCGTCAAAGTAGTGGTGAGGGTTCCGAACGGGCCAGATCACTTGCTGAGCCGCGAACAGCAGGAAAATCTCAAGGAGAAGTTGCTGGCCGCAGGTCCTGTGGAACTGAAGGTTAAGATCGAGCGCGATACCGAAGTTGCCCCAGATCCCGCGCCAATCTCACTTGCGCGCTCCGCGGAAGAAAAGCTGCGCGCATACTGGGGGATAAAAGGACTTCCGCCCGCTGACCGTCAGGAGAGATTACTCGCCAAGGTAGCGAAGGTAGAGGCAGGGGCAGGGGCAATCGGAAACGTGGCCCCGCGGTGATTCTCGTGCTTCTCGCTAGATTGGAGGCCACAACCGGGGGTAGCCGTTACACATCAATGTGATTGAAATGTCCGGCCAGGCGAGTGGTTTTTGCGCTCCAGAACAATAAACAACCGACCGCGGGTACCGCCAACCTGGTCAGTTGAGCTTAAAGGCTTTTCGTAGTTGGTGCAATTCTACGCGTTCCCACGCCGGGAAACTCGACGGGTCACTTCGGAAGTAATTCCATGCTTTAGCCAGTAAGTCGCCGATCCGTTTAGAACCCGGATTGTACGAATGGAATCCCGCGCTCCGGAAGAGTTGACCGACTTCAGCCGCCAGTTCGCGAATCAAATCCAAGGGATAGGCAATCCGAAAGTGCTGCGGCTCTTTAGCTCCAATCGTTCCCAATAATTCTTGCCATTGGCTCTCAAGTTCGTGCGTTGACTTGTCACCCGAAATCAACTTCAGCATTTCGATGATAGCTTGTGTCCTTGCAGCGTCAGCAGGGTGTGAGCTGGCAATTCCAAATATGTCCGTGCTCATGCGCGCGCACAGCCTCAAATTAGCCCAAGCGAAGCTAGGCCCCACGGCGAATGTGGCAAACCAGTCGCAGGCGAATTCAACGATCCAATCCCCCAGCCATAATCCACGATATGAATTCAGCTCCTCGATTGCTTTCGCTGTCCACCCCTGTCGAGTAGCATCCTGAACAGCGCTGACGAAATGCTTACTGACGCGTTTCCGGAGAGGCTGAACCAGCCGTACTTGATCTCTCGCAAGAATGAAGTGGCCGAGTTCGTGGTAAATGTCCGCCCAAGCCAGCAAGTGGGTTGCCTCAGCGTGTGGAACAAGAATCAGGTCCATGCCTGGCATAGAAAAATAGTATTGTGAACTCATCGCGGCACATATGGGTGCTGGGTCTGAATAGCCACATTCCTGGCAAACAGCGCCCACCACTCTTGTCAGGAAGCGATCCTCCAGGCGAAAGCGAGTCAAGGCAAAGAGAGGTCCCTCTTCCACCACCTGGGCTAACTCAGCGAGACGTTTGAAGGTATGGTAGAAGTTCTTGGCAAAATCCGGCTTGCCAATATCGGGATCGGTCAAGACAGATTCAATCCTGGCCCTTCCGTGACTCACCAGCCGCCGAATTCGCTGACGGCATGGTTCTGCTTCAGGGGGCGGTTGCGTTCTCGCGAGTTCTTCGTCCAAGAATCGGAATCTTTCCGCCAAGTCATGAAGGAGAGGCTCGAGGAAGTTTGGCATTTAGCGCCTTCGCATTCGCCGAAAAACGGCGGATGCCGTCTCATCCGCTGCATCACATATTTCATCCAACGTCCGCATGACGTCATTGTCGAGTGGCTCGGAGCCGCTCCCTAACGCACTGGCCGTGCGCAATAGATCCTCCAGAAAATAGGCCATATGCGGTCGGTTCCGCTCACGGACACGGTCAACCATCTCTTGCGGGATGAATTCAGACTGGCCCAGGTCCTGATCGGTCTCCACTTGCTGTCGAAGCGACGCAACTGTCTTGGCGAGGGATTTCCTCTGATCAGCCGTCAACCCAGGTCGCCGATGTAATCGTGCCTTCTTGATGGCCAATATCGCCTCGTTCAACTCTTCCGCCAGTTTCGCTGAAGCTTCGTATTCATTGGACAGCGTAGAAATGTCGCTCATAAAAAGCCACCTCCTTTCGGGAAGGATTACACCGCCGCCGCAGGTTCCTCCACTTCTTCGCCGTAAAGAGCTTCTTCCTCATTGGCGTCAGCCGCAAACGCACGTAGGAACTCATCGCACAACTTTAAGTCGATTGGCACGCTCAAGCAGTGGTCGGGCGCGGACCATGCGAGCAAGGACTTGCAGAAAACATCCTCCATCACCCAATCAAGGTTCAGAGGACCCTCGTAAATTCGAACCGCCAAGGGGGATGCAGTTCCACGTAATGGAAATGGGAATCCTGTTGTGCAGACAATACCCTCATCTGTCCCTAGCTGATAGGCCGCCCCAATTCTTGGGTTTTCTAGCCTTCCGCAGCGATGCTGGACAAGTCTCAGCCCAGCATTGAATTTCTTGGCGATCTCAAATCCTCCATAAACAAAACTTCGATCCAGCAGGCCCTCTTCGATCAACTGTCGTATCGCTTCTTCAAATCCGAGCCACTCGCGCCGGAACAACCGACCATCACGCTGCAGCACAATCGACCGAGGTTCTGCGACAGTCGGTAAATCTGCCTTCAAGCCCTCGTACACCATGGCCCGCACTTGCTGTCGCGAAAGTCTTTCATGTTTCCCCGGCTGTTTGGAATCGCACGACCGCATATAACAGTGACGTCCACCCTCGTAGAAGAAGGTGAACGCGGCTTGCTGATTCAAAACATCAATGCAAATGTAAGCGTCATAATGTGTTCTCGTCTTGAGGACCCACCCCCACTGCCGATTTACAATCAGTAGTCCCAAAGCGGCATATCTCAGATAGCTTGTATAGCGCCGCTCTAGCTCGGGTACGGTCTCAACTTGTCCTTGGCCGTCTCTGAGGACTGTTTGGTAGAACCCAGCGACTTTTGCTGCATCGAGACACTGAAACTCAAATTGTTCGCGGAGGGCGCGTTTGACGTAGTTGTGCAGGTCGTCGTGCGCACGTGCGGGTAGGATCAATACGCCCCGACCATGTTTGAGGTTCGCATTTTGAACGCCCACAAGGATCGCGTCGACGTGTTGCTTTAAGGTTCTCGCATTCCGGTCATCAAAAAGAACAGTGTCAAATCGATACGAGGTTTGTAGCAGAGTCCGCGTCACAGTTTCCAGCCTGTGCGAAAGGTCGGAGGCAATCGCGCGATCCAATGATTGCGGAATCACAATGTATTGTGGCTCGAGCGTCGAGGTGACGGCTGCACCTGCGTGGCGGTCCAGTAGCAAATTCATGCGAGTGCGACCAAGGTCTCTTAGCGGAGTTTCACCCTCATCGGCGTTCGTGCCTACCGTAAGCACATGCTTCTGACCGAATTCGAGGGAGGGAATAGGGTAGAAGCGTGCCCGAACAGCGTATGCTTCCGGCTTAACTTTCAATTCTGATCCGAAAAACAGCCGGCCCTGGAAATATCGTTCAATCACATGTCGGCTGAACCGAAAACGGTCTTCGGGACTCTTGATCGACCTGCGATGCATATCCCTGACCGCAGCATCATCAGTGCGATGAATCAGTTTTGCCAGTGCCAAGGCTGCTTGCAGCCTCTGGTCTCGACCGGGATAGCGGTAGAGAATTGCCGGGGACTCGGGATCGAGTGCCGTAATCCATGGAGGTGGATTTTTCCCTGCCTTCTGCACCGTATAATCAAACACGCTGATCGGCTCACCCGTATCTTCTGGGACGAACCTCGCATCTCGGATAGATTTGTCGAGGCATTCAAGGACCTGGACAGGGTACCACTGACTACCAAAGTGATAGAGAAATATCCTCATCTTGCGCCTCTTGAGCTCCTCCCGACTGAACCGGTCAGTGGCCCATGCCACGTCAACGTACTTGTACGAAAGCTTTATCCCCACGAAGAGTCTTCCATCCAAGTAGCGAATATGAAAGTGAAAGCCCTCGTAGAGATCGACTTGTCGACTTATTTCGTGGCCGTTCACTGGCCTCTTGGAGAAGAATGTCTGCGTCCCGGAAGACCACAATTCTCGATCTGCCCACAGCGGTCCACGAAGAGAGAATCTCAGGAAGTCGATTGCAATGTGGCGATCAATCGGGTCGTCAGCCAGAAGTGTGGTCCGATGTGTATTCGACTGAGGGACTAAAGCCGCAATGTCTGGCGCAAGATGATATTCAAGTTGTTCAAATCTGCTGCCAGCCGGGACCGCTAAAAAGAATTGCCCCGAGTGACGGACAATCGAAACAGGGCATTTCTCGCGGATGGCCACGAGCTTCGCCAAAATGTTCAGATTCTGGTCCAGGAGGTCCGGATTGCTTACTGTAGCGCGGTCGAGCCCCCGGACCTCGACTAGCCTGTAATCAAAAGCGAAGCGGCCCGGGCCTTCGATTTCGTAGAGGTTGAGGCGGTAGTTATCCATGGTTCTGGCTCCCTGCAAACATTTCGATACGGACAAAACCGGCACGAGTTCGCATTCTCAGTGTGGGGATAGCCTTCCAGATCGTGTGGGTTGTAAGTCCCATCCCCGCACAATACACGCAGTTCCTCAGTACTCCTGTACATAAAATCTTCGAGTTCATCGAACGATCTCTGGTCAATTGCGTGACAGACGCTTTGACCTTCCCCCAACTTCACTTCCCAAAGCTCGATGTTCTGCGGGTCCGAAACTGGCCACGCCGGACTTTGGCAAAGCAACCAGGCGTAAAGGGACATCTGTAGACGTGCGTCACTGCCAGACAAAGATTCGTAGTCCTTCCAGTCCACCACGCTGTACTTCCCATAGTCGCGGCCGAAAAGGAGGTCGATCTGGCCTTTGATTCGGACACCATTGTAGTCCGCCGATATTGCCACTTCGGGACGATAGTAATTCCTCCCACCCACATGGCGAAGAAAGTCACTCATCTGAGATAGGTTCCGTAGCGCATGTTCGATCGATTTCATAACGGCCTGAAACCGGTCATCCGGGATCGGCATTCCAAACTCGTGGGCGAACAATGCACAATAGTCCCCCAACGCCTTCTTCTTGGACATCCCGGCCTCTCGGTATCGACGGTGCGCCGAAAACTGGAATTGTCGCTCTGCCAGGGCCAACGCCCCGCAGATAACCTGATCCCAAACGACCGGCTGGTTATCCTGTAGGTAAGGAACGACCAACGTTTGAATCGCTTGGTGCACAACCGAGCCGCGCCATGTCTCCGGGGTTCTTAGCTGGCTAAGCAAAAAGGCCTCGCGGCGCAGGGGATCGCGGGCATTATGCCAAGCTGCGACATCGGCGAAGAACAACTGACGCGAGCACCGGCGCATTCGCCTGTCACTCGAGAAAGACCAGTCCAGTCCCATTCAATGCTCCTTTTTTGCTGCCTTTCTGCCGACCCTTTTGCCAATCTGGCGCTTTTCTAACAACTCAAGCAGGGCCTCCCAGTCGGCAGGCGACGCCACTTGACTTGCTCTGTCAAAAAACCGTCGTGCGTGCAGGCTTGCATTTAGAGGTTCCAGTTCCTTCGGCAACTTGTTGGCCAGGTTGAGAAACTCCAGCGAGTCGACTTTTAGTATTCGGGCCAGATCGCGAATGGTTTCTGCCGCAGGTGTGTACGGGACCCGTTCGTTCTCTATTTTTGAAAGGTAAGTGAAGCTGACCCGAGCTTCTTTCGCAAGTTCACGCTGGGTCAACCCCCGCTCCATTCTGGCCTTCCGAAGGCGCTTTCCAAAGGTCAAGGTGCATCCCTCCCGATAAACGATACGAGATTGTTGAGTTGAAGTCAACAACAAAATTATCGGCGCCCCCGACCGCCGCACACCGAGTTCCCTGGGAGTAGCGCCTAGCCTGAACGCCTCGTATGGGACTAAGCTGCTCAACATCCGGCCACTTGCCGATAAGTCGGCTGCCCGGAAACCTGATGCCCCACCGCCAAATCGTCCCCAGGGAATGGATCCTGAGGTAGTCGGCTATTATTCCCAGCCATCCGAGAAGGAGGTCCGCCCGTGCGGCTTGCAACAATCCGGCTTCGCGGTATTAGCGAAGCCTTCCCCAACGAAATATCTGTCGACTTCGACGCCCTCGGTCCCGGCCTAATTGCCATCGTAGGGGAAAATGGCGCCGGCAAATCCACCTTGATCGGCTCAATATTCGCCGCGCTGTTTCGTCAACTGCCCGGCCAGAAACGTTCGCTCTACGACTTCGCCACCCATCCCCAGCCCGAGATTGACCTCACATTCAGTGTCAATGGCGCCCGCTTCCGCTCCTTGCTCAAGCTCGATCCCAAAGCTCGCCAGATGGAGACTTATCTGTTTAACGCGGAAGGAGCTCCGCTGACCAATGGCAAGAAGGAACCCTTCGAGGAAACGATTCGCAAGAAGGTAGGCACCCCGGAATTCTTCCTCTCCTCAATCTTCTCCAGCCAAAAGCGCACAGGAAATTTTCTGTCGCTCGACCGAAGTGAGCGCAAAGTGCTGTTCATCCGTGAGCTGCTGGGGCTCGACCACTTGCGGCTGATTGCAACTGCAGCCAAGGAGAGAACTGAAGAAGCCGCCAGGGCCGTGACTGGCCTGGACGGTCAATGCAAGAGCCTTCGGGAGACCGTGGATGCGCCGGTAGAAGATCCCGCTGCTGTTGAAGCCCAGCTTCGCGACCTGTCATCCATGCTTGAACGTCTCGAAGGTGAAAGGCAAATGGCCCAGCAGCACCTTCTCGAACTTCAGGCAACAGAGGCAGCTCGGAAGCCTCTAATGGCTGATGCAGAGAACTTGAGACTGCGCCTGGCCAGGGCTGATGCGGAGATCGCGGAAGCCAGACGCCAAATCGCAAAAGATGAAGAGCTGTTGGCGGAAAAGAAGCAGCTCGCCGATTTGCCGGAACGAGCGAACGAGATCACCGCTCGCATTCAGGACCTTCATCGCCAAATTCGCGAAATTCAAGTCCAGGAAGCCGCGAATCGTGAAACTGAGCAAACTGTCCAAGAGCTAACCGCGGAGCTGAAGGCCAACATGGCCGAGATCGATCGTCTGCGAGTTGAGCGAGAGGAGCTTGCCAGTGTTCCGTGCCGGGGGGAGGGCCCATACGCTGGCTGCCCGAAAATCCGGCGGGCGGTCGAAGCAGGTCAGAGAATTCCCAACCTGCAAGGCAGTGTCGCCACGCTTTCACTCGAAGTTGAAGTTCAGCGGAGTTCGCTGGTCCAGATTCCGACGCGGTCCTCGCAAGTGACACGGCTTCTGGAGGGTTGCGAACGCGAGCGAACGAAAGTCGATTTGGAACGACGGCGCCACGAGGAATTGCAAGCCGTTGAAGCACGAAGTGATGAGCGGCTCAAGGCGGTGCAACGCCTGTCCCACGACCGACTTGAATTGGCGGAGGAATTGGCCAAAAAGGAATCCGCACTGACCGGCTTCGGCGATCTCGATGCCAAATTGAACGCAGCGCGCAGGGAGACTGAGAACGCGGGTCGCCAGCTGATTTCTTGCCGACCCGAGCGGGACCGCTTGATTGCCTGCCATGCGCAAATTAAACAACGCCAGGAGCAGAAGGAGGCGTCCCGTGGTCGATTGGCGGAAATTGAACACGGACTCGACCAGGCGAAAACTGAACTCGAGGATTTCAACTACCTCGCAAAAGTCTTCGGTCCTGATGAAATCCAGCTTTATGAAATCCAAGCTGCCGGACCAGAGGTATCTGCCTTGGTGAATGCTTTGCTCGAAGGCTGTTTCGACAACAAATTCGAAATCCGTTTCCGGACCCAGCGCCCGAAAGCCGACGGTCGGGGCATGGTGGATGACTTCGACATCGAGGTTCGGAACAAGAATCTGGACCGGGTTTGCCTCGTGGATGAGCTTTCGGGCGGCCAATTCGTTTTGGTCAATGAAGCCGTGAACTTGGGCATCGCCATCTACAATATGCGACAGGGCGAAGGCACGCAATACGAAACCCTATTCCGTGATGAGACAGTGGGGGCTCTTGATTCCACGAATGCCAAGGAGTACATCCGAATGCTTCGGCGAGCGATGGATTTGGGCGGATTCTATCAGGTGATATTCATCTGCCATTCGCCGCTCGTTTGGGAGCTGGCGGATAACATTCTTTTCGTTGGCGGCGGCAGAGTAAAAACACGAACTGAAAACGAGTCCGGTTATATAGTGCAGAGCGAACGTGTGCTCGGAGCCGCGCGCGACAAATAATGCCAAGCCTGTACTCCGGCCACTGAACCCCCGATCAGTGACACCCCCTCAGGACCCGCATGAATACTGACCGCCGCAAGCACATGTGTGCGGGTTGTGTGCAGTACACTTCCCGGAAGGAGTAGCCAGAGAAGAATACGGAGCCCCGGCACAACCCTCCCCAGGGCAACTAACCGGAACCCAAAGAGGCGGCCCTCAAGAACTGGTTCCAGGTCATCCCGTCCCTTTCCTGATCTTCACCGTCGAACATATACCGATACTAGTTCTCTTTTTAGCCGCTGATATCCCTGGTTGCGGTGCCAATGGATCGGACGAACCTGATTCCATAGGAGCTCGAATCCGATTTCCCGAATGATTCCGTCGACCCGGTCTGCAATCTTCATGCCCTTGAAGGATTTCGCAACTGGGTTCCCAAGTACAATGGCAAGAAATCCGCCGCGTCGCAACAACTGGGCAGCGCCTTGCGTAAACTTTGTCATCGAACAGAAGTATTTGTCGGCTGCCGAGTTCGAATGAAATCTCTGTCTTCTCGCTCCGATCTCCTTCTCGAAGTCACTTTCCAAAGCCGCCGGGGCAAGCCAGTAATACGAGAGGCGCTGCCCAAGACTGTAATCGGCCATGCACAGGTATGGCGGCGAAGTGATAATCGCCCCTACCGACTCAGTTTTCACGCCGTAATCGTCCGCCGAGGCTGTCGTAGCATCAAGTTGAAGCACACGCGCTTTAAGAAGCTCTTTCTCCGGGCTCCTTCCCGCACGTTCCAAAAAAGCATAGAACCGCAGAACGATTTCCAAATTCCTTTTGATGCGGCTCAAAAAGAGTTCGATCGGATTGACGTAAGGCGGCTCCTTGACTTCGGCTGGAAGAGGCGTGTTATCTGCGAAGAATCCGTGCTCCTTTCCTTTTCGGGCTGTACATGCCGGGATCATCGATGAGAAGCACGCAGTGAGGAATTGACGCACCGACTTGTCTCTTTCCGACTGGATAAATCCCCAAATTCGGCACATCTCTCTCAGAGTTCTTGGATGATGCCATTTTCCTCTTTCGGCGAATTCTGGCGCGTCAGATGGTGGCGACGCCCTCAACTCCTCGCCAGATACGTTCTGAATCCGACTTCGTTGACCCCCGCTCAATGGCGTTAATCGTGCCCGAGCCACAAGCGTCGCGATAGTGTTCACATCTGCCGAAATCCCAGTGCATTCATACTTTATTGCTTCGACCGCAGTTTGTCCCGTGCCCCCGAACGGGTCCAGTACCAGCTCACCACGCAATCCCAAGCTGTTGATGAGTGACGCCGGGATTGCGTGAACAAACGTGCTCGGGTATGAATGTAGGTTCTCATTCCGAGAAAGCCTAAAGCTCCAATCACCCGCCGACCTCAAATTCTCAACAACGTTCCCCCGCCGCCCCTGAGTCAATGACACCCACGGTCTACTCTCCATCCAATTGGGAATTTCATTTCGAACGATGTCGCCAATCGCTTTATTAAGCCCACCGCCAGACACGTATTCCGAAATCCGAGTTCGTAACCAAGCAGGTAGTTGACGGTGTTGTGCTTCACCCCCAAGCTTGAATCCTTCCAAGGCTCCAACCGAGGAAGGCACAAACAAGTAACCTTCACCCTTCCTCGCGAACCGACGCGATGCAACCATCACAAACACCTCAAGGGTCGGACTTGAGAGGTGGTCCTCCAACCAGGAAGTAACCGCTGGCGCACGCAGCACACTGAGAGCAGCCTCGCTTTCCAACTCCACCTGAAACACACGACGCGTCGCTTCTAGTAAACGGTACCGCTCGACGAGGTCAGCCAAGGTCGCACGGCCCTTGTAAAGACCTGCTTCTTCAATCATGCTGATCGAATCCAAAAGCCCTTCATCTGTGTTCCAAACGAGGGATCGCCGCCCCAGGCCTGCCTTCAAAGCACGACGCATCAGATGTTGCAGAAATGCTTGTCGTCCATGCTCCTGTTCGGATGCCTCATAAAATGCGGAATAATACCTACTGCGATATTCAAGCCAGGTTTGTACAGAACGATCGGGCTGACCCTCAAGACTGGTAGGCGTGTCAGGCTGTATTGCGAGCCAATCTGCGATACGCAATGGAAGAGCCCGCTCGACCTGCATCCCCATATGCGCACATCCACGCGTCACGTTGTCTGCGTTGTCCAGGTCGATAGTGCCCGAAATCAGATATCCGAGGTCACCATCTCCAACCACCATCTCTGCAACCTTGCCGGGATCAATCCTGATTTTTTCATCCCTCGCTAGTCCGCGGACAGCTGTCTGGAACATTGGAAGCGAGGACCCGAAAACGGGCGTATCTGGAGTTGAGCTGTCAGACGCCACCGCAGTGAGCACATGCTGCGTTTCCAGCTCGTGGTCAAAACCCTCTAGAATGGACTCAGCCGTATGCGCGAAAGGCGGCGTGGCAACATCATGTAACAGTGCTGCCAACGCCAATTCAGCTCGCCGATTTACAGGGAGATGTTTCTGCTCTCCACAGTGCCACGCCAAGTAAGCCACCCCTATGCCGTGTTCCCAGCGACTCACGTTCGCCAAGTCTTTAAACTCCAATGAATCCACATTCGACAAACGGACGCCCCGCAGTCGTGCAAACTCTGGCAGTCGCAGGAAGGGACCGATCCAGCGGGGCAATTCGATTCTTCCGTACAGGTGATCGCTGAATGTGATCATTTGGCCTTACCGAGCCTTCCGCACCGTCAACAGGAGTAGGGTGATGCCGCTCAGCAGACCCGGAGCAAGATCTTTTATGCTACCGCCATCTCTATACCACCTGAGGATTGAGACGACGATCAAAGCTGCTGCAAACAGGTAGCCTGCCCAAGTAAGGTATGCCGAATTTAGAGCTCTGCGGAACCGATCCATCAGATAAGAAGGGAACAACCCCCAGCTCGACGTATGTGGCAAACAATCCTCAATTGCGGTCAGCGCATCATAAACAATTGCATTTGTCCTTGAGGATACGTGTTCCCCGGAATGCGGATAAAGAAATCCTTCTTTTGTAGCGACTGCTCTAAGTACCGATCCTAGTCGGACTTGCGCCGCCCGCGAAGCGAACGTACGCCTCGTTGCTAACGTACAAGCTAACGGTATTAAGTAAAGTTGCCAAGGTACCCGCACATAGTAGTGTTCCCCATTTCTTGAATACTCAACGTTCTGTTCGATATCGTCAAAATCTAAAAGCGGTTCCAACCGTTCCCACATCGACAGGAAAATCCGGCGAAGTCGTTCCTCCGGGATGGTGCGCTGCCCATTCTTGCTGAATGAAAGCACATACAGACAAAATACTCTTACGCTGATGTCCACTCGGGTGACAGCAGCGGATCCGGCCGACGGCGTGGTCAAAGCGTTAAGAATGTATTCGAGTGGCTTTCCCACAGAATAGCCGTGCATTGAGAGAGCACGCACAGCGTGCGCAGTCGGCAGAAGCTGCGGCTCTCCCTCCCGGCGATCAAGAAAGTATCCCCAACCCCGATCGTCTATCCTTCCATTCATCAATCGTTCCGCCAACTTTTTGCATAAAGCTTCAGTAGGACACACCGCTCGCTCCACGAAGGCCAGAGCGAGCAAAAGCTCGCTCACTTTGATGACGTTTGCGTCATCCCTCGAAATTTGGTTAGCCAACTGAGCCTTGTCCTCGTCTCTCGTTACAGTTGCCAGTTCAATTTCATCGCGACGCTCGACGTATTGAATCAGTTGAGGCAGTAAAGCGCGTGCATCGCCACTGCCGTCCGCCCCCAAGACTCTAATCGCTGCCGCGGTGCCGTGCATTCCTCGTTGGCGCGATCCTTCTTCGTCCAGGAACTGGCCACATGCTTTGACATCTCGCGGCAATGCTTTCACCTGAGGGCCAAACTTGCAATGGTGCAGGAATCGGTCTGCTATGCTTCTCTTGGCAATGGCAATGTCTTCTCTCCTAATCATCGCGGCGGCCCCTCCAGCTTAGGAACTTGGTTCACCAACGAAAGGATTTCCTGCTCAAAGGTTTGGTCCCGCCCGTCCCTATGGCCACCCGTGGGCAAAGCCATCGTGCGATCCCTAACACGGAGTTTCAGCGTTGCCTCCGCAGTCAGTTCCCCGATCCGATGGAATCCTAGCCGCTCAACCCTTTCGCCAGCCTCATGTTTCGTGCTGACCAGGAACTGGAAATCCCCTCCGGTTCCGAATGCGAACGCCCACGGTTCCTTCCCCATGCTGGTCGCTATTTCGCAAACATGCGGATCAACGGGAATTCTCAGCGCATCCACTATCGCCCCGACTCCGCTTGAACGGCACATTCTTTCCAAATCAGCGCCAAGACCATCACTGATGTCCACCCCCGCCGCACCTAAGCCCTCCGCCGAAAGCAATCTCGACTTCTGGAAAGGCAAAACTGGGTTCAATATCACCGACCTCGCCCACTGTTTCCATTCCTCCGACATGTCGGGCCTCCGAAACCCAACTGCTGCAGCGTTGCACGATCCGAGAACACCAGAACACCAGAGCAAATCACCGGGACGAGCTCGGGACCTCAGGAACAGATTCTCGGCAGACTTGGCACCCCCAATAGCGACGGCTAGAACTGCAAGCGCGTCTCCCAGTTTGGTATCGCCTGCAACAACTGGCACTCCCCACTTGTCAGCCGCTTCGTGAACACCTCTCATCAACGTCTGGAAGTCCTTTTCCGAGGCACCTCGCTCCATCGTGATCGCAACTAAGAGTGCGCGCGGCTCCGCCCCTGAGCCATAAAGGTCTGAAAGGTTTGCAGCCACAACGAGATGGCCGAGGTCTGCTCTGGTCCCAATCCCGAGCTCGGTGGCAATCGGGTGGGCATTAAGGTAATCGCTTGTCACAACGAGCAGACTACCGTCCCATTGCAGTACTGCACAATCGTCCTCATTCACTCCTGCAAGGATTGATGGAGATCGTCCCATCGCCGGCCACAAGCTCGCCAACCAATCCGGCATTTCGTCGGGATCGAAGCGATTAGGCACAGGGTTCTATCCCCCAGAGGCGAATAGTTTCCTTGACGGTCTCGACAGCGGGGAACACTCCCCAGTCCCAGTCCTCCCTACCCAAATTCCCAAACAACACGCGCCGTATAAACTGGGAAGGGACCGCGTGGGCTTTGTACAGTGACATGCCCGGCATTTTGGGTACCAAGTGAACTGAGAGAGAATTCGCTTGAGGAGGACGGGTCATGTCCACGACGAAGAACGAGCCGGAGCAGGTGGTGAACGTGCTTCGGCAGATCGAGGTGGAGGTCGCCAACGGCAAGAAGACGCCGCAAGCGTCCCGAGAGACCGGGATCATTGAGCAGACATACTAACGATGGCGGAAGGAATTCGGAGGGCTGAAGCTGGATCAAGCGAAGCGGCTGAAGGATCTGGAACAAGAGACCACCCGGGTGAAGCGGTTGGTGG
>JBJKPU010000002.1:0-23699 GCA_046706005.1 Terriglobia bacterium | reverse complement strand
GGGAACTGAGCTACCACGCGCGGCAAGCTCTGCGCCGCATGCGCCGACGCCCCACACTGGTCACGGCTTTTTGGAAGCAAGCGAAACTCTTTGGATAGTGTCACTATATTATATCACACTCAGTAGGCGCGCTCGATTCGCACCACAATTTCGCGCCGACTGCGCTCCACGACCGGCTGAATTGGCTTCCCAACCGCCCGATCCCAAACGATTTCAGCCGCGCGTAAGTTGCCGCCTAACGCTAATTCAATGAGCTTCTCGGCGAGTTTCGTTGCAATAGCGGGACTTAATTTTTTCTTCAGCGCGAAACTCAGCGTGTCGCGCTCTCCGGCCACTTTCGGCCCCAGCGGGTTGCCACTCTCGCCCTTGCGAAACGGCCTTCCGACCACTCTTTTCGCGGCTCCGGCGGCCTTCGGCGCTTCGGGCAAAGGCATCGTTATTGCCGTGACCGCCTCAGCAACGGCCTTGTCATCCGCCGCTGCCGAATCACGGTTAGCGTGCTGCAACTTGTGCTGTTTTTCGGGCTGCCCGGCGTCCGTCATTGGAGCCACACCTTCGCACGCTCACCTTAGAAACCTTCGGGGAGATCACTATCACTGACAAGCAAGCCGTGGGCGTTTACGAATGCGCCGGGCTTTTCAACCTGCAATTCAAGACCGGCATCGGCGAGCTTCGCCAAGATGTCCGCCAGGGGCGGGGCCGCGTAGCCTTCCGGCTTTTCGAGCCGCGCTTTCAAGTCGCGCAAGTATGCCCGGAAAAACTTCCCCGCGTCCGTCACCACGGATGCGATAGTCACAGCGAACGGCGGTTGCTTCGGTTGGTACGAAACCAACCGGACGCCGGGCGGCAAGACGGCCTTTACCTCTTCCATGCTGGGCGGCGTGCTTTCACGATCCCGAAGCAGGGCAATGAAGGCTTCACGGTCTTTGCGAATTTCCGAAAGCAGTTCACGGGCCTCTTGACTTTCGGCGGGGATGCGGTAGCGAATCACGTCGCCGCGAAGGAATAGCTCCCCGCCAAGCTCCCGAAGCCGGTCAATCGGGCTGGCCGTCGCGCTCATATTTGCCCCTCTTCAATCTTGGGAACAAGAATCGGTTTCTGCTCCGAAGTGGGAACAAGAATAGGCTCAGTGTTCATGCGGGTTTCGGCCACTTTTTCCGTTTCTCGTTTGCTTGTTTGCACTATATCTTCCGAACAAGCAAACGAGAATCCATATCGGTAAGGGTTTCCCCGCTTGCCCGCGCCCTCGCGGGTCACTTTCCCTTGCCTCACCAACTCCCGCAAAGCCTCTGCAAGTAACTTAGTTTCGCCCTTTACGGCGTCTCGGATTTCCTGCTCAATCTTTGGCTCCCCAGCGGCTTGCAAAAATGCGAGAATCCCCCGGCCCGCACCTTCCGCCTCAGCGTCCGAGCGCGGCACGCCCAAGGAAATCCTGCGGCTCTCCGGGTTGAATTCGAGCGTGGTTTCCGCCAGATCATCCCCGTACCGCTGACGGCTTTGCAGTGTGCGGAATTTTTCCGTCCGCTTCATCACAAGGGCCGTGTCCACTGCCGCAAAGAACGCGGTCGAGCCAAGAATGGCGTCCGTAGCTTCCACTCGCTCACCTTTGCCCGCGTGATAAACCAACAGCACGTGTGCCCGGTTCTCGCGGGCCAGGGTTAGGATTGGTTCGAGCGCCGCCGACACCTGGGCGTAATCGTTTGCATCCTTTACGCGAACGAATCTTAGCGCCGGGTCTATGATTAGCAGGGTTGGCTTGTGCCTTTGAACCTCGACCGTGATCGCAGGCAAGGCATCAACAGGCGCGCTCGCCGCATGAATGAAGATTTGTTCTTGGCCCGTCGCGCCCATTGCCTTGAAGTGCGCCCGGACTTCGGAGCGTTTCTCTTCAAGGGCCAGGTAGATCACCGCGCCTTTTTGCGTTGTGCGTCCAAGAAATTGCTCTTTGCCAGCAACCGCCAGCGCCAAGCATCGGGCGAGTGTGGACTTTCCCGTTTTGGGCTTCGCTGCTAAAAGGCTCAAACCACCAGCGGGCAGGATTCCTTCCAAGAGCCACGACACTTGCTCTTCCGGCTCCCGCATTAGATCGCCAAGCGATGTAAGGTTGAACCCGCCCGCTACTTTCGGTTGCGTCCAGCGGTTCACGTCCGCCGCCGTCAGCTCCGGTGTCTCGCGGATAAGCGTAAGCAGGGATTCCGGCGTTCCGCCGCGCTCCACCCATTCCGCCAGGTCTTTGGCTTGCGGCAAGGCGTCAATCAATTTGACGCTGGCCGCAACGCCCAAAAGTGAGCGGGCCACGTCGCGCCCGTGGGCCAGGCCCGGCGTGTCCGCATCGCAAATCACGGCCACGCGCTTCCCGCGAAGGGATTCTGGATACTCAGGCCGCCACTTACCCGCGCCGTGGGGATTGCAGGTTGCGACAAGGCCGAGCCGCTGCGCGGCATCGCAATCCTTTTCGCCTTCGCAGACGATAACGGACTTGGCCTTGAGGACTTCAGGAAGCCGATAGAGCACGCGGCGCACTCCCTCAAGATTCCAGGCCCAGCCGCCCCTGCCATCAGGCCGCCGCTGCCTGAAGTCTTTCGGCTCGAACCTCACAACCTGAAATAGCAACCTGCCGGTTTCGTCTGCGTAATCATAGGTCGCTACGATCCGCCCGCCCGCTCCGTTGCCGTTTGGTTTCGGCTCTGCGAACAAGTCCGCCATGCTCAGGCCGACCGCCGAAACGATGGCCGATGTCGCGCAACCCGCGAAGCATTTGAGTAAGATTTTTCCGCCGCTTTCGCTGATTGAGAGCGAAGGATTCTTGTCCTCATGCGCCGGGCAACGCGCCGTCCATCCGCCGCGCACGGGCTTGACGCCTTCGAGTTTCGAGAGTAATTGACGGACGTTCATCGTCTCCCCTTCGCCCCGCGCTCGATTTTGCGATAGAGCCGAAGAGCGAATGAAACGTACTCCCGCCGGGCATTCGCCAGCGCACGGGGCCGCTTGCGGAGTACCCATTCGAGCGTGTTTTGCAGGTCATCAATGCCGCGTTTCAGTGCGGCTTGACGCTTTGCGCTCGCGGTCATTGGCGTCCCTCGCGGGCAGGCACTTGGCCTTGCAATATGAGCCGCGACAATTCGCTTTCAGGGATGCGAACGGATGCGCCGATTTTCGTAACTCGCACCTTACGGAGCAAAATCCATTTTCGCCAAGTGCTTTCTTTGTGGCTCGTGATCTGCGCTGCTTCAGACACGCGGTAGAGCTTTTCAATCGCCATAGTTCCTCCCTGACACCTTTCCTACTAAACGCGGCTATAATTACAGAAGCGAAGGGGCGAGCATAAGTGGACAATCTGGCCCAAAAATCCGGCCAGATTACCGACCTAAGTAATTGAGGGGAGCAAATTCCGGTATTGTACGCGGAGCTTTCGGAAGGTTTCTTCCAGTGTCTGGGCCAGGTTTCCAGGATATCCGGCGCAACGCAGTAACTCTGCCAATTCCGCGTCGTGCCACTTGCCCGTCATCTCATGAATGCTTTTCATCAATTCGAGGGTTCTGTAAGTCGCGTCGCTGAGAGCGTGGCGTTTGTCCTCCCTTGCCTCTTTGAGCGCAAAGTTGGCCTCTTCTTCGCAATTCGCCGCCCGGATCACGTCGCCAGCCCTCCTGTGCCGGCGGGCCAATTGTTGCCATCGCCGGGCCATCTTCGAGCGTGTGGGCTGAGGCGCTTGCTTTTTCATTAAAGGTTGCCTTTTCGCCTTCACGATTCCTTGCACTTCACCCCACAGCCACGGCCACAGCGATCTATCGGCCGTCAATCTATCCATGAATCTCTCCGCGTCGCTCGACCACGGCGTTCTCGCCGAAGCCCGCCCGCCTTTTCGGTCGGATTCGTGTCTCATACCGCCTCCCGCGCAGTTCCCGGTTTTGGAATGAGGGCGGAAGATGAGTCGGGATGCGCTCACCTTGTCGGCGGCCAACCTATCCGCCCCAACACACAATTTTACCTCATTCCCTCGCCGCCCGTCTTCCGTACAGCCGAACAGGTGTGAGGGGGGAACGGTCACTCAGCCGCATAGACGGGGGGGGGTTCGAGCGGGGATTTTGTTTCGGCCAGAGGCATAAGCGGGGTATTGCCGACACGCGGCGCAGAATGCCCCGCCGTGAAGCGCCGTGCCCCGCTGGCGCGTTCTCTACGGCTCGGCAAGGCAGGCCCCTTGCCTCAGCCCGATCGCACCAAAATGCAGCGCCAAAATTTGGTTCACAATTTGGTTCACACCAAGGTCAAAAACCGTCGCAATCCGTCACCATCGGGGAAGTCGGCAGACTCTCACGGAAGCCGCATGAATAGCGGCCCGTATCAATCTATCGCAATGTGACGTAATCGCCTTTGAGCCAACTGATAAGGGTGAGGTCGGTAGTTCAACTCTACCCAGGCCCACCAACCTTCTTAATTCACCTCTGAATTTCGTGTCAGCCGGGAATGAACCCTGTAGAAAGTGCGGGCTCATCTTCAAGCCCTGCTATCCGCGCATTTGAAGCGCGATATCGTAAATGCTTCGGACTTCCAGCTTGCGGCGGAAGTCGAACGGCGACATCGGCTTTTCGAGCTCCACCTGAATCATTGCCGCGCGGCCGCGCCGCACATCGAGGAAATTATCGGAATACGCAGCATCAGTATCCTTGACGTTTGCCCACACCCAAAGCGCGGGCACGTCGCTTTCAATGGTCACATCGAATCTCCGGTCGCCGCCGGTGGCGCGAACCGTCAGTTTGGGCTGGCGGAGTTTCAATTCACGCGGCCGTCCGAAAAGCAGCGTGTTGGTGGCGGCGGCGCGGCCGTCCACCAGCACTTCCGTCCACAGCAGCAGGTTCCCCGCCCCGTGGGCGCGTACCAGGTCCTGTAGATCGAGCGATTCCGCCTGGCGGCTGGTGCGGGCGGGAATCTCAATCTGCTTTGAGCCGCGGCGCAGCACGACGCCGGCAAGGTCCGTAACGGCCCATCGCAAATCGCCGGAGAGATCCTGCTGGCGGTCGCTGGTGACATGAATCGCGGCCAGGCCGGTTTTGGCGTCGGGTTCGCCGCTGACCAGAATGGGCGCAAAGAAGTGCTGCGACTGGAAAAGCACCGCCTTCCAGCGGCGGTAACAATCCACCATCGCCCAGGTGGCACCGGGCCAGCAGTCGTTGTACTGCCAGATGGCGGCCGCCATCGAGCGCGGCATGTCCCGCCGCCAATGCTCGACGCCGTAACGCATGATCCATGCCTGATTAATCTGGGTCAGCCAAATCGTGTCATCAAAACCCGCCGGCGCTTTGCCGAAATTTTCCTCCGTGTAGCGCATGATTTTGCCGATGCCGTGATGGCTGCCGTCAAGCTCGTGGTAGCGCATGACGGGGGAATGAACGCTGGCGCGGTCGGTGGCGTCCGTGTAAGCGTCCACCGTCATAGGAACGGGCAGCGACTGCATTCCGAATTCGGTGACGAAGCCTTCGATTTTGTCGTAGGACTCCGCCGGTTGGTTGCCGTGCCAGACGCCCCAGGTGTGAATGTCGCCGCTGCCGTGCGCGCCGCTGCCCACTTCATAAAACGCGCCGGGCACGAGGTTGTGCACGATGCCGCCGATGGCATCCTGAAAAAGCTGGTTGTAACCCTGGAAATATTCGATTTCGTTGTTTCCGCTCCAGATCACGATGGAAGGGTGGTTGCGGCAACGGCGCGTCTGCTGCTCGATTTCAGCGCGCAGGTTCTCCATCCAGACCTTGTCCTTCACCGGGTAACTGGCATTCGCAAACTTGAATTCGAACTGCAGCATGATGCCCAGCTCGTCGCATAAATCGAAAAGTTCGTCTTCCTCGTAATATCCGCCGCCCCAAAGCCGGATGAAATTGAAGTTGCATTGCGCGGCGCGTGTCATGTACCAGCGCAGGATCTCCGGCGTGACGCGCGTGGGCATGTTGTCGGCGGGAATCCAGTCGGCGCCCTTGGCAAAAATCGGAACGCCGTTCACACGCAGATGCATGGCGACTCCATCTTTGGGCGGCAACACTTCAACCTTTCGCAATCCGACACGCCGGCTGGTGGTGTGCAGGATTCGGGCGTTCGCGCCCATCAGCTCCGCCGCGACGGTATAAAGCGGCTGGTCGCCCATGCTGTTGGGCCACCAGAGCTGCGGCTTGGCCACGACGGCCTGCAAGACGGCTTCGCCATTTTCAACCTGGCCGCTGGCTTGCGTCAGCACGATGCCGGCAAGCGCCACCTGAGCTTTGACGGCGGCACCCTCCGACCGGCCGCTGACGGCGGCAAGAATCTGCAGGCTCACGCTGCCGTCCGGCTGATGAGTCTGCAGCACGCCCAGATCCGCGATGCGGGCGTCGTAGCCGAGCACTTCAATCTTGCGCCAAACACCCTGGGTCAGAATGGGCCGGCACCAGTCCCATCCCCACATATAAGGGCCTTTGCGCACCCAGGAGCGCGGATTGTGCAGATTCACTCCGAACTGCTGCTGATAATCCTTGCGATGCTGCTCAACGTAAGGCGCGAGCGTGTCAAACCGGATGCGCAGGCGATTGGTGCCGCGCCGCAAGTGCGGCTTGATGTCGAACGTCCAGGAGCGAAACATGTTGTCGGCGGCGCCGAGCTGGTGGCCGTTCAGCCAAAGCGTCGCCAGCGTGTCCAGACCGTGGCAGACCAGTTCCACGTGCCGCTTCTCGTGCAATTCGCGGGGCACTTCGAAGGAACGTTCGAAGAACCAGTTCTTTTCCGCCACCCACTGCACTTTGGTGTTGTTCTCGCCAAAAAAAGGATTGGGAATTTTTCCGGCTTGCAGAAGATTGGTGTAAGTGCTGCCGGGGACGGCGGCCGCAATGGATTCCGACTGGCCTTCCTGTTGCAGTTTCCACGTCGCGCCGCCCAGGTCGGCGGAAATCACGCCCGCATTTTCAGCGGCCAAAATCGAAACGGGCGTTTCCAGCGCCATCGCAGCGCCCAGTCCCGCAGTGAACTGAAGCATCTCTCGTCGCGTCAGACGGAAGAAATTTTCGTGAGGAGTCTCTCCGCTCATGATGTTTTCCTTTCTTGAGTTTTGATTTTCCGTCCCTGCGCAGTCAGAGTCAAGGCATGGAGGTTTGCTCTGAGCCGTTGACGGTCAGTCTGCGATTCCTCTCACTGCTCGACGTCAACTTCCACCCAATAGACGTTGTAGGGATGAAGATCAACACTCACCAGATGCGAGGCCATGGGGTCTATCTGGCCATTTGAAATCTGCTCCAAATTGTCTAAAGGGACTAAGGGGTTGAGCCGAACCAGCCTGAAATGACCCTTCGGCACCGGATTCAGATTTACTGTGACTCTTGTACTTTCGCGATGTCTTCCCTTCTGCGGGAAGCTCCAGAACACAAGGTTTATCCAGGAGCCATTCCTTGAGGCGATCGCTCCGATGCCGGGTCTTGTCCCTGAAACCTGTAACTGCTCACCGTGCATCAGGCTGAGCAACTTGAAAGCAAAATAGGCTGGACGAATGCGTCCCTGCTGGTCAAACAACCCGTCGTACTGCGGCTTCGTATTCCACCAGTGCGCCATGAACATGGTGCCCTCAGGCGACATGAACGGCGCAAAAAGGTGCGGATCAACGTAATAGTCCCGGATGTGGTAGTACGCAGAACGCGACAAGCCCTCTTTCAGAAAATCGTCCGTTGTCTGAAGCACAAAAGCCGGCTGGAAGTAAGGATTCAGGTCGGGATTCGCAAGGGACATGTTCCATTCATCGATGATCGTTTCGACGTGACTGAGGCGCGAATACTGGGCCAGCTCCTTCTTGATCATCCGAATCGATTTGGCGAACACCTCCGGATGGCTGTTGTAAATGTGCCACGAAAAGAAAGACAGGGGAGCTTTTCCCGTCCCGCAATATCTGATCAGCGCGGTGCCTATCGGGCTGTGATAGTTGGCCAGCGCAGGCCCGCCCACCCTAGCCATGGGATCGGCTCGAAGGATTGCGTCGGCGGTATGGCTGTAGAATCGTGTGTATTCATCCGGGGTGAATTTATACGGCGTTCCTCCGCTTTCACCGAGGTCCACTTCATTACCCACTTCCCAGTACTTAATCCCAAATTTCTTCTCGACATTGCAGTGCCTGACCAGATGCTCGACCAGTTGTTCCCATTCAGGGTAGCTGTTCGGCTGTACGATTGTGTCGTTGACCCTGGGGAAAAGCACCTTGGGCTTGAAACAGAGACACATTAACGGTTTGGCGCCCGTCGCCAGGATCGTCTCGATAGATTTATCCAAAGTGGTCCAGTGATATTTGCCGTGCGCAGGATAAAGATTGAAATATTCCTGCACGAACAACCGGATCAGTTCCGGATGAAGCTGGCGCACCTGCTCAACCTCACTGTCAAACATCGGTTGGTCAGAGAGACCACCCTGGCCGAGAGCGTATCGCCTCAAGTCAATCGGACCAATGGGATGCGAGATATCAACTGCGAGGCTAGCTGACTCAATATCGGCAGGTTGCGATTGCGTGCAACCGGCAAAAACCACCATCGTTGCAATTAACAGGACGGCGAATACCCTTCCTTGTTCCCGGACGGCCACCCGATCAGCGCGTCGGCCGACCGGTGAATCTATCAGCTTTTGCTTTGTCGCAAGAAACGTGTTCTGCTTCATTGGAAAACTCATCCCGCTGAGTGCGGAGGCGTTAATTCCCTGGGATCCGCATTCTCAGCTCTCGTGCACTTGACGGCGGCAAGGCTGCTGGATTATAAGCACTGATTACACCTGTGTCGAGTTTTGGGGGGAGGACAATTTGGGAAACAACTGCACCGAGTGTCCTGTTCTCGAGAACGCGCTCTTCCAAAAGTTTTCGAGCGATCAATTATCGCGCTTTACTTGCATCTTCCATCCGACGCAGTGTCGGCGAAATCAAGTCTTGTTTTTCGAGGGGACAGCCGCGGACCACATCTTTTCCCTCCGGTCTGGATTGGTGAAGATGGTCAAACCGCTTGAAAACGGCAAGGAGCGGATTATTCGCATGTTGCTTCCCGGAGAGATCTTTGGTTTGGAAACTCTCGCGGACACAACACACTCGATGAATGCGGTCGTACTCCAGGATTCGGACGTCTGCGCCGTTTCCCGTGACCATTTTTTTTCGTTCTTGCAGACCAATGCGGATATCGCGCTCGAAATGGTTCGATTCCTGGTGGGCGAACTCATCAAGGTTCGCACGGGCATTACGACGATGAGCTTCAAGGACGCGCGGGCGCGAGTGGCCACTTTTGTTTTATCGCTCATCAATGCCGGCGAGAAAGGAGTTCCACCTCACGGGAATTGTGCGGTGACGTTGCCTCTCTCAAGCCAGGAAATCGGGGATATCCTTGAACTTTCTCCCGAAACCGTCAGCCGCGCCTGGACCGCTCTTTCAAAATCTGGAGTGCTGGACAAGCGAGGCCGCCGTTTGGTAGTTCGTGATTTCAGCGCCCTCGAAAGAGCCGCTCACAATTAACCCTGCACCCTGTCTCGGGCACCGCAACGAAGATGCTCTCTTCTCAGTCGTACTTACAGCATCACGCGCCCGCCTCATAGAGCTTATCTTTAATCCGAGTCTGTTAGGGCCGCATTCTGCGCGTACTAACCTGCCACTTTAAAAACATTACCGCAAAGAATCTGATATTCGTCATCCGACTTCTTGACGGGCGTCATGGACTCGGCGGATTCTCCCCTATAGTGTGGCGCTTGCGTCGGGTCTAGGCGTCTGGATTAACCAAACATAGGAAAGGGATCCCTTCCGATCCGGGGATTGGCGTGTCATTTCTCAAGCCCGGCCGGAAAAGGAAAGGGGAGTTGTGTCCAGACTTCCTGTGCGGGCTCGGCAGTGATGAGGCCATACGGAACGATCGCGACGGTGTTCTTGCTCGCAGTGGTCGGGTTCTCGTTTGACGCGCCACGAACTCCCTCTGCCCAACCCGCGTCAAAGGCAGCAGGCAGCATTCCCGATGTAATCTTTGTTGAAACTCCCCTGGCTGCAGCCGGTCAACTGACGGCACGCTTTCCACGCGGCAGCAGGCTGGTGCGCCTGAACAAAGAGCTGCCGGCTCAAAGCGTTACAGGCCTTACGGACGGCTTCTTTGCCGCAGCAGATCCTCAAGTGTCTTTTGATTCCACGCGTGTCCTCTTCTCTGCCCAGAAGGCCCGCGGGGACCGGTGGCAGATTTGGGAGATGAGCGCAGACGGCACTGGAAAACGCCAGATCACACACTGTTCGGGAGATTGCCTTCGTCCTGCGTTTCTTCCCCGCAATCAAATAGCCTTTACGATAGTACGCGGAAAGGCTCCGGGGGAAAAATCAGAGATCTATGTCTCGAAATCGAACGGCGAAGATGCTCACCCGATCACGTTCGGCCCCGGCAACTTCCAGGTCGAAACGGTCCTCCAGGACGGCCGTATCCTCGTCTCAGCGGATTCCCGGCTTGTCACTGACCAGAAGGGCCATCCATCCCGTGCTTTTTACTCGCTCCGGCCGGATGGGTCAGGTCTCAGCCTTTATCGCCAGGAAGAGCAACCGGACGTCGTCAGAAGTGGGGCGGATGAACTGGAAGACGGCACAATCCTATTCATTAAGAGACAGGATGCTCCGCCCCGAGATGGAGGGGGCCAATTAGCGTGGATCCGGCCGGGAGCTTTGCACAATTCGGTCATTTCTTCACCGCACTCCGCCTTTTGGTCAGTTCGTCTGCTCGATGGCAATGCCCTGGTAGTTTCAATGCAGGAGCCCGGTTCTCCGGCAGGTTCGAGCCGATACGCTCTGTACCTCTTTGACCTCAGCACGCGATCCGTGCGGAAAAAGATCTATGGCAATTCTAAATACTCAAGCGTTCAGGCTGTGCCATTGGAGCCTCGGCCGGTCCCGCGGTATTACTGGAGCGTTCTTCATCCGAAACGGAATTACGGCCGAGTTGTCTGTCTCGACTCCTACCTTTCCGCGGGGGCACCCCATGGGCGGCTGGCCACCCGGATCGCGCGCGTCCAGGTCATCGCGCTCCAGCCTGACCACCGCTCCGAATTGAACCTCGGCGAAGCACCCGTTGAAAGCGACGGCTCCTTTTATATCAAAGTCCCGGCGGACCAACCGATTCGGTTCAAGCTACTGGACGCAAAAGGGGCTGTCATCCGCGCCCAAAGGAGCTGGATTTGGGCGAGGACGGGCGAGGATGTGGGCTGCGTAGGATGTCATGAAAGCAAAGCCATTGTGCCGCAGGACCACTGGCCGTTGGCATTGAAGCGTTTCGATACACCAGTACCACTGGGAGTTCCTGCCCGTGGGAAGCGCGGGCTGCACTGAGAGGCGTATGGCGATTTCAAGACGAAGGTTCATGACGTTGGCTGCAGCCGCAGGACCGCTATGGGCTGCGCGCGGATTTGCAGCACGCGGTCACGCTCCGGAGGGTGATCAGACAATACGCCTTCCCCAATTTGAAGACGTGACGGAAAAATCAGGGATCAACTTCCTTCATTCATTCGGTGAAAAGGAGTTGAGTTCCATCCTTGAAGGTGTCGGTTCCGGTTGCGCCTGGTTCGATTACAACAATGACGGTCTCCTCGACCTCTACGTCGTCAATGGCCGTCACGTCGAGGGGCTTACCGTTCATTCTGATCCGGACGGCGTCGGTGCGACGAATCATCTTTACCGCAACAACGGCGACGGCACTTTCACCGATGTCACCGACCAGGCGGGAGTCGGCGGCAAAGGCATGGGCGTCGGCGTCACCGTGGGCGATTTCGACAACGACGGATACCAGGACATTTATGTAACCAATTACAACTCCGCCATCTTATACCACAATAACGGCGACGGCACTTTTACGGACGTCACGGCGGATGCGGGCGTTGATAACCGGTTTTTCGGAACGGGCGCCGCGTTTCTTGACTACGACCGCGACGGAAGGCTCGATCTTTTTGTCGGCAACTATTTGAGATTCATCCCCAGTTACCGCCAGTACTATCCCGGCGACCATTATCCCGGACCTCTGGATTACGATCCGGAGTTTAACCGGCTTTTTCATAACAACGGCAACGGAACTTTCACGGACGTTTCGCGAGAATCCGGAATTTCCCTCCAGCCCGGCCGCGCCATGGGTGTGACGGTAGGAGACTACGACAACGATGGATGGCCGGACATCTATGTTGCAAACGACACGATGCCGAGCTTTCTCTATCACAATAACCGCAACGGAACGTTCACGAACGTTGCCGTGAACGTCAACGTGGCGTACGGCCAGAACGGCGAAGCAACGACTTCCATGGGACCGATCTTTGCCGACTTTGACAACGATGGATGGCAGGATCTGTTTGTTTCCGACGCCCATTTCCACCGCCTGTTTCACAATCCGGGCAGGCCGGGTGACTTCTTCGTGGACGTGACGGACGAAGCCGGCGTCGGCAAAGTGTCAGGCCAATACGTCGGTTGGGGTGACGGATTCTTCGATTTCGATAATGACGGCTGGAAGGACATTCTGATCGTCAATGGAGGCCTTGCCTGGCTAATTCCCATGGAAAGCGCCTTGCTGCGGAACAATGGCAATGGGACCTTTTCTGACGTCTCAACCAGGGCTGGAAGCTTCTTCGAAAAGCGCTACGTCAGCCGCGGGGCCGCCTTCGGCGACTACAACAATGACGGCTACACGGACGCGTTCATCACGACTCTCGGGTCCAATGGAATCCTGTTGCACAACACACCGCCTTCCGAATCGCCAAATCACTGGCTGACCATCAAGTTGGTCGGAACGCGAAGCAATCGAGACGGCTACGGTGCAAGTCTGGAAGCGTTGGCCGGCAACCTGCGCCAGTTCGTTCAGGCGATATCGGCGAGCGGCTACCTCTGCCAAAGCGACCCGCGGCCCCACTTCGGCCTGGGCCAACACACGCTGGTGGACAGACTCACCATCCGCTGGCCAAGCGGGACGGTTCAAAAACTCGAGAACATCAAGGCCGACCAGATTCTGACGGTTAAGGAACCGGCTGATGCCGAGCCCCAAGCCGGCCTGGGCAAAGCAAAATGAGCATTCGTCCAAAGAAAGCGGGAATCAGGGAGAACCCGAAACGGGCTGCACTTGCGCGAATGGCGATCGTGGCTTTATTGCTCGCCGGCGGGTTTGGAACCCAGCTCGCCTTGAACACCGCATCCAGCCTCAACGCTGCAGCCACGGAAGAAAGCGTCCCGCACTATCTCAGTCCCACTGCTCTGAAGCTTTCACCTGACGGAAAGCGACTCTACGTTGTTTGCGAGGATAGTAATGTCCTTCTTGCCATGGACGTCAGGACGCAGAGTGTGATCGGGCGGGTCAAAGTTGGACACCGCCCAAAGGAAATTGCGCTCTCAACGGACGGGAAGACGATTTATGTCTCAAACGAACGGAGCGACACGGTTACCGCCATTGACGCATCCACCCTTCAGGCGACTCGCACATTTAAGACCGGTTGGGGGCCGGTCGGGATCGTGACCGATCAGACCGGACGATTTCTTTACGCGGCAAATACTCTTGGGGACAACGTCTCTGTAATCAACCTCTCGACCGGACAGGAAATCAAGCGGCTCGACGGCGGACATTTCCCTGAATATGTCGCGCGTTCGCGAGACGGAAAGTGGATCTACGTTTCAAACCTGCTAGCGCGACTGGCGCCGCCCGATGCCCCGCCAGTTTCTCAGTTGACCGTCATCAATACCCAAAGCCAGGTTGTTTCCAGCCGCATCATGATCCCCGGCGCTATTCAGCTTCGTCACATCGCCAAAATTCCCGAGAACGAAGGCGGTGGCCTGCTGATTCCGTTCATGCAGCCGCACAATCTTGTTCCACTGATTCAGATCCAGCAGGGGTGGTATCTGTCACACGGCTTGGCCATTATCCATCCTTTACGCGCGGGCGGACAGCGGGCACAGGTAAAGGAAGTTTTGCTCGACGACGTTGACCGCTCTTACGCAGACGGGTTCGGTGCCGCCACCACACCCGATGGGCGATTGGCCCTGATAACAGCATCGGGCGCAAACGTTGTCTCAATCATCAGTGTGGCGAAGCTGGATCACCTGCTGGCGGAGCCTTCGAGCGATTCGGCCGGCCTGGCCAGTCGAGTGGATTCCGCCCGGCAGTTTGTGGTGAGCCGCCTGCGTACGGGCCGCAATCCTACCGCCGTCGTCGTTTCACCCGACAGCAGGTTCGCTTATGTCGCAAACCGAATGGACGACTCGATTAGCGTAGTAGACCTGCGCCAGTTGAAAGTCGCATCCACGATTGACCTCCACGGCCCACGAGAGATCACCGCAGTAAGGCGGGGTGAACAACTTTTTTTTGACGCGAGTTACTGCTACCAGGGACAACTGGCGTGCGCGACCTGCCATCCGCACGAGGGTTTTGAGGATGCCTTAGTGTGGAGTCTCGAAACACCGGAATTGGGCCGTGACGTCGTTGAAAACCGGACTCTGCTTTCAATTGAGCAAACTTCGCCTTTCAAGTGGAACGGCAGGAACCCTAACCTTGCGACTCAGGATGGTCCTCGGACCGCAATGTACATCTTCCGGTCGCAAGGCTTCAGCCCCGAAGAGGTCCATGACCTTGTATCGTTCATCGACTCACTTCGGCTGCCGAGGAATCCCCGTGCCGGGCCGAACCGCCACCTTGACGGGGCGGAAGAACGAGGGCGGGCTATCTTCTTCCGCACAAAGACAAATGATGGCAGGCTCATCCCCCTCGACGAGCGCTGTTATTACTGCCATGCCCCGTTAACGCACTACACCTCGCGGGTTCGGATGAATGTGGGAACATCAGATAAGTACGACACCGTCAAGGAATTTGATGTCCCGCAACTCGAAGGCGTCTATATGAGGGCTCCCTACCTTCATAACGGCCGGGCACTCACGCTGGAAGAGATTTGGACCAAGTTGAACCCCAAAGATGAACACGGAATCACGTCCGACATGAACAAAGTGCAGTTGAACGATCTGATCGAGTTTCTGAAGACATTATGAAGAGGAGCGCTCTCGATCACGACTGGGGGGATAAGACAGTGCGAGCAACAACAATGAAGAAATCCTTCCGTACTTGCTTCCTTTTGAGTGCCGGGTGGCTCGTCCTGACGGCCGCAACATCAGCAGCCCAGACTCTTCCGCTATACACAAAGTGGGTCAATTACACACAGGCCACCGGGTTTCCGGAAGGGGAAGTTTTCTGCGTGACGGTAAACGGCAACCAGGTCTGGGCGGGGACGGCTCACGGACTGGCATTGATCGAGAACGGACGACTAAAGAAAGTATTCACCCCCGCAGACGGCCTCGCAGGCCGCGCGGTCATGTCAATTGCAGTGGATAAGCGAACCGGCGACGTGTGGATTGGTACCTTTGGCGGCCTCAGCCGGTATTCGGGAGGCATGTTTACAAACTACACCAACCTCACGAGCGGCCTGGCGAACGACCTCGTTTATGACGTCGTCATGCAAGGCAAATATGTCTGGGCCGCGACCGCTGCGGGGCTCAGTCGCCTGGACACAGAAACGGGTGAATGGTCGATCTTCAACGAGCAAAATTCTCCCTTTGAGGAGCCCTGGTCTTACGCAGTCGCTGTCGGACCGGGAAAGATGTATTTGGGCCTGTGGGGAGGGGGCGTTGTCGTCTATGACCTTGCCCGCCATTATTGGCGACCCTACCTCGACCCCGACGGATCGATGGAAATCGTTCTCTATCGTGACCAGGGGCTGATTTCGAATATGGTCAGCAGCATCACCTACAGTCCTGAGACAAAAATGTTCTGGTGCGGAACGTATTTCGGTCTCAGCGGATACGACGGACGGAACTGGCACAACTATCTAACAAAGGACAGCGGGCTGGCTTCCAACTTTGTCAACGGAGTCAAGACCCATGGCGCCAATGTCTGGGTGTCCACCCAGAAGGGGCTTAACGAATTCGATTATAAAGCGAATACCTGGATCACCTACCGTCCCGAGAATTGGAAAACTCTCGATACAGACAAAGCGGGAAAGGTGGGGCACGGGGCAATTCTGATTACCCTGCCGGACGGCAAGACGCGCTCGGTTCAAACTGCGACATCCCTTCCCCACAACTACATAATCAATGTGGCGTTTCAAAGTAATGACATCTGGGTAGCCACGGCCGCTGGTTTGAGCCATGGCATCCGCCAGCCTGAGAAGGAGGAACATCGAAATGAGTCAACTGCAAGCCGGTAATGACGTCGTCACGCTCAAGCAATCCAATAAACCTGTTTCAAAGAAGGCCATCAGCGCGCCTCAAGCTCTGAATGAAGCCTACTGTTACGACCGCCCTTCATCGTTCACGCGCGGCCTGCGCCTCGACATCAAGGGCGTGACCATTCTGCTGATTTCCGGAACCGCCAGCGTGGATGAATACGGACGCAGCATTCACGAGGGAGATTTCCAGGCCCAAACCTGGCGAGCCTATCAAAATATTACCGCCTTGCTGGAATCGGAGGGTGCGTCCTGGAAGGACGTTGTCCGCACAACTTGCTACCTTCGCGACATCGAGCGCGATTATGCCGCCTTCAATGAAATCCGCACGGAATTCTTCAGACAGCAAGGCTTGAATCCCCTCCCGGCATCCACAGGTATTCAGGCGATTTTGTGCCGGCCGGACCTGTTGATTGAAATGGAAGCGATGGCCATTTTTGAATCTGACAGCGCGGGCAATGGCAGAAACGGGGAGTGAGGTCCCGGGATCGCGAGGGCTGAAGCCGATGCCAGATGTTTCTGCCTGGGACCAGATCCACGGGAAGTGGAGGCAGTTATGAAAATCGCAGGGCAAGTAGCTCCCGAAGATCTGCCGCGCATATGTCCATTGCTCAGCCGGGAGACAAATCCGCAATATCGAACCCGCGGAGTGCGAATCGTCAGCGTCCGCGATGTCCATTTCGGCGCGGGCAGGCCTGTTGTGATTGCAGGGCCGTGCGCGGTCGAAAACTGGAATCAGACCCGTCAATTGGCCCAGGCTGCTAAGGCTTGCGGGGCTCAAATGCTTCGGGGCGGGGCCTTCAAGCCGCGGACGTCACCGCATGATTTTCAGGGGTTGGGATTGGAGGGCCTGGAAATTCTCCGGGCGGCCGGAGATGAAACGGGACTGCCGGTCGTCACCGAAGTTATCGACGTGCGGCTTGTCGAAACTGTCGCGAAGTACGCAGATATGATTCAGATCGGCTCCCGGAGCATGCAGAATTTTCCTCTCCTCGTCGAAGCGGGCCGCTCGCATAAACCGGTCCTGCTAAAGCGAGGCATGGCGGCGAGCCTGTGCGAATGGCTGGGCGCGGCAGAATACATTGCCAATGAAGGAAATCTTAACATCGTCCTTTGCGAGCGGGGAATCAAGTCATCCAGCGGCAGTGAATATTCCCGTTTCACATTGGACCTGAACGTCATCCCTGCCGTCCGCGCACGCACATTCCTACCGATAATTGTGGATCCCAGCCATGCCACGGGAGCGTCCTTTATGGTGGAGGCGGCGAGCCGTGCCGCCGTCGAATCCGGGAGCGACGGCTTGATTATCGAAATCGCGAACTGCCTCACGGGCCCCGGCAGTCCGCTTTGCGACGCCGATCAGGCCATTGATGCGCAAACACTCCGGAGGATCGTCGAGTTCTCCAACAGTCAAGCGCGGGAGTCTGTCCGGCAAGACGATTCCTTTGCCTGGACGCAGGCGGGCGTCGCGCCGGACTCAAGGAGAAAACCTGCAAGGGGGACTTCATGAAGATTTCAGCTTACGCAGTTCTCTTGATGCTTCTTGCATCCGGCATCGCTTGCGGGCAATCGAAACCTGCGCAGCAGGATGCGGCAAGCTCCACGCCCAAGATGCGCTATGCAAATATGCCGGACCAGGCCGTTCCCTTCGGACGATTTCGCAAGCCTTACAAGGAATGGTACATCGACCCGACAACGCTGGAATACGACGGCGCGGCGCGAAGTCTTCCGTCCCCGGAATTGGGCAACCTACAGTCCGTTAACATCGGTTTCCTTGGACCACTGGGCAAGGAGAATCCCGACTCGCCATACGGAATCGCTATGCTCCACGGGGCTCAGTTGGCCATCGAGCAGGCCAACGCTCAGGGAGGGTACCTGGGAAAGCCGTTTTCTCTCAAAGTCCACGATGACCTGCCACTTTGGGGTGCTTCCTCAATGGACATTGTAAAGATGTTTTTCGACCAGGACGTCTGGGGGATGTTGGGCTCGATTGACGGAGCCTCAACTCACATTGAGTTGCGCGCTGCACTGAAATTGCAGATCCCCATCGTGGACACGGGCACGACGGACCCGACGGTCACAGAAACGCGTATCCCGTGGCTGATCCACAATTTTCCCGACGACCGCCAGCAGGGTTACGCCCTGGCGGACTATATATTCAACCAGCTCAAGCTCCGGCGCGTCGGAGTGTTACGCCTGAACGGCCGGTACGGCCGGAGGGGCTACGAAGAGTTTTTCAACGCCGCCCGGCGCATGGGTTTTCAGCCCATTGTGGTACAAAAATATCCGCCCGATGCGCGGGATTTTTCCGGACAATTGGAGACTCTCAACAAACTCGGTATCGACTCTCTGGTGATTTGGGGCGATGCTCCCCAGGCCGGAATGATCCTCAAACAAATGCGCGCCTCGGGAATGAACCAGCCCGTTTTTGGCAGCAGTCGCGTGGCGTATTCCCAAGTGGTCAAGATCGCCGGGCCGGCGGCAAACGGCCTGGTGGCTATCTCCGCCATCGATCCGGTCCGCAATGATCCCCTGTGGCAGAAGTTTCGCCAGCAATACGAGCAACGCTTTCACAGCGAGCCTGGCCCCTATGCGTCCTACGCCTATGACGGCATGAACATGCTTGTTGCCGCCATTCGAAAGGCCGGACTTAATCGCGCCCGAATTATGGACGCGCTGCGCGGGTACGAAATGAAGAAGTACGACGGCGTGAGCGGAGTGGCCTTTTTCGATTACACACTAAATAACATTTCGCCCGTCACTTTTGCACGGGTTGAAAACGGCCATTTCGTTTTCTGGCCTGAGCAACGGACGGACTGGAAGAATCAAAAGACTGCGTCCATTCGATAAGTCAGGTTGACCTTCGTTGCGCGCGTTAGCGTGGTGCATGGATTGAATCGAGTATGGCAAAGCTCCCTTACGCAATCTCGCTGAAAAGCTTCCAAACGCTTGCGGTTTTGTTTGCAGTTCTGGTTCTATCCGCTCAAGTTTGCGCACAGCAGAAGGACGTTCCCGTCCCTTACGATTCCATCCAAAGGCAAGGGGTGAGCTACGCGGGGCCCGGAAGAGAATCACAGTACGATCTTTTGGGGCCGGTCATTCATATCGGAGTGATAGCCCCGATTCACGGTCCGGAGAAAAGAGACGGCGAGGCAATCGTTCGGGCGGCGCAGATGGCGCTGAAGGACGAGTCAAACACCGCCTTGCCGGGAGGGCTGCGGCTTGCTCTAGCAGTTGGCGATGAGAGCGGGCCCGCCTGGGGGCACGCCGCCGATCAGATTATTCACTTGGTAATGGAACAGAAAGTAGTCGCTATCATCACCTCAGCCAGTGGTGACACTGCACATTTGTGCGAACAGGTCTGCAACCGAATTGGCGTTCCCGTCCTGACGCTCTCGACGGACACAACCACCACCCAACTCGGATTGCCGTGGATCGTCAGGCTGGGGCCCAGCGACGCGGCGCAGGCGAAGGCCATCGCGCGAGACATATATCAGGTTCGGGGCTTTCGGCGTGTTCTGCTTGTCGCTGAAAACGACCACGATGGACGAATTGGTTTTAAGGAATTCATGAAAGCGGCCGGCATGGTGGGGTCCTCCACGCCCGCCTCGATGATGATCAATCCGCTCCAGCCGGATACGAACGCGATTCTTGCCGCCGTCAAGAACAAGATTCCAGAGGCCATCGTTGTGTGGGCTCGACCAGAAAATGCCAGGAAGTTGCTCCTCGCATTGTCGCAGGCAGGAGATCACAATCCGGTTTACCTCTCGGGGGAGGCGGCTCAAGGAGGTTTCGGAACTACGTTCCCTTCCGGCGCTTCTCGCGCAAGTTCAAGCGATTTTGAAGGCGTGCCCATTTATACCGTGGAGCCAACGCAGGCGAAAGATCTTTCAGGTGAAAGCTTTAGACGCCGCTATTTTTCTGCCACGGGAATGCGTCCGACTGCCACGGCTGCGGAAGCGTACGACGCTGTTCGGCTGATCGCACGCTCCATCCGAGAAGCCGGCCCGAATCGAGCCCGGGTGCGCGACCGGATTCTGAGCGTCCGGAATTTTGGCGGGGCGTCCGGAACTATTTGGTTCGACGAACAGGGAAATGACCGGGCCGGTGTTCGACTGGTCCGCCAACCATGAATCGCACAAGCCCCTTTCGCCAGCACGCACGGGAATCGGGGCGCTTACGAGGTGAAAACAACAGTGACTGATTTAAACTCCACTTCGGATTCCTATGACGTCATCATTATCGGCTCGGGCGCGGGCGGCAGCATGGCCGCTTATAACCTGACGAAAGCTGGCGCCAAGTGCCTGATGCTGGAAGCCGGAGGCTGGTTCGATGCCGCCAAAGATTCCAAATGGCTCGAGTGGGAGTACGATGCGCCGCACCGTGGCGGAGGAAACTATATCAGCCCAATGGATTACTTCATGGCTGCCGTTGGAGGGTGGGAGGTTCCGGGCGAGCCGTATCTCACAGCCACCGGCTCCAAATGGATGTGGTTTCGCTCGCGCATGCTCGGAGGACGCACCAACGCCTGGGCAAGGATCTCGCTTCGCATGGGGCCTTACGACTTCAAACCTTACAGCCGGGACGGCAAAGGTTTTGATTGGCCCATCAGTTACGAGCAGTTGGCGCCTTATTATGACAAAACGGAAGAATTGATCGGAGTTTTCGGGTCAGCTGAAGGAATCGAAAATCTACCCGACGGAAAATATCAGCCGCCGCCTGTGCCGCGCTGCTATGAGCTGCTGGTTCAAAAGGCGTGCCAGAAGCTCCATATCCCCTGCGTTCCTTCCCGCTTGGCGATTTTGACGCGGCCTCTGAACGGACGCCCCGCATGCCACTATGTTTCCCAATGCAGCCGTTCTTGCCGGATGGGATCTAATTTCTCCTCGCCCGTCGTACTCCTGATGCCCGCCCAGATGACCGGCAACCTTGAGATCCGGACGAATGCGATGGCGCGCGAAATCCTGACGGGAAAAGACGGCCGGGCGACGGGAGTTTCCTATATCGACAAACTTACCCGCAAGGAAGTTCAGGTTCGCGGCAAAGTGATTGTCCTTGCGGCAAGCTCTTGCGAAACAGTTCGGCTGCTGTTGAATTCGCGGAGCTCGCGATCCCCGAATGGTCTTGGGAACTCGAGCGGCCTGCTGGGCAAGTACCTGATGGATACCGTGATGTCCGACGTCACCGGTTTCGTTCCCAAAATGACGGATATGCCGCCCCACAACGAGGATGGAGTTGGCGGCATGCACCTTTACATGCCCTGGTGGAATTGCCAGAAGCAGCAGCGGCATAAGCTTCCCTTCTCACGGGGTTATCACATCGAATTCGGCGGCGGCCGGCGCGGTATGCCCATGCCCGGCATCCTGAGTGGGACGGAACGGTTTGCAAGCGGCGGCTTCGGCGGGAATTTCAAGGACGAGTGCCGCAAGCTCTACGGTGCCTTTTTGGGCTTTCACGGGCGCGGTGAAATGATTCCGAACGAACAGAGCTACTGCGAGGTCGATTCCAGCGCTGTCGATCAGTGGGGAATTCCTGTTCTGAAATTTCACTTCCAGTGGGGGCAGGAAGAAGTGCACATGGCCCGCCATATGCAGGAGACTTTCCAGGAGATTGTCAATGCGGCGGGCGGCAAGGTAATTGAGTCTTCGGGGGCAGAGCAGGATTGGGGAATTTCAGCCGGAGGACAAGGGATCCACGAAGTTGGCGGCGCTCGCATGGGTAACAGCCCGAAGACGTCGATCCTCAACTCATATTGCCAGGCGTGGGAGTGTAAGAACCTGTTTGTCACCGACGGTGCGCCATTTGTAAGTCTGGGAGACAAAAACCCGACTCTGACGATCCTGGCGCTTGCGTGGCGGACGAGTGAACATATCGCCAGCGAAATGAAGAAGGGCAACGTATAAACACTGGCGGAAGGCACAGTGCAGCGGGCGGCAGGCTTGTTGGACACATAAATCAATCCGCACGCCCTCTTGCCCTGCGACCTGAATTGAGTTCCTGCGAAAATAGGAGACAGAATGGAAAAGAACCCGACCGGGAAAACAATTCGGTTTGAGCGACGCGACATTCTCAGGTTCATGACGCGTGTTCCGGCAGCCGCACTGCTGTCAACGACACCCTTCGCTGCCGAGATGGCAAAAGCCGCGCCTCCGCAGGGGCAGGATCGGGAAGAGCCAAAAGTTTACACACCCAAGTCTTTTAATCCGCACGAATGGCGAACAATTCGCATTTTGTCCGACCTGATCATTCCTGCCGACGAGCACTCTGGCAGCGCCACTCAAGCCGGCGTACCGGAATTCATCGATGACTGGCTGAACCTGAAGAGGGGTGATTCACTCACAGAAATCCGCGGAGGGTTGACGTGGCTCGACATGGAATCCAACCGGTCCTCCGGATACGACTTTGCCGATTGCCCTGCCGCAGGGCAAAAGCAAATTCTCAATCGCATTGCCTTTCCTGAAAAGGCGGCCGCGGAAGACGCAGCCGCTGTTGCTTTCTTCAACCGGCTTCGCGACCTTGTGGTCAGCGGCTTTTTCACCAGCATTACGGGGATCCGCGATCTGCCGTATGTCGGGAACGAACCACAGTCAGAGTGGAGCGGATGTCCGACTCAAGCACTGGCGAAGCTGGGGATTAATGAGTTCAAGACATCAGGATGACTTGATCTCGATTCTCCCCTCACTCGCTCCCTCCGCCTAACAACCGTTTCCTTCTTCCTTCATAGCTTGAGCGATCAAAAGCAATGTAGACTCACGCACTCCGACCGAAGCGACTTTTGTTCCCAACTGGTCTCATATTGCGTAGGCAAGGGAGATTAAGTTTATGCTATTCTCATGGAAATAAAGGAATTCGCTTACGGGCCTGTAGCTCAGACGGATAGAGCAGCGGTTTCCTAAACCGCGGGTCGGGGGTTCGAATCCCTCCAGGCCTACCATCTTTTCAACAACTTAGCGGACCAGTTCTTGCCGCTGCTCCCCGACAAGGAGGTCTTCGATTGGATCAACGAACTGACCAGCCTGCTGATCCAGGGCTGGGCTGTTCGCATCCCACGCCAAGCCGAGACCGCACGACGTATCGCGGTCGAAACCTGTTAAGGAGAAAAGTGCTGATCACCGTCTCCCACAACTCAAGAGTGGTGTCCCTCTTTATTGCCAAATTCGCTCATAATTAGGCTGCCCCCACACGCCAGATGATTTTCGCGTAGCCCACCATTGGGCAGTTGGCCCATTTTGCCAATCCCTTCGCCCGTGAGCTATCCGAAAAGCGCTTTCCACGCAAATTTCCAGAGCGAAAACTTCGCGGTAGTCAGGCCTGGCACGAAGAGCTATTACAATAGGATCTGTACTTGCAGATGGCTCCAGGATCACGGATTAAAGCCGTAAGGAGCCGTAATGTCACCCAGGATGGTTCCAATCGGCTGGGCGTAAGTAGGCGTGAGGCCGGACTTCAGGAAAGTATAGCCTTCATTCTCG
>JBJKPU010000001.1:0-5117 GCA_046706005.1 Terriglobia bacterium | reverse complement strand
TGGGGATACAGGGCCGGACCGAAGCCCGGCCCTGTAAATCGAACGGCTAGAGTTGGACCACGTTTGAGGCTTGGAACCCCTTGGGGCCCTTCACCACTTCGAATTCCACCGCCGCGCCTTCCTGCAGGTTGCGGTATCCATCGCCCTGAATGGCGGTGTAATGGACGAAAACGTCCTCGCCACCCTGACGCTGAATGAACCCGTAACCCTTAGAGGCGTTAAACCACTTGACGGTGCCTTGCTCACGATTGTTACTCACGTTGACTTCTACTCCTTGTTCTTTGATGTTGTCTGTCTGCTGCTGCTTCGCCCCAGAGGCTACAAACACAAAAAGCTGCGAGATGTTGCCCGCAGCTTTTGAGTCCAACCCATAAGCGAATACCTAAGCGACAAACGCAGCTAGATTATGGCATAGGTTCCGGTTTTCCGCCAGTCAATTTATACCCCGGCTGGCGCAGATATCGCTTGCTGATGTCTGCGCGCCGCAGGCGCCTTGTAGCCGGCAGCCACACACCGCGGCTGGCGCAGACCTTCAGGTCTGCGGTCCTGGGTGGACCTATGCACTGCTTTTTCTCTTAGCCCTCGCCCCGCTCGCGGGGAGAGGGTGTCCCGCGCCGCGGGACGGGTGAGGGTTGCCGCTGCGGCGCAATTTGTTTTCGTAGGGGCAATTCATGAATTGCCCCTACAAAACCCTCGGGCGATTCCGCCGGCCCAACCAATATCCGCTTACTTTGTCCCGCCGGACTTGGGCGCGATCAGATCGGTTTTCGGATTTTCCGGAAGAATCAACGGCGGCAACGGCTTCTGGTTAAAGTCAAAATCGTTCACCAGATTGCCCAGGATGGAAGCATTCTCGCGCACCATCGGCCGGCGATCCGGTCTGCCGTCCGTCCTGGGATTCAGCCGCGCCCCGCCCAGAAAATCATCCTCGATAAATTTCAGGTAAGCGTCGAAGCTGAGAACCTGATGGTCAATGTGATGCGCCTTCGCGTATGGCGAAATAATCATGGCGGGAACGCGCAATCCATAGCCGTCAATATCCACCGCCGGCGGCATGACGTGATCGTAGAATCCGCCCCAGTCGTCCCACACCAGAAAAATCGCGGTGCTATTCCAGTCCGGACCTTTCATCACGGCATTGATCAGCCCCGTCACATAGCTCTGCCCCACCGACACCAGCGCCGTCGGATGCTCGCTGACGTTTGACGACGGAGAAATCCAGCAGACCGCCGGCAGCGTCCCATCCTTCGCCGCCTTATAGAAGTTATCAATCGGCTCCACGTTGGAAAGCTGATGATCCTCCTTGACCGTATCGAAGTAGGGCAAAGTGTTCCACCAGCCGGGCGTCCTGGCGATTTTATCCGCGTAGGGACACGGTCCCAGCCCGCTGTCGCAATCCGGATCGGAACTCTTGAACACGTAATACGCCCAGCTCACGTGATTTTTGTGCAGCAGGTAGGTGATGTCCGTCCATCCATAGTCCGGCGGCTCCGGCTTGGGAGACATTCCTCTTCGCTTCCGGACCGCGGCCGGCACTCCGGCTCCCATATCCGGCGTGATCGCCGGATTGATGTCGTTTCTGCAGCTCATCGGGTCATCGTGTTTCGAGCAATACGCCGACCACGCGGAAGTCTCATAGAGATGCGCGGGCAAACTCCAGGAAGCGACCGAGCAGAACATGTGATCGTTCAGCGTGTAGGCGCGCGCATACGACCAGTAATTCGGAATGTCCTGCCCGTCGTGATATCCCATCACGTCGGACGGAGCCGAGGGCGAGCAGATGGCCGGATCAACATTCGGCCCGCAACCCCGGCTGCCCTTCTCCGACACAATCACAAAGCCGTCCATGCGGCCGTTGTCAATGTCTTCCACGCTGGCCTGGGCGCCGTGGTCTCCGCCCGCGTTCTCATCCTGCCGGTCGTGATACGGGCTCACGCATTCTCCGGTTCGCGGATCAGGATTGCACACCGTAAAAGCTCCATCTTTCTGTGGCAGTCCGTCCGCCCCGGGAAAGGTGCCGAAATAACTGTCAAAGGATCGGTTCTCCTGCATGATGACGATCACGTGCTTGATTTTATGAATACCTTCCGGCTGGGAACTCTGTGTCTGAGCGTTGCAGGTTCCCGCAAAGGCAACCATCAGGACTCCCGCAACGGCGCAGAACCACGTCTTCTTCAACGCGGTCGCCAGTCCCGGCGGCAATAATGATTTGCGATTCTGAAATGACGGCTTCAAAGGCGTTCTCCTCTCGGCAATAGTCGGGTGGCGCATCCATGGCGCACTATGCCATGTGTGCGGTAGTCGCGGCTTTGCGATCCAGCCCCACGCTCCCGCGATCCGTAATTTGCATGAAAAGAGAATACCGCCGCGCGCGGTGATTGCAAGCCCCAAAACCCGCCGCATGTCGCCTGATCCCGACGTTCAGCCCCGAAGGGGCGAATCAGCAAAGCCCAGGCCATCGGCCTGGGTCAGCGGTGCCCAAAAAAATCCCCGAGCCCTGAAGGGGCGGCGCGACGCCCTTATGCCTTCACACATCGCAGCGACGGCGATGTACGCGCCACCCGGCGTCTCTTGCACGGCGTCAGGGCACGGCTTCAGCCGTGCCGCTGCCGCGCCGTTCTTATTTCTCTTAACCCTCGCCCCGCTTGCGGGGAGAGGGTCGCGCGTCTGTGATCCCGCTCTGCGGGATGTCGCGCGCAGCGGGACGGGTGAGGGGCCGCGCCTGCAATGCCGCGCGTCCGCCTCCACATCATTCCGATGACCTCGCCCGTCATTCCGATCCCGCAAAGCGGGAGAGGAATCTGCTTCTCAGAACTGCGCGCGCGCCAGCTCCGTGCGTGAGTTCTTCTTCTGTTGCCGCATCACGCGAGCCAGTTTCGTACGGGTTTCCTTTTCCCGCGCTTCGTCCTTCGCCAGCCGCGCTTCCAGCGCCTCAACTACCGAGGCTTCTTTCTGCAGCTTCGCCACCTGGTCGGCCAGCTTGCGATTCTGCGCGGTGAGCTCGGCGATTTTCCTGTCTTTCTCCAGGCTCAGGCGATAGAGCGCCTGCACGCCGGCCAGCGCCACGCCGCCTTCGTCCAGCAGGCCGATTTGCCTGTTGCTGTCGCCCAGCCGGAAAGCCTCGTAAAAATCCTGCGCCATCGGCCCCAGGTGCCGCAACGAAGTCTTCTCGGATTTGTAGTTCCACGAGGTGATGGGAATACGGTTCAGGCTGGCCAGCAACTGCTGCTCGTCCACGGGCGCGAAGTTGGCCTTGGCATCCCGGTCGCTGGTGCAGCTCCAGGCGCCGCCTCCGGCTGCGATCGAACAACCCGTGGAGAGGGCGGTATTCGTGTAAAGATTGAACCCTCCCGGCGCCAGCGCGATGAACTGGCCCGCGGCGCTGGCAGTGACGGTCGAGCAGTACGCAACGCTGGAAACATCATGCGCGCCGCTCCAGACGAATGAGCCGTCCTTGGCCGCGTTCGCGTGGCATCCGGCGGCAAAGCTCAGGGCGCCGCTGGCGGTGTTGCCGTTGCCCCCGGCGACCGTGCTGATGCTGCCGCTGGCCGTGTTGCTGTAGCCCCCGGCCACCGTCGCTCCGTTGCTGCTGGCGGTGTTGAGATCGCCTCCGGCGACCGTGGCGTAACTTGCGCTGGCTGCGTTCGTGCCGCCCCCGCCGACCGTCGTGTAGTCGCCACTCGCGGTGTTGTTATAGCCCCCGCCGGCCGTCGAGGCGATGCCGCTGGCTTTGTTGGCATTGCCTCCGCTGACGGTGGATTCCGCGCTGCTTGCAAGGTTTCCGTAACCGCCGCCAACCGTGGCGTAGCTATTGGAGGTGGAATTGGCGCCGGCAATATTGCCGAAGCCGCCGGCAATTGTGTTGGAGTTCCCGGTGCCGAGGACGCTGTTGCCTTTGCCCCCCGCAATTGTGTTGTTGCCCCCGCCCGCGATCGAGTTGCCGGACCCGTTCAGCAGAGCGCCGTTGAAGCTGGCCCCGCTCACCGCGCCGCTGAATGTTCCCGTCGAGCCGCTGATGACGGTCGTCGAGCCTCCGAGGTTGGTCAGTCCCGATCCGTCGCCGGAGAACTTTGTCGCCGTCAGTGTGCCGGCCACTTTGACGTTCCCCGAGGAATCAATCGTCAGTCCCGCGCCGGCCAGTGTCGAGGGGCTGGTGATGTTCGTCCCCAGTCCGATCTTTCCGCCGCCCGCCGGGCTGTTGGCCTGGAATACCGCCTTGTAGGTGCCCGTGCCCGCCGGGTCGAAAACATAAAAGTCGCTGTTGGTCACCGCGCCTGAATTCGACAGGTTGCCTTCCGCGCCGAAGGAGAAAATCACCTGTCCGGCGCCCGAGTTGAAATTCGGATTGTGCAGCTGATAAGCCGCCTGCGCGTAACCATACTTCGAAGTCGGGTCCACCTGATCGCCGACGGCAATGGAAGCTCCGGTCGCGCCGCCCGTGCTCACAACGTCCAGCCTGAACGCCGGGTTCGTTGTTCCGATGCCCACGTTGCCGTTGCTCACCAGCGACATCACCGTCCTGTCGGGCAGGGCGTCATAGGGCGCGGTTGCGTCGAGCAGCGCAATGTCCAATCTCGAATTGTTGATTGACACATTCGGATTCGACAGCAGGAACGACGCCGCCGACGTGTAGGCGATCCCCTCGTTGTAACCCCGCGACAGATCCAGAACCGTCGCCGGCGCCGAGGTGCCCAGAGGTCCCACAATTTCAGTGCTGGCCAGAGGCATGGTCGTCCCGATGCCGACGTTGTTCGTCGTCGGGTCCTGATAAATGTTTGAAGCCCCCAGCGTGGTGCCGTTCGATTCCCAACCGGCGATGTAGTTCGCCGTCGGCCCCATGGTAATGCTCTGCGGGCTCGCCGTCGTCGCCTGCTTCGCCGCCCGGCTGTTCGTCGTTGAAGTCGTGCCGGCCACTGCCGTCGTCGCCCAACTTGTTCCGCTCTGCGAGGCCAGCAGATAATCGGAAGCGGGCTTCCCACCCAGCATTTCCGCGTTGCCGGAAGTCATCGCGTACGGCACGCTCACCAGCAGGATGCGAGACTGTTCGGGCAAGCCGCGAACCGCCACGCCCAGCCAGCGCGCCTGGCCGGAAGTAAACAGATCCATGGGCACACCCG